>NZ_JBNILH010000003.1:0-536622 GCF_050107595.1 Bacillus infantis
ACATCCTTTTTCCTCCCAAATCATACAGTTCTCGACAAACTTATGATAAGGGATGGGTGTTAAGGGTGGTCAACTTTTTGGTTAGCGAAAACCGCTAAAGTGGTCAACTTTTATTTTAGCGTTTACAGGAAAGTTGCTCCATCTCTATCTCTAATAATTAGTGGAGGAGAATTACCAATATCAGTTATACTATCTAAGATTTTAATATCACTCCAACTTTAATATCGCCTATCCAATTCATTTTCCGTAAAGTATTAAAACGATACTCTTTGATGGCACAACCATCATGAGCTTTCGATTTTCAATTAAATCATTTTCTTTTTGTCTCCCCAAAAAAATCCTCACTTTTTTTTATTTACTATCTTTATGTATCCTTATCGTTACCACCTTTAGCATTACGATCTTTGTCATTGTTTAAAGTTTGCGGGTTTTGCAGTGTTTATCGTACTTCTTACAAAATCCGAATATAAAACCAATACTCCATGATGGTACTGCCTTCATGAACTATGAATTTCTGTATAGTAATATCCAACATCTCAAAGTTAAGATTTATAAAAAAACCAAAACACCTGATTCCTAATAAGGCAATCAAGTGCTTATGGTAATTCTATAACATACTCCCGAATATTACTGAACTGGTCCCATAAATTCAGTAATAATAAGAATATGCTCCTTCAGTTTGACTTTTTTTAGATTCTCTACTTTTTCTGCTCCACCTAAACCTAATAGAGGTGTGTATCCAAAACACTCGTCATAGTTAGGGGCACTGTATTCACTAATCGCTTCAGGATAAGGCTGCCACATTAATTCATCATTCATAAAGTCATTATCTTTTAAGTCATCAAAAAAGAATTCAAATCCGGATGAAACAACATTAACATATCCTTTCCTAAAGTTTAATAAATTTACATACTTATCTTTTTCCCATACTATAATATCACCCATTGCGGTTGTAAAAATAGGAATGGCCTGCTCATACCTTAGATAACTTCTCTCTAAAATACCTAAATAATCGTCTGGATTAATAACTTTTAAAAAGTCATTTGCGAAAGTACCAAACCCATATTTTACCCATGTTTCTATCAATTCTTCAGGAATTTTATCCTTATATTTTAAAATAACATTTTCATCAACTGTTTCATGTTTAATAAAATCGCTAAATATAGTTTCCAATTAACATACCCTCCTTTGATTATTGAGTTAATTTCACATTTAAATAAGTATTCTTTAGCTGTTCAGGTGACATATTCTTTGCAATTTCCCTAATTTGCTCATCAACAATATCAATTCTATATTTCCATTGTGAACCTATCGAGGAATTTACTCTTTTATCCCCCATACCTCCAATAGTGTCTGCTATTCCTCCAGCTATTTGATCTGGATTATGAAGTGCTGCTTTTGTTTCCAGCCATTCTGAAGCTTGCTTTGTCGCATCTGCTCTGGAAAGTCCTTGTTTTCGCAGTTCAGCAATTTTATCTTTAAGTGCTTCTTGTCTAGCCATTTTTTGAGCTGCATTTCCTTCTATTGCTCTACCTTCAGCAATATATCTGTCTCTATTTTTCAGATACTCGTCAATCGTTAATTCATTCATTCCTTTTTCTTAGTCTTTCAATTGTCTTGCAAACTCCTCGGAGTCATGTTTATTATTTCTTTTAAAATTTACTTTAACTTCTTTTATTCTTGGTACATCGTCCAAATGCTTTATATTACCCGTACCCGTAAATTAACCCCTTTACTATCCCCAGCCACCGGCCTCTCCAGCGCAGGCACTTGCACATCCGTCTTAACATCCCCGCCATCAGCTTTCGGTTTATTAATGCTAAAATGGACATCATCTTGTTGAATCGTCCTGCTGACAACTGGAGCATCATCGCCAAAAATCTTGGTTTTGGTGCCGGCGAACATCCCGGCGCCGATTAACGGGATGGTGAGGGCAGCCACTATGGCAGCCCGCTTGCCGTTCTTCTTCCAGTCCACGTTCCCAGTCTGGCGCCACTGGCTGAAGGCATCAAAGGCGGAGGTCATAAGGCTCGTGGCTCCGCTGTATATCGCCGAATTCTTAACAATATGCACGCCCTTGTTGATCTGGCTGGCAAGCTTGCGGCTGAACGGCTTCTTTAAAAGCTTTGCTGTGAGGCCGGCAATCCAGTTGCCGGGGCCTTTCATGAGGTTTGCCGGTCCAATGCTCCTGAAAAGCTTGGCCCCGAGCGGCCCCAGGCTTGCAATGATCAATCTATATTTTGCAATAAACTAACGTTCATTCAGCCCTAGGTACCTCCTCAAAAAAGAAACCTTGAAGGGCATTTAGCCCATCAAGGTAAGAGTTTTTAATCAATTAGAAACTCCAAGTAGAATTTATCATTTCCTTCTATTTTTCTTAAGAATTCTTTAAGAGAAGTTGCAATTTGAATATCATAATAGTAAACCGGACTACATTCCTCTTCATTCAATTCGATCGACATCAAGGCCGATTCACTCCCTTCAAAAAATATTAATTTGTTATTTTCAAATTGATCATAGATTTCTATGTCGGGATAAAACTCAAAGTCATTAACTCTTTGCCGAAAATCTCTTACGGAATAAGGGTCCATGATTCGATTAATATTAAACTCTGAACCTTTTATAAACCCGTAGCCAACTTCTTTATAAAAATCAACTAAATCCTTAGGAATCTTTAAATTGAGTTCCTTCTCCACCTGTTTTATTTCATTCTCAGTCACTGGAAAAAAACTATTTTCTTCGTTTGCCTTAATAAATTCATAGCCCATTATTTTTTTCTCCTTCAAACGGTGTATTTACTGGCAGCCCTTTTCCAAGAGTACCAGCCTACAACCAACATGAGCACCCTAATCTTTATTTTTGTCTCACTTTTATTATTTGCATCCAAATCATTGTTCTACAACAAAAAATTATTATTATACTCATTCTCGAGTGTAACCATATGATTCATCACCGTGGTGTTATATAAACTGAAGCCCTAAAGATTGGATAGTTATATGAACATTTTTTATATAACCTTAAAAATAACGCCGTTCTTTCAGCTAAATCTACTCCATATTAATATAATATTTGTCGTCGTCCATTAATTTCACTAGGAATTCCATTAAAGAATCAGCAATTTTTATCTCGTCATAATAAATTGAATTATCTTTTCCTTCACTCAAGTCAATTAGTAACAATGCACTTTCATTTGCTTCGAAGAAAATTATTTTTCCCTCTTCAAGTTCTTCATATACCTCTATATCGGGATAAAATTCAAAATCATTAACTTTTAATCTGGCATCTCTTATAGAAGCTGGTCCCATAATCCGATTGATATTATATTCAGATTTTCTAAGAAAACCATAACCAACTTCTACAAGGAATTCTTTCAAGTCGTAAGGAAATTTCAATCCCAAGGTGGATTCAACTTCCTCAATTTCTTTTTCACTTACAGGGAAGAATTGATTACCAACTTGATTTTTAATAAAATCAAATCGCATAAATTACTTTCCTCCTTTAAATAATTCATTTGCTGGTGAGCCGGTACCGTGGATTCCTGATTGATGTTCATTCGGAAATTTAGCAGGATGTATATTCCACCATCCATGTTCTTCTTGGAAACTATTCTCAATTATATGATGGGCATCGTATTTATCTCCTTTTCTTCGAATTGGTTCACCGGTCTTCGTTGAAATAACATCCTCAGTATAAGTTGGCCATTTTTGACCATGATCTCTCAAACTATATTCATCTCTTGCGCCGCCCTTAGTTGAGACGCAGAATTAAATTCTTCATTATAGTTTATAGTAGAAAATTGTTCTAAAAATTGATCAGAGTAAGAAAATCCATCTAATAAATCCTTCACACTATTTGTCGATTTACTAATCCATTTTTTTCTACTAAATCGCGATCATAATAATCTAAGTTAAAGTCTTTTTCGAAAACTGAAGAAATACTGTCTCCATCTTCTGTATATTCAATATTTGTATAATTCATTAACTCTTCCTTGCTGCCAAAATTCCCAATCCACATTGATACATAGTAATGCATAATTTTACTACCTCCTTAATTCAATTGGTAACCCCATTTTCCCTCTCTCCAATCTATCTTCTGCCCAATTATTTAATCTTTTTACAAAGGTATCATAATCTTTTGATGTATCTATTATTCGTAGAATTTGATTATGGGCTACCGTAGAACCTTCTCCACCATGTGCACCAGGTGGATTAATAAATTTTACATCTTTTGTTAAAGTTCTCATTTCTTTTATTTCATCCATTGATATTCCCCACTCTTTAAACCACTTAGTACACTAATTAAATAATCGTAATCTTTTCAATTTACATATTTAAACATGAAAAAGCACTTGTCGCCTGTTATAGACAATCAAGTGCTTTAAGTTTATAAATTTTCTAAGTTTATTAATATATTTGAGAGTTTTATAAGTTATTTTTATATCGACAGTATGACATCTTTTTACTACTTGGCAAGTGTAACGTTTAAACCCTTTAGCTTGTTTAATCTCGTGTGTTTGTTGCTTACGACATCCATAAAAGTGGTCCTTGTAAGTAAAATGTCATCTCGCCTCTTCTCGCTCTTATTGCTTAATTGTTAAAATAGCACTCCTTGATGGTCTAGCCTTCATGAGTTATTAATTCAAATTCAAGGATTTCTTTAACTATACACAATTAAAAAACTATTTATATCCTTGTTTATCGCCACGAGCTTTGTTATTTTCGTTTATTTAGTCACTATTTCATACAACACTATCTCCTGCATGTAAAATGTCATCTCACCTAATTCTCACACTTTTCTGCCTAGACCACTGTTTACAGAACACTCCTTGATGGTCCAGCCTTCATGAGCTCTCAATTCTCAAACAATTATTGTTCATTAGGTCCATTCCTATCGCTTGAGATTTTTTGCCATGATTTATTTTCTCCTTTGATTTCTTTATATGAAAAAAAGTTTATTCCTAACTCATAGCCAAGTTGGAATAAACCTTTTGAAAGTTTATGAAGCGAAGTTGTGAATAGAATTTGCTTATCGCTTAGTGTATTCTTAAATTCTACTCAATGTTCAAACTTTTATTTTGTAACCATTTCCTAGCTTCTTCACCCATTAAAATTATTGGTTTTTCTGCAGTTCCTATATTGATACTTTTTATAAAAGCCTCTTCTATTCCACGAATGCCAGTTAATATAGCTCCGTTTAGCAATACATTTTCAAACGTTGCTAACCGTATATCGGCATTTAATAAAACTGCATTACGAAAATCCGCCTCATCAAAAAGACCAGCTACTAAATTAGCGTCTGATAAATCTGCTTTAGCAAACACGGTTTCAATACATTCACTATCAGCAAGTCTAGCAGCTTTAATATTGGCATTTGTGAAGTCTACATACGAGACATTAGATTTTCCAAAATCTGCTCCTTCTAAATTTGCAGATATAAAAGTTGATGAACATAGTAAAGATGACGAGATATCCTTGTTATTTAAATCCATGCCATCAAAGATACAATCTGTTATATACGCTTGGTCTAGTGGATACGGGGACAAATCCACATTTCGCAAATCAATCTCATCTATACCTAGTTTTTCTCCTTGTTCACCAATAGTTTCAATCCAAAGACGGTGCGACTCTAATTGAACGATAATTTCTCTGATATCAGTATTCATACTAACCTCCCTTATGGATACCAAATAATCCTATTTGATACTCCAGCTTTCTCTATTGCCTCTTTTAATTGTTCAACATGTTCAGGAATCATGTCCCTTACATCCACAATTACATTATAATTTTTTTCAAGTTCTTTATTAATACCTTTCATCCCGTTACTTACTGTAAATGCCCCTTTCTTAGGTGATGTATGACCATTCGGATAAGAGACGAAGCTTTTAACGTCCCATTTAGTATTATTTGTTGTATCAATAAATTCTGCCCCACCATTGCCTTGTGGATCACGTATAATCTTCCCTAACTTACCTTGTTGCTCCAAATCGAGCCCTATCTCTCTTTCTTTCAAACCCTGATCCCTAATTTTACCACCATGCGATGGATCTCCTGCCAAATCATCTAATTCTTTCTGTTTTCTTCCTCCAGTATATTTACCCGTATCCTTAATCCGTAAATTAACCCCTTTACTATCCCCAGCCACCGGCCTCTCAAGCGCAGGCACTTGCACATCCGTCTTAACATCCCCGCCATCAGCTTTCGGTTTATTAATGCTAAAATGGACATCATCTTGTTGAATCGTCCTGCTGACAACTGGAGCATCATCGCCAAATATCTTGGTTTTGGTACCCGCGAACATCCCGGCGCCGATTAACGGGATGGTGAGGGCAGCAACGATGGCTGCCCGCTTGCCGTTCTTCTTCCAGTCCACGTTTCCATTCTGGCGCCACTGGCTGAAGGCATCAAAGGCGGAGGTCATAAGGCTCGTGGCTCCACTGTATATCGCCGAATTCTTAACAATATGCACGCCCTTGTTGATCTGGCTGGCGAGCTTGCGGCTGAACGGCTTCTTTTAATAGGCTGCTGTCGCCTGTACGAGGTAATGCAGGCTTCCATGGAGGAACGAGTAGGCGACTTCATACAAGCTTGCCCCCTAATTCCTTGTCTTCAATAACCTGGTTTACTTTCTATATGCTTTAATTTTATTTTCTTGATATTTCAAGCTGTATCTATTATTGGCTTGTCCCTAAACAAAACTAGAATATACCCATCAACGTTCCATTTTTCCCCCTCCCGTTACGAAAATTATAATTTATGTAACGCTTTTTTAACTAATAGCGAGTGTTATACGACCGTCTCTAGTTAAAATACAACCATAAGTTAATTTTCTTATACAATAAAACAGCACCTCTTTACGTTACCCATTGGTTATCGCCACGAGCTTTGTCATTGTCGTTAGTTTGTTAGCCAATCCATGTCATACTACCCCTACCATATAAAATGTCATCTCGCCTAATTATCGTACTTTTCTTACTATCCGAGTATTAAAATAATACTCCATGATGGTACAACCATCATGTGCTTTCGATTCTCAAACAAATCATTTTTTATTGTCTCGCTCAAATAACAACTGAATTAATATAAATTAAAGTAAAAAACCTTGAAAGGCATTTAGCCAATCAAGGTTGAATAATACAGGTATTAGATGAAGCTACTACCTCTTATCGAATATGCCTACAAGTATTCATTTTCAATATTCACATATTCTTCATTTGCTAGCTTAATTAAAAAGTCACTAAACGAATCTGCAACCTGTGGAAGGCAACTTTTGATTAAATCGTAATTTAATACTATAGGTTCATCATCTGAATAATTGTCAGCTATATCATCTGGAACAATTACACACTCTACAACATCTAAGTCATCATTGTAAGAACAAAAGGAATGGTCTGCTATTAATACCCTAGGTTCATCATTCTTTATCGCATTTAAGTCTAAACAAATTACATTACCACCTATAGTTGTAGCAACAGTTAATAAACCAAATTTTACCAAAAACATACTAGGTACAGCAGATGCATTCTCTTCTTTAATTTGTTCTAGTCCCAATAATCTTATCCCACCACTTAAACCAGGTAAGTTTTGAGGCTCATAATCCCGATAAAAAGTTACTATAGTTTCTGGAATTACATATGATTTCAAATTTTCTAAATCATTTTCCTTATAAAAAGCAGACCACTTAGTAAATGTCTCATACAACCTAGTAATATAATTTAGGTCATCAAGACTAGCTTGGCCAAATGCCTGTTTAGCTTCATTAGACACTTGACCATCTCTAACTAAGTTTTGCTCAAATCTTTCAATTATCTCAGTAAACTTTCTCATCCTATTCCTCCTCTTGACCATTGGCTCATTTGGATTTAATAAAATTTCAGGAACTTTTTCTTCTAAATCCCTTTTAAATTCATCTATTTTACTCGAAGCATAAAACTCCTTTTTATTTAAACTATTAACATCCACCTCTGCAAGAGCAAAATTACCAGACTTCTTATATTTACTCGATAATTTCCCTCTTAGTTCCTTCACTCTATCAATTATATGTACTTCTGTTACTGAATCTATTTGTCTAGTTGGATATACTTTACCCGTACCCTTAATCCGTAAATTAACCCCTTTACTATCCCCAGCCACCGGCCTCTCAAGCGCAGGCACTTCCACATCCGTCTTAACATCCCCGCCATCAGCTTTCGGCTTATTAATGCTAACATGCACGTCATTATTCTGAATCGACCTGCTGATGACTGGAGCATCATCGCCAAAGATCTTCGCTTTTGTACCGGCGAACATCCCGGCTCCATTCAGCGGGTGAGGGCAGCAACATTAACCCAAATAATACTTCTTCTCACCTATATACTAGTACTTTTGATTAATCTAAAATCTGGTAAATGTGGCTTGAAATATCTATTTCTTCTCCATCTTAAATTATGATAAATTTAATATTTCTTTTAGTTCTTTTAAGGAAACTTCAACTCTTGTTCGATCTTGAGGTCGTCTTGTTAAATAGTCTTCCCCAGCCTCTGTTAAATATTGAAAAATACATTTTCATCTACAATAGCATTTTCCTCAACTTCAGCCATAGGAGGTTGTATACTGAAGTTAACACCAGTTTCACCAAAGTATCCCTCTTCTCCTGTCTGATATTCATTTGCAAAAATACAACATACTGGATCAATCCCAAAACCTTGTTTGTTTTTGAAATTTTCAATCGCTTCTATAAACTTCCCATCACCTATTATTTTGTAATATAGACGCATCAACTCAACTTTTTCTGAAAATTCTTCAATAATAAAAACTTCCTCGCTCATAACAAACACTCCTTTATCATTTAATCTAAAACTGGGAAGAAATTCGAAATCTCACCTGTATTTTTGTCTTTAAAGCCCATAAATTTCAATTGTTTCCCATTTACATTGACATACCCTTCTACCATATCACTTGGTGACCTATCTCCACCTTGAATTATCCTATTATTACTAATACCTTCTTCCATTGCTTCCCTACCCAATTTTAATATCTGTTCATCAGAAAAAACCTTTGGGTCATATACTGTCTTAGGATTCCTATACTCTTTCCACTGTCCAGTAAAGTTACCTTTTCCACCATTTTCTTTACTCAATCCATCATAAACAGGAAGCTTATATTTCACCTCATAAATTCCTGAAATATCAGGATGAGACGTTTTAGTAACAGCTTGATTAATATCCTTAACTTGATTACCAAAGTTATCTAAAAGTCTGGCGCCACTGGCTGAAGGCATCAAAGGCGGAGGTCATAAGGCTCGTGGCTCCGCTGTATATCGCCGAATTCTTAACAATATGCACGCCCTTGTTGATCTGGCTAGCAAGCTTGCGGCTGAACGGCTTCTTTAAAAGCTTCGCTGTGAGGCCTGCAATCCTGGGCCTTTCATGAGGTTTTCCGGTCCAATGCTCTTAAAGAGCTTGCCCTAGAGCGGCCCCAGCACAGCTCCCATGGTAAAATTGGAAAGAATACTATTAACTAGCAATGCATTCGGCACTAGGTAGCCCCTAAAAAAATAAACCTTGAAAGGCACTTTTGCCAATTAAGGTTTGTAATTTTCTTTACTTAAGGTACATACACAATAATTTCACCAATAGGGTATATCCCCTTCCACCCGCAAGGCCAACCTCCTTGCTTATAAACTTCGAAGATTTTCCCATAAAAGTTATCTGATTCCCCATTAACTAATCGATTTAAAGCACACATGGTGAGGTCTCCTACTACTTCCTCGTTGATATCAAAATAATTAAATGGGAGATAGTCATTCGAGTAATTGTCATGGTCACTAAAAAAATCATATAATTCATCTTGCTGAGTTACTAATTCCAGGTCATAAACCTTTTCGACAATACTTGCTGCTTCTTGTGATTTTACATATTCCCATACAGTATCAACTTCACTTGAATCATGAGACCAGGCACGATTTTGAGCTTCATTGAAATCTTTTATTACCTCTAAGTTATTTACATGAAAGTTATTATAATTGAACATCTTATTATTCCGAATAAAATCCATTACTTCTTCTACTAATTGAGAGTTTTCACCAAATTCCATTTAGCTAGCCACCTTTCCCATAACTCCTCTGCTGCTCTGCCGCCTCTATTCCAAACAGGCAGTTCTATATTTTTACCACTTTTGTAAAATTGTTCGGTATTATTAATTTTAGTCTTGTAACTATGGAATGTTAAAAACTAACTATCAAGATGTATTTCTGAAAGAAAATCTTGTAGGATTTTTCTAACTGGTGGACTAGCAATGGCACATACATTATTTACACGTTGTAGAGTAAGTTTATATATCATGACAAGTAATACCTTTAAAACTTGCCAGTTCATTTGCTTTAGTTTATTACATATATTAATATTCGTAGTCCAATAAGAATTCCATCATTAACCTCATATGAACTATCGATTTTCAAATAAATTATCTCTCTTCTATGCACAAATATAAGTATTGGCCAAACTCAGGGAATATATCCCAGTTTCTAGTCACATCATCTTTTGTCTCTCGTTCTTCTACTTCTCCAGTTTTAGAATCTCTTTGTTCCATTGCAATATGACCATTTTCTTTATAGCCTAAAATCATACTTTTTAATTGTGTATCTCCTTCATACTCCCAATACATTATTGTCCTAAGGAATATCCTATTATCTTCTTTAACTATAAAATCGTAGTTTAAATATTTGCGACCATAATCATTCATAAAACTTATCGATACCCATTTATCAGTGACATTTACTAGATACCTTGGCTGATCTCCATCACTTAAAACAGCAGTATATGGATCACTATTTTCATGAAGTGTCTTTGCTGTATCTTCATCAATTATATTCCAAGGTTTATTTTTTGTATTAGACCACTTATCACAATAGTAAATTCCCATAATTGTACACCCCCCATTAATGATTTTTTGGGGAACTGGCTTGGTTTGTACAGGCACTTCCAAAATTAATTCTCCCTCCAGTCGACTACCTTCAAAGCATTCAGGTTAAATTTACCAGAGGTAATTTTTTAACCTGAAGAATACTTCTTAGTAAACTCACTTTAATAACCTAATGCCGTCGTTTCTTTTACTTCAGACAATTGGGTAAATTTCCTCTAAACAATTTCCTCACCTGGAACATAAGAATCAACCACATACTTCTTTCCATTGATCTCCCTTGCCTCTAACTCTACTTCATTATAAGGATATTCTAGATGATTAAGAGCATGGAATCCTAAAATTTAAGATTACCCGCTCTCCATTGTCTAAGAGTCATTTTAGCTGAAAAAGGTAAGATACCTTTTTTATCAGTCAATTTTTCTAAAGTCTTTTCTGCCTTTTCAAAGTTAAGTGTCAATAGTTTAGTTGCTGCTTCAAATTGAACACCTTCATTTTCACTATCCAATAGTCCATCAAGTTCATGAAGGTTACCTTCATTTCGAAGTTCTATTGCAATAGTGAGTAGCTCATCGTAACATTTATTTCCTTTGGTGCTATCCTCAATGTTAAGGTATTCCCACCTTTTCATTGCAATTTCACCAAACTTAGCCGCTCTTTCATCCATTTTAATAATTCCTCTCCTTTATTATTTAAATTCTGTAAACACCCATCCCTTACTTGTAGCAGTCACATCTCCAAATTCTTCAAGAAGTTCTTTTCCATATATAAATTGATCCTCAAATGATTGATTCGCAAGCCAGTCACGAACAGTTAAACCATCTGTATAGTCAAATTTTGATGAGTAGTGAGCTGAAATTTTTGAGTGAACAGTACCACTTCCATGAGGGATTAAAATTATATTCTTTTATAGGACATACGTTTTAAAGTAGCTGTACCTACTCTATAATTTGATAAAACATCAAATAGGGATTACAAGTGTTATCTCTATTCTATTATTAACAAGCGGTTTATTCGACACTCCGTATCACCTAAACAATAACAAAAATGACCTTGATAAAGTTTCAAGGTCAAAAATAGAAGGATATAATTATTTACAAATTTTCTATATAAACATCTGATATCATCTTGAGTCTTTGATTCAAATATCAGATTTAATAAAGGCGTATAGCGATATGCTCCCCTTCAGGTAGACAGATGAAAAATAAACTATTGCCTGAAGGGGAGCATATCAATAGCCCTTCAAGCTACTAATTATTGGTAGACTCCATTAACCCTCAAATATATAGTCTACAACTTTAACTTTCCGTTCCCAATTACTTTAGATGCATTTTGAAATGTTAATTTTCCCCCAATAAAAACCAATTCTTCAATTTCATTAAATTCTTCTTCTTTGAATTGTAACTATATAACGCTTAATTTAATTGAATTCAATATATTCACTATTAATTGAATTCGATAACCAAACCTCATCATTTCCCTTGTAAAAGGAAACACCATTCATAAATGCTAGTTTAGCTTTAATTCTTAATATAACAGGTTTTTCATCTCTTCTCTTTCCTACTTCATAAGCAGTATCTTCATCTACAGACAAATGAACATATTGACTTTCTTGTGATAACAATCCTTTTTCCTTAATCGACTCGACAAACCTCCTAGCTGTTCCATGATATAAATACTCTGGAGGCTCGGCTATTTCTTTTTTTATAGGCGAAGGTATTGTATGACCATATTAAGCTCAATAGATGCCCATTTATTATTTTCTTTTAGTGCTTTAAGAAGTTCCACCCACCCATTTTCGTCTAAAGACAAGCCATATTCGGAAGGTGCATGTCTTAATGCATAAGATACTTCTTTACTCAACTCTCGATAGTTAATAGTTATCACCCCAGTATTGATTATCTGTTACTCTCTATAAGCTCATTAACTGCTTCTTGTAGCCATTCCCATAAATCTTCATAAGTTCTCCTCTGTTCATAGCCACTAGATGCAAAGTCATGAATTATTTGAACCTTTTCAGGCTCACTTAAATCAAAACAAGCAATATCATCATTGTCGTCTCTTCTAGCGAACGGTACTAAATATCTTTCAGGATATCTTTGCCTTAAACCTGCTAATCTCTTTAAGGCTTGTTCTTCACTCATAATATACCAGTAATCAAAGTCAACTAAATTCAACTCAATAATTTTGGTATATGATTCTGGATATTTGAATCCTTTCTCAAAAAACTCTGCTGGTATCTTCTTTATCATTTTATCTTCTCCATTTCAAATGAGCCATATGGGTTGTTTGTTCTAAAGCCTGAATTTTGCTTACCAATTCTCGATTCTATCGCTTCACCCCATGTAGTTGGCACACCTTTCTTTGTAGTGAATCTTTCAATTAAGTGTTCAGGTAATAGGTCATCAGCATTACGAACAACTGCCTAAACGTCAATTCCAGCAGCTCTAGCTGCAACAACACGAGTATTATCTATAGTCGTAAGGCCACCATCAGACATCCTAACAACATCAATTGGATCTCCTACCCACCCATTTTTAGCCATACCTTCAATTATTTCTTGAGAACCATTTACAGAATTCCGGCTAAATCTGATTTCATTAGGATTAAGCGTACCCTCACCTCGAAGATTAACCCCTTTACTATCCCCAGCCACCGGCCTCTCAAGCGCAGGCACTTCCACATCCGTCTTAACATCCCTGCCATCAGCTTTCGGTTTATTAATGCTAACAGGGGGTGAAGGATTTTTTATAAATCCTGTTAACCAAAAAACCTTGAAAGGCATATAACCAATCAAGGTAGAGCTGTTATCTTACTTTAATTTGGCACGTTCTTCAATTTTAAACAAATTTATCATCTTCTAGAAATCTATTCAAACCCAATAACTAACCATTCATCTACTATGTCCCAAAAGTTAACATTATATTTTGGTTGGTCATCCGTAAACCATAAAGTAGCATTGTCATTTTCATCATTTTTATAATCTATCGCCACATATCCGCCCATGCCACTTTTAAAAAAACCAAAAGTAGTTTTCAAGTTAATTTGTATAGGCTCTTCTAACTCCTCGATAATACCCCACTCATCGTCTTCAAAGAAAGTAACATCTTCCAGAGCTACTAGCCCCATGGCTCTACTCGCATAGTAATAAAAACCGTCATGAAGATTTTCATAGAAATTCTTAATGGATCGAGGTATTTTGGACCATTTAGCTTCTAATGCAGCATTATCAAAATTAACGTTAGGTATACCTCCTTCATAATAGCCTATATCTCCATCTCCCATCCGCACACTATACAAAATCGAGTATTTATTATTACTTTTTAATAATTCAACATTTATAAGGTTTTCCTTCAAATAGGAAATTGTGTTTCTTAGATCAATTGAAACGAGGTTCTCCCAAAGTTCTAATGCTCTCTCCACCCTTTTTCTATCATCATCTTCCATTACAGTATTTAACCAATTAACTGGTAATGCACCCGAGTCTAGCTTCTTAATTTGACTATGGTTAACTATTTCAACATTCTTGCTATATTTTCTAAGGAAACTCTGTTTATCCTCCTTTCATTTCTATTAACAAAATCATCAATCTGTTTTTGTAACTCAATTGCTAATTATCGTCCTTTTCAATTATTTCTCTTCTGAAATTTGGATCAACCAATACCAAAACTTTTAAGTAGGAGCTTCATTCTCGTATGTATGTGTACAGTTTTCGTCTTATTAATGCTTAGAAAAGGTTCACCGGTCTTCGGTGAAATAACATCCTCAACATAAGTTGGCCATAATTTAACCCTGTTATTTCAAACTATATCCATCTCTTGCCTGCCCTTGAGTGGAGACTCGTATATACCCAACAACGTTCAACTTTTCACCCTCCCGTTACGAAAATTAAAATTTATGTAACGCTTTTTAAACGAATAGCGAGTATTATACGACCGTCTCTAGTTAAAATACAACACAAAATTTATATGCCAAAGGCAGTAAAAGAACGTCCTTTAACGTTACCTCTTGTTTATCGCCACGTGCTTTGTCAATCTCGTTAGTTTGTCAGCCATTCCTTATTATAACAACCCCTGCCATGTAAAATGTCATCTCGCCCATTACTCTTTCTTATTCAGTTCCGCAAAGTATTAAACCGATACTCCTTGATGGTACAACCATCATGAGCTTTCGATTTTAAAGTAAATCATTTTCCTTTTGTCTCACTCATAAATCCTCACTTTCTTTTTATTCACTAGCTTTATGTATCTATAACATTACCACCTTTAGCATTACGAGCTTTGTCATTTTCATTAGTTTGTGTGTTTGGCAGTAACATAAGTCCTCTCGGCATGTAAAATGTCATCTCACCTATTTATCATTATTATTTTCACAAACCAAGTATTAAAACAGAATGCCTTGATGGTACAACCTTTATGAGCTATGAATTTATTTTAGACATTTTTATTTTGTCCAAAGCATAAATATCACATAAAAAGCACCTAATGCCCTAAAAAGGAAATCAAGTGCTTTTAATTAATTTAATCATCACAACTTCGCAAATTACTACTCGGAATAAGGGTTATAATCTATCTCAACCTTACTAAGACCATCTAGTACTTTCTCTATCCTATTAGTCAAGTCTGCTATTTCTTCATGTGTCAGTTCACTTGTAGCATCTAAATCTTTAAACATACTTAATCTCTTTGTTATCCCTTCAACATATCCAATAAAGACCTTATTTTTGGATAACAATATTTCGCCTATAGCAGTATCAACAATAAAGTCTTCTATCTTTCCAAGATTTATATAATCATTAACAGTTCTTGCTATTGCATATTCATGTCCTCTATTTAATTTTAAATAATCATTGTAGTCTTCATTAATAGCCTCAAATATTTCATTATATTCCCAGTCTTCCAAGATATCACTCCTCTTTTATGGTTTAAGTCTTTCACCGTTATTGTGAATAACTTCCAATTCAATATTCTTATATTTATTAGCAAATTCAGCTATTACTTTGCTACAACTGTCACACGTATCTAGTTCTGTGAATAACTTAATTTTACCAGTAGCATTTACATCATCACCCAGTTTTAAAGCAATTTCATTCAAAATCTTATACTCAGTGTCAGAATCTCGCATAAAAGGTTTTCCATCTTTACCAGGTGCTAGAGTTGCCTCAAAAATTGGCTCATTTGGTTTCAATGAAATTTCAGGAACTTTTTCTTCTAAATCCCCTTTAAATTCATCTATTTTACTCGAAGCATAAAACTCCTTTTTATTTAAACTATTAACATCCACCTCTGCAAGAGCAAAATTACCAGACTTCTTATATTTACTCGATAATTTCCCTCTTAGTTCCTTCACTCTATCAATTATATGTGCTTCTGTTACTGAATCTATTTGTCTAGTTGGATATACTTTACCCGTACCCTTAATCCGTAAATTAACCCCTTTACTATCCCCAGCCACCGGCCTCTCCAGCGCAGGCACTTCCACATCCGTCTTAACATCCCCGCCATCAGCTTTCGGTTTATTAATGCTAAAATGGACATCATCTTGTTGAATCGTCCTGCTGACAACTGGAGCATCATCGCCAAAAATCTTGGTTTTGGTGCCGGCGAACATCCCGGCGCCGATTAACGGGATGGTGAGGGCAGCCACTATGGCAGCCCGCTTGCCGTTCTTCTTCCAGTCCACGTTTCCAGTCTGGCGCCACTGGCTGAAGGCATCAAAGGCGGAGGTCATAAGGCTCGTGGCTCCGCTGTATATCGCCGAATTCTTAACAATATGCACGCCCTTGTTGATCTGGCTGGCAAGCTTGCGGCTGAACGGCTTCTTTAAAAGCTTTGCTGTAAAGCCGGCAATCCAGTTGCCGGGGCCTTTCATGAGGTTTGCCGGTCCAACGCTCTTTAAGAGCTTGGCCCCGAGCGGCCCCAGCACAGCTCCCATGGTAAAATTGGAAAGAATACTTTCCCATGTAAAGGCTTCTCTTAATAGGCTGCTGTCGCCTGTAAAAAGGTAATGCAAGGTTCCATGGAGGAATGAGTAGGCGACTGCTCCTGCCCCTGTACCTGCGGCGAAAGCGAAAAGCCTTGGCAAACCAACTAATGATAGAAGTTTGCTGCCCTTAAGCAGCCTGAGGACAGCAAATCCGCCGAATACAGAGAGCGCCCCTGACAGTCCGCCGGCGAGCATTCCCCCAAAGCCGGTTTCCCCGCCTATGATCGAAATGACAACACCAACGATGGCGCCCCCCAAAGCGGTGAGAATCGCTCCGATGCCAACAGTAATTCCCAATAAACCCAGTACATAGACTCCTCCAAAAATAAGAGCGGCTATAACTGCTATTACTCCCAAAGCTGTCAGTATAACCTTTACAATTTTATTATTAAAGAACTCTTGCACATGATCCCATATTTCCCAGTTTTTAACCTTGTCCCAATTCTCATCGAACCAATCTTTAAATTCCTTGAACTGTTCAGTCGTCCAGTCCCAGCCTTCCTTTAAATCTTTAATAGCCCCTTTTGCTATCTCCTTCAAACGATTGAACCAATTCGGTTTTTCCTTCGAGCCATCTACCGGCTCTCCTTCAATATCTGTCACCTCAGTTTTCGTGATGCTTGTCCTTTCCGTATCTACATCCCCGACATCAGCGAACGCAGGCTGCCAATGGGTCAAAAAAGCCACCATCAATAGCAGTCCTGCCAATGTAAATTTTAAGAGCCTGCAAGAAAGGTTCATTGTATAACCTCCTTAGAATTTTTAGGATTATTATTCATGAGAAACGTACTTGCTGCAAGGGCAAAAACTAATCAAGCCCTGACTGATAAAGAAACTCTGTTCTCTATTAAAATAAAAAAATATCCAAACCGTTCAGCAGTCCATTCTCATATAGACTTTTGGCATACTTACCTAAAGTCTACATCCTTCCTAAAAATCCCAAAAGGTCACAAAGTCATAATATATGGAAAATACTAGTGGTCCTTTCGACATGAGTTCAGCAGCTCTAAACGGCGGCATATACCCTTCCTCCACCGTTCGTGCCTGGTACAAAACACACAGAAACCTCGCAGCATAAGGCTGTGAAGCTTCCCGTACTTCTTCCCGTACCTGGCACCATAAAAAGACACTTACACCCATTTTGTCCACGGGCCGTACCTGGTACCATCAAAAGACACTTCCACCCTTTCTGTCCACAGACCCTACCTGGCACCACAAAAAGACACTTACACCCATTCTGTCCACAGGCCCTACCTGGTACCATCAAAAGACACTTTCACCCATTCTGTCCACGGACCCTACCTGGTACCTGCAAAACATCTACCAACAAAAAAAAAGGAACCAAAGCCTCAGCCATGATCCCCTTTCCAAACCATCCCCATCCCTTAATCCCCAGGTACGTGAATGACCATATTATACATCCCTTTATTAACACCATGCCCTAGGCTTTCCTTCAATTCCTGATATTCGACATAGGGCTCTTCACCGCTTTCCAAATCCCTGACGACTTCGAACAAGCCTTTTTTCGGTTTTTCTTCATCGTCCTCATCAAAAGAATACTCAACAGTGGCCAGGTATATCTCATCATAATCACTGTAATTAATCTGCCACCAGTTCCGGTAGTATTTGTTCACTGGCTCTGACTCATCAATCTCAAATACATTGATTTCTCTCTGGCTGACCGGCAGCGAATCCACGAATTCCCTCGCTGGCCCCTCTCTCCACTCAGTTACCCGCTCATTGTACACGTCCGACTTAACCTCATGGATTTCTTTCAGTGTCATCCCCGTAACTGCAGCAAACAAGAGGATTGAAACAGAAAGCAGCATGATATTAATATGTACTTTAGACCTGAATAAAGTATAGACAATCCCGATCAAGGCAAGACCGATCACCACGCAAAGCATGACAGTCAATGAGTTATAGCCGGCATTCCACGGCAAACCGCCCATCGTTATTTTTTCACCTTCATTTATAACTTCTTTCATCGTCATTGTAGTCTTAACACCCCTTCTGTGTTTCATTATAATAACTGGCTGAAACACTAGCAACAGCTTTATGCCAGCTCAGTTTTTTCTATCTGTATACAAGCCCCTTCCATTATACTTTACCCCAACTGGCAAGTCACTGAAGAAACAAAAAATCCCATACAAAAAGGGAGCCTCCTTAGCAGCTCCCTTTTCCCATATAACAGTGGCCGAACGCCATTCCGCTTACCTTTTCACTAAAACTTTCTTACCGCCCACCGTAAACTCCAATCCTTCTGGCTTTTCATCAATCAAAGTGGTCTTCCCTTTAGCCAAAACCTTCCTGTTCTCCCCTTTTAAATCAGAGGATATTACACTGGAAGATGTAACAAGATACAATTTCCCCTTGAAGGTCCTCAGTGCCTCCACTTCGCCAGAGTAAAGGACTGCTCCTGATCCAGTAATAAGATCCTGAGCTTTCACTTTCTTATCCTCGGCATTATAGTAGTATATCTTCGAACCGCTGTAATCAATATTGAACGGGCTGTTCGCATACAAATCCTCACTGCGGAAGGTGAGATCTCCACCATTTTGTTCAAAAGCATTGATTCCCGTTTTGAACGTCTTAAGCAGTTTATCTTTTCCGTTAGCCAGGTCTACGCTTCTTAGCTCTACTGTTTCGTTTTCAAAGTAATATACTACATCCGAATACATAATATAATAGATTTTTCCATCCAATACATAAGGGTGCCTGAAGTCCTCACTCTTAATTGGAAATTTTGAAGGGCTGATTGTACTGCTTTCTTCATCTAATGCAAACATTTTAAACCGTGGGGAAATATTATGGACAGTCCTCTCCGCATGGTTAAATGGAATAGTCACTTTTCCCCCGCTGAGCTGAAGGCTGGTATTTTCCGTAAACCCCCGGGGATCCAGCATTAATTCCTTGTCTCCGCTCAGATACTCTTCTACTTCTTCCTTGGTTAAAATCGTCTTCTTTCCATTCTCTTTATTCCACTTAATCAAATCATTGCCTTCGACCCCATACAGCCAGCCATCCTTCTGCACAAACTCCCCATGCTCACCGGCCAGCGGCTCAATCGGTGTCCGCGGAATGTCCGTATCAATGGCCCGGCTTAGAAATACAGAGAACTGGGCCCTTGAAGCTGCCTCAGAGGGTGCAAAGGTATGATCCCCTTTTCCTCCTGTAATCCCGCTCGCTGCAAGCGCATTGATTTCACTATAATTCCAGAAGTCCGGCTGGATATCGGTGAAATAGAAGCTGTCATTCCGGTTGAGTTCGAATGCCCTGGTCAGGATGGAAGCCATCTGTGCCCTGGTCACTGGCTCGTATGGCCTGAACATTCCATATTCTCCTCTCATGATTCCCGTTTCATTCATAATATCGACAATATCCCTTTGCGGAAAAAAGGCCGAAATATCAATATAGTCAGGCTCCTTTTCATCCTTCCTCTCCAGTCCAAGCGCTTTGACAATCATCGCCGCTGCCTGAATCCTTGTTACAGACTTGCTTGGCTTGAACGTCCCATCCGGGTATCCCCCAATCACGCCTTTTTCTGTAAGCTTATCAATCTCCTTTTTAGCCCAATAGTTATCACTGACATCAGAATAAGAAGCTGCTGAAGCGGGGGATGCAAGGAGGATAGAAGCTGAAAGTGCGGTTGCTGCCAAAAGCCATTTTTTCATAGGATCGCCTCTTTCTTATTTGAAATTAAAGCCATTATAGCACTCCAGCCCAAATATTTTCCAATCCCACTCATATCCCAAGTATTTCCTCCACCCATCCCTTGCCCGCTTCCAAATTTATACTTATACTACAAAAGAATCCCAATTTCATAGGAGGTAATTGTATTGCATAAAAAGTGGTCTGCTATTTTCATGGTTTCTGTTCTGTTCCTTAGTATGTTTACATACTCCGGAAACAGGGCTTCAGCTGTAGCAGGTTTTTCGGATGTGCCGCAGAATAAGCCTTTTGCAAGTGCTGTCTACAAGCTTGCTGAACGCGGCATCATCGGCGGCTATTCGGATGGCACCTTCAAGCCGGGCAATAGCATCACCCGCGGACAGGCTGCGGCCATTCTGGCAAACCTGCTCGATCTGGATACTGAGAATGTGAAGGATCCTGGATTTAAGGACGTATCTCCCGGGCTTTGGAGCTACAAAAGCATTGCAGCTGTTGCCGAGAAAGGGATCTTCCGCGGCTACAGTGATGGCCGGTTCGGTCCCAATGATAAAATCACCCGGGGACAGATGGCTTCCACACTGATTAAAGCATTCGGCTTCAACTATTTGGATTTCCAATGGCAGGATACACCTTTCACTGATATTCTAAAACTGGCCAGCCATCAGGAATCTGTTTACACACTATATAAGCTTGGCATCACATCCGGCACATCCAAAACGACCTACAGCCCGAATGATCCCATTACAAGGGCACAGGCTGCTGTTTTGATTACCAAAACGGAGACTGTCCGCTCTGCTGCGAAAACGTTTAAAGCGAGTGACTTCGGATGGTCAGAGTTCAATAGTTTTGAAGATTATAAGGACAGATTCGAAAAACCAGAAGAAAATGATGAACAAGCCATCATCGTTCTCTACAACAAATCGAATAATCAAGAGTATCAAATTGTACCAATGAAAGAAGGAAAACAAAAGCTTGTGCTGAGGGGACAAAAGAAGGGCACGGAAGAAAGAGATATCGGCTACCAGAAATTCTATGTGACCGTATCCAAGACAAACGGACAATTACAGGCTGATTTTGAGGAAACAGACGATATCCTCCCGACCAATGTCCGGCTTGAAGTCAAGAAAGATAAGATCGCAAAAGTATCACTTGCAGCAATGGATGGCAAGGTGATTGATGAAAACTACAAGTTTGAAACGGTCAAACAATATCCTGATCGGAATATCATCGCCCTTCTCTTAGATCAGCCAGGTGAATATATTGCCACTGTCGAGTTTTCAAATGGCTCTAAAGTCCGATATGGACTGCAGGCCATTGAGGAATCCGGATTTTATTTTAGGACCTACTCAATTGAAGAAGTCACTGAAGCAACAGTGGATCTAAGCAAATACCCTGGCAATGACTTCAGCAAGTACGAATTCAATGAAAAAGAAGCTGGAGATATCATCCAAATCGCCAAAAGCGGAAATACCTTTAAGATCAAAGGGTTATCAGAAGGAAATGCTTATATCAAGTTCCCTAATAATTATAAAAAGAACGGCATAATTGGCATAGAAGTGAGAGTTCAGAAAATCGGTTCGATTTTTAAAGTAACTCCTGAAGTCTCTAAATATGAAAGTCTATTTTACTAATAGCATTTAACACGCAAGAACAGGCTATCCTCATAACCAGGGATAGCCTGTGTTTTTCCACTCATTTATAAAGGAGCTGGCTTCTTATATGAACAGAAAAGTAATGACATGTCTATTATTGACTCTCGCCCTTTGTTTGAGCCTGCTGCCGCAGCCTCTGAAAGCTGATGCCGCATCTCCCGCTTTTTCCGATGTGCCCCGCAGCAAGCCTTATGCCAGCGCTGTCTACCAGCTGGCCGAACGCGGCATCATCGGCGGCTATTCGGATGGCACATTCAAGCCGGGCAATAGCATCACCCGCGGCCAGGCTGCTGCTATCGTAGCAAAGCTGCTGAACCTGGATACCCGGAATGTGAAAAATCCCGGCTTCAAGGACGTGTCCCCTGCCGTTTGGAGCTACGGGGCGATTGCAGCAGCAGCAGAGAAAGGGATTTTCTCCGGCTATGGGGACGGACGCTTTGGGCCTTATGACATAATCACCAGGGCACAGATGGCTTCAGTGCTGATCAAAACTTTTAATATGAGTACTCCTATCTACATGACCATTAATATTCCTTTTGAAGATGTGTACAATTTAGACATCGGCCACCGCTATGCTATATCCACCCTTTATAAATTGGGCATTGTCTCCGGAACTTCACGAACCAGCTTCAGCCCGAATAACCCGATATCCAGGGCACAGGCAGCCGTGCTGATTACAGGCGCAGAAAAGGCAGTTTCCAGAGCTGCCGTATTAGAGGCAGAGGAAATGGGATGGTCCTCCTTCACAAGTGTGAATGATTATCACGGTAATGTCCGCGACGGAGAAGCTGAGGAAGAAATCATCTTCGCTATGACAGATTCAAACAAAGTCCTCATTTTCCCGATGAAGGAAGGAACACAGAAGCTGTCTGTCTATGGCAAAAAGAAAGACGGTGACAGGGCATTCCAGAAATACTATGTTCATGTTAAAAAGGAAAATGGGCAGCTGAAAGCAATCCTGGAAGAAACGGATGACATTTCCCCGACAGAGGAACGCCTGACAGTAAAAAGAGGGGACATCAAACAGATATCCCTGTCCGCCTTAGATGGGCGATTGATTGAGGATCAGATGAAATATCAGATTATTGATGAATCAAAAGAGCATCTTCTCGTTTCCATCCTGATTGCCGAACCTGGTGAATACATCGCATCAATTGAATATGAAGACGGCAGCAAAGCCCGCTTTGCTATGAGAGCAGAAGCGGGGCCCGGCGATTTTTATATGCAGATATATTCGATAGAGGAAAGACCCCAGGTGACTGTGGACTTAAGCAAAAAGAAAGGAGACTTCAGCGAATTTAAGTACCGGTCTCCCGAACAGGAAAAAGTGGCAAGAGTGACACAAACAAATAAACCGGGAATTTTTCAGATTGAAGGATTAACAGATGGAATTGCCTACATTGATTTTCCGAGGTCAGCCAAGGAAAAAGGAGTCACCCAGGGAATGGAGATTTCGGTCGATAAATCGGGGCCCATCATTTCTGTCCTTGTACACACTGTTATTAAACAGGATAATTGGTAATATAGAAAATCAGGCCATATCCACCTGGCCTGATTTCCATTTAGAAAGACTGAATATGATAATCCAAAACAAGAAACTCACGCCTGCTCTTCGGCCATAAACAAAATCTGTCTTCCTTACAGCGGAAACGAACCTTTTCACCATTGATCTCCAAACAAATCCCTTCCCGCAATAAGACCTTCCCCACTGCCATGGATAACTGATAGCCGTATTCATTCAAGGAATGCTCCCCATGAACTTCCCTAAACTGCTCACGTGTGATGAAACCCGCCTGCAGAGCAAGGGAATCAAGCTCATCCCAGGTTACATGGCATCTGCCGGAAGCATAATCCTTAGCCGGCTCAGCACACTTAGTATCCCTATATGAATTGTAAAAACTGGCCACACCATCCTTGATGTCTGGAAGAGCCATATAATTGACTTCTATTTCTCGCATTAAAACCTGCCTCCTTTAAATCTATTGTACATATAACACATCCAGCGAATTAATAGATACCCCTGGCCGTCCCTTTCTTATTCCTCAAATGGCGCTGATTCCTTACATTCGCCGCAAGCCTAAATAAACCATATCCAATCAGTCCTCCGAGTGTGTTCAAAATCACATCATCAACACTCCCGACTCCAACTCCAAAGATAATCTGCAAAAATTCAATTCCAGCTGAAAAAAGCATAACGGCAAAGCCTGTCCGATACACTCCCTGCAGCTTCCCGAACCATACCGGCAGCAGAAAACCCAAAGGCAGCAGAAGCAATATATTTCCTACTATGTTGACCCCCATACCATAATAGCTCAGGATATGGAAAATCGAACGAAAAGGAATCAGCTGCACCTCCTCTTCTGCGAAAGAAAAGACAGCCCGGTTTTCTGTCACCCTCTCATAGACGGAAAAAGGAATGTCAGCTACTCTTGTAACCAGAGAAACACCCATCAAATAGATGAATGAAAAAAACAGCAGCGCCATTTTCCAGATTATTTTCAACACCGGATCCTGTTTATTTTTCCAAACGAGCATCATAGCCATGATAAGAAAAGGAGGGCCGAAAATGGCCATCACATAAGGCGGCCGAAAATGGATCATGTCATTCAGGGCATTTTTAAAATAGGGCAGCATATAAGCAGCTCCTTTAAGCAATGTCTTTTTTACTCAGCTTACATTTCAACAAAACAGCGAAGAAGTCCTGTCTAAATGAGCAGCCATTTCTCCATAAATAAAACTATATTTTTTCTTTTTTCCCCAAAATGGTTTGCATATGTGTACCACCTTTCATTCACCCGATAGCTTTTTCTTAGAAACCTATGGAGCTGGAACAAAAGTGGCTGTAAAAACCCACCAACAGATTAACTCCTGAAAGTTATCTAGGGAAATTAAAAACAGGAAGCTCAGAGCTCCCTGAAATCTATTTTTTATTAATCAGTTAAAACAGTATTACTCATTTACCAATCTGTAACATCCACATCTCTGATATGATCGTAGTCTACCGCAACAGGAGATTCACCCTTACTTACGCTCAGCTTGTTCCCCGCCCGGTCAGTAATGGCTACAGAAACCGGGTTTGAATGAGGAATAAGATACTGATAGAATCCACTAAGAATATTGGAATTAAAACCAGAATTCCCTATATTGCCATAGGTAAGGAATAGAGCATACCACCCGCTATCCATACCTTCAGTTATGCTTAAGTCGGCACCTGCAGTACTGGAGTCTAATCCCCATGTACCAATTTGGCCCGAACCATCATTTTGAGAATTAAAAGGCAAATCCCTATTTAAAGCTTCAATTAATGCTGAGGTCTCCCCAAAACCATCAGCAGAATCCGGCTCCGGGTTTGTTATTTTCTTCATAGGACCTACAAAATCTGTAAAAATGATTGGTTCTCTTGAGTGGAAAAGTACTGCATCTCCCGCAGTATCCAAACCTGCTGCGCCCACTCCTGCCGTACCTGCGATAATAGACACCACCTCAGGCAAGGTTACATCTAAAATTGCTGTACTCCCGTTAAACTCTGCTGATGTCCTGCCACTTGCATCCGTTACATTCGCTGAAACCAGAACCTCCCCTTCTGAAAAATCAACACCTACAATACTAAGTTGTCCTACTGTAACGCCAGAAGGATCTGCTGCCAAAGTATGCGTTACTGTTTTTCCTGATTGATCTTTTAAAGCAGCCTTTATTATGCCAGATTTAGGGCCTTCTATTGTAACCCTGATGGAAGACTGGCTTGCTTCGGTAATATAGCCTTCATAATTCTCTCTGGAAGCACTAATAAACGCTTTAGTAATTATCTCGCTATTCTCAGCTTATACTAGTTTTTCTAGCTTTCGCATGAGCCTTCACCGTGCAGGCGACTTTCATCGCACACGGCGATCCGTCAGCAGTTTTCAAATAACTTATTTCCCCAATTTTAGATTAAGGGATATTAGTTTTAATGTCATGGCAAACTTTTCGACAAAAATCAGAAAGCTTTCAGCGATCAATTTAAATTTTACCTTTCACTCAATCAGGACCAATGAGAATGCTGCTTCTACTACAATTTTCTCACTTTCAAGCTTCCCCTTTCACCATAAACCTTCTCCATCAGCCAGCCGGAATAGTCCTCCCCCTACATGGGTATGATCCAGGTCATCTAGAAAGTTCTTCATCATTGCCTGTATCCATTCTCTGGTGTCCGGATGTGCCTCTCCTTGAATAGCAGACTAGATTCCTTCAGCAGCTTCAGGCTGACGATATTCACCTTTTTTGCAGATTACTTCTTCATAATCTTCTCTAAAAGAAAAAGCCCGTACTCCAAGGAAGGAGTAAGGACTATAGTTAGCTAATCACATTTGTAATATAGAATTGATTTATCTTTTGTTTCAGAGATTATGAGAATAAGAAGCCATATACGGCAATTATTCTCCCAGTTCATACAGTGCTCTTACCTCGGCTTCATTCAGAGCACGATTATAAATACGAAGATCATCCAGCGAGCCATTCAACGGATACCAGTTGTCGGTCTGCCTTCCAATTCTGAACCCCTGCGTTGTTGATAGATTAACAGGTGAAGCTAGTGCTCTGCTTCCAGCTAATTCACCATTAATAAAGGTGGATACCGATTGTTTCGAAACAACACTTGTTACAAGGTACCATTCCCCTTCTTTTATCTCCGGGGTATGCAGACCGCCAGCGGCTGAGTTGAAATAAAAAGAGACCCTATCGTATTCGGTAAAGATTTGAGTATTCGTTCTCTGGCCATGCAAAACATTGTGTATCCCCTCAGAAACCAGCGCCCCATTGCCATCATATCCCCTAGGGTCATTTATCTTAACCCAATAAGATACGGTCATTTCGTTTTCGAATTGAAAATCCTCATGAAAAGGAACGGTTATACTGCCTGGATTAGTATGCCCTCCGAAGGTTATTGCACTGCCTACTCTACCTTGTTCATAAGATACATTCCCCTGTTGGGTAGTAAGAATATGGTTAGCAGAACTATCCGTGTAATCGCTATCAAAATTCATATGCAGCTGCAGCTGTTTTTGTAATTCAATGCTATTCTCACCTTATACCAATAAGCTTTCAGTGAGCCTTCACCGTGCAGGCGACTTTCATCGCACACGGCGATCCGTCAGTTTAGTTTTTAGAACTATTCCCCTATACTATTTTATAACAGTTCGGTAACATTTATCAAAAATTACTTAAACTTATTATTAGAGTTTTCACTATATAACTACTTGGCGTTTTCTGCAGTTAAACCTAGTGGCTTTCTGGAATCATACTCGTATAAATTCTGTATTTACTATTATCCTTTATTTCCTTTAATAAGATATAAGTCTACTGTCAATTCTGATTGCCGAATTGGGTACAAAAAAACCTCACCAAAAGGTGAGGTACTAAAGCATCACTCAAATTCAATTGTTGCTATAACTGGTATAGTTTTTGTCGTTCCATCCGTCATAGTAGCATTTACATCGAAATTATAGTCAATCTTCTTGTGCGCACCCGGGATAGGACTATCTGGATCTAGTTCTGCAGCTGGAATTGAGCCCGGGTAATCAGTCCAAGTGACAAAGTTTATTGTATCCAAATTTGCAAACTCTGGATAAGTATAATGCCAACTCGGTATAGCATCTTTCACACGGTTTTCGACTATTGATCTTGTTGCAGTACTGTCGTTAACTTGGAACACTCCATACTTTGGTAATTGAGCACTTGGTGCTGGATTACTTGGTGAACCGCTATTCTCGTCTTATACTTCTATCTATTTCAGTTTTATAACGAGCCTTCACCCTGCAGGCGACTTTCATCGCACACGGCGATCCGTCAGCTTAGATTTTTAAACTATTTCCCCATAATATTATCGGTAGTATCATAGGAAAGTTAAATATATTTTCACTAATATTTTTCTAAGAAAAACCCCACCAAAGAGATGTGGCAAAACATTAAATAAGCATAGGGTCTAACACCCATTTACCTGTAGAAACATTATAGGTCGCCCTATAGTATCTGATATTATTATCAAAAGTTTTTATGCTAAAGTTTACTTCATGCCCAATCATGATGGAGGTAGAATTAGACAGGATAGCACTCTTCATTACCTCCCTAGGATGGACTATGCTTGCATTCAGGCTGCCTACATGTCAGACGTTCATGGACAGTGCTGGTTCTTGGTGTCCAGGCTGATCACGATGAAAGCTTCCCGACACAAGTCATCCAGGAAGTACTTCATCAGCTTGTATCCGTCCTCTGGAGACCAGATGTGACTTTCCTTGTATAACTAACAGACTGGACTCTTTCACTAGCTCCAGGCTGACAATATTTACTCGCTTAGCCGGTTTGTTCCTCACTTCTTTTTGTACTTCTTGCATTTACTTTACTGCATTCGTCATGTTATTCCTCCTAAATACAAATAGCCCTAACTCCTCTACGGAATTAGGGCTTATGGTGTTGCTTCATATAAATAATATATTTTTGACTAGTTGGTTATTACGTGATTAGTTTCTATGCTAGCCTAATTTATTTCTAATCAAATATAATAATAGATAGAGAAGAGTAACATTATTCTACTACTCTTGGTACCCATTCTGCTCCATCATATTTAATTTCTAAAATTCCTGATAATACCGTTCCATTCTCATCTTGAAAGTGATTTAAGTTTACAGTAATCGTATCGTCCACACTAGCTCCAAAACCATATATTAAAAATACACTTGGAATCGGATGGACCACCGTAAAGCTCGTACTCGGATTTGACTTATATACGGAAAGGTTATTTTCTATCGGGCTATTCGGTACTAGGTCTCCAGCACTTACACTAATTGCGTTCGCACTAAAATGTAAAGGGCCTCCATTTACAGAAAAAACTCCATAAGATCCCGACTCAGGCTCATCTCCTGAAAAGGTTATTGATTGAATTGGTGTTATGCTTTTCTCGTCTTATACTTTCTCTCTATCTATCTCAGTTTTATAACGAGCCTTCACCGTGCGGGCGACTTTCATCGCACACGGCGATCCGTCAGTTTAGATGATTAAAACTTATTCCCCCATTATATTATCGACAGTATGTTCCGAGTATTAATATATTGTAAAAAAGAAAACCCCACCTTAAAGGTGAGGTAAAAAGAGATATTAATAATGTTTATTCCCATTTGCTTCTCTTACTTTTACACTATTGTCAATAGACACTCCATTTAAGTCCTTAATTAATGAGCTTGGTTCGAATTCAATGTAAGTACTCTCAGTAGCATCTGCATATGGATCATTAAGAATATTAGTAAATGTTAATGTAAGTATCTTACCTGTTGAATCTAGTGATATTTTGCTAATAGTACCATCCGCGCCATATCCTCCAATAACATCACCAACAACATTAAATGTTCCTACGTTATAGGAACTCGAATTGATCCCTCGGAATTCTAGAATATCTTCACTTTCATCTGCATAAAGCCAAAAGTCATTCACAGGAACTAAAATTTCCCCACCTTTTATGAGTGAAGAATGTACTGATGTGGGGTCTATTTCATTATTAAATCCTATTATAATTTGATCACCATCATCAAATTGACCTTCTATTCCGATTTCACCATTCTTAAAATCAATAGTTGATACAACAAATGTTGGTTCAACTGGTTTGCTATTCTCGTCTTATACTTTCTCTATACCTCAGTTTTATAACGAGCCTTCACCGTGCGGGCGACTTTCATCGCACACGGCGATCCGTCAATAGTTATGATATTTACTCTTAAAAAACACTAATAAAAGATTGGCACAAAAAGAGCCAGTAAGATACTACTCACTGGCTCTAGTGTTTCCTGTGTCTAGTCTCGCATATGATGTTTTATCAAGTTATATAGCTTATATACTTATTTTGGGGAAATAAGTCTAAGAATCTACTACTGACTGGGTTCCTTCGCTCCCATCCGTTTTACCCTCTCCCCATGTTGCCATGGAGATGCAAACGGCAAATGATCTTCACTACTACGAACCCGCCGCCATCCTGCCGGCCTCTTAGGCGCCAACCCGCCTCTTCCGGCAAGACTTCAAACGTTCCATCACTTCCATCCCTCTTTTTAATGACCTTAGGCTTCCACTATCCAGGAATGAGAACGACCAGTTTAACAGTCAATTGTACTGATCGCCTATAAGCGATTTCCTGCCCATGGGTGAATGCCAAACTCCTAGCAATTCTTAGCATCCACTACCTCACCCTGCCTCAACATGGATTCGTCTCCTAGCCATAGCCACCTTTTATGGAGCCCCGCCTCGCCCTGCGAGTACGACTTCACCTGACTTCACCCCTTTGGCTGGTTAGAGCCTCACTGGATGCAGGAGGATTAGGCACTTGTAGATGGACTGTTTACAAGAGTGGGAGTTTCACCCATTTATTGGAAGTGACAGTTAAAACAAGACCTCATGCAGAGCCTATTAAGCACTAACATGAGGTCTTTGTTTCACTTCTTTCATTCAGTTATGAATTTATGAAGTAACGTTTCGTTTATTTTTATTAAGGAGTAACTGGTGCATCAACAACTGTGAAAGTAATAACTTCGTTACCGTTGTTATCCAGATCCTTAACTGCGTTAGCAGCTAAAGTTACATCTGCTCCACCAGTGATGTCCACACTTGTACCACCAATATATTGTACAGTGAATGACTTATTGTCAGTTGTTGTTACAGCAATAGAACCGTCTGGTTTAGCTAAAGCAGTTTCAACAGCGTTTTCTACCGCTTCAGTTGCACCTGTAGCAAGTGCTTCACTGAAAGTTAGTACAAATGAATCATTTTGTGCAAGTGTATTATCACCAGCAGTTGCATTTGTAGCCCAAGCAACAGGATTTGTAGCAGCAGCAGTTGGGCGAACAACTACTTCAGCAGCTTCAAATGTGCTGATAGCTGAATTTAAGTTAGTTACTGCAGTATTAATCTGTGCTTGAGTAGAAGTTAAATCGTCTGCTACAGCATTTGCATTAGTAATAGCAGTACCTAATGCATCTTTAGCAGCTTGTGGATATTCACCCTCATCTGTTCCTACTACTGCATTGTTATAGAGTGACTCCGCATTATTAATAGCTGAGTTCAAGTTAGAGAAGTCCGCCAATGCAGGAGTATCTGTTGAATTAAGAACTTGCACTAGATCGATAGATACTTTGCCATCTTTATCTTTTTGGTAAGTGGCAGAATAAGTATCATTAGCAAGAAGTTGTTCAAAACCTTCTTTAGTGATGCTCTTTCCACTTACACCAGTGAATGTAGCATCGCTATAGTCAACTGGGTTTGCCTTACCGTCAAAGTAAATTTCTTCATTATTTAGATCAATTAATTCAATTGTTCCAGTATAGAAGTCTGCTACATCATTAACATTTGTGAATTTAGCAGTTGATTCCGTTGCAGTGAAAGCAAACTCTTCTCCACCTGCTACAGCAACACCAGTTGCAACAACTTTTACAGAAGTAGTTTTACCATCAATTGAATCTACTACTAGATTAGAAGTTTGAGATGTAGTATAGCTTCGGTTAGGTGAGATAGTCTGACCATTAACTACAACAGGGTTAGCTCCAGTGTTAGTTACTGTCCAAGAAGCTGACTTGATAGTATAGCTTCCTGAATAAGACTTACCACTTTGGTTTGTAAGAGCCAATCTGAATGAAGCTGACTCATCACCATCGATATCAGTAGTTTTTTCACCAGCTTCGTTATAAGTAGCTAACTTAGCACCCTCTAATTCTTCTGCTTCGAAGTAGCTAATAGCTGCAACTGTTTTTGGTTCACCCTCATCAAGTGTACCATTAACAGCGTTTGGTGAGTTAACATCGATCCAGGCTACTGGAGTAGCGTAGTCATTTAGAACTTCACTTGAAACTACAAATGAAGCTTCACCTTTAGAGTTAGTTTTAACACTGATTTGTTTAGCTTTTGAACCAGTGAAGTAGCGTTGTGAACCATCTGCTAAGACTTCAACAAATCGAGCGCTAGTATTAGTAGAAATTACGCGATCCAAATCTTCATTGAACGCTACATTAACTACTTCGTTTGCTGCAACCTTACCATCTTTTGATTTCACAACAACGTTGTACTTACGGCCATTTCTTTCACCGATAGCAGCGTCTTGGTCACCATCACGAGTTAACTCGATAGTGTAGTCTGCTTGAACTGCAGAGAAAGTGACTTTAGAGCCAGTTGCCTGAAGGTCAGAAGCAGAATAGCTATAGTCTTTAGCAGTAGCAGTATTATTAGCTTCGAAAACAATTGGAGTTACTTCTGTATTTCTACCAGAAACAGTGAAAGTAGCTTCACCTTTTGAGTCAGTAGTAATTTGTGCAGCTGTAGTAACAGATCCATTGCTCAATTGCTTAACTGCAACACCGTTTACAGTAGCGTCTTTTACTTTATCAGGAGAAACATTGATATTTTCCCATAAAGAGACGTTAAGTGTTTTATTAGCATCTGCATTTCCAGTAACTGGGTTGGTCAACTTAACTTTATAAGTTTTGTTTGAACCGTTATTAATTACATCTTCAGTAGTTACTTCTTCAACAGTAAGGATCTGGTTTACACCCCAGAATACATAACCGTTAGAGAACTTAGAGCGATCTCCAGTAGCATATGCAGTTACTGTGTCAGTAGTCGAAGCATAACGAGTGTAAGTGTAAGTAGCAACACCGTTTTCATCAGTCATTACTTCTTTAGTTAGTGTATCTTTAAGAGTTCCGTTATCACCAGGTACGTTGAAAGTAACAGGGATACCAGCTTTAGATTGACCGTCAGCAACAGTCACTTGAGCTTTTACAGTTACTTCTTGGCCAAGTTTACCTTGTACTGATTTAGATACAAGCTCAACTTTGCTAGGAACTACTGCAGAAACGCCAGTGAATTTGCCAGCTGTTTCGCCTTTGATTTTAAGAGTATATTCTTTAGCTTCTTGAGTAGAAGTTGTAAGAACTACTGTGGATTTGTCAGTTTGCTTAACGGCAGCGTTAGAAACTGTCAGGCCGTCGATAGTGAAGTCAGCAGCTTTAACGTCAGCAGAAACTTCAGAAGCCATCTTAACTTCTACAGTTGTAGCGTTAATCGCCTTTGCCCCGAAAGTTGTTTTTTTTATCCTCATTTTTGAAAACATCTCTTCAGTTCTACTTCAATTATTAACTATCTACTGATTAAACAACCTTATTTGTGTCAAAGATGTAAAACGATTAGTTATTTTATTTTACAAGGAGGGAAAGTATGAATCCACTTGGGAACAAAATCAAGGTATTGAGGGAGACACACAATCTAACTCAATCAGATTTAGCAGAGCAAGTAGGGATTAGTTCACAGTACATTAGTTTTATTGAAAGGGGCGAGAGAAGTCCTTCTGGGGAGACAATTGGGAAACTTGCAGATTATTTTCAGGTATCTCATGATGAGTTCCTCAAATTAAAGGAAGAGGAGATGAGTTACCCTATGAATACTTCTGTTCAAGCTGTAAGCTCAGTATTACCTGAGCATATTCAGAACTTAGTTGATGTTTTAACAATTATTGAGGAAGATTCCTGTAAATCCATTGTCGAATCTTTTCTAGACAATATTAACGAAAGGTTACTCAATTTATTAAAACAATATGAATTCAGGGAGATAAAACAGGAAGTCCTTAAAATTCGTTCCAATTGGATAAACTGTTATGCCATTAATGTAGTCACTGATGACCCAATAGTGAAGACCAAAGGATGTATTCACTTGGGACAACCAATCTATTTTGCCATTGAACACGATAGCAGATTGATGAAATTAACCCTCTTGGCATCTAACTTTAGTCAAGTAAAATCTTTCGAGGAGTGGATAGATCATCACCATGTTAGCTATACAAAAGAAGAATTAATTCCTCATTTGACATCTAAACAAAAGGTGATTGAATATCTTTGGTTTTCTCCCTCCATGTCGTGTTTTGATAAATTTAGACATTTATCAACTATGGAGCTAAATCTAAACTCAATTGATGTGTATGATGTTCAGCTAAGTTGGTTAATACAGTCACAAATGCAAACTGATTCAGTGCAAATTAATACTAACTCTGCATCTTAACAACTTGGAAAAGAGGTGGAAACTTGCTTAACGTAAACCACTTTGACTTACCTATTTACACTAAGAAATTTATTAAATACCTGGAACGACTTAATTATTCCAAGGAAACGATTAACGGTTACACGAAAGATTTAAAAAAATTTAGAGAGTTTATCTACAGAGAATATAAAGGAAGCATACTAACAGAACATATTGAAAAGGAGGACCTAATTGATTATTTGAATATGTTGAGAGATAAAGGACTAAAGCAAACCTCTATTGGACGAAACTTATCAACACTAAAGTCCTTTTTTAAGTTTCTAGTTTACGAGCAAAATTTTAATATTGATGTGGCTGCTCGCATAAAACATCCTAAAATGTATTCTCCATTACCGGATGTATTAGATGATCAGGAGATGAATATCTTACTCCAGACTACTAAAGATACTAGTTCTTTTTATTATGCTTTATTTAGTCTGCTGTACTATACCGGCAGCCGTTTAACACCTGTCAGAATTATTAAAAGAGAGCATGTGGATCTTAGAAACAGGAGAATCTATTTTGAAAAAGTCAAAAATGGAAAGGACCTGTATTTACCTTTAAATCAAAATCTATATCATATCCTTAACGAGTATATGTTGGAAACCAAACACTTGCAGCAAAAGTATCTATTTAATTCACCTAAGTTCTTAAACAAACCCATAAGTCCTTCCGATGTAAGAAACAATCTTAGGAAGATAAGTAAACTAGCTGGAATAACCAAAAGAGTTACTCCACACGTTATTCGGCACTGTACCGCAACTCACCTAACATTAAAAGGAGTAGATCAGAAATTCGTTTCATCAATATTAGGCCATACAGACTTAAGGTCAACTGCAAGGTACCAACGGCTAAATGTTGAGAACTTACGACCATCCATAAACCAACTTGGATTTAACCATGTGGAATCAAGTAGCAAAAACTTTGTTAATCCAATTGATAATTAATCATTATCCTTTGGAGGAGCTGCTCCTACTTAGAAAACAAGACATTGTAGTTGACCCTAAATCGCAAACCCTTATCATACTTAAAAAAAGTGATCAAGATCAAATGCATATTGAGCTTGAAAATGAGTTATTGCTTAATTACATTGTTAAGATCACCGAAAGTAAATCTAATGAAGAATTTTTATTTTTAGAGTCTTGATACCAGTTCAAGGCTCTTTTTTTAATTTGATGTAATGTATTACATTTCTATTATTGACATCCCCTTCAAATTTCAAACTCCCTTATCTGGCTTTTTTTGTAAAGCATTTCATAGAAATATCCCTTAATAAAATCAAAAACTGTAATGCATTTCAATAACAAAAACTAATTTTTATATGGAACTAACTATTGAAAAAAAATGAGAAGTTCATTATAGTCAACTTCTCATTTTTTTAAAACCCTTTTTGTATAAAAAATGAATATTTTTGTCAATAATGGCGAACAGAGGTGGTTAAATGCTTAAAGAAGAGAATGAATGGGTTGTTCGCTTTCTGAACTTACCTGATGAAGAACAAATTGATTTCTTATATAGGTATTGTTTGGATGAAGCAATAAAAGAAAAGTTGGAGAGAAAAGTCTTTGAATCAGAGAAGAAACAACCTAAAGAAAGAGGACGGTAACCCGTCCTCTAAGATTTTATTTGTTATTCAATAATACAAAGCAAAGTTCTTCATTCAAAGTAATATACATTTTTTCCTCAACCATTATCTTTCTTAACCTTAACCATGCTTTTTTTCTAATTAGTTTTTTAATTTCGTATATAGCTTTAAAGTCATCACTCGAATAAGCAGCTTTATTGAAGTCCACAATTTGCTCATTTAGGTGGTTAACCTTTACTTGAAATTCAGTAAGTGATATTTTAGCTTTAGAATAATTTTCTTCTAGCTTCCTTTTCTCCTTCTCAATCTTGTATATACATTCACTATACTCTTCAGTTCTTTTATACTTGATCTGGCCAGAATAAATACTAATCCAATTAATAAATTCATTTTCCAAGACCTCTTGGTCAAATATCATACCAGCATCTTTACATCTACCGCATGTGTACTTTCCCTTACCCGAATCTATACTCTTGTGACACTTTGGACATTTAAATAGATATTTAAGCAAGTAAGGTTTTGTTATTCTCTTTGCCCTTTTTTGGTCTTGTTCCCTAATTAGCCTTGCTTTTTCAAATGTCTCATCATCAATTAGCGAAGGATGACTTACAAATGACTCCTGAATATATTCAATACTGTTATTTTTCTGTTTTTTCTTATAGATGAATCCAGTATAGGTTTTATTTTCAAGAATAGTTTTTATCATGTTTTCCTTAAGCCCCTCAACTTCCGTAAACCGTCCCACCGTCTCATAAAAAGATTTAGTGAATATGTAAAATTCGAATATTTCCTTTACCAATATAGCCTTTTGCGGTTCTATTGCTAACATTCCGTTTCTATCTTTAATATATCCTAGGGGTATATGGGGGATATTATAAATCCCTTTTCTTCTATTATCTTTAATTGCACTATGGATCCTTTCTGTTCTCTGTTTATTTTCATGTTCTATTTCAAAAGCAATCATTGCTAAGTGGATTGGGCTCATTTTTGTGCTGGATAAGTCGTCAGAGATACTAACTATCCCAACCCCTTTTTTATTTAAATCAATGACTGTCAAAATAAACTCAAATGCCTCACGTGCAAGTCGGTCAAAAAATGACACAATAACCATATCTATATCGCCATTTTCAATATCAGACTTCATTTTCAAATATCCTTCTCTGCCTTCTACCGTGGTCGCAGTCTTTGACTCATCAATATAGATCTCTTTTAAAAATATGTTATTTGTTTCACAATACTCTCTAATTAATTTACATTGATTCGGGATACTTGCTCGTGGATTTAAATAACTAGATGTTCGTGCATAACCAACTGCGCAAACTTTCATTGTTCTACCGCATCTTTCTTAAGAAGATTTTTATTCGGCAAAATAACTACCTCTTTTTCAATGAAATTGTATAGCACTATAAATGGTGTTCTAATCAAAAAATCCTTAGCTTCTTTAGAGTGTGCTATGCATGAATAATTTAATTCATTATTTTCAAAATAGTTTATCTTTCTTCGCAGTTCTTCCATTTTCATATTTAACTTTCTTGTCTCTACTGTGTTTGTACTCCTCAGCCTAGTTTTTAGATCCTCATTAATCTCTAATCTTTCAATTTCGTTTAATCTGCTCTCAAGCTTTTTCAATTCAATTTTACCGGCTCTCAATCGTTCTTCATCAGATTCACGTAGCTCAAGAAGATGTTTTTTTATAATACATGAGTGGTTCAACTCCTTAAACTTTAAGAAATTCATCAAGCTGTTTTTAATTTTTTCTTCAACTATTAAAGTATCTACTGATTTAACGCACTTTCTACAAGCATACATCCCACTTTCCTTCTCTAAGTAACTCCCACAGCTATAGCAGAGGTTAAAATAAGGGCTTTGGGAGACCTCCCTTTTCTTTCTTCCTGCCTTCTCAAATTGCAATTTTCTTTGAATTAACATAAAAGTAGCTGGATCGATGATACTTTCTACGTTGGCATTATCAATAAGGTAATGGGTTGATCCCTCTAGGACCCCCCTAAGTTTGCCGAGATATACCGGGTTTTGAAGGATGTACTTTACTGATTTATATGTCCAATCTACACCTCTTTTCGTTTTTCCAAATTTCTCATTTAGAATACTAGCAATTCTTCTAAGTGGATAATTGTACATATATAAATAGAAAATATACTGAATCTGTATAAATTCTTGTGCCATACTCGGCTCTAAAACATTTAATGGTTTGGCTGCAATTAACTTTTCAGAATCATCCTTTTTTACCATTCCAAAAGGCTTGTAATTTCCGTCAAAGCTTTTTCTGCTCAACACTTTCTGCTTCCTGCCATTTGCACACCGTGTTAATAATCTCTCCCTTTCATCTTGCGCTACAGCGGTTAAAGTTAAAAACAATAGCTTAAAGTAAGTTGTATCACTCGTAATTGGCTGGGAAACAAAACTAACCTTTTCTACCAGTTGTAGAATCTCCAACATTTGCTGTATATTATGCTGTAAGTCTCTACCAAAACGATCAATCGAGTAGATAATCAACTCACTTATTTTTTCATTAGTTGTTTTTAAAAAGTGAATCATTTCCTGTAACTCTGGTCTATTAGTATCTTTTCCGGATACCCCAACATCGCTAAATCCTTTAACTATCTGGATCCCATTCTTCCTTGCGTATTGATTTATAGCTTCCTGTTGATAACCTACACTTTCCTCTACAGACTTACCTTTAACTCTTGTAGATTTTCTACAATAACTGATAGCTAACTTATTTTTTTCATCCATATAAAACACACCTTTCTTGTGAAATTAATAGTAAGGTGCGCTTAACATATTTGTTGTATACGTAGAAGTTTTACAAAAGAAAATCGAGAAATTCCAAACGGGACCTTTCTTATAGAGTTTCTAATAATGAACTTTGGATAAACAATACAACATTTGGGCTGCCTATATGCTGACGTTGATGAACAGCTGCTAGTTCTTGGTGTCCAGGCTAATGACGATGAACGCCTCCCGATCAGGTCATTCAGGAAGTGCTTCATCAGCCTGTACCCGTCCTCTGGAGATCGGATATGTCTCTCCTTGTATAGTAGACTGGACTCTTTCACCAGCTTCAGGCTGACGATATTCACTCGCTTAGCCGGTTTGATCCTCACTTCTTTTTGTAGTTCTTCTTGCATTTGCTTTACTGCTTTGGCCATGTTATTCCTCCTTAATAGAAATAGCCCTAACTCCTCTACGGAATTAGGGCTTCTGGCGTTGCTTCATATAAATAATATATCTTTGACTAGCTGGTTATTACGTAAAAATAAATATTACTAGGTTCTCAAATTGTGCGAGGACCCCAACGACTAGTAAGTCGTTTTTTTTGAATAAAAATTAAAAGACAGAGAGCAAAGCTCTCTGTCTTCCAAAATCCAAACACTCCTTAAGAAAAATTAAGGCAGAGCAGGAGTTAGTACTTGAGTGTTACCTGACGCGTCTTTAGCATTAGAAACAGTGATAACATCACCAGAAGTAAATGTAGATGCATCAGAACCAAGAGTAACTGTTAATACTGTTTTACCATCATTCCAGTTGAATACTGGTGAAGTACCAAGTGTTTTGCCAGTAGGGGCAGATACAGTTACAGCACTTGGATTAGCAATTGCTTCGTTGAAAGTAACAGTCAACTTAGCATTTTCAGCAGGTGTAGCTTTTGATCCATTAGCTAAAGTAGCAGTAGCTGCTTGAGTTACTACAGTAGTAGCATCAGCTGATGCAACTGTTGCTCTTACCTTAGTAGTAGAAGACCAGTTATTCACTGCAGCGACTACATCATCAAAATCAGCTGTAATAGCGCCTGCACCATCATCTGAAAGATCAACATTGATTACATACTTACCAGAAACCTGGTCTAAAGATGCAGTAGTTGATGTATTACCATTATTATTGTCAAGTAGTTTAACTTGAATACCGTTATACTCAGAACCATATTCAGTTGCAGTAAAGACTAAATCTTTACCAGAATCCGTTACTGTGTCAGTTGCGTATGCATTTGTTGTCACAGCTGGTACTTCTGCAGTATATGCTACAGTTGCTGTAGGAGCAGTAGTATCTGCTGGGTTATTAGTAGTTATATCAAAGTATGGAGTTGTACCTGGTACATAAGTAACGACGTCTCCAACACTCAATGCTGCTTCAAAGTCAACAATTGTCTTAGAAGCCCCACCAATGTATAGGTTACCACTTCCATAAGAAACAGTGTGGTTCTTACCACTGATTGCTAATGTTACAGTGTTTGCATCTTTGTCAACGCCAACTACATTAGCACCAGCATAAGTTTTGCCATCAATTAGTTCAGATGTGCTCAAGAAAGTTCCAGTTACAGAAGTAGGGTTAGTAGTAGGAAGAACCACTCCCGCTCTAGATCCAGTAGCTGTTACATAAGCAGAAGATGCTGATTCTGCTTTAACTTGAATTGACGCTTCAGTAGCGTTCGCAGCAATTGTTTTTGTTACTGGACGGCTTTGTCCTGGAGCTAGATTGATTGTGTTATCTACAACTAATGCTCCTGCGCCAGCAGTTACATTAAATGTTACTTCTGTTTGAGAAGAAGCTCTACGAGTCTTACCGTTTTGGTCAACTAACTCATAAACGAATTCAATGTAGTCACTGTTGTTAGCAAGTACTGGTTTAGCTGCTTTACCATCTGAACCTAATGCTACTAGCTGGGCTGTGTAAGTCACTTCGTCAACAAAATAAGTGATTTCAGCAGTTGCTTGCAGATCATTAGTATCTAGTTCATTTGCAGTTTTACCGTTGTCAATAAATACAACAGGTGTCACATAATCATTTGCTCTAGTGCTAGCGACTGTAAATGTAGCTTGCCCGTCTTTTCCTACAGTCACTTCATAGTAGATTTTTCCGTTTCTTTCTGTACCTGTTACAGCTGTACCGTTTGAATCTAACAAAGTAAATGTTCCATTAATTCCAGTCTTGTCGATTGCAACTTTAACTTTTGTGCCGGCTGCAACTGCTTTGCCATCCTTATCTACATAAGTTAGCTTGTAGTCACGTCCACCAGTCTCTGTACCGTTCAGGTATGTTGCTGCATTCTTATTACCAACAGCTTCTAGAGTTAAACCAAGCTGGTGCTTAAGTTCAAACTTAACAGTTGAACCTTCAGCTTGTAGTGCTGTTGCTGAATATTCAGCTTTATAATCAGTTACGCTAGAACCAGTACCAGTATAAGTACCTTCAAACACAACTGGTGTTACAGAAGCATCAGAACCTGACAATACTAAGTTAGCTTTTCCTTTTGAATCCAGCTTAACAGCAGTTACTGCTTTACCGCCAGTTGTAGTTTCATATGGGTATAAAGCTGATGCATTCGTAACATCGCCATCAGAATCAAGTACATGAGTAGTAACCCCTTGAGGAGTAACAGTTTTAGTCAACTTGTCAGGAGTAACATCTAAGTTTTCTTTGAAAGTTACAAATACATACTTACCTGCATTTTTAGTAGAGTTGATCTCGTAAACTTTGTTAGTGCCGTTTACTAGTGTTGAACCTTCAGTCACATCTTTAACAGTCAATTGAGCAGCATTAGCCCAGTAGACTTTACCAGTTGAGTGTACAGAAGATTTGCTAGTAGCGTAAGCAGTTACTGTGTCAGTAGAACCGTAGTAACGAGTGTAAGAGTAAGTTGCTACACCGTTCTCGTCAGTAAGAGCTTCAACTTCGATTTTTTCGTTGTTAGAGCTGCTGTTAACGATGTTGAAAGTAACAGGGATACCAGCTTTAGACTGTCCGTCAGCAACAGTTACCTGAGCTTTAAGAGTGACTTCGTTACCGATAACTCCTTGAGTAGAAGCTGTAGTCATCTTAACAGCTGAAGGAACTACTGCAGAAACGCCAGTGAATTTGCCAGCAGTTTCGCCTTTGATTTTAAGAGTATATTCTTTACCTTCTTGTGCAGAAGTTGTAAGAACAACTGTAGTGTTGTCAGTTTGCTTAACAGCAGCGTTAGAAACTGTAAGTCCATCGATAGTGAAGTCAGAAGCTTCTACGTCTTTAACTTCGCCAGCCATTTTAACTTCAACAGTTGTAGCGTTAATCGCCTTAACGCTTACTACGTCAGCGTTTTCGTTGATTTTGCCTGTAAGGACCATTGCACGGTATAGGAATGTAGCGAATTGTGCACGGCTTACAGTTTCTTTTGGACGGAAGTTGTTGTCAGAAACAACAGATACTCCGTTTTGAACAAGGATCTTAACGTTAGCTTGGTGAGAAGCGTGAGCTTTGCTTAGGTCAGCAACGTTTACAGCTTCACCAGTGTCTTTAAGATCGAACGCGCGAACTAGGACAGAAGCCATTTGCTCACGAGTAAGGTTGTCGCCAGCGCCGAAGTTGCCGTTGGCATATCCGCCGAATACGCCGTTAGCTTCTACAGCTGCTGCGTATTGAGCGAAGTAAGAAGTAGATTTAAGGTCTTTGAAAACGTTCAGGTTTTCAGGAACTTCAAGACCTAGAGCGTTTGTGAAAAGTACTGCAGCTTGACCGCGGTTAAGCAGTTGGCTTGGCTTGAAAGAGCCATCAGAGTAACCGTTGATAATTCCTTTGTCTGCCAATGCAGTGATTTCGTTGTAAGCCCAGTGACCTGTTGGTACGTCTGGGAAGCTAGCTGAAGCAGCTGCAGCGCCGGCAGGAGCTGCTAGTGCAGAAGCAACAACTGCTGCACTTACTGAACCAGCTAAGAATTTGCGATAAGACTTTGGTTGGTAAGCCATCTTAGATATTTCCTCCTTTAGTATGTTCAATAGGAATATAGTAACTAAGATTAAGAGACTAACGGATTCTTCTTCTATGTATAAAAACCCATCCCTTAAACCTAGTTATTAACAAATACAAGTTTTATTATAGAATCGCCATATTGAAAAGTCAACATGTAAAGGGTTAATTTATACCATATCTTCCTATTTTTTTGCATACAGGAAGATTTTAACCACAAAATGTGTTCTTTTCTTCTATTATTCTACAATATTTCCCAGAAGTTGCAAATGTTTTCCTGACATTTTTGTATTAATTTTGATAACTTTGTAAAATTGCCTTTTTGGCACCACAAAGACCAATATATGCTCACCTGGGAGAAAGTATGCCATTCATTTGCAATTGTTACCAAACTGTAATACTATCGGCCCTCCCACTATGTTAGACTTCCCATTGTAGGAAAAAGTTTCAAATTTTTTAAAATATTTTAATAGAAGGTGATATAAAAATGAAGAAAGCTTTGCCGGCCATCCTTGGCCTGCTGTTCATCTGGGCCCTGGGGTCCACTTCTGCCGGGGCGGAAAGCAGTTCAAACTATGATCACCTGCTTTCAGCAGCCAAAAAATACATAGGGGTTCCGTACCAATTCGGCGGCACATCCGCTAGCGGCTTTGACTGCTCCGGATATACAAGACATATAATGAAAGAAATAGGTGTCTCGATCCCGAGGACTACCGATGCTCAGTACAGCACAGGCAAGCCGGCTGGAAAAGACAATCTGCGGATAGGCGATCTCGTTTTCTTTGAAACATATAAAAAAGGCCCGTCACATGTGGGCATATATATAGGAGAAGATCAATTCATACATAGCTCCACCTCAAAAGGCGTCATCATCTCAAGCCTTAATGATCCATATTATTATGCTCCCCGGTATCTGGGAGCAAGACGGGTTCTTTCATATGAGTTGCCAGTTGGAAGATACCACGATGTCGCTAAAGATTTCTGGGCTTCTGAATCCATAACTGAACTTAGTAAAGATACTTTGTTCCTCGGCTATGAGAAAAGCTACTTTAAGCCGGATGAAGAAATGACACGCGCCCAGGCTGCCTCCCTGCTCGCACAGCAGCTTGACTTAAATATCAGCAGCATGAAAAAGATATATGCCGATGTAAAAACAGACTACTGGGCTAGCGGTGCTATCCTGGCAGCTCAAAAAAAGAAGCTTATTAAGGCAGCTGGGAAAGAATTTTATCCCGAGGAAGCCATTACTCGAGGGGATGCCGCTATTGCCTTGGCAGAAGCATTCGGTTTGAAGAGTAAAGGCAAAGCTGCTGAATTCAGCGACGTAGATGCCAAGCACCCTGCCCATAAGGCAATCTCCGCATTGGCAGCCAACGGCATCAGCGGCGGCTATAAAGATGGCACCTTCCGTCCTGAAGAAAAAGTCAACCGCGCCCAATTCGCCGTCCTGCTCGACCGATCAATTAATGTAAAATAACCAAAGAAAGCCGTGCCTCCCAGGAGACACGGCTTTTAGTTTGCAGCAGAGGAGAAAAAATTTCTACCTTACTTCTACCTTTATTTAATTCACGGAGGACGTTCATAAATTCTACCTTATTAAATGAGAGATTATTTATACTGGGTAGATTTAAGAATGCCCCAAAAATTATGGAACCCTGCTGATTGGAGTGGAAGGCACGAAGACTCCTGCGGGATTGCAGCGGCAAAGCTGAGACCCCGCAGGAGGTACGACGAGGAGGCTCAGCGCCGCCCCGCGGAAAGCGAAGTGCCTGGAACGCAAATCAGCAGACTGCATTCAAAGAAGATAACAAAGTCAGTAAGCCAAGCAGTTTGTACTTATTTAACAAAACCAAAAGCCGTGCCTCTCAAGAAGCACGGCTTTCTTTCTATTCCCGATCCAAAATCCTCTTAAGGAAAATCGCAAACTGGGACCGTTTAACAGACTCGCTTGCACGGTATGGATCGGCAATCGTGATTTTATTATAAGCAAGTGTATTGATATCCTTATAGTTCCAGAAATCCTCATCAATATCACTGAACTTGGCATTGGAGAGCGGCTTGTCCATTACATTGCTGTAGGCGCGGACAAGGATGGACGCCATCTGGGCCCTGGTGAGTTCCCCTTTGCCGTTGAGCACTCCGCCCTGGCCGAAGATTCCGTTCGCCTCGGCGATAACCATCGCTTCATAGCCAAGGTCCCCTGGCTTCATGTCGGTTGCCTTCGTTTTGTAGCCGGCCGGGAGCGTCAGCCCCAATTCCTTGATCAGGATGGCAGCTGCCTGGCGGCGGAGAAGCGGATCATTGACGCCGAAGCGCCCATCCGGATAGCCGTTCAGGATATTGTTCATCTGCAGGTAGGCTACCGCTTCGCGGGTTTCCTGGTCCTTTACATCACTGAAATTAGTGATGTTCCCTTTGTGGATCAAGGTTGATGCAATGAAGCCCTGGACATTGCTGCCCTTTACTTCATAATAGACAAAATGGTTATTGGCGTTGGCCGATTCGTACGGACCTGACACAATTGTGAGCGGTGAGAAATGCGGCACTGAAGCTGCACGCCCGCCGTCCACAGCGTCTCTCAGATTGGAAGTGGACTGCATATGATTCCATGTATACACCTTATCCCCTTTTTCGAACAGATGGGATGTTTCTGTGTCCATGCCGCTCCACTGATAAGAAAGCTTGCCCGAAGGGAAGCTCATGATTTCAGGACGGGCCGGGTCTTTGTATTCTACATCGAATTCGGGAATGGCAGTCAAATCTACCAGACTATTATCCTCAATGATTTGAAAAATCTTTTCCTGGTAAGGAGTCTTTCCTTGCGTGTTGTCCGGGTCATTCCTCATCGAAAGTCCGTTGTACGCCATGATGGCAAAATACCAGTTTTCGATGATGTTTGGATCATGGTTATTGATGCGCGGGATGAAGGTGTAGTTCCACTTTTCCTTCAGGATTTTTGCTCCCGCTTCTATATTGTATGCTGTATCGGTGATCAGTCTGTTCCTGTCATAGCCTTTGGCAGCCGCTTCTTCAGCTGAAAGCGTGACCTGCATCATGCCGATGCCGCCATCATCTGTAATAAGAGGGGTTCCGTCCTTTTGGAACTGGTTCATGCCGGATTCATTATAGGCGATTGCCTTCAGTACCTCGGCAGGAATATTATATTTTTTCGCAGCAGCTGTTAGAAGCTCTTTCTTCTTCACGATCGACAGCTCTTCATTCACTTCTATAGCCGGCGTCTGCTCTTCCTCTGCAGCAGGCGGGGCAGTTTTGCTGGCTGCAACATTCTGGTAAGAAACCGTTAGGGTCTTTGAGCCCTTATTGAAGCCCTGCTCTTCATGCTGCAGCAGACGGAAGTGTGCTCCCTGTACCTGGTTAGTCAGGATCCATGCACTTTGGGAATCATATTGCCCAGCTGTATACCAGTTGTCCATGCCGGCCTGTCCGCCAAGTCTGCCAAGGGCTACCGGCGCATATCTCTCATTCAGCGCCTGGCCTGACAGATAGGCTTCCCCGCTGGTGCGGCTGTCTGTTGCAAACTGGAGATCCCATGTATTTGAACCGTTTTTGCGATAGTCTGTCAAACTTAGGGCAAGCGGCTGGTTCGGAGCATAGCGGCTGCCCAGCATTCTGTTCCAATAGCTTTGCAGATTTGAAAGGTCAAATGGAGTCGGAAGCTCCCCATTATATTGTGCCTCAGTGCTCACTGCCGTTTCACTGCCCATCAGCTGCACATAATCCTCTGCCAGCACCTCAGGCAGATACCAGTCATAGGCGCCCTCATCATCTGTGTGCACCTTCGGGTAATTGTCCAGCTCCCTTGCTTTGGCATAGTCTGATTCCAGCCAGTTCTCAGGCAGGACATCTTCTTTCTCGACCAGCATATAGAAAGTTACATGATGGCCATATTCATGAGAAAGCGTCCGGGCCATCGAGGCAACCGATGTATTTTTGTCCCCGCCATAAAGATGGATGATCCTGCCCGGTGACAGCTGCCCATCCTTGCCGGAAAATTGATATTTGGCAAAATACTGTCCTGCGACCTGCTTTCCGGCAGGATAATCAGGATAGATGAGGATCTTCCCCAGCTTGGAAAGCTCCTCGCCATGCTTGTTCTTCAGGAGCTCTTCGTCCAGCTTTGCCAGCTTGGCGGCATCCTTCCATGCCGGGCTGTAGCTGTCATAGGTGACTCCGCTCTTCCCTTTATACGTGCCCAGCACCTTCAGGTCAGTTTCCTGGCCGTCGATTTGGTACTGCAGACGCTTCGTCTTTGTCTCGTCTGTTACATGTGCCTGTGCTTCATGGGCGGAAGTCCCGCCGGCAATCCCGGCCAGAAGCAAGAGCATCAGCATCTTTTTCATTCCTGCACCCCTTTTTCTGTTATTCTATTTCTATATTAACATTATTTACTATTATTTTTACTTAAATAAATCCATGTTAATTATTTCCTCACTCCTAGGCAGCAGGTATATATAATAGAAGAAACCCGATCCGTTATGATCGGGTTTCCTTTTATTATGGATGTGTCACAGTCAGCTCGTAAGGCTTGTCGCTGCTTTGGTTAGCAGCATCCTTGACCTCGATATAATATTTGCCTTTTTCAAGCTTAATTGTATCCAGCTCACTGTCTCCATATCCGTAATAGTTAAGCTCTTTAACCAGTGTGCCTTTATTGTTGTAGATGGTAAGCACCCCATCCAGCTGGGACGGCACATCAAGCTTAAACTGGTAGCTTCCCGCCTTGGCAGCTTCGAAGCTGTAATGATCTTTATCCCCGAAAGGCACCCCGATGTTCAGGTAGCCTTTGGCAGAGGAAGTTTTCCCTTTCTGCTTCAGCATGATCGGCTTGGAAGGGATATTATTTTTGACGACTGAACCGGCATCTTCATCTTTTACCTTGCTTGAAGAAGTCAATTCAATATCGTAAGAAGTGAAGCTTAACCCAGTGCCTTGTAGATCGATGACATTAATGAAATAGTTCAGGCCTTCCTTTGCTTTAAAGGTGGCCGTCAGCGGCAAGTCTCCGATCCAGACGGAGTTCATCAGTTCGTCATAGCGCAGGTAGGCAATGACCTTTGTCTGCTCAGCGGCATCAAGTTCTTTGTTATTGTTTGTGTCTTCATAAATTTCCACTAGCGGGACGATCTGCTGTGTGAAATCACCTGGCAGGCGGAGCTGATCGTTCAGACTCATCTCGTTCGGCGTGATTGTCACATTGACGAACTGATCTCTGCCCAGGTTTTTGAAGTAGAAATAATCCATATCATTCATGCTGGCCAGGTTGCCGGATGCTTTTGATCCGATAGCCAGGTTTTTGGCTTCACTTGGCTTGTCATTCGGCTCGTTTTCATCGGCTGGCGCATCCATGACCTTTTTCAGCTTAAGCTTGTATTGGTCCATGGTCATGCGGTCATTGTTGAGCATGACGTAATATTGCTTTTCCGGCTTCAGCGAAGCAGTCAGGTCCGCTGCCTCGATCGTGCCGTCCATCGCGTATCCATAATAGGAGCCTGCAACCGGGATCAAGTCATTTGCTTCGGCATCGTATTCGAACAGCTCGATGTTTGGCATCAGTGTATCGGTCATATTGGTGCTCAGCTCATATACAGCATTTGCATCTGTCGTAAAGCTGAACCAATCCTGGTCCCCATACATCTGGAAGTAGCCAGTTTCACTGCCTCCTGCTTCAAGTGGCCTGGCTGCTGATGTAATCATTTCCACTTCTTCTTTAGTAAAGTAGCTGAATCCGCCGAGGAGCATGATTAAGTCATCAATGACATCCTGTTTTTCTGCCTTGTATTCTTCCAGCGTGATTTCTTCTTCCATCAGCATATCCTCAATAGGCATCATTTCCGGATACATATCCTCATCCTCCGGCAGTGCTTTCACCTCTGCTGTCAGCGTGTAAGGAACCAGAGAGTTTGTGTTCTGGGATTCAAGGCTGTAGTCGCCCATCATCATGAAGTAGAAAGGATCAAAGAAGGCATCCGCGCCTGAAGATACCTCTACAACATACTCCATCTCAGGAATAGCTTCGAAAACCAGGGTCTCTCCCTTGCCCGGGCCATTCATATTGGCCATTTCAATCGGATATGGCTCATACATGGATGCTTCTGAAGCCGGGATTCCCTCAGGGAGTTCCATCATCAGATCATCCTTCAGATATACATTCAGACTTACATCTACACCTGGAAGCCCGGACAGCTTTGCTTCAATCATCGTCGGTTCATCGACCTTGAAGCTGTAGTAGTCCTTGTCCCCATCTTCTGATGAGAAAAGATAGCCCTGGTGCTTGGCAGGGAATGCGCCCAGCTCAATCATGCTTTCCTTGCTCGATTCATCCTCAGGGACTTCCTGCTGGAACATCCTCAGCGTGTAGGCGGAATCGCCTGATCTGCTGTAGCTGTCATTGGCATCAGAAACAGAGACAACCAGGGTTCCGTCTTCTTCAGGCATATAGACATATCCTTCCGCGTCCCCTGCCCTTGATTGATTCAGCTCTACCGGCTTCCCGGCCTTCTTGCCGTCCTGTCCATAGAAGAGAACCTCTGCTTTATAGTCATATTTATCTGCTCCATCCAGGATGATCTGGACAGGAATGCCTGCTGTCACAGGAACTTTATAGGCATCCTGCTGCATAGGCGCTGAAATTTTTCCGGAAGCCTTCACTTCGCCATTTTCAAAGCTGAACTCTTTCGCCTGTTCTGCCAGCTGATCGGCTGTCAGTTTCTCAGCCTTCGGAAGCTTCGAAATATCATAGCTTAAAGCGGCAACAGGATCGACAAGGCCATTGGCAAACTTCAGGTCATAGCCAGGCTGGCCAAGGTTCTTTGCTGTTGTTTCGATCAGCGCTTCCACCTGGTATGGCTTCAGATCCGGATATTTGGACAATATCAGGGAAGCGACGCCCGCCACTACAGGCGATGCCATTGAAGTTCCATCCATTTCTGTGAAAGAAGACTGGCTGCGGGTCGGATAGTATGTAGAGCTGTAGACAGCTTCACCCGGTGCCACAACATCCACCGATGGTCCAAAATTTGAATAGGATGAAAGCTGATTCCTGCTGTTGGTTGACCCTACAGAAATGACGCCTTCATAGGATGCAGGCATCGAGTATTGATCTGTTGATTCATTTCCTGCAGCAGCAACAACCGTAACGCCCGCTTCAATTGCCTTTGCGACGGCCTCCTCCATGATCTTGGATTCACCGTAGCCTCCCAGGCTCATATTGATGACCTTCGCGCCTTGGTCGACTGCATAAAGAATGGCCTCCGCAATCACATAGTCTGATCCAGAATTATAGCCGTCAAACACATTGATCGGCAGGATCTTTGCATTTGGATTGATTCCGTATCCGCCGATGCCATTCCCTTTTTCAGCAGCAATGATCCCGGATACATGGGTTCCATGTACCTCCTTGGAGCCAGGGCTTGCCGGATTGGCAATATTGTATGGAGGCAGCACCTGATTCTTCAGCTCAGGATGGTCCGTATCGACCCATGTATCAATGACAGCTACAGTGATTTCTTTATTGCCCGCAAGCTTCTGGGCTTTTTCAATCCCCAGCTGGTTCAGATGATACATATCCTTCGCTTTTGGATCCTTCGCTGCAGCAAAGCTGTTAATGACCGCACTTCGCGAAACATTCAGAACTTTTTTGGTGGATCTGTACTTCTCCATCACTGACTGCAGCTTGGAGCCTTTTTTTAGTTTCACCACATCATAGCCAAGAGAAGGATATGATTTAACAAGGGTTGTCCCTGCCTGACGGTGGTCTGCTTCTGAAAGTTTCTTAGAATACTTGATAACAAGGGTATCCTTGCTGTAAATCTCTTTCTGCTGCTTCAATTTTTCCAGCATTGAGGACGGCTTTTTATCTGTATTATAGACAGTCCCGTAGCCTGCGCTTGCCGGCATAGCAAATGATGGCACCATCAGCGCCGCTGCCAGTCCGACAGATAGAGCTTTCTTTTTCGCATTCTTCAACTCACTTTTCCCCCTTAAACTAGTTTGATCCTTGTCCACTATCTCCTTTCTAGTATTTTCCTCTTAATATACGAATGGAAAATAGAAGAAGTTTCAACTTTACGTAAAAAAGTGTAAATAGTGGATTTGCTGTAAATATATTCTATTTCACCTTCTACCATAACCCAGCTTCCGATCTTTGAAAAGGGCTAAGTTAGGACTTTTCTTCTACAAATTTCTCAAATAACTTCCAATCATCCTGTTTCCCCTTACAGATTTGTATTTTTTTGTATAAGGGTGAAAGATTCAGGCAGGAATGATATACTAGTAGTTGATATTTGCTGGAATTACAGGAATTCTAAGTGTTTTATTATGCATAGATTGCAAGACATTAAGGGGAGAAAATCATGCTTGCCTATATAAAAAAAGTAATCGGCGATGATCAGCAGCGCCGTTTGAAGAAATATATCAAAATGACTGAAAAAATAAATGGGCTGGAAGCGGATTTTGCTAAGCTTTCAGATGCCGAACTCCGCCAAAAGACGGAGTTTTTTAGGGAACAGCTGGATAATGGCAAAACGGTTGATGATATCAGGCTGGAGGCTTTTGCTGCCATCAGGGAAGCGTCAAAGCGTGTCCTTGATATGAGGCATTTTGATGTCCAGCTTATCGGCGGGCTTGTACTCAGCGAAGGGAATATTTCTGAAATGCCGACCGGTGAAGGGAAAACGCTTGTCGCTTCCCTTCCGAGCTATTTGTACGGATTAACAGGGAAAGGCGTCCATGTGATCACGGTGAATGACTACCTTGCGAAACGCGATCGTGAGCAGATTGGAAAAATCCATGAATTCATGGGCCTTACGGTCGGCCTCAACATTTCCGGCCTGTCACTCCCGGAAAAACAGCAGGCCTATGCGGCTGACATTACTTATGGTGTCGGCACAGAGTTCGGCTTCGACCATCTTCGCGACAAAATGGTCTATGATGCGAAACAGCGCGTACAGCGCCCTTATCATTTCGCGATCATCGATGAGGTAGACAGCATCCTGATTGACGAGGCAAAGACACCGCTTATCATTGCGGGCAAAACGACAGTCAGCAAGGATCTGCATTCTTTATGCGCCAGGATTGTAAAATCTTTTGTAGAAGATAAAGATTATCTATTTGACCGTGAAACAAAATCGACCAATCTGACGGATGATGGCATCACAAAGATTGAGCGCGGCTTCGGCATCGATAATATGTATGACCTGGAGCACCAGACACTCTACCATTATGTCATCCAGGCTCTCAGGGCACGCGTCATGTTCCAGCGGGATGTCGATTATATCGTAAAAGACGGCAAAATCATGCTTGTCGATATGTTCACCGGAAGGATCATGGAAGGCCGGACGATGAGCAATGGGCTCCATCAGGCACTTGAAGCTAAAGAAGGCGTCGAGGTGACAGAGGAGAATAAAACACAGGCGTCCATCACGATCCAGAACTATTTCCGCCTCTATCCGAAGCTGTCCGGCATGACAGGGACGGCCAAGACAGAAGAAACAGAATTCCGCGAGCTGTACGGAATGGACGTTGTCCAGATCCCGACGAACCGCCCGATTGCCCGTGCTGACCATGAGGACAGGGTATTCATGACGATTAATGATAAATACAGCGCCGTGACAGAGGAAGTCAAAAAGATCCATCCTGCCGGACAGCCGATCCTGATCGGGACAACGTCCATCATTCAGTCCGAGGAAGTGGCGAAGCGCCTGGAAGAAGCCGGCCTTCCTTTCGAGCTCCTTAACGCAAAAACGGTCGAGCAGGAAATCCGCCTGATTTCTGAGGCCGGCCAGAAGGGCCATATCACCATCGCCACCAATATGGCAGGCCGCGGCACAGACATCAAGCTTGGCGAAGGCGTCCATGAACTGGGCGGATTATACGTCATCGGCACAGAGCGCCATGAAAGCCGCCGGATCGACAATCAGCTGAAAGGCCGCTCCGGACGCCAGGGCGACCCGGGATTGTCCCGGTTCTTCATCTCCCTCGAGGATGAAATGATTACGCGCTTTGCTTCCGAGGACCTTGAAAAGATGGACGGGAAACTCACTCCTGATGCAAATGGCGAGATCACCAGCAAGAAGATTCACGCCTTTGTCGATCGGGTTCAGCGCATCTGTGAACACAGCAATTATTCTGTCCGGGAGTACAATCTGAAGCTTGATAATGTCATCAACGAACAGCGAGGCGTTGTGTATGAGCTCCGCGACCGTCTCCTTCTGGCTGAAGATGCCGTTGCCATTGTCAAGCCGATGATCAAGGATTACACCGATTACGTCGTAAAAAGCTACTGCAATGAGGAAATCCTCCCTGAAGACTGGAAGGTATCCGAAATGGCAGATGAGCTGAACAATATCCTGCCAAGGCCGATGATCTCCTTCGGTGAAATCAATGACCTGAGTGCAGTAGAAGACACAATTGCAGCTGCACTTGAAGAATATGATGCTCAGGTGGAAGAGCTGAGGTCAGGCGAAGCCTTCCAGTTCACTTTGAAAACATTGGCAATGAATGCACTTGACCAACGGTGGATCCTTCACCTCGAAGCCATGGAACGCCTGAAGGAAGGCATCGGCCTCCGGAATTACAGCCAGGAAGATCCTATGCGCCAATATGCGCGTGAGGGGCTTGAGCTGTTTGAAATGATGTACCATAAGCTCGAAAAATCAGCATGCTATCACCTTGCTGCATTAGTGGCCGCTGAAAGCATGAAACAAGAACAAGTTGGGGGTAATATGTAATGGCATTCCCATTTCCATTCTTCAGAAGAAATAAAAATAAAAACTTCAAGTCACAGGAAAGCGTCGTATCCTCCCAGGAGCTGACTGGTGTCGGCGCCGCACCGGAGGAAGGGGCAGAAGTCGAGACAAAGCTGTCCATCCATCCGGACTGGAGCGGGATTTCCGATGAAGAAAGATATGTATACCAATTCGCGAACAATGAGCTGGCTCCGCTTAAACCGAACCAGCTTTCCCTGTCTGGCATTGACCATATGATTGATCCTGATACAGGTGCGCTTTTAGTGACTGCCTTCCTGCGCAACAGCCTTTCCAAAGCCTTCAGCCTGAAGGAAACCGCACTGCTTGTGCTGAATGAAAAAGGCGACAGAGTGGCGAAGAAGAAATTTGACCTGGCTGAAATCGGCCAGCTTGAGCCAAAAACAAGCATGCCCTGGCAGTTTATATTCGACTACAACGATGTGAACCATGACCTGCTCCCGCTTGCAGAGAAAGACTGGAGAATTGCTTTTGAAATCAAGCCGAAGCATAAGCTGGATCTTCATGAAAGCTGGGAGGAAAAGCTTCCGGAATCAGAGAAAGCAAAGCTGCGTGAGCTCGTCGACAGCAAGATTCCTGCCCCGAAGGAAGGCGAAGTCAACTTCATGGGACTACAGGCCAATCTGAACAGCGACAAGCTTTCTGTCACCCTTCTGCTCCGCAACGGCTCTGACAAAAACGTCACTTTCCAGCAGCTTCCGCTCATTGTGGAGGATGCGGCAGGCGATGTCGTCGCCACCGGCGGATTCAAACTCGAGGACTTTGAAGTCAAGGCCCACACAACCAAGCCTTGGACATTCATCTTCCCAAAAGAAATGATCCAAAAAGAACAGCCTGACATGAGCAAGTGGAAGGCCTATGCGAAGCAGTAAGCAATAGAGAAGCCGACTTGAGTGCAGGCAGTTTTGATAGAATTCTGCGAATCTCATAATAAAAGCACCCAGCCAATTTTGGCTGGGTGCTTTAGTTCGTAGACAACAAGAGTTGGAACTGAGGTTAGCACAAAAGATTATAAAACACTGTTGATCGGAGTGCAAGGCACGCAGACTCCTCATAAAATGCATGCGCATTTTCTTCGTGCGATGAAAATTCGAAGAAGAAGATTCAACGTCCTGCGGGAGATAGCGAAAATATTGAGACCCCGCAGCGCGCAGCGTGAGGAGGCCCAACCTCGTCCCGCGGAAAGCGAAGTGCCTGGAACGCAGATCAACTTCCCCATATATAAGCAAAACTGCGGACAGATTGAATCTTCATTGAGCAGGTCTGCAGTCCAAGAGCACCCAAGATTTAGTTTGTAAACAATAAGGTTAAAGCTGCGACTAGCAACATCAATTATTAAACCAGTTGATCGGAGTGTAAGGCACGCAGACTCCTGCGGGATTGCAGCGAAAATGTTGAGACCCCGCAGCGCGCAGCGTGAGGAGGCTCAACTTCGCCCCCGCGGAAAGCGAAGTGCCTGGAACGCAGATCAACAACTCATTTATAAGCAAAACTGCTGACATATTGAATCTTCACTGAGCAGGTCTGCAGTAAAAATCACTTAAGATTTATTTTGTAATCAATAGGGTTAAAGCTGCGACTAGCAACATCAATTATTAAACCTGTTGATCGGAGTGCAAGGCACGTAGACTCCTGCGGGATTGCAGCGGCAAAGCTGAGACCCCGCAGGAGGTACGACGAGGAGGCTCAGCGCCGCCCCGCGGAAAGCGAAGTGCCTGGAACGCAGATCAACACCCCATTTATAAGCAAAACTGCGGACAGATTGAATATTCATTGAACAGTCAGCAGCAAAAAAGCACCCAGCCAATTCAGACCGGGTGCTTTTACCTATAACCCCGTGTTGCAGATAGAAAAACACCTATCACATAAAGTGATAGGCGCTCTCCAGAAGGCTACCAACCGAGGAAAAATTTTTTATTTATCTAAGCAGAAGGAAATAATTCTCTCTATTGCCATTTTAACATCAAAAAACCCTATAGACAATTTGTTTTTTCGAAGAATTGTAAAAAACTCTACCTTTTTTTATCGCCAATGACAGCCAGTAAAAACTTAGGCAAAAGTATCTGCCTTTTCCAGCGCCACGGCTCTTTCATGAGGCGGTAGAACCATTCCATGCCAAGCTTTTGGAAAGCCTCCGGCGCGCGCTGGATTTTTCCTGAAATCACATCAAACGATCCGCCCACTCCCTGGTAAACGCTTGGCGCAAGGGTGTTCATATGCTTGATGATCCAGTTTTCCTGGCGCGGGCTGCCCATTGCCACAAAGATAATATCCGGATTGGCGTGGTTGATCGTATCTACTACTTTTTGCTCGTCCTTTTCATATCCATCAAGCACTCCGGCGACCGTGAGCCCTGGATACATTTCCTTCAGCTTATCTGCTGCTTCTGCTGCAATACCCGGCTTGGCGCCATACAGGAAGATGCTTTTCCCGTTGCCTGCAGCCATTTTGCACAGATTCAGCATCATATCAATGCCGGTGACCCGCTCGCGAATCTGCCCGCCCTTCAGCCGGGAGGCAAGGATGATGCCAATACCGTCAGGAATCTGATAGGTAGCTGTATTAAGGAGGTCCTTCAGAGCAGGATCCTCCTTTGCTTTCATTACTTTTTCAGGGTTGATGGCGACAATGAAGGACTTTCTTCCTTCATCGATATCCTTCAGCAGAAGAGAAGCCAATTGCTCATAATTCTCTCCGCAGACATCCACGCCAAGAAACTGCTCTTTCATGCTTATATCACCTTTGTCTCTGCCTTCGGAAGATTCTTGGAATCGCCGAGTGCAATGACTTCAAAGCCTGCATTCTCCCATTTGCTGCGGTCCAGGCAATTCTTTGTATCGAAAATGATCTTCGTGCGCATAGTGGCAGAAACGGTTTCCGGTTCTAGCTCTTTGAATGCCGCATGATCTGTCAGGATGACAATGATATCCGCATGGTCGACCGCTTCCTGCAGGTTCTGTGTCTGGCGCGGATGCTTGTTTTCCTTGATATGCGGATCATATGCTGTGAAATCGATCTTTCTTTCTTCCAGCTGCTGAAGCACCTCGATGGATGGGCTTTCGCGCATATCGTCGATATTCGCTTTGAAAGCCAGCCCAAGGACCGCTGCGCGCCCCTGCTGGATGCCCTGCTCACGCAGGATCTCTTCTACACGGCTTGCTGTATGTTCAGGCATGCTGTCATTCGTTGACCTTGCCAGGTGGATCATTTTCGCGAGATCCGGCTGAAGCTCGACAAGGAACCATGGATCAACCGCGATGCAGTGGCCGCCGACTCCAGGGCCTGGCGTATGGATGTTGACGCGCGGGTGGTAGTTGGCAAGCTTGATCGCTTCCCAAACGTTCACATTGATTTTCTCACTGATTTTTGCCAGCTCATTCGCAAATGCGATATTGATGTCACGGTACGTATTCTCGATGACCTTTACCATCTCGGCTGTAGTTGCGTCTGTCACATGGATGGTCCCCTTAACAAACGTACGGTACAGATCTACAGTCAGGCGGCTTGATTCCTCATTGATCCCGCCGACGATGCGGTCGTTGTTGACAAGCTCCTCGAACACCTTGCCCGGGATAACCCTTTCAGGCGAGTGGGAAATGAAAAGCTCTTCGCCAAACACAAGCCCTGTTTCTTCAAGGACTGGCATCATGACGTCCTCGACTGTACGCGGAGGAACAGTCGACTCAAGGATAACCAGATTCCCTTTTTTCACGTAAGGGACAATCGATTTCGTTGCAGCGCGGACATACTCCAGATTGGCAGACTTATCTGCATTGATCGGTGATGGGACTGCGATGATGAATACATCCGCCTCTTCAGGAGATGTGGAAACAGTAAAGTTGCCGCTGTCAATCGCGTCATTCAGGCGCTCCTGGAGTCCTGTTTCTTCTATGTGCAATTCTTTATTTTTAATCATGCTGACGGCTTTCTCGTTCACATCCATTCCGTGAACCTTCAATCCATGGTTAGCAAACATAACAGATGTTGGCAAACCGATATAGCCAAGTCCGACAACACATAATTTTTTCGACATAATCAAAATCTCCTTTTCCGGGAAAAAGTAACTGTTTTAGAGCGCTTCATGAGCAGCCCCATTTATGGTCAAAATAAAACTTTCCGGGCCATTGAACGCGAACGAAGCTGCCTGCTCTCTCCGCTCAAAAGAAAAACTACCCTTTATTATAACGAAAAAGATTCCGGATGAATAGCTATATCCTATAACCTGTGCATAATCCCCTTTTTTTACTCTAAATAGATGCTATGGAATATTATTACACCATATAGTAAAATAGATTTATATTTCACGAGAGAGGATTGGGTATTTTTGAGCCGTTTTAAACATCTTACCATCATTTCAGTCTTATTCATTCTGGCGGCTGGTCTTTTATTACCGGTAGAATGGTCCGCTAAAGGGGCGCCGGTTCCCCAATTGCTGAGCACTTATCCTAAGAACGGCCAGGGAATGGTAGCGAACGATACCAGGATTGAACTGACATTCAATCAGGAAGTCAATGATATTGATAAAGACAAAGTCTTTGTTTACGTCAAGCAATACGGAGGAATGGATCCTGTGGAAATCAAGCAGATTTCTCCAGGCCCTGACAATAAGGTATTCATTACTCCTGCAGCCCAGCTGCTCGGCGGGAAGGAATACGTGGTCAGCGTTCTTCCAAATGCAGTCGTATTCAAGGACGGGCCCAGCACCTTTTCAAGGCATATTTACTTTACATTCAAAACGGACTATATGAGCTTCTATGAAGTCATGGTTTCAAACAGCTCCAAGCTGACAAACCTTCTGTCAGACTATCTGCCGAGGGACATCATTGTTTCAGCTCCCCAGCGGTATATCGAGGAAATAAATATACTCAACAAGCAAAGAGGCAAAACAGGCACAAATGCTTCACAGGCTGTTACAGGGAGTGCCACCAATATCGATGTAGTAACGAAAAGTGCTAATGTCGCAACAGTCCGCGTTGATATATACGAAGGAAGCAGACTGCTCCATAAAGTGTATGCGAAGCCGGTGAAAGCAGACAGCACAAAAGGCAAATCTGCAGAAACCAAATTATTCTCGATGGGCTTTAACAAGCTTCCGAAGCAATTCGATGCAGCCGTTTTAACATTTGATGCAGATGGAAATAGGATCGACAGCAAGATTGTACGGGCTTCTACAGATGAGAATGTATTCCAGAGCATCTCTGAGAAATACAAATACAAGACGGCCGGCAATTCCTATTCCCTGTACGAACTGCTTGAGGATAACAAGCTTTTTGATACCCTGCTGGAAGAAAATGAAATCAAGAAGCTGATGATTCAGGTGAGAAGATAATGAGGAAGAAAGTACTAGGTGCCATCATCCTGGCATTCCTAATCATAACGCAGCTTGGAGGGGGAAGTTCGGCACTTGCTGAAATCAGGTGGGAAAAGCAAATGATCAGCGATCCGAACAAATCCTGGACTGTCAGCTTCAGCCAGCCCCTTCACGCAAAGAGCGGCGGCAGCGGCAGTATTTTTATCCAGGATACGAAAACCAAAGAACAAAAGAAAAGCAATATCACAGTGTCAAAAGACGGAAAATCGATTTCCATATCTCCCCTCACCCCTTATGAGCCGGGGAGGGAGTATGTGCTGATCATCAAAAAAAATATCCGCTCCAGCAAAAACCTGAGCTTGAAGGAGCAGATCCTGATGCCTTTTGAGTTAAAGAGCAGCAGCAAGGGTAATGCGAAAAGCGCCGGCGCTTCAGCTGTAAGTTCCGGGAAATCCGAAACGGCAGCCAAGGATGGCAGCGAATCATCCAGCACATTGAAGATTACATCTTCTTCCAAAGAATATCTAAGCATCATTACCGTAAAGGCAGATGCTTCCATTAAAGAAATAAAGGTCGAAGGAAGAAAGATGCAGTATACAGGGAACAACACCTTTGAAGCTGCCCTGTCAGGAGTCGGCAAAGGCAGCGAAGTCAAGGTCACTGCCTATGACTTCAATGGCAAAGCAGCCATTAATCAAAGCTATACTGTCAAATAAACACGGAAGTTGGTCGACATGTTTAAAAAATCACTCATCAGCTTTTCCATTTTCTTTATGATCGCGATCAATCTTTGCCTCTGGCCATATCTTTTGAATGAAACCGGCCTGATTGACAGCCTTCCGTTCAAAAAGGAGTCTGTTTCCGCAAAGACGGAAAGCTCCGGCGAACATAACCAAAAAGCCGGAAGAGCTGCAGGCCAGGAAGCAGCAGAAACAGAAGCCAAAACTGACAGCGGCGGCGGTGATTCCACTGTAAAAGAGGGTTCCCCTTCTTCTTCCAGTGACTTTGAAGTTGTGGATATCAAATAAAGTCAGTCCCTCTCAGAAGGGACTGATTTTTTTAGTTTCCGCCCTCCCCTTCAGCAGGAGCGGGGCTGCTGTCCTTACCGTTATCCTCTCCCTGTCCTGCAGCTGCCTCTTCCGGCTTACTCTCAGGAGTTTCGGCCGGTGCATCGCTGCCTGCGCCTTCTTTAGGAGAATCTGCCGGCTTATCGCTTTCTGTTTTTTCCTCGCTTGCGTCCCCGGCACTTCCGTCAGACTTGCCTTCCTCTTTCTTGCCGTCCGGCTTGGTTCCCTGTTCTTTCTCTTTCTCTTTCTCTTTCTCTTTCTCTTTCTCTTCTTTCTCTTTCTTTTCTTTCTCTATCTGTTCTTTTTCTTTTTGCTCTTGTTCTTTCTTTTCTTTTGCCTTCCTTGCTTCTTCCGCTCTTGCTTCAGCTAAATTTTGCGCCGTTTCGCGGATCTGCTCTTTCAGCTGGTCAATTTTGCTTTCCAGGCTGTCTTTGCGGCCGCTGAATTTCTGGAGCATATTCTCAAGCTTTTGAAGCTTTTCTTCAGTCTCGTCATACATTTTTTCAAAATCGGCTTTGCCTTCAGACAAAGCGGTCAATGTTTCTTTCAGGCCAGACTCTGCCTCTTCCATAGGCGGAAGAATTTCCTTTTCAAAATAATCGGTCTCATAGGTACACTCCGCTACAGCCCGATCCTGTATATCCCCTATTTCCTTAAGCAGGTTCAGGACTTCGCTGTGCTTCTCATCCCCCTGCTTCTCCGCTTCGGGATAGGTTTGATTGACGAAGATATCTATTTCTGCCTGGAATTCTTCCATCTCAACCAGGGCAGACTCTGTCCGGCTGATTTTGGACAGCAGAGCATCCAGCTTATTTGTATTTCTGCTTAAGCTGCTCTCCAATCTGTTCATTCTGGATTCCAGCGCCTCCACCCTTGTTCCGCCCGAGGAGGAAAAGGAGTCTGCTTCAGAGGAATCATCAGCATCATTATCATCAAAGCTTTCCAGGCTGATTTTCAGTGCACCGCTGCCTTTCAAGGCCTTTCCTTCTTCCATCACCTGTTGAATATCTTCCATTGCCTTCTTGGAAATTTCTCCTGCCTTATCCCGGTAATCGGCCTCAATGACGCCCGGAAATATAAAGCAGGCTTCCACTCCCACTTCCTGCTCATTTGCATCGCTGTACTTTGCATATGTAGGCGATGCCAGCTGGGCACCCCCGAGAATCATGGAAGACAGCGCTGTGCTGGCCGAAAAGGCTCTAAAAAGTTTTTGCCGCTTTTCCGTCCTGGCTTTCCTGATTTTGTCTGCTCTTGGCTCCACGGATGAAATCCCTCCTTTTGAAAGAAGCATTCTTGGTTAAGTTCACTAATGTTCGTTATATAGAATTATTATACATGGTCAACCCGCATATTAAAAGCAAAAAATAATAAAATTTTTCCAGTAACTTATATAGAGAACAATTTAATTTATTCTATTACTTAAAAAAACAGTACTGGCTAAAAAAAAGAAAGCCCGCTGCGGACCTTCTACTGATTGTATATTTCTTTATAAGCGACAACTTTAAGTGCCAGAATCTCTTCTTCTGTCAGATTGCTTTCAAGCTTCTGCAGAACTTCTTCCTTTGAGACTGTACCTTCCTGGACCTGCTGCCGGATGTCCTGGAGCTCTGCTATTCCGACTTTTCTTATGAGGAGCCGTGTGGCCTGCTCCTTCGTAGTGAATGGCAGCCGGCTTTCATCCGCTGATTCCGCTTCCTCAACAAACTCCTTCAGCTCAGGATCGTTTTCGATATAAGTTTTCACTTCTTCCATGCTGCCGCTGCTTTCAAGCTCAGCCGATACAGTATCCATCACTTTTTCAGAGGCAAGATTGGTTCCCCAGTAGTATACGCCGATTCCCAGTGCTGCAAGAATCAGCAATGGGATCAGGACAAATTTCACAAATTTCATCTCCTCATCTCCTTCTCTCTAAGGATACTATACTCCCGCACCTGGCACCTAATGGCTGCTGTCTTTTAGACTCCCGTGAAATGCGGTATAATAAAGGAATATGTATTTAATCGGAATGGTGTTGTTTTTGTGAGCTTTTTTTGTGTTTTTTCACCTGGTTTTTGCCGGGTTAGAGTATAGGGGGGATTGTTATGGCGCAGATTCCTGAGCGGTATTTGGAGGGGCTGCAGTTTGCTGCGGGCGAGCTGAAGAGCCTGCTGAGGCCGGAGGACCAGGACGATCAGAAGGTGGTCCAGAAGGGCCTGCTCTTGTATCATCAGGGGCTTGTGCATCAGCTGAAGTATGAGGGTGATCAAATTTCTGCCGTAGTCCAGGATGTGACACCTGCAAAGGTGGTGCTGGACCTGGACTTCATTAACCATAGTGAATGCTCCTGCCCGCATCAAGGGTTCTGCCGGCACCGGATGGCCGCGTTTTTCTATCTGCTGTCCCAGGGGAGCAGTGTGGCCGCCTGGCTCAATGACTGGCGCCAGCCGGTCAGAGAGACGAAAACAGCTGCCCTGGAGGGACTGAAAACGGCAAGGGATCTGCTGAAGGCGAACAAACAGCAGCAGGAGCCGGATTACGATAACTGGAAATCCTCCATTGAAGAAAGCTTTGATAAAATCCTGCTGGGCCAGGGTGAGCCGAAACCCTATGTGATGGCAGAGCTGTTCCAGGTCCATCTGCGGCGGCTCAGGGCGGCAGCTCCGGTCGAGCAGGAATGGCGTCTCCTTTATATGCTGATTGCGCATATTGTCTCTTTTAAAAAGCTTACCTCCCTGAGCATGGAGCTCGGCTATTTCGAGGATACGATCAACCGCTATTACCGGCATCTCTTCCATTACATGACCGAAGAAGCCGCGGACATTACAGGAAAGCTGACGGTCCAGTCCGTCCCCTTTGCGTTTGATGAATTCATCGGGAAGCTGAAAGAGGAAACAGCAGAGCTCCTGACGAACGATTTTGAAATTGAATATGAGCGCGCCCATCTCTACCGCCTGCTTTGGACCCATCTTTTCAAAAGCAAGGAATGGCGGGAAGATGAAGTCAAGAAACTTAAGAGCCTTCTGGATGGGACGACAATGCCCCTGGTTGTGGGTGTGGCCCATCTTCATATCCTCCTGCGAGAGGATGAAGATGCGATGCGGATCATTCAGGTTCCTAACGCGGAGATGACGCCTTATCTATTGTACTGGCTCGACTATTTTACAGCGCTTAAAGAATGGAAGCGGATGGCTCCGTTCGCCGAGGTGTTTGTCTCACGGTTAAAGGAGTATCTGGGCTGGAACAATGAATATAATGCCAGCATGGATTTTTCCAGGATGGCTTTGAAGGCACTGCGCCCCTATACCGGCGAGATGCGGAGGCCTGATCTGTATGAAAAAGCTATGATCCAGACGCTGCCATACAGCTACCGGGAATATGAGGATGTTCTATTCGAACAGGAAAACTATGAAAAGTGGGCAGAGCTGCAGGCTTATATCGGCTTTGATATCAGCATGCTCCCTTCAGAGCGGATCAAAAAGATTCAGCAATCAGAGCCTGAGATTCTGCTTGGTCTTTATCATCAGTCTGTACAGGGCCATATCAACATGAAGAACCGGGATCATTATCGGGAAGCAGTACGCAAAATGAAAAAGCTGCGGACCATCTACAGGAAATTAAAGCGGCAGGATGACTGGGAGCTTTTTCTGGAAATGATTCTTGAAAAGACCAGGCGCCTGCGTGCCTTTCATGAAGAATGCAAAAGGGGTAAGCTGATCGATGCTTAAAACACGTTTTATAAAAGTGAACGTCCAACAATATGATAAAGATACTTTTTTCATTGGAGCTTCTGATGAGCACAACAGATGGATGGTGCCGAACGAGTGGCAGAACCTGCTGTTCAACAATCATAAGGAAAGCTATTTCGGGACGATGCTTGCACCGGCTGAGCTGGAGGGTGCTCCTGGCCTCCTGGTCAACGGCTGGCAGCTCGCTACACTGTTTGCGAACGAGCAGTTCAACCGCCTGATTGAATGGGACTGGGATGACACAGCTGAAATCTGCCTTGCTGCCGGACATGCGCTTGAGGAATCCATCCTTGAAAAAGAATGGCTCCCTGATTTCAAGGCATGGGAGCGGAATGAATTTCACTGGGCGCTGCCTGAAAATGTCCTTTACGAATTTGATGATTCCTTCTGGGACCGGCTGCTTGCTGAAGAAGATGGCAGGTCTGTCAAAGGCTTCGTCCAGCATTGGTTTGACCGCTCCCTGAATGATTATTTGAACCGGAATAAAGAAATGAAGGAACTGTTCGGCCGTAAAATAGACAGCCTGCAGAATGAAGATATCGCTCCAAGCCAGCTGGCTGCTTATTTTGATGAAGAAAGCTGGCAGGAATGGATCGGGCTGAAGGAAAATGATGTACCTTTTACAATTGGACTGAAGCTTGAAGAGCCTGCTGATATCGACAGTTTCTGGGACTTGTCGATTTTCCTGCGCGGCAAAAAGGATCCTGATCTGTTTGTCGATTACCGGGATGAAAGCAATTATCCGCGCGGATGGCTGAAGTATCATGAGGTCATCGAACGGGAGCAGCAGCGCTGGATTAATGTATTCCCCTGGCTGAACGGCGACCGCGGCATCTCCACCCGCCTGACAGAGGACGAAGCATGGACTTTCCTGACAGAAGCCAGCGAAACACTGCTTGCCCTTGGCGTCGAAATTCTTCTCCCATCCTGGTGGCAGGCGATGAAGAATGCGAGCATGAAGGTGAAGGCAAAGGTAAAAGGAACCTCCGGCAGCCACCGCCCTTCCTTCGTCGGCCTGCAGGCGATGCTTGATTATGACTGGCGCTTCAGCATGAACGGAGTCGAGCTGTCAGAGGATGAATTCAATAAGCTGGTTGAAGAAAAGCGCCGCCTAGTGTATATCCGCGGCCGCTGGATCAAGCTCGACCACGGCTTCATCCGCCAAATTCAGGATTTAATGAAGAAAGCGGAAAAAGAGGGGCTGCATGTCCGCGATTTGATTGAGCAGGAATTGTCCGGAGAAGAAGATTCAGAAGACGAGCTTGATAACCCGAAAGCGTTCGCCCGCATCCAAATTGAATTGAACAGGCAATGGAAGCAGATGGTGAAACAGCTGCGCGAGGTGAACAATATCCCGCTTGCTGATCCGCCGGAAGCTCTTCACGGTGAGCTGCGCCCATATCAGCAGCTCGGAATGAGCTGGCTGTTATTCCTTAGGAAATACGGCTTTGGTGCCATTCTCGCTGATGATATGGGGCTCGGAAAAACGGTCCAGCTCATTTCCTACCTTCTGAAGGTGCGCGAGCACGAGAATAATGGGGCCTCTCTCATCATCTGCCCGACATCGGTGCTCGGCAACTGGCAAAAAGAGATTGAACGCTTCGCCCCTGATTTGAAGGTGTATCTCCATTATGGGCAGAATCGCCTGAAGGGGCAGATGTTCACTGAAGAGGCTGAGAGAGCGGATATCGTCTTAACGTCTTATGGCCTCACTCATTTGGACCTGTCCGATTTCGAGAACGTCACCTGGAGCTCAATCAGCATTGATGAGGCCCAGAATATCAAAAATGCGCAGACCAAACAGTCCCGGGCGGTCCGGAAGCTGCGCGGCAAGCATCATATTGCCCTGACAGGAACGCCAATGGAAAACCGCCTCAGCGAGCTGTGGTCGATTTTTGATTTTACCAATCACGGTTATCTTGGCAGCCTCGGACAATTCCAGAAACGGTTCATCCTCCCGATCGAGAAGGAAGATGAAAAAGAAAAGGTCCAGCAGCTCCAGGCTATCATCCGCCCCTTCCTCCTGCGCCGGACAAAGAAGGACAAAGAAGTTGCCTTGAATCTGCCGGATAAGGTGGAGCAGAAGGAATATTGCCCGCTGACCGCAGAACAGGCTTCCCTTTACGAGCAGCTGGTCAAAGATACCTTTGCCGAAATTGAAAAGCTTTCAGGCTTTGAGCGCAAAGGACTGATCCTGCAGCTGCTCAGCAGGCTGAAGCAGCTTTGCAACCACCCTGCACTTTACTTGAAGGAAGAGAAGCCTTTACATCTGCTGGAACGTTCATCCAAGCTTGAAAAACTGAACGAGCTTGTCGATGCCGTCCTGGAGCAGGAGGAAAGCTGTCTTATTTTCACCCAGTACATTGAGATGGGGCATATGATCCAGAAAATCATGAAGAAGAGGCACGGAATCGATGTACCATTCCTGAACGGAAGTGTCTCCAAGAATGAACGCGACCGCATGATCACCAGGTTCCAGGATGGTGAATTCCCTGTCTTTCTGCTGTCCCTGAAGGCAGGCGGAACCGGATTGAATCTGACAGCGGCGAACCATGTTATCCACTATGACCGCTGGTGGAACCCGGCTGTTGAGAACCAGGCGACAGACCGTGCCTACCGGATCGGCCAGGAGCGGTTCGTCCACGTTCATAAACTGATCTGTACAGGAACATTGGAAGAAAAAATTGATCTGATGCTCGAGAAAAAGCAAACGCTGAACGACCAGGTCATCCAGAGCGAAAGCTGGATCACGGAGCTGTCCACCGATGATCTTCGCGACCTCGTCCATCTGGCTTAAGGTTTATAGAGTCCGCTTCTGTCTTTTGTATTCCGCAAGAGACGGCAGCGGACTTTTTTCTTTATTTTTCACCCGGCTGTCAGGCACCTTGATGGCAAAGGATACTTTATTAGGGCTGGTTTTAATCAGGAGGCTGGATAAAAGACAAGCGTGGATGCCATTATTTTCATGGATGAGATCTGGCAGTCCGCCCGGGTTCTCTTCATATTGCTGCAGCTGGATATCGGTCTGATAAGTTCCGGAATAGATGCGGTGTGAGGTGTTTTGGTCAAGGAGGATTTGGCAGAAGTGGGCTGACGGGTAGGGCTTCAGCAGCTGAAGGGCGTCAAAAAAGCCTGGTTTGAAATCAAGGTTGATTCCCTTTGCATCCTTTCTGTGGACGTAAAGCCGGTGTTCAATCCTTTTTGGTTTATTTTCCATTTTCCATTCGCACTCCCTTTGATTTGGAATAGGTTTCCATTTAATATTTCGACAGCTTTCACCTTTTTCCTTTATTCTTTTTTATATCTTTTTTTAATCTTCAGGCTGTACCTTTGTTCTCCATGCAAAAAGCCGGCACCCCAAAAGGAGTGCCGGCTCATACTTACATTTCTTCTTTTATAGGCTCTTCAACCGGCGTGCCTGGTTCATCTGGCTTTCCTGGTTTTCCTGGCTTCTCAGGCTTTTCAGGTTTTTCAGGCTTGCCTTCGTCAGGAGTTTCACCTTTGTCAGGGGCCTTCTCGCCTTTTTTCAGCTTATACAGTTCAATAGATTTCGCTGTCTTGTTGCCTGCAAGGTCAACCGCTTCGAAGACGAACAGGTTGGCTCCTTCTTTAAGCTCAAGCTCTATCCCTTCCAGGACTTTTTCAATGCTTCTCATTTCATATGGCTCTTTAAATTCATTGTAGAACAGCTCGCTTCCGTTGAAGGAAATGCGGAGCTCGTCGAAATTGTCGGTGACTTTCACATCAATCACCGGATTCGGTTTATTATGCTTGATATTCTTATTGGCCGGCAGCCCGATGATCTCTACTCCCGGTGCTGTTGCATCCACCATGACTGTCCGCTTGAAGGAAATCGTGTTATCAGCTGCGTCTGTAGCTTTTACCTCGAATGAATGGACTCCATCTTCAAAGTGAAGGGATGAAGTGAATTCGTATTGTTCTTTCTCTTCGTTGTATGTCAGCTCAACCGCTTCCCCATTGATCGTGAATTCCTTCATTTCGGATTCTTCTTTAATGGTTCCTGACACATTCAGGTCATTTGTGTTATAGACTTCAAGTGCAGCCGGTTCGTTCAAATATACATACGGAACGGTTTTGTCTGTGCTGCCTTGACCGATTCCAGCCGCTGCTTCTGCAGAGTTTCCTGCATTGTCATAGGCGACTACCTTGACTTCGGCATTTTCATCCAGCGCTTCGGGCAGTTCAAACTCTTCAGTGTCGCCGCTCAAAGGCTCATCAAGAATGGTTTCGCCATTCACAAGCACATCCAGATAAGACAATCCGGAACCGCCGTCATTATCGGCTGCTTCAATTTTTACAATCGTGTTGCCTTCCACAAGCTCTGCCTTGACGCTTGGCGCGGCAGTATCAACTTTGACAGGGATCTTGACGCTTTGCCATTCGGCCCCCTCAAAATCTACTATAGTTCTAATCTCGAAATAGTACTGTCCATCTTCTGCAACGGCATTGTTAAGATTGCCATCCCAGCCCCAGGCAGGGTTCAGCGTATAATTCGCTCCATTGCCCCGGTCGTAATAATGCTTGCGCAGATTGTTTTCTGTGCGCAGCTTCCTGAGCTGCTTTCCAGTTTCATCTGTAATAATGAATTCTGTTTTCTCCGAATTTCTCAGGAATGACAGAACAGGGATAATTTCATCCTGAATCTTGTCCCCGTTTGGAGAAATGGCAATGCTCTCTGCCTGGAATGCATCTTCTACAGGGTTATAGCCCAGGTAGTTATAGCTGTCTCCGCTTTCGGAAACGGCACCGCCCATCCCGTAGAACGAGCTTTCATCATATTTCATCCCATCCAGGATCGGCGCCTTATCCCACTCGCCTTTAAAACCTGCATAAGGGACGGTAAGCTCGGCATTCACATCATTTGCATCTTTCATTGTCACATAGCCTTCAACGAAATAGCCATTCGGGAAAACTTCATCAATTGCCACCGGTGTTTCCCAGTCGCCTGTGATGGAAGGGTCAACCACTTTTGCATTGCTTACATCAACAGATACCTGGATGGTCGCGGTGCCGTTGGCCGGAATGCTTACTGTTGTTGCCTCCTCGCCATTAACCGTTATGGAAGCATCCAGTATTTCCTGGGCTTCAAGGCCGTCTGCAGCCCATCCAAGCTCACCGTATGCAGCAAAGTCTGTCTGCAGGTTCGCAGCCACATCATACTCAGCGGTCTCGCTGCTGTAGTTCTTGGCTTTCAATGTGAATTCAAATGTATCTCCTACTTCCTTCAATGCTACCTTCGCTTCATCTGTTGAAGCATCGGTTACAATGACAGGAGACTGCAGGGCAGAATTAAGCTGCATGATCCCGGAGCCCTGGCGGCGCGGAGAGTATGGAATTTCCCAGCCGAATGACTGGTTCACTGTACCCTGGTCAATGATCGGCTTAGCTGTATTCATCAGAAGGTTCTTCGCAATATTGACGCGTTCGAAACCTTCCACTCCAAATTCATTGTCTACTCTTTCAAGGATCAGCGCTGATCCTCCGGAAACATGAGGAGCTGCCATGGAAGTTCCGCTCATCATTCCGTATTCATTGTTTTCCAGCGTAGAGTAAATCTGTCCGCCCGGCGCCGTGATTTCCGGTTTGAAATCCAGGTTCGGAGTCAAGCCCCATGAAGTGAAGGCGCTCATCCTGCCTGCCTCTGGATTGGCTGATTTTACTTTTTCTCCATTAAAGGTAAGCGTTACTTTTTCTCCGGCTGCAAGGGCAGCCTGAAGCTTGTCTCCATCAGATTTCAGCATGAACAGCTGCGGAATCTGAATGGCAGGGTCTGACTGCATGTTGACATAGCCGTCTGCATTATTGTAAATGATGACACCGACTGCACCGGCAGCCTGCGCATTCAGCGCTTTCTCAGTGAAAGCGAGCTCGCCGCGCTTAATGAGGGCAAATTTACCTTCTACATTGCCGAGTTCCTCCGGCTTTCCAAGCCCCCCATAGGCGGCTTCAAAGGTTTTTGTTTCCATGCTGTTCGGGTGAATATTTCCGGCAGACAGGAATGCTGCCTTGCCGCTTTCAGCTCCAAACTGGTAATTCACTGCATCCAGGTCCATATAAGAGTTCTCGACTGATGCTACCTGGAGGGAGTCATAGGAGACCCCCGGTGATCCGGATACGCCGACATCAGGGTTCGATGCCCAAGGATTAGCAAATCCATTCCCGAAGTGAGCGGAATTCCCCGCTGAGATGGACATAAGGATTCCGTTGTTGACTGCCCTTTCGACCGCTTTTTGCTCCTGGTCTTCTGGCGAGACGAAGCCGGCAGTGGAGCCCAGGCTCATGTTCAGGACATCTGCGCCCAATACGATGGCATCATCAATTGCTTTTACATAAATATCACTGTATGTGCTTGGCATATTCGGATCATTTCCGAATACCTTCAGAGCAAGGATCTGCGCTTCCGGAGCTACCCCTTTGATCCCGCCGTTTTCTTCATCGCCATTCGCGCCGACTGTGCCGGATACATGCATCCCGTGCATGGAGGCACCTGGGCCGATATCTCCGATCGTGTCGTTTTCATCCATATAGTTGTAACCGTACGGCACCTTTTCGGTATAGTACTTTCCTTTAAGGGTATTATTCTTCACAAATTTATTGACTTTGGACTTTGTCAATTCTTCATTTGTATCAGAGGAAAGCACCATGTCGCGGTGATTAGGGTCCATCCCTGTATCAATGACACCGACAATCATGCCTTCTCCTTTGAATCCGTACTCCCTCCAGGCTTCCTGCGCCTGGACAAGCTCCTTGCTGTATACCATATCCGGCTTTTCTTCCGGACGTGTATATTCATTGACTACCTGTACATCGGAGACCTCGGACAGTTCTTCAACCTTTTCAATGTCCCCATACATCATTTCGGCACTGAAGCCGTTGACCACCGTTGTAAAGCTTTCATGCTCAATAAGCTTTACGCGGTTTTGCTTTGCTTTATTCTTGACCGCCTGCTGCTCAGACAGCTTTTCATTCTTCAGCTGGGCTTTTGTCGCATCAGGAAGCTCTTTATAGCGCTTGTTCTGCTTTTGAGCATACAAGATTGCAGGCTCTGTTTTCATTTCTACGATAACACGCACAATATCAGTGCTTTTATATTGCTTGTCCAATTCAGCCTTTTTGAGCTGCTGGATTGTCTTTTGGTTTTCCTGCCCCCTTGTGCTCTTTGTTTTTTCAGGCACAGCGGCTGCAGAAACCGAGCTTGAAAACATCAAGAAAAATAAGGACAGTATAGCCAATAGCCTTTTGGTCGATTTCATGCTTTTCCCCCTTAAGCAGTAAATTCTGAATTTTTATAATACTACATAAAGTTACCATATCAGGAAAAAGGATATTAAGGGGAAATAGTCATGAATGTGTTCGCATTATGCTAGTCCATTAGCCTTATTTATTCGAGCCTCGAAACATTTCTCGACAGCACCTTACCCAGGAAAAAGAAAAAACCGGCAGGGATTGCCGGAAAATGGAGGAATGGCGGGGTTTCATTGATTTTTTCTACTGAGGCGTGTTCTTGCGGGGGGTGAGAATTGGTTAATGGATACGGCGGATTTTTTGATAAGGAAGATTCTCCTGCGGAATGCTGCGGAGGATGTATTCGAGCTGCTCTATCCTTTTTTCCAGCTGGCCTGCCCGTTCATTGGACCGTCCTGCCATTTTGATCAGCATCTCTATGAGTGCTTCTGCGCTTTGGTCCTTGCTCATACCTTTGCCGCCTCCCTTTGGCTGCCGCTGCTCACGCGTTTCGGCTCAAGGAAACGGACCGATTCGGCCACCACCTCTGTTATATACACTTTTTTTCCTTCCTGATTTTCATAGCTCCTTGTCTGGATCCGGCCGGTCATGCCGACAAGGGAGCCTTTTTGGCAATATTGGGCGGTATTTTCAGCTGTCTTTTCCCACAGCGTGCATTGGACAAAGTCAGCTTCTATTTCGCCTTTTTGGTTCTTGAATTGCCGGTTGACCGCTACTGTGACATTCACAACTGATATTCCGCCAGCGGTAATCTTCAGTTCCGGATCCTTCGTCAGCCTTCCTACCAGAATGACTTGGTTGATCATTTCTCATCTCCTTTCTTGTGATAGCTTTATCTTACAGGCTATTGCCGGAATGGCAAAAAGGCAGAAATCTGTTTTTGAGCGGTATTTCCGCCTGTGAATGAGAGGTTCCTGACTGTAAAATCGTTTTTTCCAGGATAACTCTATCCGTAAAATAGAAATTCGGAAGTCTATGCTGTTATTTTTCGACATGGAAAAATTCGCTTTCAAGGGGGGCTATGCTATAATTTTAACCAAGAATCTATTATAGGAAAGGAGGCAGTGATGATGAAGACATTTAAATTGGTCTCCCTGCAGATTGTGGAGGACGATGGCTTGAAGGATATCTTTCTTGATGACGGCCTTATCATCAACAAAGAGGACGACCTGAGCAACTGGCTGATAGAGGCGTATACCAGCAAATCATTTCTCGAATATTTCACTGCGGCAAAGGAATCGAAAAAGGTGATGACAGTACAGGCTGTCATTACAAAGAAAGAGAATGATCCGGCTCCCTTGGTTATCACTGTTTCTTCCGTCAAAGAATTGGAAAACCATATCAGTGTCCTGCTGGAAGGAAGCTTGATGAGAACGAAAAGTGATTATGCCGAGCGGCTGCTTAACAGCCTGATGCAGGAAGGATACACCGGGGAAGACCTGCTTTCGGAGTTCAAGAACAGGATGCAAAGCAAGCCAAGCCTGGCAGCCGCCAAAAAGTAACACAAAAAGCTCCCGGATCAGGGAGCTTCGTTTATTTATGAATAGGGCCTGCCGCCCTAGTGTACAATAAGGGCATTCTGGAGACTATGTCTTTCTCCGGCTAACTTGCGTTTAAGCTGCTGTACGAGGAACTCAATATCCTGTTTTCGATAGTCAAGATGAGGTAGATCTGCTTCAAAGGCCTGGTAGTATAGAATCGAAGCATATTTCAGTTCTTTTTCATCCGCAGGGCTCAGCTGTTCCTCTTTTTTTTTAGTTCCTTTTTCATCCAGTCGATCAGATACTTCGCTTCAGATTTGCAGGAGAAATCGACTTCCTCTCCCAGGTCTTTCTGGAGGCTTTCTATTTCTTCAATCTGTTCGGCGGTTGGTTCTTCCGAAAGGATTTTATCGATTGTTTCATTCATTTTTGCAGCAAGATCTTCATGGAAAGACGGATCTGCTTTTACACCGCTGTCCAGCTTATCATACCAAGAAGAATGTTTTGTTATATATTCACGCCAATCGCTGGCGAAATCCTGAAGATTAAAACTTTTCTCGTCCCACTGGATTTTTGCCATATATTGTTCAAAAGATGTCGTTATCGATCTGCTTATGCTAATCTTCACACCTGGTGATAAATCTTTATACATAATTAATAAAGTACCCCCCAGCAATTTCTAAACCCTAAACTCAATCATAACATTAATAATAGCATAATTAGACGTATTTTTACAAAAAAATATCATTTATGCAAACCTGGTTACGATTAAGACATCTTCCATTATATGTTTTCTGCGTGAAAAAAAGAGCAGGAATCACCCTGCCCTTTTCACTCATTATTTATCCTTATTGTCATCATCCTGCATGTCAAGATCGTCTTCGACCGCATCTTCACCAGGATCATTATTATCTTCCATCATGTCTTTATCTTCGTCTGTGTTGGTGTCGCCGTTTTCGCCATTGTCGTCAATAACGCCATTATCGTTTTCGTTGATATTGCCATTATCTTCGTTGTTGCCGTTCATGTCGCCGTTATCTCCGTTCATGTCGCCTTCTTCAACTGGCGGTGTGTTGTCGTCTTCCGGAGGAGGCTCCTGGTCATTGTTGCAGCCTGCCAATACCATTGCTGAAAGCACCGATCCGCCAATTAATGTTAAAAGCCTTTTCTTCATAAGTAAAAAGCTCCCTTCTGGTTGTTTATATTGACCTTGGTCTTTTCATATGATGTCCAAAAAAAGAAACAACTTGCATATAAAAAATTATTTTAGGGGGATTTTTATATGCAAGTTGTCACCTGCTGGCCAGGATATTATATACATACACGTATATGGGACAAGCTAAACGTGCTAGTTTGTTTTTTCGGCATAAAAAAAAAGAATGCCCGGCAGTCCGGACATTCTCCATCATTTACTCCTGCTTGTCTCCAAGAGCAAACGTCAGCTCCGCTTCACAGACAAGCTCCCCATCTACTGTTGCGGTGCCTTTTCCTTTCCCGATGGCACCTCTTACACGCGTCATTTCCACTTCAAGGCGAAGCTGGTCGCCCGGCTTTACCTGTCTTTTAAACCGGCAGTTGTCTATGCCTGCAAAAAAGGCGAGGCGCCCGCGATTTTCTTCTTTTTTGAGCATGGCAACGGCACCGACCTGCGCCAAGGCTTCAACAATCAGTACCCCAGGCATAACCGGATAGTCCGGGAAATGCCCATTGAAGAATTCCTCATTCGCCGTCACATTTTTAATTCCAATTGCCCGCTGCGCCTCTTCAACCTCAAGGATGCGGTCCACGAGCAGGAAAGGATAGCGGTGGGGGATAATTTCTTTGATTTGCTCTATATCCAACATATTTTAGTACCTCCTGCTAATAATAGGTATCATATATCTTTATTGTACTGTAAATGAACAGAAAAAAGGAAGGGCAAACTCCCTTCCCGGCCAAAATTATTCTTTTATCACTAAATCCTTGATATGCATCCAGGTGGATTTTTCAAAGACCTCGGATGGTTTCCCGCCGCCCATCACACTATATCCCACGATTGTCCCAAGGATAAGGCTTCCGGCAATTAAAATCAGCACAATAATGATCCGAAGCCAGATCGGGACAAGGCGAATACGGATGATCCGCTTGCCTGCGGCTTTTTCTTCCAATCTTTGCTTTTTCTTTTGCTCACGCATGCTGGCCGCTTTCTGGTTATCCTTCTCTAGCATTGATTTTAATCCCCTTTACCTGATTCCGTTCACGAGCCCCATCATCTGGTCTGCCATTGAAATAGCCCGCGACTGGAACTGATAGGCCCGCTGTGTACTGATCAGATCGGTCATTTCTTTTTGCATATCCACATTCGACTGCTCAAGAGCCCTCTGCTGGACAGCTGCCTGCCCTCTTAGGGCGCCTGAAAGATCTGTCATCACTTCATTGCCCGCTGCTCCTGCGGCAAGGGCAAACAGATTGCCCCCCTGCTGTTCAAGAAACTGCGGTTTATTGACCTGGACAATTCCAAGGCTGAAAGTCTGTTCATTGCCATTCCCATCCATGGCGGCAAGGATGCCATTCTCAGTGATCCGGAACTCCCCTGACTGGCTATTGATGTAAATCGGGTTGTCGTTTTCGTCCAGGACCGCATGGCCTGCACCTGTCACAAGCATGCTTTCTGTTTCAGAAACCGGTGTCAGATAAAAAGCGCCATCTCTCGTGTATTGAACGGCTGTCCCTGCTTCTGTCCGGACAAGAACCTTATACAGCTGGTTTTCCTTTGTAAATGCTGTATCCAGCTGGCGGCCTGTTTCCTTGATGCTGCCCTGATTCATAACAGCCTGGGACTGGGCCAGCATCGCTCCTGTCCCCATCCGGAGCCCATCAGGGGTGAGCCTGTTTTCATCAGGCGAATTTGGCTGGTTCGCAAATTGCTGGACCATCAGATCCGAAAAGCTCGCTTCTCTGCGTTTATAGCCGACTGTATCTATATTGGCCATGTTATGGCTTGTGATATCCATTTGTTTTTGAAGCTGTGCCATTGTATTGGCCGCTGTGATCATAATTCTGCTCATCGAACTCCCCCTTTTAGGGATTTAAAGTTTTTTGCGGCCATCATCCGACCCTGCCGATTTCGTTTGCTGCTTTTTCCATGCTTTTATCATATGCCTGAAGCACTTTTTGATTGGCTTCAAAAGATCTGTATGCGGTCAGCATGTCTGTCATTGTCCTGCTGGAGTCTACATTTGAACCTTCCAGGAAGCCCTGCTTCAGCTGGAAGCCGGCATCCGGGTTGCCTGCTGCATTTTCAAGAGGATTTCCATCATCAGTGCGGTAAAGCCCGCCCCCCTCTTTGATCAGCCTTTGCGGATCCGCGGCAAAAGCAATGCCGATGACGGCAGTTTCCCCGTTGGCGCCAGTAATCCGGCCAGCCTCATCTACCGTGAACTGATCGCTTGCCAGCTGGATTCTGTTATCTCCATCATCCAAAATATACTGGCCTGACGATGTTGTAAGGAAGCCTTCCCCATCCAGAGTAAAATCGCCATTACGGGTATATCTTGCCTGCCCGTCAGCACCTTCTACTTTAAAGAAAGCCGAACCCGCTATGCCGGCTTCATTAACCGGCATAGCCAGATCAACAAGTGCAAGATCCGTTTTTTGATTCGTTTCCCTGATATCTCCCTGCAGGAAGTTTGCCATTGCTTCCTGCATATACACACCTGTATTGATCGGCCCGATCGGCTGACTGACAGGGACTTTATAGCCTTTCTCAACCGGCAGGCTCAATTGGCCCGCACTTTGGAGAAGCATTTCCGGAAATGCCCTCATGGAAGCCTGATCTGCTTTGTACCCAGGCGTATTGGCATTTGCCATATTATTCGTCAGCATCTCCGTCTTCCGCTGCTGGGAAAGCATTCCGGATGCCACAGTATAAAAACCTCTGAACATGTTCCACCTCTATATATTGCCCGGTTTGCACCAGGCATCATTTTCACCATCAAAAGGGACAGATAATTATAATACGTTACTCTCTATTATAAAAAAAATCTGCCGAAGAAACAGCAGATTTTTGCAAAAAAGTGTCAATATATGAAAAAAACAGCGGATTTCGCGGGTTTGTGGTCACTTTTTGGAGGGTGGAGTGGGGTGGTGCCTTGTGGAAGTTGGATTATTTTGGTGATGCTGGGGGATTGGTTTGATGTAATTGTAAATATATGGGATACGGAATGAGTAAGGCTGAAACTGCAATGATTAATATTGGATCTGGAATGATTATTGCCGAAACTGGCATGATCTCTTCAAAATTTCAAAAAAGCGCCTCACCGATGAAATGCACATCCTCCATTCTAATAACATCTCCTCGAAGTTACCTAAATTTATGTCCATTCCCTCAAAGAACACAGCAAATCAGAGTCAAAACCTCCCCAAACTCCGGCCCAACCACAGAAAAAAGCGCACGGACCCCCGCACGCTTTATCAATTAACCCAGTCTTCTTTTAGGCAATCTATCAATATTGTCCAGCATGATGCCGGTTCCGACCGCTACACAGTCCATAGGGTTTTCAGCCACAAGGACCGGCACTTTGAGCTCTTCGGCCAGCAGCATGTCGATGCCATGCAGAAGGGCTCCGCCCCCTGTAAGAATGACGCCCCGGTCAATGATGTCGGCAGAAAGCTCTGGCGGCGTCCTTTCCAGTACTGTTTTGGCAGCCTGGACAATGACAGCTACGGATTCGCGGAGCGCCTGCTCGATTTCCCCAGAACGGACTGTAATTGTCCTTGGAAGCCCTGAGACCATATCCCGGCCGCGAATGTCGATTTCTTCATCCCGGGAATCCGGGAATACCGTGGCAATATTAATTTTGATGTTTTCAGCTGTTCTTTCCCCAATTAACAGCTTATATTCACGCTTGATGTAGTTGAGGATTTCGGCATCAAATTTGTCACCGGCCATCTTGATTGAAGAAGATGTAACGATATCTCCCATTGAAAGGACAGCTACATCTGTAGTTCCTCCGCCGATATCTACAACCATGTTCCCGCTCGGCTGGAAGATATCCATGCCGGCGCCAATTGCAGCCACCTTCGGCTCTTCCTCAAGGTATACTTTCTTGCCGCCGCTTTTTTCTGCAGCTTCCTTGATCGCTTTCTGTTCGACGCTGGTAATATTGGTCGGGCAGCATATCAGGATACGCGGCTTGGATAAGAATCCTTTTACATTCAATTTGTTGATGAAATGCTTCAGCATGGCTTCTGTCACATCGAAGTCGGCAATGACGCCGTCCTTCAGCGGGCGGATGGCCACAATATTGCCGGGCGTGCGCCCTACCATGCGGCGGGCTTCTTCACCTACAGCCAGCACTTTATTGCTATTTCTGTCAATTGCCACCACAGATGGCTCATTCAATACAATTCCCCGGCCTTTTACATGAATCAATACATTGGCAGTACCCAGATCAATTCCAATATCTCTTGCAAACATTTTACTTTTTTTCCTCCCTGCACTTAGCCAGCACGGGCTTCCGGCTTCTGAATGAAGTCATTCGCCGGCAGAAAAGCGCCGATCGATTTTTTCCTGCTGGCCAGTTGCCGCTGCTTCAATTTTTTTATGAACCCCCTGTGCCTTCCCTGCTGTCAGACGGAAGCTGCCGATGCAGGCACGGCCAGGCGGCGTTTATACCAGAGCTTTCAGCCGCTGCAAATCTTTTCATCAAAAGGAAGCCTTTCCATTAAAAGATTAGGCTGGCTTACAAAGCTGTAAATGTTTTTTCCAAGTTCTATCCTAATTGTTTATTTTATCACAATCAAACCTTAACTAGAAACATTTTGTAAAAATTTTGTAGCAATCCCGCAAAATTTGTCGTTTAAAATATGCTTTAAAGCAGAAAAAAGCACAAATCCTGTCGGCTGCGCTTTCTTCCTCTCTCATATTCAGTTTCACAGCCTACTGAACAGGCTCGCCTTCCAGTTCCTCTTTTTTGTATTTCATTTTCGTGGCTTCTCCCCCGCGCAGGTGGCGGATCGATTTATGGTAATCAAGTATTTCCTTTACTTCGTTTGCAAGATCAGGATTGATTTCAGGAAGTCTTTCTGTCAGATCTTTATGGACTGTACTTTTGGATACGCCAAACTCCTTCGCAATCACGCGAACTGTTTTCTTCGTCTCCACGATATACTTTCCAATCTTGATAGTTCTCTCTTTGATGTAATCGTGCACACCACTCGCCCTCCCTAAATTGGATGTGAGGAGTGTGAAATGAGACCCGTTTCGCTTTTTCGAAATTCTCCATTCCGCACATTCTGATACAACAGCTGGTAGAATCGGCTTTTTTTGCGGCAGAAAGCTGTGCTCTCTAATACTGCAGGGAATAAACATGTCCTTTGGGCCTGCTCTTTGTTGGTGTCAAAACGACTCTGCACCTCATACTCTCTCTTTTGTGTAAGGTTTGTAACATTTTATTAGCTTGGTTGAGATTATATGCACGATTACGGCAATAAGGACAAGGCACATATAAATTATTTGAAAAATCGGACATCAGATTCTCTTTTTCCAGTATCCTCTGGAGATACAATCCAGTTCCTCCTGCCTTTGTCCTCAGAGGTGTAAAGGACGAAATAACCCTTTTCCGACAGATCCCGACATTTTCCTGGGTGTTTATGCCCTATGTGAATTCTCTATCTTTTTCCCATCTGCTCCTTTTAATAGGAAAATCTTTAATCGTTTTGTTCTATATTTTCAGAGATATTATGCTCAAAACTGGGCACAAATCCTCCTATTCAGCAAAAATAGTAGTTCTTCCAGCAGGATATCCGCCGTTTTTTTTCATGAGTTTATCCCTATTGCCGGAGGGTATTGATTAACATAAAATGAATTCTGGCTCAGCGTTCATAATTTTGGTTACACATCCAAATTTATCCAAATATATAAAAAGGCGGGTTATTCAATGGAACATATTATTACGATGACGAGAAAGGAACGTATAGAAGCAAGCAGGAAAAAAGACAAGTATAAAGGCAAAAAGAAAGCGGCTGCCATTTCCCTGTCAGCGGCAATCACTTTATCCTCTTTTATGGCGGCTGGCACCGGGCATGCAGAGGCTGAAGAACAAACGGTGTACAGCGTGAAAAAAGGCGATTCTCTTTATAAAATATCAAAATCCTATGACGTTTCTGTTTCCGATCTGAAAACAGCAAATAATCTTACTGGCAATCTTATCTTTCCAGGACAGGAATTGAAGATACCTGAAGCAGACAGGACGGCAGTGACACCGGCACCTGATCAGGAGACACCTGCAGACATCTCCGTCTACACAGTACAGGCAGGGGACAGCCTCTGGGAGCTGTCGCAGCGTTTCCATACTCCGATAGAGACGATCAAAAGGCTGAATGGGCTGAACAGCAATTTCCTCTTGATCGGCCAGAAACTGATCATCCATGAGGAGACTCCTTATGTGGATGCACAAGTGGTTGGAGCAGCAGATAACTTCACGGTGGAATTCAAAACAGAGGATGGATATGTTGCTTTAAAAGTGGCATATGGAACCGCCCAGAACTATCAGAAGCTCTCAGGACAAAATGTATCTATATCATATAAAGACGGTGCTCTTGTTTCTATGAAAAAATAATATTTCCCGAGAAATTTGTCGATAGCCGCAAAAAAAAAGCCGTACAGCTTCTCTTCCAAAAGAGAGCCGCACAGCCTTATTAGGAAATCTGTTAAACGGATTTGGATTTCCCCTCATCCATCCACACTTCCCCATCTTTATAAATCATTTGTTCAGGATAGCGCAGATTGATTACTTCCTCCTGAATCTTTTGGGATGGAGCCTCGGTGGCCTTCGATACAATGATATTGGTCAAGAAGGCTGCTGCTGCCCCAAATACGCCCGCTCCTGTATCTATAATGCCCAGGATAGTGAAACCGCCGTATTTTGCGGCAAAGATATAAGCCAAAGTCACACCCAGACCGACAAGGAGCCCGGAGATAACACCTTTAGCATTGGACCGCTTCCACCAGACGCCAAGAACGAGCGCCGGAAAGAAGGTTCCTGTTGCAAGAGCGAAGGCCCAGGCGACAATCTGGGTAATGGCCCCCGGCGGATTCAAGGCGATCAGGCCTGCCAGAAGCGTGGCGACCACAATGGACCAGCGGGCAACACTGAGCCTTGTTTTTTCCGTGGAATTAGGCTTCCAGACCCGATAGAAAATATCATGTGCAAATGAAGATGAAATGGCGATCATCAGCCCGCCCGCTGTGGACAGGGCAGCTGCCATGGCGCCGGCTGCAACAAGGCCGATGACGAATACGCCGAGATTGGCAATCTCGGGTGTTGCCATGACGACGATATCATTTGAGATGATCAGCTCACTCCACTGCAGGATGCCGTCCCCATTGCCATCGGCAAGCTGCAGCTTCCCTGTGTCAACCCATGTTTTAGTCCACGCCGGAAGCTCGCTGATGCTGCTGCCGGCAACCTTTGTCATCAGGATAAAACGTGAAAAAGCAGCATAAGCCGGGGCAGAAAGATAAAGCAATCCGATGAAGAGCAGAGCCCAGGCCCCTGACCAGCGGGCTGCCTTCATTGTAGAAACCGTATAAAAGCGGACAATCACGTGCGGCAGTCCGGCTGTTCCCGCCATCAGTGTGAACATGAGGGCAAGGAACTGCCATTTAGTCCCGTTCGTAAACGGAGCGAAATATTCGGAGATTCCAAGCTCCCTGTCAAGCTCACCCATCTTGCCGACGAGCTCGCCGTATGAAATCCACGGAAGCGGATTATTGGTAAGCTGCAGGGACATAAAAATAACAGGGATCAGATAGGCAATGATCAGGATGATATATTGCGCTACCTGTGTCCAGGTAATTCCCTTCATCCCGCCGAAAGCGGCATAAAAGGCGATCAGCACTACCCCAATCATAGTACCGAGTTTGGCATCGATCTCAAACAATCGGCCGATTACCACGCCGGAGCCTGACAGCTGGCCAATGGAATAGGTAAATGAGATAACGATTGTACAGATGGCGGCGATGACCCTTGCTGTATGGCTGTTATAGCGGTCGCCGATAAACTCCGGAACAGTATAGCGCCCATACTTGCGCAGCTGCGGCGCCAATAGGAACGTCAAGAGCAGGTAGCCGCCCGTCCAGCCCATAATATAGGCGAGACCATCGTAGCCGAGCAGCATGATCGTACCGGCCATCCCGATAAAGGAAGCTGCACTCATCCAGTCGGCGCCGATTGCCATTCCATTGAAAATCGGCGGGACACCGCGCCCTGCGACATAAAAATCCGAGGTGGCACGCGCCTTATTATAGACGGCAATACCGATATATAAAGCAAATGTAGCCAGAATAATTGATAAAGAGACCAAAAACTGTGTATCCATGTAATCCCCCTTAAGGTTTCTATCTACACAAAAGCATTTTAGTGGTCCAGCACATTCCCAGAACTGATCTGTTCGTTTTTATCCTCATCAATCCCATACTTGCGGTCAATCGAATCACTTAGTTTCGCATTCACAAATAAAAGAATGATAAACGTAATGACCGCTCCCTGTGCACCCATGAAATAATGGAACGGGAAGCCGTTGATCGTCATTTCGCTGAGCGGCTCTGCAAATAGCACTACCCCGTAGGAAACGATGAACCAGATAGCAAAATAGATGATCATGTTTCTCGTTTTTTCGCGAAAATAACTGTCTGCAGTTGCCTTATCAATTTTTTTCAAACTTTTGCACCTCGCAATTAATGGATTTACCCTCATATGGAAGCGTGTTCATTTATCGGCTCAATTCCCTCCTTATAAAAAGTTATATTCTAATCGGCCTGCCGCCATAAGGGATGGCAGGTCCGGATCAGCTGAGGCTGAAAATAAACTTGATGGTATCGAGAAACGGTGCAGGGACCAGGATGATTTGTACGAGGAAGTAAACGAATATCCCCAGAAAAGGAATTGCAAGGAAGATGGGCTTCTTCTGTCGCAGCGCAAGAAAAAGGCAGAATGCTGTCAATAGCAGCACAATCATAAGAGTCGGCAAATGGTTACCCCCAATGCTGTTGAATTAAAAGACTAAATTTTATGAAAATTTTAACTATATTATCACTTGAAACTCTCTCGGGGTCAAGATATTTTGGCAGACATATTTTCTGCTAGTCTCCCAAAAATAAAAAAGGGGACAAAATCTGTCCCCCTACAAAGCCTCTATCATCAGTTTTACTGCTTCCTGCAAATCGCAGTCAGACCAGCTTGGCAGGCTGCGTTTGCTTTTGGCGGCGAGCTGGTGGGAGGCCGGTATGTGGATGAATCCGGCCGGAATCTCCCTCCCGCTCGCCTTTATTGCATGCAGGATGGTGTACATAACGTTATTGCATAAGTATGTTCCTGCTGTATTTGAGATTTCAGCCGGCAGACCGTTCTCTTTTAATCTGTTAACCATCTTCCTGATTGGAAGTGTGGAGAAATAGCCGTCCGGCCCTTCCTCTTCGATCGGCGAATCTTCCAGTCTTGCTCCGCTGTTGTCAGGTTCACCGTCGCGGCAGTTGATGGCGATCCGCTCTGGTGTAATGCTGTTCCTGCCTCCCGCAAGGCCGAGCGAGATGACAGCATCCGGCTGGTGCTCATGGTAAGCTTCCAATATTTTTACCGGTGATTCTTTGAATTCGACAGGGAGAAGGACTCCGATGATTTCATAGTCTCCGATCTTTTTTCCATTCAGGGCTTCAACAACCTTTTCCGTCGGGTTGATCGGAAATTCCAAAAAGGGCTCAAAGCCTGTCAAAAGCAATTTCTTCATCATGCTCCTCCTTTACCAGCTGGCAATCGTTCCGTCTGTGCGCGGCTCTGTCCCGCCTGTCAGCACGCCTGTTTCCGGGTTTCGGGTAATAACCTGCCCCCGCCCGAAGCCGCCTGAGTCGTGGGCCACCTTGATTTCATGCCCTTTGGCGGCAAGCTGCTTCACGAGATGGTTTGGCATTGCATATTCAACCTCTATCTTATTGCCTTCAGTCCATTGCCAGCGCGGCGCATCAAGGGCTGCCTGCGGATTCAGGTTGAAGTCAATCAGGTTCATGGCTACCTGTACATGGCCCTGCGGCTGCATGTATCCGCCCATTACGCCGAACGGCCCCACTGCGTCGCTGCCTTTTGTGATAAAGCCAGGGATGATGGTATGATAGGTCTTCTTGCCGGGTGCAAGGGCATTTTCATGGTTTGGATCAAGGGAGAAATCATGCCCCCGGTTCTGCAGCCCGATTCCGGTGCCTGGCACCACCACTCCTGATCCGAAGCCCATATAATTGCTCTGGATAAACGAAACCATATTGCCTTCCCCATCCGCAGTAGACAGATAGACAGTGCCGCCCTTTGGCAGGGAGCCCGGCTCTGGAAGGCGCGCTTCGCCCGTAATTTTTCTGCGTGCTGCCTCGGCATATTCCTCTGAGAGAAGGTCTTCTACTTTCGTTTTCATAAAGTCAGGGTCTGTGATATAAGTCTTGCCGTCTGTAAACGCCTGCTTCATCGCTTCCAGCTGCAGATGGAGCTGTGCCGAATCTTCACGATGGGTGAACTCATAGCCTTTTAAAATATTCAGGGCCATCAGTGCTACCAGTCCCTGGCCATTCGGCGGGATTTCCCAAATATCGTACCCGCGGTAGTTAACAGAAATCGGGTCCACCCATTCAGCTTTATAGCCTTCCAGATCCTCTTTGGAAAGGAAGCCTCCGCCCTCTTCAGATGCCTTGGCAATCTTATCGGCAATTTCGCCGCGGTAAAAGCTTTCAGCGTTCGTTTCTGCAATCGCTTCGAGCGTTCTTGCGTGGTCCTCAGACTTCCACATTTCACCGATTTCCGGAGCCTTGCCATTCGGTGCGAAAACCTTGAACCATTCTTCATATTCAGGGCCGGTAAAGCGCTTTTTATAAATTTTATGTGCACCTGTCCAATATTTCCCGAGAATCGGGGATACAGGGTAGCCATAACGTGCATAGTCGATGGCCGGCTGGAGCACCTCTTTTAATGGCAGGCGGCCAAACCGCTTGGACAGCTCTGCCCATGCAGAAGGAGCACCAGGCACGGTGACAGGCACCCAGCCGTGAGATGGCATGGTTTCATGGCCCTTCTCCTTTACTTTCTCAATGCTGATGCTCTGAGGTGATGGTCCGCTTCCGTTCAAACCGTACAGTGAATCATTCGTCCAAACAAGCGCAAAAGCATCGCCGCCTATCCCGTTTGAAGTCGGCTCTACGACCGTCAGGCAGGCAGCAGTCGCAATTGCCGCATCAATGGCGTTTCCGCCTTTTTTCATTATGTCGAGCCCAGCCTGGGCAGCAAGGGGCTGGGAGGTCGCAACCATCCCGTTCCGCGCAATTGAAGCCATCCGCTGTGACTGATATGGATATGTAAGATTTGAAGACAAATTCTTTTCCCCCTCTATTGACGGTGCCAGGCACCAGCTAGGCAAAACCTTCGCCTTGCGAAATATTATACCAGAGAAAAGGGGGAAATGTCGAAAAATTTTGAATGAGTGAGTATTCTGTTGAATGGTTTGGACCGGGCAGGTCAGTGCAGGGGAGAATTTAGATGGCGATAGGCCATCGGAGGGTCGGAAATTGCGTTTATTAGCAACTTTTTCCTGATATTAGCAACTTTTTCTTTTTATTAGCAACTTTCCGGATATATTAGCAACTTCCCCATTTTATTAGCAACTAGCCCAAAAGAGCAGCCAGCCCCGGCATTCGAGCCAGCAAGCCAAGCCAACTCCTCACCAACAACAAAAAAACCCGCCTTCATCAGGGCGGGCCTTCTCATTCCTATTAAGCGTTTTCGCTGTTCAGGCTGGCGTCAGATGAATCTGTGGACTCTTCTTCCTGATCTCCGGAATTGTTTTTGTCCTGATCTTCTTTATCGCCTGCATTTTTGTCTTCTTTATCTTCTGCTGCTTTATCGTCTTCAGCAGCTTTTTTCTCATCTGCTGGTTCTTCTGTTCCAGTTGCTGCATCGTCGGCTTCTTCACCTTCAGCTGATGCATCGCTGTCATTTTCTTCAGCAGCACCGCTGTCGTCGGCTGCACCTGTGTTATCAGTCGGTGTAGCTTCCTGAAGCGCACTCAATGGCTTATTGAAGTAGTCAAGCGGGTTGACAGGTACATTGTCCTTGCGGATTTCAAAGTGTACATGGACGCCTGCTTCTTCGTTAAATAGGCTTTGGCCGGCTTTCGCAAGAGCTTGTCCTTGTTCAACCTGGTCGCCTTGTTTTACACTTACATCTGTAACAGATTGATATTGTGTTACAATACCTTTGTCATGCTCGATTTCGATGACATTGCCTAATAGCGCATCTTCATCCACTCTAGTCACAGTTCCGCTCAGGGCTGCTTTCACTTCGAAGGATTCGCCATCTTTTTGGGCGATATCAATTCCAGTGTTCGGATGGTACGTATTATTGTAGAAAACCAATGCTGCTTCCTGTTCTTCTTTCTTGCCTGTGTAATCATAGAACTGCTTTTGGATTTCAACTGAATCCTGGTCGGCTACCGGCATTACAAAGTTTTCCATTGAGCGGGTAACTTCTACTGATGGCTCATCGTATTTCTTCTCGGCAACATCAGTATCGCTGTAATCATACTCATCTGTCGCATTGTTCGAGTTTTGATACCAAAGAACCGCGGTTAGAATGATTGCTGCGCTCGCCAGATAGATAGCCGGGAATGCCCACCTTTTTTTCATAAAGCGCTTGAAACCTGAATCTTGAGAAGATCGTTGCTTTTCTTCCTCTCTCATTTATCATCACCTCAGCAATCATTCTGAACAGATTGAGGGTTTTATATACATACCGGAAAAAAATTTTTTAATGCTTATTTTTCGACAAAGCTCTCCGCTTTATGCATGAAACATCAAAATAAATTTCAGGAGAAAAATAATGAAAATGATTATACGAATTCTGCCCTTCTTATATATGGGGCTGATCTGGTTTTTATCGGGCATGCCATCTGATGCCGTTGTTGCTTTGCCTGACTCTGAGGTTGACCGTTTCTGGAAGGAATCGATGCATCTGATTGAATTTGCCATCCTTTATTTCCTGCTGGTGCTGGCCTTTTTAACTGGCGGAAACTTCACTAAGAAGCTCAATATCACCCTGGCAGCCATTGCTGCCCTGTATGGCGTTACAGACGAGATCCATCAATCCTTCATACCGGCACGGTCTTCTTCTCTGATCGATGTAGCCAAGGACTGGATTGGCGTGGCTGTGTCTTATTATCTTGTCTATCAGGCCAGGTTCGGCGGACGCTTCAAACTGCTTGCCAGCTTTTTAAAAAGAATAGAGAATATAAAAAAATAGGAATGGGGTCAGGCCCCAGTCCTATTTTTGTGCGGTTATTTTTGTCAATGCCTGCTCGGCTGAGGCAATTTCGACGCCTTTATAATAGTATGTGACGATATCCTTGAAGGTTTTCCCTTCTGCTGCCATCCCGTTTGCTCCGTATTGGCTCATACCGACACCGTGGCCGAAACCTTTCGTGGTGATGACAATATTATTGCCCTTGCGCTCCCACGTGAAATCGGTGGACCTGAGTCCGAGATCTGTGCGAATCGTTGTACCCTCCAGAACCTTTCCGTTAATATCCACCTTGCCGACCCTCTTTCCGGCCGTTCTTTCAATAACGGTGCCAATCGTGTTGTCAGCAGGCAGCTTTACGCCGAGCTTTGCTTCAAATTCTGCGACAGTGATCTCTTTCTGTGCCTGGTACTTAGGTGTCCCTACATCCCATGGGCTTTCCACACTTTTCAAATATGGCATGGCATTGGACCACACTTCTTCCGAGCTTTCGGTATACCCGTTTGCCGTGGAGAAGAATTGGGCTTCAATCGGTTTGCCTTCATATGTCAGGATCTGTCCGCTCGTTTCGCTCACGGCCTCTTTGATCTTTTTAATCTTCCAGCTGTAATCCTTTTGCCAGATTTTTTTCAGCTCAGCCTCATTCTTATAGACCTGATGGTTCTCCGTATCCGTTACGATCGCTCCATCCGGCAGCCCGTCTGTCACCTTGCCCAACATCTGCCTGACAATATAGGTCCTGGCTGTCAGTGCCTGTGCCTTCAGTGCTTCTTTTTCAAAGTCGGCAGGCATTTCAGAGGCCACCACCCCGACTACATAATCTTCAAGAGGAAGCGTTTCTACTTTTTTGGCCATCGTGCGGTATACAGACACGTCAATTGCCGGTCCGGCAGGCTTGGCAGCTGCTGGCGGCTTTTCCTGCTGCTGGAGTTCTTCGCCCAGCTTGCCGCTGACTTTCGCATCCTTGAATGGGAGGACGAGCAATGTCGGGATCATCAGGGTTGTTACGAGCAGTAGGGCGGATAGTAGTAGGATCGGTTTAAATTTAATCATGAATTATGCCTCCATATCGAATGATTGTCAAATAACCAACTGGCCATCTCCATTCATTCATATGGCTGTGGACAAGCTTTTATGACAAGAATCCTCAGATGGGAGAAGGGTTTTGCCTTGAGACCAGGCCGGTATTAAGAATAGATTACATTCAGCATGATCAGTCGTAAAAACAGCTCCGCTGCATAAAATCAAAAAACCGCAGAACCTTATCGTCGGATATCAGACAACAAGGTTCTACGGTTTTTCGAAAGATTTCGGGAGCTTTATTAAGCATTCATATCTGTTACGAAAGTTTCTTCGGTAATGGTTTCTTCCACTTCTGTGATGCGCTCGATGTCAGCGCCAAGAGCTGCCAGTTTGTTGTGGAAGCCGACATAGCCGCGGTCAAGGTGCTTAAGCTCTGTTACGCGGGTAACGCCGTCAGCGACCAGGCCAGTCAGAATCAGGGCTGCTGCTGCGCGAAGATCGGTTGCTGCAACTTCTGCTCCCTGCAGATTGGATGGACCATTCATGACAACGGAACGACCTTCAATTTTTACTTCAGCATTCATCCTGCGGAATTCCTCTACATGCATGAAGCGGTTTTCGAATACCGTTTCAGTGATCATGCTGGTTCCTTTTGCACGAAGCAAGAGGGCCATCATCTGGGACTGCATGTCAGTCGGGAAGCCAGGGTGAGGCATTGTCTTGATATCAACAGCCTTCAGCTTGTCAGGACCGATGACACGGACTCCTTCGCCTTCCTCGATGAAAGTGACACCCATTTCCTCCATTTTGGCAATCAGGGATGTCATGTGTTCCGGAACTGCATTCTGTACCAGCACATCTCCGCCTGTGATAGCAGCTGCTACCATGAAGGTTCCTGCCTCGATGCGGTCAGGGATGATGTTATGGACTGCTCCGAAAAGCACGTCAACACCCTCGATCTTGATTGTACCTGTACCTGCACCTTTTACTTTTGCCCCCATTTTATTGAGGAAGTTAGCGAGGTCAACAATTTCAGGCTCTTTTGCAACGTTCTCGATGATTGTTGTGCCCTTTGCAAGGGTTGCAGCCATCATGATGTTTTCAGTTGCCCCAACGCTTGGGAAGTCCAGGTATATTTTTGCTCCCTGAAGGCGGTCTTCTACTTCCGCTTCAATGAAGCCATTTCCTACTTTCACCTTAGCACCCATGGCTTCAAAGCCTTTCAGGTGCTGGTCGATAGGACGTGATCCGATGGCACAGCCTCCTGGCAGTGCGACACGGGCACGGCCGTTGCGCGCAAGCAATGATCCCATTACGAGTACAGATGCGCGCATTTTGCGAACATATTCAAACGGTGCCTCAACCTTAAGCTCTCTTGATGCATCCACGATGACTTCGTTATTTTTAAACTCCACTTCGGCGTTTAAATAGCGTAACACTTCATTGATGGTATATACATCGGAGAGAGTCGGCACATCACGAATTACGCTTTTCCCATCACTTGCTAACAGTGTAGCGGCGATAACAGGCAAGACAGCATTTTTTGCTCCTTCTACTTTAACAGTACCGCTTAGCCTTTTTCCGCCGCGGACGATGATTTTTTCCAAAGTGTATTCCCCTCCGCGTCCAATTTCTCTATATTAATATTCAATCGTAATGATTGGTGTTCCAACTACAAGGGTAGTCTTTCCGCCCAATCCTTGAGTTCTTAATCCAATTTGTAAATTCATCTCATCATTGTTGCTTTCAATCGACCCGGCAAACATTGGAGAATACGCCGATGTTGATATAAAAGAACTTTCTTTTAATGACTCAATTTCCTTTGCATCAAAAGCTTTCATCAATTCATTTACATTATCAGGCAAAGTCTTTTTCATCTTATCACCGAACTCGCCTTTAATACAAGAGAAAATTGTGGCATTTCCACGAAATATGTCGGAGAGCTTATCGGAAAGTTCCTCTTTAAGGAAGGTCTCCGTTTCCTTCCCCCAGCCATGGCCTGTGGCCTCATAAATTAAATACGTATGAGCCTTGCCATTTGTGAGGGTCGTTAGAATTTTTATGCTCTCTTTTTTATTTCCGTCTGCCTGAAAAACCGCTGTATACTCGGCTTTATCCTTGCTGGAGCTTGATGTCCACTCCCAATCCGGATAATCTGCCTTCAATTTTCCGGCAAGCGTTTCGGCGTCCCGAAGATTTTCGACATTTTCCATATTTTTTCTTGCATGAATCGTCCAGTCTTGAATCAAAATATCTTTGTTTTGAAGAACTGAGGCCATAGTCAATAGGTCATGCTTTCCGAAAGCTACAGTCGTCTTATTCCCAAGGTTTATAGTGACAAAACCAATAATAGCGATAATTGCAAAATAAAGTGTAAACTTTTTCATCCTGTATCTCACTCCCCTTACTACCATTGTTGCCAAGCTGGGAGAGAGCATACCAGGGAAAAGTCGTCACTTTTTGACAAGTGCAGAAGCCGGAAAGCTCACATTATGTGTATACGTGACTTTTTTCACAAAAGTGCGCATATGTATTTGCAGCAAGCAAGCTGCTGACATACAAAAAAGATTTTACTAAGTTTCCTGCTGTAATGGAACATGCGTGAAGACCTATATTTCGCTTCTTGCGCTACTTAACTCATCTTTATTGGAGAATGAGCGGCAGCTGCTGCGACCATAGCAGATAGTCGAGGAAAAAATTGCTGACAATCGATCCAATGACGATGGAAAGCATGACGAACAGCACTCTTGCCTGGAACACATGATGGGCTCTCAGAAACTTTTCATAGTTGACTGACTGCAGTGCCCACCAGGCAATCGCAATGAAAAACAAGTGTGAGATGATGCTTAGTAATGCCTGCTGGCCGAAGCCTGAAATCATTTGGCAATCCCCCTAGAAACTTTCATTCAGTACTTAGATTTTAGCACCAATCGCTTCGTAAATAAATTGATTGGAGCCATTATTCCAAATGACAGACGAATGTCTCCATTCATTTGACGTAAGCTCCCCTGCAAAGGTTACATTCTTTTAGGAAAAAAATAAAAAGGAAGGCCGGCGCCTTTCACCAGCCTCCACTTCTTCTCATTGCAGGAAATCAGCAAATTGATTGAAGTTGCTTTGCAGAAAATCAATGGCCAGGTTTGGCAGGATCCCAAACACAATGACCGCACAGGCACAGACGCCGATAACAATGGATACGGAAGCAGGCTGGGCCGGCTTCTCCTGGTTTGCTGCAGGCCGGAAGAACATCTGCGTCAGGATTCCAAAATAATAATAGTAGGAAACAACGGTTGCGGCAATCATGATCGACACGAGCACATAGTGGGCCGGCTCTGTCATGAGGGCGCCTGTAATGATATTCAGCTTTCCGATAAACCCTGCAGTCCCCGGGATGCCTGCTAAAGAGAGGATGAATATCCCCATTGCGGCAGCAAGCAGAGGCGACTTTTTATAAAGGCCGGAAAAAATGCTGATGTCTTCTGATCCTGCTTTTTCAGAAACAGCCTGGATGACCGCAAAAGCCCCGAGGCTCATCAGCAGATAGGCGCCCAGATAGAACCACAGCGAGTCGAACATGAATACTGATGCAGCCGAGATGGCGACAAATATATAGCCGGCATGGGCGATGCTTGAGTAGGCAAACAGCCGCTTGATATTACGCTGCCTCAGGGCAATCACATTCCCGGCGATCATGGTTGCGCCTGCAAGGAAGGCTATATAATCCTGGACCTTAATAATGAGAGGCAGCGAGCCCGGCCCTTCTGACGGTGCAGACAGGGCTATGACGAGCACCACCCGTGCGATCAGTACAAACCCTGCTGTTTTTGAAACCGCACTCAGGAAAGCAGTAACCGGAAGCGGCGCTCCCTGATAAACGTCCGGCGCCCACATATGGAAAGGCACAGACGCTATCTTAAAAGCAAGTCCTGTCAGAATCATGAAAAAGGCCAGACCGATAAGGTACAGGTACTGGGATTCAGTGATGGTTGACAGTGCCAGTCCGATATCCTTCAAATTGGTTGTGCCTGCAATTCCGTACAAATAGCTCATCCCAAATAAAGTGATCGCAGTGGAAATCCCGCCATTGATGACATATTTCATAGCCGATTCATTGGACTGCAGATTCCTTTTCTGCATGCCGGCCAGTATATAGGAAGAAATCGACAGCAGCTCGAGCCCTGTGAAAAGGGTGATCAGGTCCCCGCTTGAAGACATCATCATCGCCCCAAGAAGCGCCGTTAGAAAGAGATAATAAAACTCTCCCCTGTATTCCTCCAGCCCCTCTTTCCCTCTATATCCGAGAGCGAGCAGCATGACAAAAGCGGAGCCGATCAGGAGCAGAAGCTTGAATGCCTTGGCAAACGAATCGAGGCGGAAGGTGTCAAAAAGGATTGATTCCGTCTCATTCCCAAGCAGGCCAAGAAGGGCAGCCAGTGCTCCTAGAATGCCTGCTAATGCAAGCCAGCCAAGGATCTGCCTGTTCTTCCTGGAGGGCATGAACAGATCGAGCAAAGTTAAGATCGCTGTGCTGCCGAGGATGATGAATTCCGGTGTCATCAAGAGCCAATTATATGAAAGCAATGTTTCCAGATCCATCCTTCATCACCCTCCCATTCCTGGCAAAATCGTTTCCAGCACCGGCTGGAGCGGCCCGCTGATGGCGAACGGATACACGCCGATCAGGACGATGGCCCCAACCAGGATCACCGCCGGCATCAATTCCAATGCTTTAAGGTCCGTAGCGTTCCCATAGTCGGACCTCGCTTCCCCGAACGTCATTCCAAGGACTGCCCTCAGAAGATAGACAGCTGTCAGGATGATGCCCAGTGCGGCAACAGCAGCCACTGCCGGCCGGTTTTCAAACAGGCCGAGAAAGGCCATGAATTCACTGATAAATCCGGACATGCCGGGCATTCCGAGCGAAGCCATCGCCCCGGCAAGCAGGAAGCCGGCCGCAAGCGGCATCTGCCGGGAAAGCCCGCCAAGCTTCTTGATGGAGGAGGTCTCGACCCGCTCATATAAAGACCCGACAAGGTAGAACAACAGTGCAGAAATCAGGCCATGGGACACCACTTGAAAAATAGCCCCCTGTACGCCCGCTTCATTTAATGCGCCTAATCCGATTAGGACGATCCCCATATGGGAAATAGAAGAATAGGCAAGCACTTTCCTGAAATCATCCTGGATAAAAGCAAGGAATGCCCCATACAGGAGATTGACTGCACCGAGTATGCTAATCAGCAGGCCAAGCTGCTGGAATTGCTCCGGAAAAAATCCGAGGCCAAAGCGGATGAGGCCGAAAGCCCCGATCTTCAGCAGGATGCCGGCATGCAGCATCACAACCGAGGGCGGCGCCTCTGCATGGACACGGACCATCCAGCTGTGAAGCGGAAAAATCGGCAGCTTGACGCCGAATGCAATCAGGAGGGCAATGAACAGCCCCAGCTTCAGCTCCTCAGAGAATGGCGAAATGGCCTGTGCTCCCCCCTGCATGACGATTTGAAGCTCTTCAATATTGGCTGTTCCAGTCCTGGCAAACAAGACAATAAACACGATCAGCAGGATGGCTGAACCGAGGCCATTGTAGATCAGAAAGCTGAAGGCTGCTTTCTCTTTTTCAAACAATCCCCATTTTCCGATCAGAAAGAACATCGGGATAAGCGTTATTTCAAAAAACAGGAAGAATAAGAATAGATTCTCTGCGGCGAAAACACCAAGCATCCCTGTTTCCAGCAGAAGGAAAAGCATAAAATACCCTTTCCATTCTTTAGTGATCCGGAATGATGCAGCCGCAGCGAGCAATGCAAGCAGGCTGGTGAGCAGGATCATGATCAACGAGAAGCCATCAGCCCCGAGTTCATAGCCAATTTTAAAATAATCGCCAACCAGATCAGGATGGCCAAATTGGAACCAGTCTGCTCTTTCATCCAGCTCTTCCAGCCCTGCCCCTGAATGGTACGTAAGGTAGGCAGCAAGGGAGAGAATGGCAGCCGGCAATGCTGCGGCGAGCCCTATCCACTTTATCGCCCTTTCTCTGTCCTTTGGCACAAATAGGAGCACAAGCAGCCCTGCTAACGGGGAGAACACCAGCACAGATAGGTAATAAGGAAATGTCATTTAAAGAACCCCCCTGTCAGAGCAAACACAGCTGTCAGGATGGCAAGGCCAATAAAGGCGGCTGCCCCATAAGTCTGTACCTGCCCATCCTGGAGCCTGGAGCCTGCTTTTCCAAGGCCCTGCACAGCAGAACCTATTCCTTTTACAGCTCCTTCTACAATGAAAGTCTCGATATAATGAAGGAAAAGGCTGAATACCTTCATTCCCTGTACAATGCTGAGCCGGTAAAATTCGTCCACATAAAATTTATTCAGCAGGATGCTGTGGGCAGAAGGCATATAGCTGCTGAGCCAGGTGCGCGATACCGTCCTCCTGCCGTACATCAGCCAGGCAAGTATGATGCCGGCAAGTGAAACGGCCGTCGCCGCAATCATGATCCAGACGGGTGCCTCAATATGGCCATGTCCCAACAGGTCATTGCCCTCTGTCAGCCATTCGCCGAGGAAGGAGCCGAACCATGGGGTATTCACATAGCCTGCAAAAATAGCCAATATTCCCAGCACAATCATCGGGAAGGTCATCACACCCGGTGATTCATGAACATCTACTGTTTTTGTCCGCGGCTCGCCGGCAAAGACCATGAAGAACAGCCGGAACATATAAAAAGCGGTGAAAAAGGCGGCCAGCAATGCGAGCCAGAACAGGACAGTATGTCCGTGCACCCAGGCAGATGCCAGTATCTCATCTTTGCTGAAGAAGCCGGAAAACAGCGGCACACCGCTGATGGAGAGTGTCCCGATCAAAAACAGCGGCGCGGTCAGCTTCATTTTTTTCCATAAGCCGCCCATCTTCTCAATATCCTGTGTATGGACTGCATGGATGACGCTCCCTGCCGCAAGGAAAAGAAGCGCTTTGAAAAAAGCATGTGTCATCAGGTGGAACACCCCGGCCGTGTAGCCGGCAGATCCGAGGGCAAGCATCATATAGCCAAGCTGGCTGACAGTCGAATAGGCCAGCACCCTTTTGATATCATTCTGAACAAGACCGATGAGGGCGGCAAACACAGCTGTCCCTCCCCCAATGACTGCGACCGTGAATAATGCTGTTTCGCTGGCTGCAAATAGAGGGAAAAGCGCAGCAACCAGATACACACCAGCTGCCACCATTGTTGCAGCATGGATGAGAGCAGAAACCGGCGTCGGCCCCTCCATCGCATCCGGAAGCCAAGTATGGAGCGGGAACTGTCCTGATTTTCCAACGGCCCCGATAAAAATCAGGATTGCAGTCAGCGTGATCATCCCTTCAGAGATGGCACCTTCCGCTATTGCAGCAAAAATCTCGTCATACTCAAAGCTTCCTGTCTGCCAGAAAAGCAATATAAGTCCGATCAGCAGGCCGACATCGCCGATCCTTGTCATGATGAAGGCTTTCTTGGCGGCCTGCTTTGCTTCATTTTTGTAAAAATAGAAGCCGATCAGCAGGAAGGAGCCGAGACCGACAAGCTCCCAGAAAATATAGGTCTGCAGGAGGTTGGGCGACAGGACCAGTCCAAGCATCGCAAAGGTAAAAAGCCCAAGGTACGCGTAAAAGATATGGAACCTCCCGTCCCCCTGCATATAACCTTTTGAATACATATGTACAAGAAAACTTACCAGAGACACAATGATCAGCATTAATGCGTTCAATTGATTGACTTCATACCCCGCTGTGATCTGCAGTCCGCCGATCTTAAGCCAGACTCCTTCCGCCTTGAAACTTGGAGAGGCAAATCTGTCAAACAGGACGAACAGGGATAATACAAAGGAGGCAAGGCTTAAGATCATCCCGATATAGGCGCTCGCTTCCTTGAGCCTCCTGCCGAAAAGCAGGAGTATGACAAATGACAACAGCGGGAAAAGCGGTATGATCCATGCACTTTCCATCAATATCACGATCCCCTTTGGCACACCGCAAGCCGGCATGCTGGATGGAGGCGGGCAGCAGGCAGCGTGTATCCATTCGTCTGCCGGGCACAGCCTCTTTCTATCTGTTTGTTCCGATCCAGCGGACATCCGCTGATTTTTCCCAAGAGCTAATGTTTCATCGTATCCATTTCATCAATATTGACAGTCCTGCGGCTCCGGTAAAGAGAAATGAGGATGGCGAGGCCGACCGCCGCTTCCGCTGCGGCGACAGCAATGGCAAATAAGGCGAATACCTGTCCGGTGATCGACGGGACCATCCCAAATTTGCTGAACGCGACAAGATTGATATTGACCGCGTTCAGCATCAGCTCGATGGAAATGAGGACGATGACGGTATTCCGTTTCGTAAGAGCCCCGTATAATCCGATGCAAAATAAGATGAGTGCCAGCGCAAGATAGGCTGAAACAGGTACACCTGTCATCTTTCATCCCCCTCCGTTTCCCCATCATCCTTCCTCGCCAGGACAATTGCCCCGACTAAGGCAACCAGGAGCACTACTGATGTCAGTTCAAAAGGAATGACAAATTCGGAGAATAAGCTGATCCCGATTTGCTCTGTATTGTTTTCATGAAGCAGTGCCTCCTGTTCCGGGAACTCCAGGTTGTAGATGCCGATATACACACTGAAGGCAAAGGCAAGGATGGCCAGAAATAATAGAATTCTGCGCAGGCGGCCGGCTTTCTGCCCGCTCTCGTCATTGTGGCGGGTAAGCATGATGCCAAACAGCATGATAATCGTGATGGCACCCGAGTAGATCAGAACCTGGACAACAGCAATGAATTCAGCAGACAAAAGGATATAAATGCCGGCTATGCTGATAAAAGTAAAGACAAGCGCGACCACCATATGGACCACTTTTTCAAGGTTGATCAGCAGAATGCCCCCTGTCACTGCAGCGATCGCCAGCCCTAAAAAGGCAAGCAGCTCTCCTGAAAATGTCATGCTTTATTCACCTGCCGTATGTTTTCATCATTTTCATCAAGCCATTCAAGGTTTTTGAACAGCTCATCCCGGCTGTATTCTGCCAGCTCAAAGTTATTGGTCATGATGATTGCCTCGGTTGGGCATACCTCTGTACATAGGTCGCATAAGATGCAGATCTCGAAATTGATGTCATATGTGTCAATGATTTTTCCTTTTTTCGCAGGGTCAGGGTGCTTCTTGCCTGTCAGCTGGATGCAATCTGTCGGGCAGATATTGGCGCATTGATTGCAGACGATGCATTTTTCCGGATAGAATTTCTGGATGCCCCTGAACCGGTCCGGGAGCAGGAGCGGCTCTTTCGGATAATTATAGGTGACTTTTTTTCTTGCCAGATTACTAAGGGTATATTTGAGTCCCTTTGCCAGTCCCAGCATGCTTTTTCACCCTTTCTATCAGTCTGGAATATAAGCTGCATTCCCGGCTCTGAACCGGGGGCTGCAGGTTTAGAAGAAATTGATCAGCTCTTTAATGATCGCGGTCAGGAATATATTTGCCAGGGCAGCCGGCAGCAGCACCTTCCAGCCGAACTCCATCAGCTGGTCTGCGCGGATGCGCGGGAAGGTGACCCTGAACCAGATGAGCAGGAAGATGACCAGGCTGAATTTAAGGGCAAACCAGACTGCACCGGGAATGAAGCCAAGGAATGGCAGCGGGAGCCAGCCTCCGAGAAACAGGACAGTGGTCAGGGAAGCCATTGCGAAAAAATACACATATTCCGCCAGCATGAAGAATGCCCAGCGAAACCCTGAATACTCGACATGGAAGCCGGCAACAAGCTCCGATTCCGCTTCCGGGAGATCAAACGGAGCCCGGTTCAGCTCAGCTACAGAAGCAATGATGAATATGATGAACGCGACCGGCTGCCAGATGATGAACCAGCCGCCACGCTGCGCCTCGACTATTTCATTGAGATTCAGGCTCCCTGTCAGGAGTACGATTCCGAGCACAGACATGACTAGGGGGATTTCATAGGAAATCATCTGTGCGGCGGCCCTCATGCCGCCGAGGAGCGCGTATTTATTATTGGATGCCCATCCCCCGGTCACAATCCCGATGGTTGTCAAACCGGAAATGGCAATATAGTAGAGCAGCCCAACGCCGATGTCGGCGAACTGGAACTTATCCGTGAACGGGATGACCGCCAGGACCATAAAGGCCGGCGTGAAGGCAATGACCGGTGCCAGGATGAACAGCGGCCGGTCGGCCAGCTTCGGGATGGTGTCCTCTTTTATCAGCAGCTTCAGTACGTCAGCCACTGTCTGCAGCAGGCCCCACCGCCCGCCGACCTGGTTTGGCCCCTGCCTCAGCTGCATAAAGCCCATCACTTTCCGTTCTGCCAGGATGGCATAGGTGACAAAGCCGAGCACAACGAGCAGAAGAACAGCCGCGAGCGCGAAAAAGATGCCAAAGTTCAGAAGGCCGGGTTCTGAACGGAGCAGTTCATTGACCATCAGCCGTCCACCTCCCCTAGTACAATATCAATCGCTCCTAAAATGGCAATCAGATTGGCGATGTTCTCTCCCTCCAGAAGCTTCGGAAGGATTTGCAGATTATAGAAGGAAGGCCTCCTGAATTTCAGGCGGTACGGCTCCTTTTTCCCGTTGCTGGCAATATAGCAGCCGATCTCGCCGCGCGGCGATTCAATTCTTACAAAGGCTTCACCCTTCGGCGCTTTGATGATTTTCGGAACCTTGGCCATGAAGTCGCCAGCCTGGGGAAATTGTTCTGCAGCCTGCTCAAGTATCTTAAGAGACTCTTCTATCTCCTCAAGCCGGCAATGATACCTGGCCCATGCATCCCCGCCTTCCCGGACAGGCACATCAAATTGGAAGCGGTCATAGATGGAGTAAGGCTCATCTTTGCGAAGATCCCATTTGACGCCTGTACACCTGAGATTGGCGCCGCTCAGCGAATAGCTGAGGGCTTCCTCTTTCGTGTAGGTGCCCACTCCTTTTACACGGTTCATGAAAATTTCATTTCCTGTGACAAGATCATGATAGCCTTTCAGCTGCTCCCTCATATAAGGAACAAATTCTTTGACCTTCTCGATCCAGCCTTCCGGAGCATCCCATTTAACGCCCCCGACACGCATATAGTTAAAGGTCAGCCTGGCACCGCACAGCTCGTTCAGCATATTGATGATCATTTCCCGTTCGCGGAAAGCGTACAGGAAGGGGCTTACCGCTCCGATATCGAGCAGGTAGGTTCCCCACCATACCAGATGGCTTGCAATCCTGCCAAGCTCCATCGAGATGACGCGGAGGTATTCGGCCCGCTCCGGGATGTCGATGTTCATCATCGTTTCCACTGCATGGACGATCACATAGTTATTCGTCATGGCAGCCAGATAATCCATCCGGTCTGTATAAGGAATGATTTGTGTATACTGTAGGTTTTCAGCAAGCTTTTCTGTACCTCTGTGAAGGTAGCCGATGACAGGCTTTGCTTCTTTAATGATCTCGCCGTCTATTTTGAGGACGAGCCGGAAAACACCGTGCGTACTGGGGTGCTGCGGCCCGACATTCAGGAGCATTTCCTCTGTTCGCAGCATCGGCTACACCTCCACATCATAGGGTTCATAATCTTTTCGGAGCGGATGGCCGATCCATTCTTCCCCGAGCATGATCCGGTACAAGCCTGGATGGCCCTTGAAGCCTATGCCGAGCAGATCATATGCCTCGCATTCCGGCCAATTGGCCCCTGCCCATAAAGGCACCAGCGATTCTATGACAGGGTCTGAACGGTCTATCTTTGTCTTCAATGCCACCGTCTGGCGGTTTTTATAAGAGTACAAATGCACATAGACCTCCATATGAGTTTCAAAGTCAGTACCATGCAGCTCGGACAGATAGTCAAAGCCCAGCTGCTCGTTATAGCGGAGAAACTCTGCAATCCTGAAATATGTATCCTGCCTTGCGACAAGAGTCGGAACGTCTTTTGAAAGCCTATTAATATAGGATTCTTCCAATACATCCCCTCCGAGATGCTCTTCAATTACCTTTGTGTACAAATCCAGGAAAGGCTGGTTTGCGGAAGGAAGCTGTTCTGCCTCAGGCTCAGCGGCCGCCTTTGTGCCTCCTGCGGCCCTTGCTTTGGCGGCGGCAGCCGCTTTTGCCTTTGCTGCTGCGATTGCTTTTGCTTTTTCATCATCACCGCCGGCTCCTGATGCTTTTGCGGCAACGGCAGCTTTTGCTTTTGCTGCTGCGGCGGCTTTAGCCTTGGCTGCTGCAATGGCTTTTGCCTTTTCGTCCTCTCCGCCAGACTCCCCGGCTTGCTTTGCCAAAGCTGCCGCTTTTGCCTTTGCCGCGGCGGCTGCCTTGGCTTTCGCAGCGGCTGCAGCTTTTTTCTTTGCAAGATCCCCGTCCCCTGCTGCTTCCCCTCCTGACTCCTGTTCCTTAGCTTTCATTTTTGCGAGGGCTGCGGCTTTTGCTTTGGCTGCAGCGGCTGCTTTCTTTTTCGCGAGATCTTCTCCTTCTTCTTCTGCTGCCTCAGCAGGGCTGCCCTCTGTCTTGGCTGCCTGTTCTTTCGCATTCATTTTTGCGAGAGCTGCAGCCTTCGCTTTAGCTGCAGCTGCGGCTTTCTTTTTTGCCAGGTCTTCTTCCGGATCCTCTGGCGCGGAGGCCTCTGTCTGAGCTTCCTGTTCCTTGGCTTTCTTTTTAGCAAGCGCTGTGGCCTTTGCTTTGGCTGCTGCGGCGGCTTTCTTTTTTGCCAGGTCTTCTTCTGGATCTGAAGCTTCTTTTAATTCAGCCTGTTCAGCTGCCCGTTTTTCTTCAAGGCGCTTTTTGGCGATTGCTTTGGCCTTTTCTGCTGCCTCTTTCTTCAGCTTCTCTTTATCCTTTTCATCGCCCATAAGCCTAGATCACCCGCTTCCCGGTCTTTGCTTCATATCGGATTTTTTCCTTAAGCTTATTGATTCCGTATATCAGGGCTGCCGGATTTGGCGGACAGCCTGGTATGTATACATCCACCGGGACAATCTGGTCGACGCCTTTTACAACCGAATAGGACTTAACATAAGGTCCTCCTGCCGTTGCGCACGAACCCATGGCAATGACCCATTTAGGCTCGGGCATTTGATCATATAGGCGGCGTACGATCGGCGCCATCTTCTTTGTGACGGTACCGGAAACGATCATGACGTCCGATTGGCGCGGCGAGGTACGGAAAAATGATCCGAACCGGTCTAGGTCATAGTGGGAGGAACCCACCCCCATCATTTCGATTGCACAGCAGGCAAGCCCAAATGTCATGGGCCATAAGGAGTTACTCCTGGCCCAGGCTTTGATTTGTTCGAGAGTGGCCATAAATACGTTACGCTGCAGCTCCTGCATTTCTTCCGGTGTGATATTCTCAAGCTTCAAGTCCATTTGAGCACCTTCTTCTTCCATGCATAGATTAGTCCGATGACCAGCATAATGGTAAAAATGAGCATTTCAATCAGGGCAAATATTCCGAGTTTTTCATAGGCGACGGCCCAGGGGTATAAAAATACGGTTTCAACATCGAAGATGACAAACATGAGGGCAAAAATATAATAGCGGACATTGAACTGCACCCTTGAATCATGGAATGGTTCAATCCCGCTTTCATATGTGGTGTACTTTGCTTCTGACGGCTTGTTGGGGCGAAGGAGCTTTCCCAGGAATAATGCGACCACAGGAAGCAGGACACCTAGACATAGAAATACGAAGACAATCAGATAGTTATTTTGGTATAAGTTCAGCAAATCCATGTCTTTTCCTCCTAAAACACGTGAATTTTCAAAACTTTTAGAAATGTAATCGTTACCATTATAGCATCGTTGGATTTTACTGTCGATAAAGCTTATGTATTATTTGGAAATATTGAGGCCCTTGTACATTTTACGCAGAATGGTTGGAGTTATGACCTAAGTTTTTGTGATATAGGGACTGGAGGGGTTAGTAAAGTAATAAAAAGGTTGTAGGTTACTTCTTTAGGAGAGTGGGTTTGTGTTGGTAATGGGGCTGTTGATTTCCGTTGCAGGCACTTCGCTTTCCGCGGGGCGGCGCTGAGCCTCCTCACGCTTGCGCGTTGCGGGGTCTCAGCCCTGCCGCTATCTCCCACAGGAGTCTACGTGCCTTCCACTGCAATCAACAGGGATTTCATAATTTCGATGGATTTATGAAAAGGTCACTCAGGATCTATAAAGACTAATTAGCATGCTATTTCACTCAAAAGGCAAACACCAGAGAAGAAATACAAAATTATTCTTTCTTATGTTCTGCTGGTATGGGGCTGTTGATTTCCGTTCCAGGCACTTCGCTTACCGCGGGGCGGCGCTGAGCCTCCTCACGCTTGCGCGCTGCGGGGTCTCAGCCCTGCCGCTATTTCCCACAGGAGTCTGCGTGCCTTCCACTGCAATCAACAGGGTTTTTATAATTTTTATGGTTTCTTGACGAGATAATAAAAGGAGAAATTCCCTCTAATTTCAAAAAAACTCTAAAAATAGCTAAAATAAAGGGAGAAATTCCGGCTATCAATTCAAAATGAAGGAAAATGGGCAACTTCGCTCCTCTTAACCGGAATTTCTCCGCTTATTTATACCCGATCAAGCCATGTTGAGCTACATAACTGGAAAATCTCCGCTTATTTTAAAGCTTGCTGTCACTCATTCAAGTAAGTATAAGACTTCCATTTTTCAAAACCTTACCTTCTCTATCCTTCAACTTTACTTTTCGAAAAGAGCCAAAAAGAAAAAACCCCCGGCATTTACCGGGGGTTTTTAATTATATTCTTCTTTCAGCAACTGAAATACGGTTGACTGCCCTTTGGAGGGCTAGTTCGGCCCGTTTGGCGTCGATGTTGTCGCGCTTTTGATCGGCGAGGCGCTGTTCGGCGCGTTCTTTGGCGCTTTTGGCACGCTCGATATCAATTCCTTCTGATTGCTCAGCGGATTGCGCTAGGATCGTTACTTGATCCGGACGGACTTCGATGAAGCCGCCATTGACTGCCAAGAGTTCAGTATTTCCGCCATTCTTCAGGCGGACGGCTCCAATTTGCAGCGGTGCGACCATTGGAATATGTCCAGGCAGGATGCCAAGCTCGCCGCTTTGAGCTTTGGTGCTGACCATGTCCACATCTGATTCGTACACCGGGCCATCGGGAGTAACAACACTGACTTTGATCGTCTTCATTTTTTACCCTCCTGGTCCGAAATTAGACCTCTACGCCCATGCTTTTCGCATTTTCAAGCACGTCTTCGATCGTTCCGACAAGGCGGAAAGCATCTTCTGGAAGATGGTCGTATTTGCCTTCAAGAATTTCTTTGAAGCCTTTGACAGTTTCTTTAACCGGAACGTAAGAACCTTTCTGGCCAGTGAACTGCTCTGCAACGTGGAAGTTCTGTGATAGATAGAACTGGATACGGCGTGCACGGTGTACAACAAGCTTGTCTTCGTCAGAAAGCTCATCCATACCGAGGATTGCGATGATATCCTGAAGTTCTCTGTAACGCTGAAGCGTTGATTGAACCTGGCGCGCTACTGAGTAGTGCTCTTCTCCAACGATTTCCGGTGACAGGGCACGGGAAGTTGAAGCAAGAGGATCCACCGCAGGGTAGATACCCATCTCAGAAAGCTTACGCTCAAGGTTAGTCGTTGCATCCAAGTGAGCGAACGTTGTAGCAGGAGCCGGATCCGTATAGTCATCGGCTGGTACATAGATTGCCTGGATGGAAGTAACAGAACCTACGTTAGTAGATGTGATACGTTCCTGAAGACGTCCCATTTCTGTTGCCAGAGTAGGCTGGTAACCTACCGCTGAAGGCATACGGCCTAACAGGGCGGAAACCTCAGAACCTGCCTGTGTGAAACGGAAGATGTTATCCATGAAGAAAAGAACGTCCTGTCCTTGGTCATCACGGAAGAATTCAGCCATTGTCAAACCTGTCAGGGCAACACGCATACGTGCTCCAGGCGGCTCGTTCATCTGGCCGAATACCATCGCCGTCTTCTTGATTACGCCTGAGTCGGTCATCTCGTGGTAAAGGTCATTACCTTCACGTGTACGCTCGCCGACACCGGCAAATACGGAGATACCGCCGTGCTCTTGGGCGATATTGTTGATCAATTCCTGGATTAGAACGGTTTTACCTACACCGGCACCACCGAATAGACCGATTTTACCACCTTTGATGTAAGGTGCAAGAAGGTCTACTACTTTAATTCCAGTTTCAAGGATTTCAACCTCAGTTGAAAGCTGCTCGAATTTAGGTGCTTCCCTGTGGATGGAGTCGCGACGGATGCCGGCTTCAAGTGCCGGATCAAGGTCGATTGTTTCACCAAGAACGTTGAATACACGTCCAAGAGTGATATCCCCAACCGGTACAGAGATAGGTGCACCAGTGTCAATAACTTCAGCACCACGGGTTAAACCGTCAGTAGAAGCCATGGCAATAGTACGAACTGTATCATCACCTAAGTGAAGGGCAACTTCAAGGGTTAAGCTGATTGCAACTTCAGATTCGTTACGCGCAGGGACTGAGATTGTTAATGCATTGTAGATTTGCGGAAGCTCGCCGCTGTCAAACTTTACGTCAACAACCGGACCCATGATTTGAAGAACGCGTCCTTTGTTCATCATTTTCCCTCCTAATATTTCAATTCAATAGAGGATTGCGCCTGGCATGATATCAGTCGGGCATCTCTATCTTGCTTTGCCTTGCCTGTGCTGTAAGAGGCAGATGCTTTGGCGCCATCAGCAGTGAAGGCACCTAAGCAGCAGCTTCTATAAGCATCAAGGACTGGCATTTATTATTCCAGCGCTGCCGCGCCGCCGACGATTTCGGTAATTTCCTGGGTAATGGCCGCCTGACGCGCACGGTTGTAGCTAAGGCTAAGCGAATTGATAAGCTCTTTCGCATTATCCGTCGCACTCTGCATCGCTGTCATACGGGCCGCGTGCTCACTGGCCTTGCTGTCCAGCAGCGCGCCATAGATCAGGCTTTCTGCGTATTGAGGAAGAAGAACTTCCAGAATATCTTCTGCAGAAGGCTCGAATTCATAGGATGTAAGCTTGCCGCCGGAAGAAGAAATATCCGTCAGAGGAAGAAGCTTCTTCTCTGTTACATCCTGCTGAATTGCACTGACATAGTGGCTGTAGTAGATATATAGTTCATCAAATGTTTCGTCTGAAAACATCCCGACTGTTTTGCTGGCAATATCTTTGATCTCCGCAAAAGCAGGCTGGTCCGCAACTGCCACGATATCCAGGATGACGTTCATGCCGCGCTTCCTGAAGAAATCGCGCCCAATGCGGCCGATGGCGATGATTGCATACTCATCACTTGATTTATGGCGTTTTTGGATGGTCTGGTATACAGTCCGCAAAATATTGCTGTTGTATGCCCCGGCCAATCCGCGGTCGGAAGTGATGACTAGGTATCCTGTCTTTTTAACGGGACGGGATGTCAGCATAGGATGGGATACATCGGTGCTTCCCAGTGCGATGCTGGCAGTAACTTCCTGAATTTTTTCCATGTAGGGAACGAATGACTTAGCATTCATTTCTGCACGGTTCATTTTCGCCGCAGATACCATTTGCATGGCCTTTGTGATTTGGCTCGTCTTCTTTGTAGAAGTGATCCTATTTTTTATATCGCGCAATGATGCCACAGGTTCTCACCACCCTTTTCAAAGAATGTCAGGCTGAGAGCCTGCCCGTTTAGGAGCAGCCCCGTCAGCCCTTCTATTGTCAGACCTTTAACAGCGATATCCATCCTCAAGGGAAAAAGCCTGAATCAGGCTTTTTCTGCTTGGGACTTGCGCTATTACTCGGTTACTGCGAAAGTCTTTTTGAAGCTGTTGATCGCAGAAGCCATATCATCGTCAGCAGGAAGCTCTTTCGTTGTAGCGATATGGTCTAACAAATCTTTCTTGTTATGGTCAAGCCATGTAAGGAATTCAGCTTCGAAACGGCGGATGTCCTGGACAGGGATATCGTCTAGGAAGCCGCGTGTCAATGCATACAGGATGGCTACCTGCTTTTCAACCTTAAGCGGCTTGTTAAGATCCTGCTTCAGTACCTCAACTGTACGGGCACCGCGGTTAAGCTTCGCTTGTGTTGCTTTATCAAGATCAGATCCGAACTGGGCAAATGCTTCCAACTCACGGTATGATGCAAGGTCCAGACGCAGTGTACCGGATACCTTTTTCATGGCTTTGATCTGTGCAGATCCGCCGACACGTGATACAGAAAGACCAGCGTTGATCGCAGGGCGTACGCCTGAGAAGAACAGGTCAGACTGAAGGAAGATTTGTCCGTCCGTGATGGAAATAACGTTTGTTGGAATGTATGCAGATACATCCCCTGCCTGTGTTTCAATGAAAGGAAGTGCAGTGATTGAACCTGCTCCCTTCGCATCGCTCAGCTTTGCAGCACGCTCAAGCAGGCGGCTGTGCAGGTAGAATACATCCCCTGGATATGCTTCACGTCCTGGAGGACGGCGCAATAATAGTGAAAGCTCACGGTAAGCAGCTGCTTGTTTTGTAAGATCATCATATACGACAAGAACGTGCTTGCCATTGTACATGAATTCTTCACCCATTGTTACACCTGCATAAGGGGCAAGGAACAATAATGGAGCAGGCTGTGATGCAGAAGCTGTCACAACGATTGTGTACTCTAATGCACCAGTCTTGCGGAGCGTCTCTACTGCATTACGTACAGTAGATTCTTTTTGTCCGATTGCTACATAGATACATACCATATCCTGGTCCTTCTGGTTCAGGATTGTATCGATGGCAACGGAAGTTTTACCAGTCTGGCGGTCACCGATGATAAGTTCACGCTGTCCGCGCCCGATTGGCACGAGGGCGTCGATCGCTTTGATACCAGTCTGCAGCGGCTCATGAACAGATTTACGGTCCATAACGCCTGGTGCAGGGCTTTCGATCGGACGTGTTACAGTAGTGTTGATTGGCCCCATTCCATCAACAGGCTGTCCAAGCGGGTTAACTACGCGCCCGATCAGCTCAGGCCCGACAGGAACCTCCATGATGCGGCCCGTACGGCGGACCTCATCTCCTTCACGGATTTCAGTATATGGGCCAAGGATGATAATACCGACGTTATTTTCTTCTAGGTTTTGTGCCATACCCATAACGCCGTTTGAAAATTCAACAAGTTCTCCAGCCATGACATTGTCGAGGCCATGAGCACGGGCGATACCGTCACCGATCTGGATAACTGTACCTACATCACTCACTTGAATTTCCGACTGATAGTTTTCGATCTGCTTTTTTATCAGCGCACTGATTTCTTCAGCTTTGATGCTCATGAGTTTCACCCCTATCTATAAATCTCAGCTTAATAATTGACGTTCCAGGCGTTCCAGCTTGCCGCGCATGCTGCCGTCGAAAATCCTGTTTCCGATGCGGAGCTTGATGCCGCCGAGCAGGCCCGGGTCCACGATATTCTCGATGCGGAGGGACGTTTTTCCGACCCTAGATGCAAATGCAGCAGATAGCTCGCTGCTCTCAGCCTCTGTCAGCGGACGGACTGAGTAGACCTTTGCTTCCGCAATGCCCCTTGCGTCATTCGCAAGGCTGATGAACTCCTCCGCAAGATCAGAGAATTGATCTTCACGGTGGCGGTCAATCAATAGCATAAGTGTATTAAGTACTAAAGAATTAACAGACGCGAAGGCAGTTTTGATGATCCCTTTCTTCTCATCATTCTCAAGTTTCGGGGATTTCAGGACTGCATCCAGGCCCTTATTATTGTTTACGACATCTTTGACGATGCGAAGGTCTTCTTCCATTTGGCCAAGAAGCTGATGTTCATTCGCAAGCTGGAACAGTGCCAACGCATAGCGCTTTGCTACTGTAGAGCCGCTCATCGGTTTTCTCCTGCCTCTTGAATGTATTCATTGATCAGCTTTTCCTGGTCTGCTGCACTCAGTTCCTTCTCAATAACCTTGGAAGCAATAAGGACAGACAGTGAAGCAACCTGCTCGCGGATTGCGGCAACTGCTTTTTCTTTCTGCTGATCGATTTCCAGCTTCGCTGATTCTTTCACGCGCTCTGCTTCAGCACGGGCTGCGGCGATGATTTCCTCGCGCTGCACGTCGCCTTGCTTCTTCGCACCTTCGATCAGGTTCTGAGCGTCTGTGCGTGCTTCTTTCAGAAGGCTTCTCTGCTCTTCCAGAAGCTTATTTGCTTCAACACGGCTTTGTTCAGCCGCGCCGATTTCATTGGCAATATGCTCTTCACGCTGTTTCATGATGCCCATTAAAGGACCCCATGCAAATTTCTTGAGCAATGCCAACAAAATGATAAACATAGCCAGCTGGAATAGGATATCCCCGCCGTTGAATGCTGTATGTGCTGCGCCTTCTGCAGCGCCTAATACTAAATTGCTTGCTAACACCCTCGATTCACTCCCTTCAAGAGTCTTCCACTTTCCCTATCAACAAGTTAACGAATTTCATCATATGAATTCGGTTCTTTCAGATTCAAAAAGCCAGTTTGCATCCGCCTGCACAGGCTAAGCGGATCTCCAAGAATAAGGCGCATCCGCACCTGGGCATAAAGGAATGGCGAAGGGTCACATCCATGATCTTCGCCATTATTTGTACTGCCTATAATTATTGACCAATAACCATGAACGCGATAACAACTGCGATGATCGGCACGGCCTCAACTAACGCTACCCCGATGAACATAGTTGTTTGAAGCATTCCGCGAGCTTCCGGCTGACGGGCAATCCCCTCAACTGTACGTGATACGATAAGACCGTTACCAATACCGGCACCTAGTGCTGCCAAACCAATTGCAATTGCTGCTGCTAAAAGACCCATTATAAATTTCCTCCTTAGGATTGTATAAAATAGTATAGTGTTTGAATGTTTTGTTCATAGAATGAACAGGTATATATTAATGGTCAGAGCTCACTTTATGGGAGAGATAAACCATTGTTAACATACAGAAAATAAATGCCTGGATCGCGCCGACAAATATTGAGAACCCTTGCCATGCAAGCATTGGTACAATCGCGGCAATCGTTCCGACCCATCCTGTTGCCAGGCTTCCGGCAATCAGTGTCAGCAGGATTTCACCCGCATAGATGTTACCGTAAAGACGAAGGCCGAGTGTAAGCGTGTTGGCAAACTCCTCGATGATCTTGATCGGGAACATGAACCAGAATGGACGGAAAAATTCTTTTCCGTATTCTCCTACTCCCCGAAGCTTTACACCGTAATAGTGCGATAAACCAACCACCATAACTGCTAATGTCAGCGTTACGGCAGGATCTGCTGTTGGCGATTTCCACCACAATTGGTCATTGATGACCACGGAGAATGGAAGCCCCAGCATATTTGAAACAAAAACATACATAATGATGGTGATTCCAAGGATATGGAATCTCCCGCCATCTTTCCAGTCCATCGTACTGTTGATGATGTTTTTTACAAAATCCATGACCCATTCGAAAAAGTTCTGCATTCCGGTTGGTCTCATGGCGAGCGTACGAGTGGAAAGAACAGCGATGATGAAAACAATGGCACTGGCAACTGTAATCATCAAAATGTTTGCCAAGTTGAAGTTCAAACCAAGAAATTCAACTATAGGTGCTTCATGATGCACAGTATTCACCTCTCTTCCCGGCTATTTACGTAAAACAAAAAGTTGAAGAAAATAATCTATCATAATGACAATATATGATGTCATTAATCCCAGAACTACGCTGATCAGATGCACCTCATCCGGGTATTTCATGCTGATCATGACGGCAAGCACTGCCGTCGCCATCCTTGACAGCATCCCGAGCGACCGCATCCTTTGGCCATTCGCTGCCGCTTCCCCAAGCTGGTCCGTTTTCCTTACCATCAGCCATAAATTGAACAGGCTCAGGCTTGTCCCCAATATCAGCCCCATAAAAATAGATTGATAAGAGGTGAACCCCCAGCCAAGAACATAGACTGACAGCAGTAGGAATATGTATTTGCGCTGCCGTATAAACATTGTTTTGAGGTCTGGCATAGGCTGTTAGTCTCCTGTAAAGAAACGTCTGACCAGGTGAAGCATGGCATAAATCCCTGCTGCCAATCCTATAAGCAATCCGAGTATCAGGAATAACGGCTCGGTTCCAATCACATCATCAAGCCATCTTCCGAGGAAGATGCCGATCAGGACGGAGCCTACTAATTGGGAAAGGATGGCGGACATTAAAGCCATGGCTTGAAACGGGTGGCGGTCTTTTCGACGCATGATAACGCATCCTCCATGCCGGAAATGTATTCCTTTGACGGATGTTTGTCTAAAGAATGCAGGATTTCCTGCTGGTAAAAAGAGAATGGTGTTTGTTTTGAGGTAAGTGTTTTCATTGTTGATATCATGCAGATTGCGGTAATTTTCTTCCGCATAAAATCTGTGAAAACCCTATCATTTTATACCCTTTGTAAGCATACAATAGGCATCTGTCAATGTCAATGCATTCGGAGTGAAAAAGTTCACAAACTCCAGTAACGGAAAAGTCTTTGTTCACACTATTTTCGAATTTTTTTTCGAATATTAACTTGCAATTGGAGCGAGGCATTATCTCGCTCCAATTGCACTCTCATCCGCTTCTTTTTTTACCTCCAGATAGGCCTCGATCATATCCTGCCTGCCGGCTTTCCTTGCAAAGACCTGGGCAATGTACACGCCGTCCGGAGGCAGATCATCGCTCACTAATTCCTTGCGGATCTGGCCTTTCCCCGCATCCCGCTTCCAGTCAAGAAATTGGATGAACCTGAGTGTATCGGGATCGAACAGCGCAATTCCGAATTCCTCCGCTCCCCCTGGCAGATAGACTTCATAGCGATAACTTCCGCCATTGTCCCCCCTGCCAAAATCAAACCCCATTACACGCGGGTAATCCGGCTCCTCGAGGACATACAAATACGGGATGCTGACTTTTCTGCTGCCCGCATTCAGGACAAGCCGCCCATCATGGATTTTCTGTTTGAATTCTTCCGGATCTATTCTCATCCTGATAGCGACTTTCTGTTTCCCGCCGGGTTCAAGGCGAAAGGCGAGCGGCATCTCCCATTCAATCCCGCTTATGTTAGCGGGTACAGAGAATGAATACGACTCCGTTCGGCTGCCCGTATTTTTAACAGTCAGATAGCGGACATGCTCATTCTCGCGGCCGGCTATCTTGAATTTGCCAAACTGGAGTGAAGCCGGCATCACTAAGTAAGGAGCCTTCACCGCCTCTTCGACCTGGATGCGGCCTGCCCCCTGTTCATAGGTCCTGTACAGCATGCCTCCTTCATTATAAAGAGGCAGAGCCGTATTCATGAGCGAAGCTTTGATTTCTTCCGGACTCCAATCAGGATGGGCCTGTTTAATCAGCGCACATGCACCTGCAACATGGGGCGAGGCCATACTTGTTCCCTGCAGTGGCAAATATCCCCCGGGAACCGTACTGCTGATAGCCACACCCGGGGCCAGTACATCCGGCTTGATTTCCCAAGTATCGGTAACAGGTCCGCGGGAGCTGAAATCAGCAAGAATATCCTTTTCTTCTATTATATATGTTTGAGCCAGCACCGTTTCTTCCTGCAGGCGCTTCTTCAGCTGGTTTCCATCCTGTTTAGAGAGCGACACAACCGGAAGGCCGGCATCTTCCTCAAGATTGCCTGCAAAGCTTCCGTCCGTATTGTTGTAGATAATAACCGCGACGGCGCCTGCCTCCCTGGCATTTTTGGCTTTTTGTGAAAAAGTAAGGCCTCCCCTCTGAATGAGTGCAATCTTCCCTTTTATCCTCTTAAGCTCTTCTGGTTTGCCAAGCCCGCCAAACGCCAGTTCATAGGAGCGGTCTAAATTCCAGAGAGAAGATCCTTGAAGGGGATTCAGTTTCACTTTTTTTCCGTTTCCGAAATCAAGATATGGAATCCGCAGCTTCGGCGTAGAGGCGCCTACTGAAATCGCTTTGGAGGCAGTACCCGGCGAGCCGACAGTCCAGGTGTTCGGTCCTGAATTTCCAGATGAAGTGACAGCGGTAATGCCCTTATCGACTGCTTTATTCAAGGCAAGGCTGATGGGCAGATCCGGGCCATTGACAGTGTTGCCGAGCGATAGATTCAAAATATCGACCTTATCCTTGATGGCCTGTTCAATGGCTGCAATTACCTGCTCCGTTGTACCAGCACCGCCAGGACCGAGCGCCCGGTAGGCAATGATCTTTGCATCAGGCGCCACTCCCCTCATTTTGCCATTGGCTGCAATTACTCCCGCCACATGGGTTCCGTGAAAAGTATCCTCTCCTGCCGTCCTGACCGTTTCCATCGGATCATCATCCTGGTCCACCAGATCGCGGCCGCCGGCGTAATTCCTCCGCAGGTCCGGGTGATTATAATCAATTCCCGTATCAATCACACCGATGGTGACACCCTTCCCCGACAGCCGCTCCCCCTTCTCATCAAACAGCCCCCTGACTGATTGGCTGCCGATCAGGCTGATGCCATCCTCATTCTCTGCCTGATAAGTGACCGCCTGGGATATGGTCAGGACTTCCTCTTCTTCGGCAAGCCGGTTCAACGTTTTGATTGGCCCCTTTACTGAAAAACCGTTCAATGCCTCCTGGAAACTTTGCCTAAGATTTAATTCTGGGTATTTCCGGAGAAGGCTGTTCCGGTCCTGTTCGGTTTCCCCTTCTTTCATCATGACAATCGCCACCCTATCTGCATCCTCCGGTTCAGCAGGAAGCGGCGGGATTTGCAGTGTTCTTGCATTCACATGAGGACTGAGCATGACCGCAAACATACTAATGATGAGGAAGATTTTTTTCATGGGAGGCTCCTTTCGGGGTTTTTCCTTAGGGTTTGTTTTGAAGGGCGGGAGTATTCAGGAGGTTTTCGAGGTCCTCCCAGTTTTCTTCTGAGGGAGAATGGTATAGGCGGTTTTTGGTGGTGCCGGAGGATTGGAGGTTGAGTGAAGACAGAAATTTATAAATGTTCTTTTTGGAATCATATAATAGGAAATTCCTGCATTGCTGGCTGGTAATGGAGTTTTCCAGCAATAGAAAATAGTCGAGAATAGCGCGGATGTGGGCATATTTCGACTCGCCGGCGCACGCTTGGCAAATCCATCCGCCATACATTCGGGACATTGAATACTGCTCGCACCCTGGACATTGGATTCCGCGGATGATTTCTTCAGGTAAGATGTTATATGATTCCAGGATGGATGTTGATAGTGGCTCGTGGCTTTTTATAAAAGTTCTTTTCACTCTGTTCTTCTCTTTGCTGCTCAGAATAAGTGAGGGAAAGGTTGGTTTTAGTTTTTCCAGCTTGCCAGGCAGCCGCTCTGCATGGATCAAGGTTTTGTAAATGTGTTCATTACCCGGGTTGGTTTTGATTATTGTGGAATTGGAACTGATAATGACCAGTGGCTCGATCGTCAAGTCTGGAAGCTTCATTTTCTCCATCCACCCTTTGAGCTGAACCTTATGGCGTTGGACTTGAAGCAGCGGATTGGAAAACCCATCCTCCCCCTTGCTGGACTGCCTGATTACTTGATGGGAGTGTTTTTCGAAAAATAGTGTACCGGAAATGTTCTTGATTTCAGCTGCTGTGATAAATGAGGGAGCAAGTATAAGGGTATCTATCTGGAAAGGGTGCTGATGCACTAAGCGGAGACCATGAAATATGAGATATTCATCCGGCAGGAAGGAAAGATGATAATCTACATTCATTTCTCCGCGGTAACCGGCGCGGCGCTTGATGAGGTCCTGTTCAATCAGGGGGATTTTCGGATGATCGGGCGGCAATCTTCTCAACAGTGCTTCAAGCTGCCTGATTTTTAAAGGAACAACTCTTTTTTTGGCAATCATATGGGCATTCACCTCTTGGGATAGTATAGTTTTGAGAAGGTATTCGTGTTTCTGAGGCATAAATCCTCCTCCAGGTAGTAAAATCTTCTCTGAATCTCCGAACACCGTCAATGATTATTCCCATTTTTTAAGTGATTCGCCCTACAATTCTATTTATTCGCCCCAGATTTGCGGTATTTCCACCCACTTTCCGGTTTAATTTTTCTATCTTACATTATTTTCCAAAAACCAGCTGCCATTTTAAGTATTTCGCCCTACTTTCTTATTTATTCGTCCTAGATCTGCAGTGATTCCACCCACTTTCCGGTTTAATTTTTCCGCATTACATTTACCGCTAACAAAACAACTAAAAAAACCAGCCGCTACACGCGGCCGGTCCCATTAATTCGGATTATAATCTCCAGGTCTTTCTTCTGTCTGCTTGAAATAATAACGGATTGCTTCGCCGATCCGTGCAGAGGCGTTTCCGTCTCCGTACGGGTTGATGGCTTTGGCCATTTTTTCGTAGGCCGCCCGGTTTGTGAGTAGTTCGGTTGCCATTTCATAGATCGGCTGTTCTTCAACACCGGCAAGCTTGAGAGTGCCGGCATCAATTCCTTCAGGCCTTTCAGTTGTATCGCGCAGGACAAGCACTGGAACGCCCAGTGACGGCGCTTCTTCCTGGACTCCGCCTGAATCGGTGAGGATCAGCTCTGCCCTTGAGGCGAAATTATGGAAATCAATGACATCAAGCGGCTCAATCAGGTGGATGCGCGGGTCGTTTCCAAGGATTTCGTCTGCCACTTCCCTTACAGCCGGGTTTAGATGGACAGGATATACCACTTGGATATCCTGCTGCTCTTCCACGATCCGCTTGATTGCCTTGAACATATTTCTCATCGGCTGTCCAAGATTTTCACGGCGGTGGGCCGTCAGGAGGACAAGCCTGTCATTGCCGAGCTTTTCTAGCACTTCATGCGAGTAGGCATCCTTGACGGTCGTTTTCAGTGCATCAATGGCTGTGTTGCCTGTAACGAAGATGCTTTCGTTTTTCTTGTTTTCCCGAAGAAGGTTTTCAGCAGACATGGCTGTCGGCGAGAAATGGATATCTGCCATGACGCCTGTCAGCTGGCGGTTCATTTCTTCCGGGAACGGAGAGTATTTATTCCATGTGCGCAGGCCGGCTTCTACATGGCCAACCGTAATCTGGTTGTAGAAAGCAGCAAGGCTCGCGATGAAAGTCGTCGTTGTATCACCATGGACCAGCACGATATCCGGCTTCGCTTCCTTCATGACCTTATCAAGGCCTTCAAGCCCCCTGGTTGTTACATCGACCAGCGTCTGGCGGTCTTTCATGATATTCAGGTCATAATCAGGGGTGATGCTGAAGATACCCAGCACCTGGTCAAGCATTTGGCGGTGCTGCGCCGTAACTGTAACAATCGATTCAAAATGTTCCGGGTGCTTTTGCAGTTCAAGGACGAGCGGAGCCATTTTAATGGCTTCCGGCCTTGTCCCGAAAATAGTCATGACTTTAATAGGACGATTCATGTATGACACCTCTTCTTATTTAGTCCCAAACAAACGGTCGCCGGCATCGCCAAGGCCTGGTACAACATAGCCTTTTTCGTTCAGCTTTTCGTCAAGTGCAGCGATATAGATATCAACATCTGGATGTGCTTCTTTCACCGCTTCCACACCTTCAGGAGCAGCAACCAGGCACATGAATTTGATATTTTTCGCGCCGCGCTTTTTCAGGGAATGCATCGCTTCAATGGCAGATCCGCCTGTTGCTAGCATTGGATCAACAACGATGAAGTCTCTTTCCTCGACATCGCTTGGCAGTTTGGCATAATATTCAACCGGCTGAAGTGTTTCCGGATCGCGGTAAAGGCCGATATGCCCTACCTTGGCCGCTGGTATCAGCTTCAGGATGCCGTCCACCATGCCGATTCCCGCACGCAGGATTGGCACAATTCCAAGCTTTTTGCCGGAAAGGACATTTGACTTTGTTACGCTGACAGGAGTTTCAATTTCAATCTCTTCCAAAGGCATATCGCGTGTGATTTCAAAGGCCATAAGTGTTGCGACCTCATCAACCAGTTCGCGGAACTCTTTTGTTCCAGTGTTTTTTTCTCTGATGTATGTAAGCTTGTGCTGAATGAGCGGGTGATCAAAGACGTATACTTTTGCCATTGAAAAATCTCTCCTTTTTTCTTCGCTATGTTTCGTTTACACTTCGTCTAATTTTACAGAAAAATAAATGCAAGGGCAACTGGGAGCCGAAATTGTAAAGTAATCGTCATTTATAGAAAAGCGCAAGATGCCTGCTTGTGACCTCGATCCAATGGCACTTGGAGCTGGACAATGATGGAGATTGGACTCCTTTCTCCCTCCGCAAAAAGAGCCTCCCGCAAAGGAAGGCCCTCCATCTTAAAGCTCTTTATAAAGAGTGAATCTGCCTGTGAGTTCCTCAACACGGCTGCTTGCTTCCTTCAGCTTTGCTTCGTCCTCATGGTTCTTGAGGGTAAAGGCAATCAGGGATGCAATGTCCTTCATCTCTTTCTCGCCGAAGCCGCGGGAAGTGACTGCAGCTGTTCCGATGCGGATGCCGCTTGTTACAAACGGGCTTTCCGGATCGAATGGAATCGTATTTTTATTAACTGTTATGCCGATTTCATCAAGCACTTTTTCAGCCACCTTGCCTGTCAGGCCAAGGGAGCGGAGATCAATTAAAAGAAGGTGATTGTCCGTTCCGCCGGAAACGAGGTCGATGCCTTCCTCCTTCAGTCCTTCTCCAAGTGCTTTAGCGTTATTGATGATATTTTGCGCATAATCTTTGAAGCTGTCCTGCAGTGCTTCGCCGAATGCGACAGCCTTGGCTGCAATCACGTGCATCAATGGGCCGCCCTGGATGCCAGGGAAGATAGACTTATCGATTTTCTTCGCGAATTCCTCACGGCAAAGAATCATGCCGCCGCGCGGTCCGCGCAATGTTTTATGTGTAGTGGTTGTTACAAAGTCAGCATATGGCACAGGATTTTGGTGGAGTCCCGCTGCGACCAGGCCGGCAATATGGGCCATGTCGACCATCAGGTAAGCCCCGACTTCATCGGCAATTTCCCTGAAACGCTTGAAGTCGATCTCGCGCGGATAGGCGCTTGCACCTGCTACAATCAGCTTCGGCTTATGCTCGCGCGCCTTTTCAAGGACATCGTCATAATTGATGCGGTGTGTGTCTTTATCTACTCCGTACTCAACGAAGTTGTATTGGATGCCTGAGAAGTTGACAGGGCTGCCATGGGTGAGGTGTCCGCCATGGGACAGGTTCATGCCAAGGACAGTATCCCCTGTTTCCAGGATCGTGAAGTATACAGCCATATTCGCCTGGGCGCCCGAGTGAGGCTGGACGTTGGCGTGCTCTGCCCCGAAAATCTGCTTCGCACGGTCGCGGGCAAGATTTTCCGTCACATCGACATGCTCACAGCCGCCATAATAGCGTCTGCCCGGATAGCCTTCGGCGTATTTATTGGTCAATACCGACCCTTGCGCTTCCATCACCGCTTCACTGACAAAATTCTCGGAAGCTATTAATTCGATCTTCGTTCTCTGGCGCTTCAATTCTTCTTGAATCGATTGAAAAACCTGCTCATCCTGCTGTGCTAAATGCTTCATTGTAATCCTCCCTTTTTGAAAAACTACATATGTATGCTTTTTTTGTAAAATCCTCTTACATTCTATCATGTTTTGGTTTTAAAAAGGAACCCAACTTCAACACCCCGCCAAAAACAGGCGGGGCTCTTTGATTATTCCGTCCAGTTCCAGTAATCCATCTCGCCAAGCTGGGCTCCCCGCAGCTCTTTGACCTCTCTCAGCTTCAGCAGCTCCTTGACCGGCCCTGTCACGACCGCCCCGTATACCTGAAAGCCGTTCTCCTTCAGATAAGCATGCCGTTCTTCAAGATAGCTGATGCCCAGAAATCTCTCATAATAGCTTTTCCGCTCTTCCTTTAGGAGCTTCTCCATCTGTCCAAGCATCAGCTCCTTATTTTTGCCGAGCATTTCCGGTGTAAACTCGTACTCGCTTTCTGACATGCGGTCATCGCTGATTTCCCTTCCGCCAGTCAGCCCGAAGGCCGGGATAGGAGAAATAGAATTGCCGCCGCTTCCTGTGTTTCCTTTAAAAGTTTTCATTTCACCTGTGTACAAAGGCATCCACAGGACATCCAGATCAAATGGCTCAAGAAGAGTGAAGAGCTCCTCCGGCTCCATAAACCGGTCTGTCGAAAAAGCAGCCTCTGCCACTGTTCCCTCATGAACCTTATCCAATGCTCCCCAAACGCCATTGCTGTCCTCGGCATCCAGCTTCCCTCCTGTCTTTGGATCTTCAGGAAAGTAGAAACGAAAAGCTCCTTCTTGATCTGGCTGATAATAGGAAAGCGCCCGCGTTGAGTAACTGTTCAAGAGCCCTTTCCTGATCTGCATTTCACCGGCAGGCTGTTCTTCTTTGCCAACCCGTCTTGTGACAGGATAAGAAATCTTCTGTGTGAAAAATGGTGTGATTTCCGACTGTGCGAATCCGCCAAAGTCTTTATGGATATTCGGCTGGGTCCAATCCATCGCCAGCTGGGTGTAAAAAATATGTTTCCGATCCAGGTGCAGGCTGTCATAGCTGATCGTTACAGCCAGCATATACACCCAGAAGAAAAATAACGCAGCAATCAAAACTTTGATTACCCGGAAAGTCAGGGCAAAACGGTATTTCGTCAGGATTTTCTTTTCTTTATCAGGGCTCCAGTCTGCCATCCTTTTTCCATCCCTTCTTTTCTGCGATTACAGCGAGCTTTTTCCTGGCGCGGTGAAGGTCAACCTTCACCTGGCTTTCTGTCAGGTCAAGCGCTTCCTGTATTTCCTTATAGCTGAAATGCTCATATTCTCTTAAATAGAGGACCGTCCGGTATTTTTCCGGCAGCAGCCCCAGCATATCCGCGGCATTCTGTTCCAGCTCGGCAGCCAGGGCCTCTTCTTCGGGCAGGCCGTAGGGACTGAGGATTTCTTCTTTTGAAAAAAGATAGTCTGCAAACGGCACCCATTTGCGCCTCTGCCGTTTTCGCCATTCATCCAGATAGGCGTTCCTGGCCACCTTGAACAGCCAGGCACGTACATCCTCCTGCTGGTAAAAGGAGAGTGAAACAGTTGCACGCACGAAGGTTTCCTGCACGAGTTCTTCGGCCATGTGGTCTGAACCGGAAAGCTTGAGCAGGTAGTAGTAGAGGGGTTTTGCGTAGTGTGAGTAAAGGTCATCGAGCTTTTCTTTTCTGCGGGCGTCCAACTGTTTTTTCCCTCCTTTCTTTGAATGGCTATAATCATAACGCACGGGGTTGCCATTTGTTACAGGTTTTTTAAGAAAAATAAAAAACAGCCCTGATGAAAAGGCTGTCTATCCTAGTTTGGTATTGTGAATGGGGCTGTTGATTTCCGCTACAGGCACTTCGCTTTCCGCGGGACGGCGCTGAGCCTCCTCACGATTGCGCGTTGCGGGGTCTCAGCTCTGCCGCTATTTCCCGCAGGAGTCTACGTGCCTTCCGCTCCAATCAACAGGTGCCTTAAAATTTTTGGCAGGTCAGTGGTTCCAAGCAGTCTTTTTACAAATCAAAAAGGAGTACAGGCAATTTCTACACCGTACTCCTTTTATACAAAAAGATATCCTTAACACGATTCATTCTCCGGCAGCCTCTCATACACGGCCCGGCTTCCGCCGATGAGTTTTGGTCTTGTGGAGGCGAGGGTGACGTGGGCGCTGCCGATGCTTTTTTGTTTTGTTCTGATTGGGACTGCTACATGCTTCAGGTGCATGCCGATGAGGGTGTCGCCGATGTCGATGCCGGCGTCGGCCTTGATGAATTCGACGACGGCCGGGTCCTTGAACTTTCTGTAGGCATATGACGCCATGGCCCCTCCGGCCTGGCGCACCGGTACGACCGATACTTCTTCAAGATTCTTCTGTTCCGCAGTCTGCCTTTCCACAACGAGCGCCCTGTTCAGATGCTCGCAGCACTGGAAGGCGAGTCTTGCCCCTGTCCGTTCTGCAAACTTCTCCAGCTCTTCAAAGAGGATGGCCGCGGCTTCATCTGTGCCGGATGTGCCGATCCTTTTGCCGATTACTTCACTGGTGCTGCAGCCAACCACAAGCACGCTGTTTTCGTTAATCGCCACCTGTCCGCCGAACTCATCCAGGATTTCTCTCAATTCAGTCTGAATCTCTTCGAACATGGTATCACCCTTCCAGTTGCTTATTGATCTTCGTAGGTTTTGATTTTTCCGATCCGGTTCGCATGGCGTCCGCCTTCAAACTCGGTTTCAAGCCAGGTTTTCGCTATTTCCCGGGCAAGTCCGGGTCCGATCACGCGCTCGCCCATGGCAAGGATATTGCTGTCATTATGCTGGCGGGTCGCCTTGGCGCTGAACACATCATGGACCAGCGCACAGCGGATGCCCTTCACCTTGTTGGCGGAAATGCTCATTCCGATCCCTGTGCCGCAGATCAGGATCCCTTTATCAAATTCGCCTGCTGCCACTTTTTGCGCTACAGGGAGAGCATAGTCCGGATAATCGACCGAAACGCCGCATTCGCAGCCGAAATCTTCATATTCAATGCCCATTTCTTCCATCAAATGTTTCATTTCTTCGCGGATGTTCACTCCGCCATGATCTGAAGCAATTGCAACCTTCATTACAAAAACCTCCTAAATAAACACGATTCTTCCTTTATTTTGACACAAATGAGCAGAAATAGAAAGCTGGCCGGACTGTATCTGCCTTTTAAAAAATTACAGAAAAGGAGCGACGGAAGGGCCTAGTTCTGTTCCTGGAGCTCATTGACAATCTCTATAAAATGCTGCAGGATCCTGGCAGTCAGACCCCAAATGACCTTATCCTCAAAATAATAGAAGCATTCCTCCATTGACCGTGTCTGCCAATTATAGTTTTCGCCGCCGGCAATCCGATCAAAAGGAAATCCGTTCTCTGGTTCCAGCCTGAAATTCATTTTATAAATCTCAGGCTTGGTTTTCAGCAGATAGGAAAGCGGTACGGTGAATACTTCGCCCACCTCTTTCGGGTTCACCTTAAATGGCTGGGATGGCTTCAGCATTCCTGCAAAAGGATAGATGATCATGCCAAACGGGGATACCATATAGTCAAGGGGGACTGTCCCTCTGATTTCATCCATGGGGATTCCAAGCTCTTCGGTTGTTTCCCTGATTGCTGTATGCTTCACGTCCGGATCCGATCTGTCGACCCTGCCGCCCGGAAAACAAATTTCCCCCGGCTGCCTCCGCATTTCCATGGACCGGACCTCAAAAAGGACATGGACACCGCCTTCCTTTTCAATCAGCGGTACGAGAACTGAATAGTTTATGAATTTATCGCTTCCCAGGATGGCCGGTGTCCGGCTGCCCAATCCTGCGATCATTTCCTCTATATTCATTCACCCATCCACCTCCATTTATATTTATATCTATTCCCCTATTTATCCATCAGCAAAATCGCTGCTGCGAAATAAAGAAGAACCCCCGCCTATGCTGCAGAGATTCTAACTTGTTGTTTATACCCTGAATTTGGTGATCGTTTCCTTCAGCTTTTCCGCCTCATCCTTTAACTCAAAGGCAAGCTTCTCCACATTGGAAATGACCATTGATTGATTTTCTGTCGCGGAAGAGACCTCTTGGGCACCTGCAGATGTTTCCTCTGCGATGGCTGCCACTTCCTGCGACTGGGTGGCAGAATGGCGGATGCCTTCCATCTGCTGCTCCACCAGGCTCGAAATCGTGGTGACAGACGATGCCATCTGGTTGACGGTATTCGTCATTTCGCCGATGACCTGATTGGTTTTCACACCTTTTTTCCCTTCGGCAGAAGCTGTTTCAACCTGAGCTGTGATTTGCTCAACAACATTTTGAACTTCATTCTGGATGTTTTTAATCAATTCGGAAATGCCCTGGACCGCTTTGGCGCTTTCATCAGCCAGTTTCCGGACCTCCTCTGCCACAACAGCAAAGCCTTTTCCATGCTCGCCTGCACGCGCAGCTTCTATTGAAGCGTTCAGCGCCAGCAGATTGGTCTGGGCCGCGATGTCTCCCACCAGCTGGATGATCTGCTCTACCTTCGCTGCATTATCTTCGAGGCGCTTGACGGTCTGCAAAGATTCCTGATTGTCTTCCGCCAGCTTGGTGATTCCCGCTACTAGGGAGTGAATCACTTCTTTCGATTCATTGAGATCGTCGACAAGCTCGCCGGAAACCTGCTGAGATGTTTTCGCCTGCTGCTGTACTTCCTCAGCAATCCTTGTAGCATCTTCGACCGATTCGGCTGTCGCCTGGATCGATACAGCAGAGCTGTCGGCACCAAGGGAAATCTCGCCGATCGTCCTTGAGATGCTTGCAGCCTGCTCGGCAGCAGCTGAAGCTTCCTGCGAGATGCTGACTACTTTGTTATTGGTATTTTGAAAGTTTTCATCGATTTTCGCGACCATTTCCCGGAGATTGTATAGCATATGGTTGAATGCCATTCCAAGCGAGCGGATTTCATCATCCGATTTGGAAAGCTCCGCGTCTTCCCTGATATCGCCTTCTGCGGCTTTCAACGCTGTCTTCTCCAGCCTTTGCAGCGGTTTAGTGATAAAGCCGGCCGCAACGAATGTCAATACACCGGACCACATGGCCCCAAGAGTAAGCGTGATGATGTTAAAGGCCGCTTCCCCGAACGGCAGGTAGTCTTTCACAAGCGGAAATAGACCATAGATGAACACAGCACTTGTCGTGTACGTAATGAATGCCAATATGGTCGTTAACAGCACAAGCTTTTTTCTCAACCCGAATTTATAGCGCTTCTTCTCCATAATTGCCCCCTGGTCGTTACTTTTCTATTTTGATAATGATCTTTTCAATATGCTTTTTCAGTTCATTAAAGGTTTCTCTATATATTTCAAGGCTTCCGCCGAATGGATCAGGAATTTCACCGCCTGGTTCACCTGCAAACTCTGTCAGTGTAAAGGTTTTGCTCTCTGCTCCTTCAAACATGCTGACCACATTCCATTTATGCCCGGACGTCATCGTCAAAATCACATCAGCCCATTCAACCAGCTCTGCCGTCAGTGCGCTGGAGGTATGTAAATGGGTAATCCCCTGCTCCTCAAGAACCTGCTTCGCATGAGCGGAGGCCTGTCCTCCATTGGCAGCAAACACACCAGCAGACTTCACCTCAATCCCCGGAAGCTCCCTGCTCTTCAAAATCGCCTCTGCCATCGGGCTCCGGCAAGTGTTTCCAGTACAAACAAACAATACGCGTCTCATCGATGCAGCCCCCTTTCCCTCCATTATAAGCCAAATGTCACAGTTTCAATAGACAAGCATGGAAAAATTTATAGAAAGTTCACACGAAGTGCGGAAGGGGCTTGCTCAGATTAAGGATCGCGGACTAAAAACGCCACGTCCTGTGGCAACGTCCGCATGACCCGCATCCTGCAGGCCCAGCATAAGGCGCTTAGGAATAAAAGGCGTTCTTTGCCTTTAATTCCTAAGTGACTTATGACTCGAGGCCCTAGCCGTCGCAGCAGGACAATATGAAGTGCGCAGGGTGCTTGCTTTAAAAGAAGAACGCCCTCTCCTCTGTTCAACATAAAAAGACACCCACCCGGATGCCTTCGTTTGCTGCGATGAATGAATAGCCTCCCGCATTAAAAAAATGGCCATAACAGCTTTATCCCGAAAGCGAGGAGGATGGCTCCGCCAAGGGCTTCGCTGTAGGAGCCGATCCAGCCCTGCACCTTGCGTCCGGCCAATAGCCCTGCCCAGGTCAGAATCGCAGCGGCAGCACCAAAGCATACCAGGACAAGAGCCGTTTTTGCTCCATAAATCCCGAGCGAAAGCCCGACTGAAAAGCTGTCCAGGCTGACACTTAACGCAAAGATGAGCAGGCCGAAGCCTGCGGGTGTGATCAAGCTTGCATCATCATCCTTGATGCTTGACCAAATCATCTGGGCGCCGAGCAGCAGCAGCAGCCCTCCCCCGATATAAGCCGCAATAGAGCCAAACTGCTCCGACAGGAACCTGCCGGCAATCATCCCTAACAGCGGCATGAACACATGGAAAAGACCGATCGTTATTCCTATTTTAAAAATTTGCCTCAGGCGCAGCTCGAACATGCCCATGCCAAGCCCGACCGAAAAAGCATCCATCCCGAGGGCAAACGCCATTAACATCAACGTAATAAGTTCCCCTAAAAACGAAGTCATCCATTCTCCTCCTTGGACTTGCTAATTCAGCATATGCACGTCCAAGGGGAAATAGAATCAGAAAAGCGGAGGCGACTGTTCAGGTGCGACAAGCATAAGACGAGCAGGACGGAAGGTTGTTCTTTAACCTTCTGGCCTGCTTGGCTTATGACTCGAGCACCTAGGAGCCGGAGCTGGACAATAGAAATGCGGAGGGCGCTTGCCCAGCATTAAGGAACGCAGGCTAAGTACGCCACGTCCTGTGGCAAAGTCTGCATGACCCGCATCCTGCGGGCCTAAAAAGAGCCAGGCACCGCCGGCGGACAAATCACAGTGAATTGTCCCTGGACAGAGCCTGGCACTAAAGTTATTTGATGATTCGATGGCCTGCTGCTTTAAGAAGCCGGTTCATGATGGCTTCACCGACACCTTCTAAGGGAAAGGATTCGCTGAAAATCACATCTACTCCAGAGCTGTTAAAACTCCGCAATGCTTCGTACAGTGAGGCTGCCACTGTTTCCAGATTCGCTCTCCTGCCGCAGATAAACGTAAAATCGCTGTCGTAAAATTTTTCATTTTCGGCGGTTGTAAGCACACCGGCCTTTAGGCCTTCCGCATGCTGTTCGCTTACCAGTTCCTGAATTCTCTCTCTTGTTCCTTCTACTATATATAAGGGAGCATCAGGTGCATAATGACGGTACTTCATGCCAGGGGAGCGCGGTGCCTCCTTCTCATCGGCAAGTGCGGGATCAGCCGCTACCTCTCCTACTACCTGCTCGAGCTGCTCTTTCGTCACCCCGCCAGGCCTCAGGATGACTGGAATCTCCCCCGTACAATCCAGAACAGTGGATTCGACACCGACTCCGGTAGGACCGCCATCCACAATCCCGGCAATCCTTCCGTTCAAGTCTTCCTCGACATGTCCGGCAGTGGTCGGGCTGGGCCGCCCGGATCTGTTCGCGCTCGGAGCCGCTACCGGAACCCCGCTTTCACGGAGGATGGCGAGAGCCACCGGGTGGTCCGGCATCCTGATTCCGACCGTAGTAAGCCCCGCTGTTGCTGTCTCTGAGAGCTGCCCGTCCTTTTTATTGAATATAATTGTCAGCGGACCCGGCCAAAAGGCTTCCATCAGCTTATCTGCACTATTAGGGACACTTTCCACAATCTCCTCAAGCTGTTTTCTGTCTGCAATGTGAATGATGAGAGGATTGTCAGAAGGCCTGCCCTTCGCTTCAAATATCTTTTTGACCGCTTCGTCATTTCTTGCGTTTCCACCAAGTCCGTAAACCGTCTCAGTCGGAAAGGCAACCGTCTCATTTTGGGCTAAAAGAGCAGCTGCCTGCTTAATCTGTGGATAATCATTTAAACTATCCACATTTTTATCCACTGACCAAATTTCTGTCTTCATTGTTATGCCCACCTTCAATACTGTTCAAATTCTGTGTGGTATACCCATTGTTTCGGCTTTTAAACCACAATCACTTTTGAAAGTATAAAAGAAGATGGAGGATAACTCAAGTTTTGTCCACAATTTGTGCATAACTTTTCGATAATAGTGGATAACTTTGTGGATATATCCACAATTTATATCGGAAGCTTCAGGAATGTAAAGTTATCCACAGTTAGAATATGCTGGACATGTGAAGATCGGTACAGTTCTTCCGGAAGTTCACTTTTTTCATCCTGAAAGCCAAGCAGCTTGAAGAACTCTGCTGCTCCTTTTTTATTCGTAGCCATATATAGGGACTCGAGTTCCCTTTCCCTCGCAAGCCGCAGAATCTGCTCCACAAGCAGCAGCAAATCTTTTTCAGATGCCTTTTCCGAAAGTACCAGTGAACGGAGGAGGCCCACGCTTCCTAAGGGCTCGATGCCCAATGTAGCCTTAATATTCAACTCTTCATCTTCCATAAGCAAAAAATAATTGATAGAGTCAGCAATGCCTTCTGTCCCCAGATTGGCTTTTTCCAAAAATGCGGCCAGTTTATTTTCGTCTTCCTTTTGTGCACAGCGGATCATTGTTTCCATCCTCTCACCCCACTAAGAATTTGTAATCTAGTAATATATCTATGGGGCGCGGGAAAAAGTAGAACTCAAAAAAGAATAAAAAACACGGCAGCCATCAGTTAACGGGCTGCCGTGCTATCTGGAATCTTTCAATTCAAACTTCCTTTACATTATAAACTTAGTTGTTGTTGTTATTTCTTGAATTTCCGCCTTTTTCACCAATTTCGCGGTAGAAGTCTTTATCATGGTTTTCAGAAGTAGCTTCTCCGCCTTTTTGGCCGATCTCCTGGTAGAATTCTTTGTCGTGATTATCAGAAGTAGCTTCTCCGCCTTTTTTACCGATCTCTTGATAGAATTCCTTGTCATGGCTATCAGCAGTAGCTTCTCCGCCTTTTTGGCCGATTTCCTGATAGAATTCTTTGTCATGATTATTGCTTGTTGCTTCTCCGCCTTTTTTACCGATCTCTTGATAGAATTCTTTGTCATGGTTATTGCTGGTTGCTTCTCCGCCTTTGCGGCCTCTTTCCTCGCGGGACATTTTGTCGTTGTTATTGTTGTTAGCCATGTGTTCCATCTCCTTTTCAGTAATTGTTGTTTTGGCTTACACTCCTTTAATATCCGCTTCTCCCAGAATCAAACATGCTCCCAGCATCTGTAAAAGGCTTGTCATGCACTTGTAACAATGGCATTAGCTTCTCTTATGTCCTTTTTCCTATAAAAAAGAATGCCGCTCTATGAAAAGAGCAGCATACTATCCAAAAATTTTCTCCCATAATTCTTTGATAAAAAACTTAACCTCCGGCTTTTCTTCCTCTTCTTTAACGAAGACCGGCTCCTTTTCACTAGATGGTTCTTTAGGCTTATTTGTTTCCAGCACATTTTCTTCCGGTACTTTTTTACCAACTTCTCCTTTTTCCTGATTTTCCTCTTCAAATCCATCGCTTACAGCCACTCCATTCGAGAAATCAAGGAAGCACAGAGGAGGGAAAAGAACACACCACCAGTTCGCTCCATCACCTTCACCAAGTGTGATTAAAATTGCTTCATACTCGCCGGCAGGATATAGAAACTGGCCGTAAAGCTTGGTAGGGAAATCTACTTTGCCGAAATTGGCTTTAACTGTCTGGTCTGAATTTTCCTCTTTTACCACATGCTCTGCTATCTCCTGGATTTCCGGCAGGCGCGACTTTATTAATGATCGGGCTTCCTCTATGGAAGTCAGTTCGTTGACCCATTCAGTTATTTCCTTATTGACCGCGTCCCTCACCAGCCGTTTCAGCGCCTGGTCTCCTTCGCTGTCACTGTTTGCGAGGATGCGGAGGCGGATGGCTTCCTGCGGTATGACGAGCGGATCTTCCGCTGCCACCTCTGTTTTGGGTATGTATAGGCTTAGCATTGTTCCTAAGGATAAGATAATGATATATAATTTCGCTAATGATTTTGCTGTCATTTCCGACACCGTCCCTTCACTAATCCATTGTGGACAGGAAGGGGGATTCTTAAACTAGCAAAATATAAAAAAGATCCCTTTTGAGTCGAGGTGTATTTTTATTTGGCGTATATATGGAGTATGTTGATCTTTCTGCAGGGCACTGTCTTATTTTTGTCCCGCTTTCGTTATTTGTCAATAAATGGATTTTATGTAGAATCTTTTGATTTTTATGTAGAATAAATGAAATTTTTAGTAGAAATATTGAATTTTTGTGTAGAATAAATCAAAATTTATGTAGAATAACACTCTCAACGATTAAATTCCGCCAAAAATAAGGCAGGCACACCTTCAGTTTTCTTAGATAATCTAAGAAAATGGTATGCCTGCTCACTAAATTTATATTTTCCAATAAAATTTTGACGTAAATTACAAGTTCAAGATAAAGAAGGGCAGCCATTCCGCCAATGGCCCCCATACACCGGAATCCAAATGCATAAATTCCTCAACAAACTAATCCTGCCAGCCGATCTCCGCAAATACCATCCGGTCCTTCCCGTTGATGTCGTAGACTGTGTCTATTTTGGCATTTGGAAATGCAGTCCGCAGCAGTTGGCCAACGTCTTTGCTTTGGCCTGTGCCGACTTCGAAGCCGACTAGTGATTTTTCTTTTAGGACGAGCGGCAGTTCTTGCATGAATCGGCGATAGAGGTCGAGTCCGTCCTGGCCGGCGAACAGGGCGCGGTGGGGCTCGTTCTCGGTGACAACTTCAGACATCCCTTCCATATCGCTGAGCGGGATGTAGGGAGGATTGGAAATGATGATATCGAATCTGCGGCTGTTCTGTATGAAAGGCTGCAGGAGGTCTCCTAAAATGAACTCGATATCTGCGCCGTTTCGTTCTGCATTTTCTTTTGCTGTGTCCAAGGACGGTCCGTACACATCTGTAGCAGTTACCTGAAGGTCCGGAGATTCCAGTTTCAAGGTCACCGCAATCGCTCCGCTTCCTGTTCCAATATCGGCAGCAGCAGCGGCAGCCTCTTTGCTGAAGAGCCTTTCCTTCCTCTTCAGCGCTTCGAGCACCAGCTCCTCTGTTTCCGGCCGGGGGATTAGCACGTTTTCATTCACAAGGAATGTGCGCCCATAGAACTCTTCTTTTCCAATGATATATTGGACTGGCCTGCCGGCCGCATGAAGCTGTACTGCTTCTTTGAAGACATCCTGTATCTTAGGGTCCAGCTCTTCCCTCATCTCCGCAAGCAGGCGGGAACGGCTCATATTCAGAAAGTGGCCCAGGAGAATTTCACCCGCATTGAAATCCCGCCCGGCCGTTTCTAAAAAAGAAGAAGCCCACTTCAGGGCTTCGTAGACTTTCATAGGCTGATCAGGCATCTGAAGCTTCCTTCAGCTTGGCTGACTGCTCTTCCATGATCAAGGCATCAATCACTTCATCCAGCTTGCCCTGAAGAATCTGGTCAAGCTTTTGGATGGTCAGGCCGATGCGGTGATCTGTTACACGGTTTTGCGGGAAGTTGTAGGTGCGGATCCGTTCAGAACGGTCACCGGTACCGACTGCGGATTTCCGCTGCTGGTCGTATTCCGCCTGTGCTTCCTGCTGGAATTTATCATACACACGGGCACGAAGGACCTTCATTGCCTTTTCTTTGTTTTTGATCTGTGATTTCTCATCCTGGCAGGAAACAACAGTCCCTGTAGGCAAGTGGGTCAAACGCACGGCTGACATTGTCGTGTTAACGCTCTGGCCGCCAGGTCCGCTTGAAGCAAATGTATCGACACGGATATCTTTATCGTGAATCTCGATTTCAACTTCTTCCGCTTCCGGCAGAACTGCTACCGTTGCCGTCGAAGTATGAATGCGCCCGCCTGATTCAGTTTCAGGCACACGCTGGACGCGGTGGGCGCCATTCTCGAACTTCAGCTTGCTGAAGGCACCGTTTCCGTTGATGATAAAAATGATCTCTTTGTAGCCGCCGACACCTGTGGAGCTGGCCTCAATCACATCTGTTTTCCAGCCTTGGACCTCGGCAAATCGGCTGTACATGCGGTAAAGGTCCCCGGCAAACAGGGCAGCCTCGTCGCCGCCGGCCGCGCCGCGGATTTCCATGATAACGTTTTTATCATCGTTCGGGTCTTTCGGGATCAAAAGGATCTTCAGGCGCGCTTCCAGAGCTTCCACTCTGTCTTCGAGCTCTCCTATCTCTTCCTTCACCATCTCGCGCATTTCTGCATCGAGCTTCTCTTCGAGCATCGCTTTTGCATCCTGGTATTGCCCGCGGACTTCTTTATACTCGCGGTATGCCTCCACCGTTTCCTGGATGCCTGACTGCTCCTTGGAATATTCGCGCAGCTTCTTTGTGTCATTTACAATCTCAGGATCGCTCAAAAGCTCGTTCAGCCTTTCGTAGCGATCTTCTACAGCTTGAAGACGATCGTACACAGTCCTTCACCTCATTTTGATTCTATATAAATCGGCTTTCACACCTCAAAAAGCTCATAAATTAATTAAATAAGTCCATTAAACCATCATGCCCATAACATTCTAATTATAGTATACAGCGCATCCCAGGTCAAAACCTAAAAAGCCCCGGAAAACCAGGGCTGAAAGTGGTATAGGCAGGGGTATAGGTGACAAGCACTCAATTCAGTTTAAACCTCTCCAAATCAGGGTCTTCGTGCAGAAAGGTGGTATAGGTGCCTGTCACCTTCTCCTACCGCTCACTCAACCGCACTTCAATATTATACCGGGGAAGGGCTTTGATGAGTGTTTTGTGCAGCTCGGCCTGGGCCTGGCGTTTTTCTTCGGCTGAGAGGCTTTTGTCTGTGTGGGCTGTGACCCACATGCGGCCGCCGTTGATCCAGACTTCATCCGGCTCATATTCTTTGTATTGACTTACAACCTGACGGGCTTTGTCGACATCAGATTGATCGTTGACCCGCCCTCCATCAATATTGAGGAAATTCGGATTCTGATCGCTCATCGTTCTGTCACGGTCATCGTCAGACACTTGATCAAGGCCCCTTTTCACCTGGCCGCCGCCGTCAGTTATTAAGTTTGTCCCATTCTGGTCTTCGTTCAGCTCATGGATCCCTGCCACATTATCATCCTGTGCACATCCTCCCATCAGGACGGATAGAAGGACTGCCGCAGCTGCTAAAGCTGATTTCATCATTTCAAACACCTCCATTATTAGGTTCTCCTTTCCTGGAGGTGAAGCCGCAACCCAAATTCAGGCAGTTTGCTGGAGGAATCCGGCTTTTTCAGACAGCAAAAAACCCTGCTTTCACTAAGCAGAGCCTGAGCTTTCATCTATTAAGATAAAGTGCGGGTCGTTTCCGAATCGGTAAGGACGTTCGGCGATTTCGGAACTTCATGATGGTGGCGGCATCGCGGCTCATAAGCCTCTGATGCCCCGACAAGAATGACCGGATCATCGTAAGAAGCCGGCTTTCCGTTGATGAGGCGCTGGGTCCTGCTGGCAGGCGAACCGCACACTGCACATACTGCCTGAAGCTTTGTCACAAGTTCTGCAATTGCCATCAAAGCCGGCATCTGCCCAAACGGCTCACCGCGGAAGTCCTGGTCGAGCCCGGCAGCGATCACCCGGTATCCGCTGTCAGCCAAATGCTGAATCACCTTCACAACTTCATCATCAAAAAATTGCACCTCATCAATGGCAATAATCTCCATATCTTCATCAATATGCTTGAAGATATCCGTTGAATGGCTGATGGGTCTGGCAATCACTGATGTTCCATTGTGGGAGACAACTGCTTCCTCGCTGTAGCGGTTATCGATCTGCGGCTTGAACACAGCTATCTTCTGCTTTGCAAATTGCGCTCTTCTGACACGGCGGATGAGCTCTTCCGATTTTCCAGAAAACATGCTGCCGCAGATTACCTCAACCCAGCCGTGGTGCTTCATTACATACATGAGTGGCCTCTCCTTCCTAGCTAAAGAAAACACGGCGCCAAAGCGCCAGTTCCCCTTTTACAACTTACACTTTTTGTTAAAAGTATAAACCTGTCTAATCATCATATTCTTCTCTATCGGCAATAAAAAACAGGCAAGAAGTAAAAACTTGCCTGTCTTTTATCATTATTGCTGTTGACCTTTAAGACCGTATTTTTTGTTGAAACGATCCACACGTCCGCCTGCTTCAGCGAATTTCTGACGGCCAGTATAGAATGGGTGGCATTCAGAGCAAGTCTCAACACGAACCTCATCTTTTACAGAACCAGTTTCAAACTGATTGCCGCAAGCACATGTAACCGTAATCTTCTTGTAATTAGGATGAATTCCTGCTTTCATTTGTTTCATCTCCTTTTGCCCTGAGTCTTGCGAAACAGAGTTATATAGTACGATGCTTGGACACACCGTATAATTCAAAAACACACTGTTGTTATTATAACAAGGACATTATGTTTTTGCAAGATGGGATTTACTGACTTTCTGATGAGGAACAGATCAGGATTGGGAACGCCTGCCGTTCTTCATTTCTTCGCCGAGATTGGCAAAGAATTCTTCATTGGATTTCGTCTGCTTCAGCTTGCGGAGGAATTTCTCTGCAAAATCAGGCGCATCCGACATCGATTTCCTGATCGCCCACAGCTTGTCCAGATGCTCTTTCGGAATAAGCAGCTCTTCCTTCCGTGTACCTGAACGGCGGATATCGATGGCCGGGAAAATGCGGCGCTCTGCAAGCTGGCGGTCAAGGTGAAGCTCCATGTTTCCAGTTCCCTTGAATTCCTCGTAAATGACATCATCCATCCGTGAACCGGTATCAACAAGGGCTGTGGCAAGGATGGTCAGGCTTCCGCCTTCTTCAATATTCCTCGCCGCCCCGAAGAAACGCTTTGGACGGTGGAAGGCCGCAGGATCGATACCCCCGGACAGGGTACGTCCGCTTGGCGGGATAACCAGGTTATAGGCACGCGCAAGCCTTGTGATGCTGTCCATAAGGATGATGACATCCCGTTTATGCTCCACGAGGCGCATCGCCCGGTCAAGGACGAGCTCGGCCACTTTAATATGGTTTTCCGGCACTTCATCGAATGTCGAGCTGACGACATCGCCGGCAACAGAACGTTCAATATCAGTAACCTCTTCCGGACGCTCATCAATGAGGAGGACAATCAGCTCTGCCTCTGGATGATTCGTCGTGATGCTGTTGGCGATTTCCTTTATCAGCATCGTTTTACCCGCTTTTGGCGGAGCGACGATCAGTCCGCGCTGGCCAAATCCAACCGGTGCAAGTACGTCCATGATCCTTGTGGAAACATGCTTTGGCGTTGTTTCCAGCTTCATCTGCCTATCAGGATATAAAGGCGTCAAAGCCGGGAAGTGGACACGCTCCTTGGCGGATTCCGGATCGTCGCCATTGACTGCTTCAACCTGCAGAAGGCCGAAATAACGTTCATTTTCCTTCGGCGGGCGGACTTTACCGGATACTTTATCTCCATTTCTTAAATCAAATCTCCGGATTTGCGATGCAGAAATATAGATATCCTCTGAGCTTGGCGAATAGTTGATCGGCCTTAGGAAGCCGAAGCCCTCAGACTGGATAATTTCCAGCACGCCTTCCATGAAAAAGTAGCCTTCCTGCTCAGCGCGGGCTTTCAGGATGGCAAAAATCAGCTCTTTCTTTGTCAGCTTGCTGTAGTAGGAAACCTTATATTCCCGGGCAAGTTCATAGAGCTCTTTTAACTTCATATTTTCTAAACTGGATATATTTAATCCCATATTGACACCACTCTTTTGAATTTTAAATCATTTTCCCCATATAAAATAACAATATCGTACTTGATTAAGAATATGAAAGGAAAAAGGAAAGAAGCGTTTGAGGTTCATCGAAGCATTGGAAGGATGATTCAGCTTGTAAAAAAGGGTAGAATCTTTGGTTTGTTCCTGGCATCCCGGTATCCCGGGCCTAAAACAGAACAAATCTGCATATCCATCATAACAGATTTCAAAAACAATCTCTATTTTACCCCTATACCTGAAAGTTAATCAATATAATTTTTCAGTTCTTTCATAGATTGCCTTGTTTCGGGAAATATATAAAGGGACCGGCTTCAGCCGGCAAGCCAGTCCCTTCTCTTCCAGCATTTTTTTACAGGCCGTTTCAGGCTCCCTTTCTTGAAAGGGTTTGCACAGGCATGCAAAAAAAATCTTTATTTCATGACAAGATGCGGCTTCTTTTTCAGGCTGTGACGCCCGTCGATGAAGCGGACCGTTCCTGACTTGGCGCGCATGACAAGTGAATGCGTAGAACCGTAGGAGCCTTTAAACTGGACCCCTCTCAACAGCTCGCCGTCTGTGACGCCTGTTGCTGCAAAGATGGCATCATCACCTTTGACAAGGTCTTCCATACGAAGAATCTTTCCAAGGTCAAGGCCCATGCTTTGGCATCTTTCAACTTCTGCATCGCTCTGCGGAACCAGCTTGCCCTGGATTTCGCCGCCCAGGCATTTCAGTGCAACTGCAGCGAGCACCCCTTCCGGCGCACCGCCAGATCCGAACAGGATATCTACTCCTGTATGGTCAAACGCGGTATTGATGGCACCTGCGACATCTCCGTCATTGATCAGCTTGATCCTTGCCCCTGCTTCCCGCAGCTGGCTGATGATATGCTGATGGCGCTCCCGGTTCAGCACGGTTGCCACGACATCTTCTATATCTTTATTTTTTGCCCTGGCGACAGCCCTCAAGTTATCGATAACAGAAGCATTGATATCAATTTCACCGACCGCTTCGGGACCGACTGCAATCTTATCCATATACATATCAGGTGCATGAAGGAGATTTCCATGGTCAGCGACAGCCAGGACAGCCAGCGCATTCCAGCCTCCGGAGGCCACGATATTGGTGCCCTCAAGCGGATCTACCGCTACATCGACACGGGGGCCATAGCCTGTTCCAAGCTTTTCTCCGATATAAAGCATGGGCGCCTCATCCATTTCCCCTTCCCCGATTACAACGGTTCCCTTCATCGGCACCGTGTCAAACACGTCCCTCATGGCAGAGGTAGCAGCATCATCTGCTTCATCCTTCACGCCTCTTCCCATCCAGCGGGCTGAAGCAAGTGCTGCTGCTTCTGTAACACGGATCAGCTCCATTGATAAACTTCTTTCCATTCTGATTTCCTCCCCGGGTTGTTTTCTCTATCTGTACTCAGGCGTTTTTCATCTGCTCCATTTCTTCCTTGGTCAGATTCTCGCGCCAGATGGTCGCACCCAGCCCATTGAGCTTTTCAACGAGATGGCTGTAGCCGCGGTCTATATGCTCAAGTCCTGTCACTTCCGTTATCCCCTCGGCTTTCAGCCCGGCAATAACAAGGGCGGCCCCTGCTCTGAGATCACTTGCCTTCACCTTGGCACCCTGCAGACGGATCGGTCCATTGATGATTGCTGAACGGCCTTCGACTTTAATATTGGCGTTCATTCTCCTCAGCTCATCAATATGCTTGAAGCGGGCGCCGTAGATTGTGTCCGTCACCATGCTTGTCCCTTCAGCCCCTGTAAGCAAAGAAGTGAAAGGCTGCTGGAGATCGGTCGGGAATCCCGGATACACAAGCGTTTTAATATCAACGGCCTTCATTTTTTCAGCTGGGCTGACAAAGATCTGGTCGTCTCCGGCCTCTATGTTCACACCCATTTCACGCAGCTTGGCAATCAGTGATTCCAAGTGCTGGGGAATGACATTATCGATCAGGATTCCTTCACCGGCGGCAGCACCGAGGATCAGATATGTCCCGGCTTCAATCCGGTCTGGAATGATGGTGTGGCGGCAGCCATGCAGCTGGTCCACCCCTTCAATTCTGATGACATCTGTACCCGCGCCCTTGATTTTTGCACCCATATTGGTGAGGAGCGTTGCCACGTCGATGATTTCCGGCTCTTTCGCCGCATTTTCAATAATCGTCTTCCCTTTTGCCCTGACCGCAGCCAGCATGATATTGATCGTGGCACCGACACTGACGACATCCAGGTAAATCCTTGCGCCTTTCAGCTCGTCTGCACGGAGATAGATGGCACCCTGCTCATTTGTCACGCTGGCACCGAGCGCTTCAAAGCCTTTGATATGCTGGTCGATCGGGCGCGGCCCCAGGTGGCACCCGCCAGGCAGTCCGATCACCGCTTTTTTAAAGCGTCCGAGCATCGCCCCCATCAAATAATAAGAGGCACGCAGCTTTTTAACTTTTCCATTGGGCAAGGGCATGGAAATCATCGAAGAAGGATCAACAGTCATATCGTTATCAGCAAAATCGACACTCCCGCCAATTTCCTCCAAAAGCCCTTTCAGTATTTGAACGTCAGAAATATCCGGCAAACCTTCAATTGTTACGGGGGAATCTGCGAGAATTGTAGCAGGGATCAATGCTACTGCACTGTTCTTGGCTCCGCTGATTCTAACAGTTCCTTTTAAAGGGTAGCCGCCCGCAATCATAAGCTTTTCCATTTTCGACTTCCTTTCCTGCCCTTAAGTGCCTATTTGCAAATCCAGTCTGAACATTGATTGCCAGCCTGCCGCTGCAGGCGAAAGTTTAGCACCGTTGGACTTTTCATTCTCAGTATGGGATAGCTTGTCCATTATATCAAAAGCTACCGTATAGGGATAATTTTCCAAGAGTAAAAGACGAATTCCGACATTATCCTCATCATCTAGTTTACACGAAAATTTAAACTTCATGTATGAGAATTGAAAAAAGTTAATTTTTTGAAGTATGCACTTACATTTCGGCCTATTCAGAAAACTCCCGGCGAATCAAGGCTCTCTCCGAGGTTATTCAGAACGCTTGTCCCAGTCAGCCAAAAATGCTTCAATCCCTTTGTCAGTCAGAGGGTGATTGAACATCTGATTGATGACCTTCAGCGGGACGGTGGCTATATGGGCCCCTCTCAAAGCAGAATCTGTGACATGCTGTGGATGGCGGACAGAAGCTGCGATGATTTCTGTCTCGATTCCGTGGATATCAAAGATTTCCCTGATGGAGGTTACAAGATCAAGGCCATTATGGCCGATATCATCAAGCCTGCCAAGGAATGGAGAAACATAGGAAGCACCCGCCCTTGCTGCAAGCAAAGCCTGATTGGCGCTGAAGATGAGGGTTACATTCGTTTTGATGCCTTCTTTTGAAAAAGCATGGACAGCCTTCAGTCCATCGGGTGTCATCGGGACCTTGATGGTGATATTAGGGGCGATTGCCGCCAGTTCCTTCCCTTCTCTGATCATGCCTTCTGCATCAAGTGCGATGACCTCTGCACTGACAGAGCCGGGTACAAGCTCAGCAATTTCCTTCAGTCTGTCATGGAATGAGATATTTTTTTCTTTTGCGACTAAGGAAGGATTAGTCGTTACTCCAGCCAGTATCCCCAGTGCATGGGCTGTTTTAATCTCTTCCAGGTTTGCCGTATCGATAAAAAATTTCATTTCGCTTCCCCCTAAGATTATTCGACGAATTTTTTAAAATCGACATAAATGAATTGAAACCGCCTTTCAGAAAGGCGGTTTCAATATAGTTTTCAAACAATGTCCAGTTCCAGGCGCCATCGGCTCGAGGTCATAAGCCAATCCGGCCAAAAGGTTAAAGAACAACCTTTCGACCGGCTCGTCTTATGCTTGAGGCCCACAGGATGTGGGTCATGCAGACGTTGCCACAGGACGTGGCGTCTTTAGTCTGCGTTCCTTTATCAGGGCGCCTTCCACTTTTCTATTAAGCTTTATTAGATGAACCAAACTCGCGCATTTTGCCGATTACTGTTTCTTTAATCGCCTCACGCGCAGGTCCTAAGTATTTGCGCGGATCGTACACTTCTGTGTCAGCCGCCAATACTTCGCGTACACGCTTCGCGGAAGCAATTTGGTTCTCAGTGTTTACGTTAATTTTCGCTGTTCCAAGGGAAACAGCTTTCTGGATGTCTTTAGTAGGAATGCCTGTACCGCCATGAAGGACTAGAGGCATACCTGTAAGCTTCCCGATCTCTTCCATTTCAGCAAAGCCAAGGTTTGGCTCGCCTTTGTAAGGACCGTGGACAGAGCCAAGAGCAGGTGCAAGGCAGTCAATGCCAGTGCGCTTGACAAGCTCGTCACATTCTTTAGCATCAGCATAGATAACGCCGTCAGCTACTACATCGTCTTCCTGTCCGCCGACAGTTCCAAGCTCGGCTTCAACAGAAACACCTTTTGAGTGTGCATATTCTACCACTTTAGAAGTGATTTCCACGTTTTCCTCGAAAGGACCGTGTGAAGCATCGATCATAACAGACGTGAAGCCTGCATCGATCGCTTCTTTACATTTATCGAAGCTTGAACCGTGGTCAAGGTGGATGGCAACAGGAACAGTGATCTTATAGTCCTCAAGAAGCCCTTCTACCATTTTCACAGTTGTCTTGAAGCCGCCCATATAACGAGCTGCACCTTCAGAAACACCAAGGATAACAGGTGATTTCTCTTCTTCTGCAGCTTGAAGGATCGCTTGAGTGAACTCAAGGTTATTTAAGTTAAATTGACCTACAGCATAGCCTTCTGATTTAGCTTTGTTCAGCATATCAGTCATGGAAACTAAAGGCATATTTCTTCCTCCTTATTAATGATTGCATCGTTCTTTGCAGGGATTCACATAAAGTTTTTCCCAGCATGCCCATGAATATGTACCCTATCTTGAAATAGGCAAAACGGACGCAATCCTTTGGAATTCATTTGTATCATACCAAAAGAGAATCAGAAATTCCATTAATCCAGCGCTATTTTTCGCTGCAGGACAGAATATTTTAAAGCAAACGCTATCATTTTAAATTTTCATATTTTTTGCTGGACCAGCGATAATTTTTTAGCCAGCGGCCATTTTTCAGCAAAATTTAACCGGCCTGTTCTATAATGAATTCGTAATAGGGACATACTTCTTAACAGCTGCCCTTATGTCGTCGATATCAAATGGTTTGGCAAAATGGGTCAATGCCCCAAGGTCCTTTGCCTCCTGGATCATGTCGAGCTCCCCATAGGCTGTCATGATGATTACCCGAATATCCTGGTCGATGACTTTCATTCTCTTCAGGATTTCAATGCCGTCCATGCCAGGAATTTTCATATCGAGCAGGACAAGATCCGGAGAATGCTTTGTAACGATTTCGAGGGCCTGGACGCCATTTGCAGCCTGATAGGTGTCATAGCCTTCCTTTTGCAGCACTTCATTCAATAGAATGCGGATGCCGAACTGATCGTCTACTATTAATATTTTCCCTTTCATACAGCCACCTCTTCCCTAAAATAGTTACTTCTGATGCTGATAGACAGAAAGCGGAATTCTTATGTCCTGCCGGGCTCATACGACCCTTCTGTTTTTTTGACAGCACATAAGAATTCCCGCTTTCCCGGTAAGATAAGAAGTTCACTGCTGCCATTTGACCGCTTCCTGTTTGGAAGCCATGCCGACTGCTGTTATGCGGGATTCCCAGCGCCAGTGAAATCAAACTCCTGCTTTTCAAAAGATGACCAATGGTCACAGAAAATATATCCACTTCTCAACATTCTCCCTTTCCCGCGTGAATTCCTGCTTCTTTTTAAGTAATTCTGCCGAATATTTTACCTTTAGCATTCATTTCACTATAATAAGACCACAAATAGTGTTCAAGATCCTGCGGAGTTTATGGACTGCAGATTGATTTTTGCACAATTAGGAGGAAGTTACATTGCTAAAAATGTTTTCAACCCAGCTGACGGGAATCTTCAAAAAGCTGATGGAAAAAGAAGAATTCAGCATTGAAGACGCAGCCCGGCTGCTGGCCCAGGCCCCTGCAGGCGAGGGCAGGATCCAGATTTATGCCACACGCGAAATGAAGGCTGCTGTCCTGGAGGCAACGGAAGGAGCAGAACCGCTCGCATCTGCCGCCCAATGGACTGATGCTCATTCAGAAAATGATATCGCTGGTACAGACCGCTTTCTGATCATCTCCCGCCACTCTGATGATGAACAGGCAGTCGCCCTGGCAAAAGCACTTTCTGAAAAAATGATTCCGTTTGCTGCCATTTCCACTGCTGTAGAAGCTGATGGCCCTTCACTGGCTGAGCTTGCGGATGTCCATATCGACTTGAAATTAACAAAGGGACTCCTCCCCGATGAAGAAGGAAACCGCTTCGGCTACCCATCTGCCATTACTGCACTCTTTGTGTACCATGGTCTGAAGTTCACGATTGATGAAATTTTGAGTGAATATTAGTTACAGTCAGGAAGGCACCCAGTGATGGCGCAAACCTGCCCAACTAATTATAAAAAGCCCTGTTGATTGCAGTGAAAGGCACGTAGACTCCTGCGGGATTGCAGCGGCAATGCTGAGACCCCGCAGCGCGTAAGCGTGAGGAGGCTCAGCGTCGCCCCGCGGAAAGCGAAGTGCCTGGAACGGAAATCAACAGCCCCATTACAAGGCACAAACTGAAAGCCCCCTCAATTCCAGAGGGGGCTTTTGTAAACTTAGTTATTTTCCTGATGCTTCAAGGATGCACCGACGAAGTCGCGGAACAGCGGCTGCGGGCGGTTTGGCCTTGAGATGAATTCAGGGTGGAACTGGGAAGCGACAAACCAAGGGTGATCCTTCACTTCAATGATTTCAACAAGGCGGCCGTCCGGGCTTGTACCAGAGAAGACAAAACCTTTCTCCTCCATCGCCTGGCGGTAATGATTGTTGAACTCATAGCGGTGGCGGTGGCGTTCATAAACAACCTCATCCTGGTATGCAGCATATGCATTCGTTTCTTCATTCAGCTTGCACGCCTGCAGGCCAAGGCGGAGTGTTCCTCCAAGATCTTCAATGTCCTTCTGCTCAGGCAGCAGGTCAATGATCGGATGCGGCGTTGAAGGATCGATTTCCGCTGAATGCGCCCCTTCCAATGAAAGGACATTGCGGGCAAATTCAATAGAAGCGAGCTGCATGCCAAGGCAGATGCCAAGGAATGGGCGCTTCTGCTCGCGCGCATACTGGATGGCAAGGATCTTCCCATCAATGCCGCGGTCGCCGAATCCGCCTGGGACAAGGATTCCGTCAGCATCCTGAAGAAGCTCCTCCACATTTCCTTCTGTTACTTCTTCAGAATTGACCCATTTGATTTCAATATCAGAATCATATGAGTAGCCGGCATGCTTCAGTGCTTCCACAACAGAAATATAGGCATCCTGGAGCTCAACATACTTACCGACAAGGGCAATCTTCGTTGTCTTGGAGAGATTGCGGACCTTGTTCAGAAGTTCGGTCCATTCAGCCATATCTGCCTGTCCGCAATCCAGCTTCAAGTGATCGCAGACGATCTGGTCAAAGTTCTGCTCCTGTAGGGCAAGAGGGACTGCGTATAATGTATCGGCATCACGGCACTCGATGACAGCTTTCGGATCAAGGTCACAGAACAGACCAATCTTATCCTTCATATCCTGGGAAACCGGCATCTCAGTACGAACGACAATGACATTTGGCTGGATTCCAAGGCTTCGCAGTTCTTTTACACTGTGCTGTGTCGGCTTTGTTTTCATTTCGCCTGCAGCTTTGATATAAGGAATCAATGTACAGTGAATGTACATAACGTTATCGCGCCCGATATCACTCTTGATCTGGCGGATTGCCTCAAGGAATGGCAGGGATTCGATATCCCCTACTGTTCCGCCGATCTCTGTGATAACAACATCGGCATTGGTCTCATGCCCTGCACGCATAACTCTTTCTTTGATTTCATTGGTGATATGCGGGATGACCTGGACTGTTCCGCCCAAGTAGTCGCCGCGGCGCTCTTTTTTCAGGACAGTGGAGTAAATTTTTCCAGTTGTCACATTATTGAACTTAGTCAGATTGATATCGATAAAGCGCTCATAGTGGCCCAGATCCAAATCCGTTTCGGCGCCATCGCCTGTAACGAAAACTTCACCGTGCTGGTATGGGCTCATGGTTCCCGGGTCAACGTTGATATAGGGGTCAAACTTCTGAATGGTGACATTCAAGCCTCTGTTTTTCAGCAAGCGGCCCAAAGACGCAGCGGTGATCCCTTTTCCCAATGACGACACAACGCCGCCTGTTACAAAAATATACTTTGTCATGTTATTTCCCCCTCATATTCAGTTTGTGCATTTTCTGCATCCTTTAGGTAAGGCTTTTCCTAAAAAAATTTGCTGTTCTTGATCAGAGCCAAGAACAGCTAAAAATAAAAAGCGCTCCCTACCAAACAGTAAGGGAGCGCTATTGCATATACATTCATATGGTCCTTTTTTAAGGAGCCCAAAAATGATTCTACAAGCCTGGCATGGAAAAGTCAAGGAATTATAAATCTTCCTCGTCGTCTTCAAGGTCTTCATCTTCCTCGAGGTCTTCGTCATCCTCGTCGAGGTCATCCTCCAGAATCTCGTCGTCGTCTTCAAAGTCGTCATCGTCGTCTGAGTCCTCATCAAGATCGTCCTCAAGAAGATCGTCGTCATCCTCGTCCAGATCATCATCGTCATCAAGGTCATCGTATTCGATGTCTTCCTCGTCGAGCTCATCATACTCGTCCAGATCAAGATCGATGTCTTCAGCCTTCGCCGCTTTCTTGGCCTTTTTCTTTTTAGGCTTCGCTGCTGTCATTGTATCTTCTTCCATTGTATCAACAGGGTACCAGCTGCGCAGGCCCCAGCGGTTTTCTCCCATTGCAATGAAGCGTCCGTCAAGGTTCAGGTCAGTATAGAACTGGGCGATCCTGGAGCGGATTTCCTCATCTGATACCTCAAGACGCGTTTTATATTCGTTCATAATGTCGGTAAAAGAAACCTGCTGCTTTGTGCCTTTAAGCAGTTCGTAGGCGATATCGATAAAGGACATTTCCTGCAGCTCTTCTTTTGTGAATTGGTCTAGACTCACTATACGCACTTCCTTTCCCTATATAACACTCGCTATCGGAGCGCAAAATACTGTAAAAAACACCGGGGCTTCCCGGATTTGCAGTGCTTTTAAAAAGGCATAGGATTCAGCCGCTCCAAAAGCAGCCCTAGATGAATAAAAGGCATAAGAATGCCTTTTGCAAGCTGGATAGACAGCTTATGTAAAATACATATTCTTCATTATAAACAAATTGCTGGTGTTTATGCTAGTTCTATCTCCAGTTTCCTTGCATTTTTGCTGTGAGACAAACTTTTGGAAGGCATACTGCTGCAGGTCTCCCGGATGGCTTTCTTCTTTTGGATGAGAGAAGGTTTATATCCGGGAACACTGTTACGTCTTTTTGCCCCTCCCCGGCTTCCTGTCTTTTCTTCCGGAGAGCTGGCCCATGGCCAGGTACATAAAGTAGATGGACAGCAGAAAGAAAGCGACCGCACCAAGCTGCCTCTGGTATAAGAAGTAGAAGGCCGCTATCGCAGCAGCAAAAGCGCCTATTGAAAATATCTGTCTCAACCCGTTCACATCCTGCATATCAATATCACTTAGGACTGCATTCCCTTTCATTATAGCGGAGAAAAGCCTTTTATCCTAAACACAATATGATATTTTCCAGAAAAATATATCCTTTTTCCGAATACAAGACAGAGCCATGGGCTATAATCGGCCCCTGGCTCTATCCTTGCTACATATTGCGGCGGTATTGTCCGCCCACCTCATACAATGCCCTCGTGATTTGTCCGAGGCTTGCATATTTGACGGTTTCCATCAGCTCTGCAAAGATATTGCCGTCTGTCACCGCGGCTTCTTTCAGGCGGGACAGGGCCTCACCTGCATGGTCCTTGTTCCGTTCCTGGAAGCTTCTTAGATTCCTGATTTGTGTTTCCTTTTCTTCCTTCGTCGCCCTGGCGATTTCCATGCTGTCCATCTGCTCTTCTGACGGCGGATTCGGGTTCAGATACGTATTGACGCCGATGATCGGAAGCTCGCCTGTATGCTTCTTCATTTCATAATACATGGATTCATCCTGGATCTTGCCCCGCTGGTACTGCATTTCCATGGCGCCGAGCACACCGCCCCTGTCGTTGATCCTTTCAAATTCCTGGAGGACCGCTTCTTCCACCAGGTCAGTCAGTTCATCGATGATGAAGGCCCCCTGAAGAGGATTTTCATTTTTTGTAAGGCCATGTTCTTTTGTAATGATCATCTGGATGGCCATCGCCCGGCGGACAGATTCCTCCGTAGGCGTGGTGATCGCTTCATCATAGGCATTCGTGTGCAGGGAGTTGCAGTTGTCCTGGAGCGCCATCAATGCCTGCAGCGTTGTCCGGATGTCATTGAAATCAATTTCCTGGGCATGAAGTGAGCGCCCTGAAGTCTGGATATGGTACTTCAGCTTCTGGCTCCGCTCATTGGCTCCGTATTTATCCCTCATTACAGTTGCCCAGATGCGGCGGGCCACCCTGCCGATGACGGTGTACTCCGGATCGAGCCCATTTGAGAAAAAGAAGGAAAGGTTCGGCGCAAAATCATCAATCTTCATGCCTCTGCTCAAATAGTACTCAACATAAGTGAAGCCGTTCGCCAGCGTAAAGGCCAGCTGTGAAAGCGGGTTTGCCCCTGCCTCGGCAATATGGTAGCCGGAAATGGAGACAGAATAATAATTGCGGACCTTTTTATCGATAAAATACTGCTGGATATCGCCCATCATCCTGAGAGCGAATTCTGTTGAAAAGATGCAAGTATTCTGGCCCTGGTCTTCCTTCAGGATATCAGCCTGGACGGTACCGCGCACTGTCTGCAGAGTCGCAGCCTTCACTTCCTCAAGTTCCGCTTCGTTCAGCTTTCTGCCAAGCTCCCCTTCTTTCTTTTCCACCTGCTGCTCAACCGCCGTGTTCATGAACATGGCCAGGATAATCGGAGCCGGGCCGTTGATCGTCATGGAAACCGATGTGGACGGATGACAGAGGTCAAAGCCGGCATACAGCTTTTTCATATCATCAAGCGTACAAATGCTGACACCGCTCTCCCCGACTTTACCGTAGATATCCGGGCGGTAGTCCGGATCTTCGCCGTACAAGGTAACGGAATCAAACGCTGTACTTAGGCGTTTGGCTGCATCGTCCTTTGATAAGTAATGAAAGCGGCGGTTCGTCCGTTCAGGGGTCCCTTCACCGGCGAACTGGCGCTTTGGATCCTCTCCTTCGCGCTTGAACGGGAAGACGCCTGCTGTATACGGAAAAGCACCCGGCACATTCTCTCTGTAGACCCAGCGGATAATTTCTCCGTAGTCCCTGTATTTCGGGAGCGCGACCTTAGGGATCTGCAGGCCTGAAAGGCTCTTCGTTTTAAGGATCGTGATGATTTCTTTATCGCGTATCCTTGTTGTGAACTGCTCCCCGGAGTATTTCTCCTTGAGGTCATCCCAGCTTTCGAGTATTTTTTTCGATTCGGCTGTCAGCTTTTCTTTTGTTTGCGCTGCCAGGTCCTCTAATGAAGCCAGTGCCTCTTCACTTCCGCCTGACTCTTTTACTGCATTGATTGCACCTTCAAGCTGGAACAGCTTCCTGGCAAGGGCTGCCTGCTCTTCCGCTTTTTTGTGGTAATTGCGGACCGTTTCAGATACTTCGCGCAAGTAATAGCGCTGTTCATTCGGGATGATGACATTCTGCTTTTCGACCACTTCATTTTTGGAAAAAGAAGTTCTCCAGCCCAAGCCCGCTTTTTCATTCATCTTTTCGACAAGGGCAGCAAATAAAGCATTTGTGCCCGGATCGTTGAACTGGCTGGCGATCGTGCCGTAGACCGGCATCTCTTCCAGCTCTTTCTCGAACAGCATATGGTTGCGCTGATATTGCTTCTGCACCTGGCGGCGGGCATCCTCTGAGCCCTTGCGCTCAAATTTATTGATGACGATCAGGTCAGCGTAATCGAGCATATCAATTTTTTCAAGCTGGGAAGGCGCCCCGAATTCACTTGTCATGACATACATGGACAGATCGCAGATTTCCGCGATTTCAGCATCGCCTTGCCCAATCCCGCTTGTTTCAACGATAACCAGGTCAAAGCCGGCAGCCTTTACGACAGAGATGGCATCCTTGATTGCCAGCGACAGCTCGCTCTTGGACTTCCGTGTCGCAAGGCTCCGCATATAGACGCGCGGAGAAAAGATGCTATTCATGCGGATCCGGTCGCCAAGGAGCGCCCCGCCTGTTTTCTGCTTTGTCGGATCGACAGAAAGGATGGCTACTTTCTTTTCGGGGATTTCATTGATGAAGCGGCGGATCAGCTCATCCGTCAATGAGCTTTTTCCTGCTCCGCCAGTCCCGGTGATTCCGATAACCGGTGCCGTTTTTTCCAGTGTCTTGATTCTCTCCATGAGCGATTCTGCTGCAGCAGCCGCTTCTTTTTCAAGCCCGACGCCATGTTCGGCAAGCGTGATCAGCTTGGCGATGCTGTTCACTTCGCCGGCTTCAAGCTTTTCAAGTTCTTCTGCACTCTCCACTGAAACGGTCGGGTAGTCGCACTCAGCGAGCATTTCATTGATCATGCCCTGCAGACCCTTCTGGCGGCCGTCTTCCGGGGAAAAGATACGGGCGATCCCGTATTCATGCAGCTCTTTTATTTCACGCGGAATGATGACCCCTCCACCTCCGCCATAGATGCGGATATGGGAGGCCCCCCTTTCCTTCAGCAAATCATACATATATTTAAAATATTCAACATGGCCTCCCTGATAGGAGGAAATCGCGATTCCCTGGACATCCTCCTGGATCGCGGCATTCACGACCTCTTCCACCGACCGGTTATGGCCAAGGTGGATGACCTCTGCCCCGCTCGCCTGGATGATCCTTCTCATGATATTAATGGAAGCATCATGCCCGTCAAAAAGGCTTGAGGCGGTAACGAATCGCAAGTGATGCTTCGGCCTGTAAATTTCTGCTGTACTCATTTGCTTGACTCCCCCTGTTCCTGGATTTTAATGCCGGCAGGCACTTTTGCCTGGTCTTGCTTTATCCCCTGAATCAGAAGCTCTGTCTGCAATTCAATATATTCATCAAGACTGTACACCCTCTGCAGCGCCCAGCGGCGGAAGCCCCACATCTGGCCCTGCACGAAAATATTGTGGGCGATCATCTTGACCTCTTTTTCCGTCAAATGGAGCTCCCCGTTGTCCACACAGCGCTGGATGACGTCTTCAAACATGGAGACCATTTCAATTTCTTTTCTCAGGACATATGGAAGAGCATCCTTTGACAAGGACTTTGCTTCCTGGTACATGACCAGGACTTCATCCTGCATATCATCCACAACCCGGAAATAGTAGGCGATCCCGAGCTTCAGGCTCTCCAGCGTCCCCCTGTTGGCATCAAGGGCCTCCTGGAGCCTGTCGCGGACCGAATCATAGATGCTGTCACAGACAAGGTACAGCACATCCTCCTTTGTGCGGATGTACTCGTAGAGCGTCCCGATGCTGAATCCGGAGGCCTTTGCAATCTCCCTTGTCGTGGTGCGGTGAAAGCCTTTTTGCTTAAAAAGATTCACCGCTCCCTTGATCATCTCGTCCCGCCGCTTTTTCACCAGCTTTTCATCTTTCACAGAAGCATGGACTTCCCGTTTTTTCATAAATTTGCACTGCCCTCCTCTGACCGCTCCATTAGAAAAGCGCAAGCGCCTTGCCCACCCCCGACAAGCACAAGACGAGCCTAACGAAAAGGCGTTCTTTGCCTTTTTGGGAGGATTGGCTTGTGACCTCGAGGGGGTAGGCGCTGGAGCTAGACAGTAATCGAAGTTAAGATACATACTTACTTACCTATTAAAAGTGGACCTTTCCCTACTGGTGGCTGTTTTCGCGGTGGTTGTTTATTTTAAATTAGGAAAGAGCCCTATCCCCTTATCTTCTATTTGGTTATCATCCTGGAAATGACAAGGCGCTGGATTTCCTGTGTGCCTTCATAGATTTGTGTAATCTTGGCATCACGCATATAGCGCTCTACCGGATAGTCCTTTGTATAGCCATAGCCGCCGAACACCTGGACAGCCTCTGTCGTCACTTTCATGGCTGCATCGCCGGCGAACAGTTTGGACATGGCTGATTCTTTGCCGTACGGCAGGCCTTCCGATTCAAGCCAGGCAGCCTGATAGGTGAGGAGCCTTGCCGCCTCCACACTTGTCGCCATATCGGCCAGCTTGAAGCCGATTCCCTGCTGAAGGGCGATCGGCTTGCCGAACTGCTCCCGCTCTTTCGCGTAATCGACCGCTGCATCCAATGCTCCCTGGGCAATGCCGACCGCCTGGGCTGCAATGCCGTTCCTGCCGCCATCAAGGGTCATCATGGCGATCTTAAAGCCTTCGCCTTCTTTACCGAGCATGTTTTCCTTTGGCACGCGGCAGTCTTCAAAGATGATTTCGGTTGTCGGCGAAGACCTGATGCCAAGTTTCTTTTCCTTCTTGCCGACAGAGAAGCCAGGGAAATCACTTTCAATGATGAAGGCTGTAGTGCCTTTCTGCCTGCTCTCCGGATCTGTCAGGGCAAATACGACATAGATGTCGGCGATCCCGCCGTTTGTGATAAAAATCTTTGAACCGTTCAGTACATAATGGTCGCCGTCAAGGCGGGCAGTCGTCCTCATGCCGCCGGCATCGGAGCCGCTGCCCGGCTCTGTCAGTCCGTATGCGCCGATCTTTTCACCCTGCGCCATCGGCTTTAAGTATTTCTGCTTCTGTTCTTCGCTGCCGAATTTATAGATCGGCCAGCCTGCAAGTGATGTATGTGCAGACAATGTCACCCCTGTGGATGCACAAACCCTTGAAAGCTCCTCGACTGCAATGCAGTATGCCAGATAGTCGCTGCCGATTCCGCCGTACTCTTCAGGCCAGGGAATCCCTGTCAGTCCAAGCTCGGCCATTTTGTCGAAGATTTCACGGTCAAAGCGCTCTTCCTCATCGCGCTCTGCGGCGCTTGGCGCCACTTCATTCTTTGCAAAATCGCGGACCATTTTCCTGATCATTTCATGTTCTTCCGTCAGTCGGAAATTCATCGTATTTTCCCCCGTCCATTTCAATATTGGCTTGCCTCTTATTTACAGGTTTTTGCTGATGACAATTCTCTGAATCTCGCTTGTGCCTTCATAAATTTCGGTTATTTTACTGTCGCGGAAATACCGCTCGACAGGGTAGTCCTCTGTATATCCATATCCGCCAAACACCTGGACAGCTTCTATGCTCGTTTCAACCGCTGTCTTTGAGGCAAAAAGCTTGGCCATGCTGGCCTGCATCCCGCATCGTTCTCCATTTTGGCGCATCATCGCTGCCTGGTAGACCAGCAGTCTTGAGGCTTCTACATTTGTAGCCATATCAGCCAGCTTGAAGCCAATGCCCTGCTGATGGCTGATCGGCTTCCCGAATTGGCTGCGTTCCTTCGAGTAGGCAACCGCTGCCTCCAATGCCGCCTCCGCGATGCCAAGGGCCTGGGCTGCAATGCCGATGCGCCCAGCGTCAAGGTTGGCCATGGCGATTTTGAAGCCTTCCCCTTCGGCACCAAGGAGACTTCCTGCCGGAACCCTCATATCCTCAAAGCTGAGCTGGACTGTCCGGGAACCGTGAAGCCCCATCTTCTCCTCATCCTTGCCGATTACAAGGCCCGGTGTCCCTTTTTCAACGATGAAGGCTGAAACGCCCTTTGTCCCAAGCTCAGGGGTGGTGGATGCAAAAACAATATACACATCCGCTTCGCCGCCGTTTGTAATGAAAACCTTTGAGCCATTGAGAATGTAATCGTTCCCATTTTTAACAGCCTTGGTTTTTAAGCTGCCTGCATCAGAGCCTGCCCCTGCCTCTGTCAGACAGAATGCTCCGAGGTATTCGCCGGCAGCCAATTTCGGGACATAATTCTGCTTCTGCTCCTCCGTCCCGAAGTACAGGATCGGATTGGTTCCGACCGATGTATGGACAGACAGGATGACCCCAACGGTTGCGGAGACCTTTGACAGCTCATTGATGGCAATGATATAGGAGGTGAAATCCATTTCCGCACCGCCATATTTCTCAGGTACAGGGATTCCCATCAGCCCGAGTCCGCCCATCTTTTTCAATATGTCACGGGGAAAGTCCCCTTGCTCCATTTTTTCAATAAATGGCGCTATCTCGCTCTGGGCGAAGTCGCGGACCATTTTCCTCATCATTTCCTGTTCTTCTGTAAACCGTAAATTCATGGCTAATCCCTCCTGGTGTCCATTCTGGGCTTTCCAGTTCAGCTGTACTGATAAAAGCCGCGGCCGGACTTCTTCCCGAGCCAGCCGGCCTTCACATATTTGCGGAGCAGCGGGCAGGGGCGGTACTTATCATCGCCGAACCCCTCATGAAGCGTTTCCATAATATAAAGGCAGGTATCAAGACCAATGAAATCCGCCAATGTGAGCGGCCCCATCGGATGGTTCATGCCAAGCTTCATGACTTCATCGATCGCTTCCTTTTCGGCAACACCTTCATAGAGGGTATAGATGGCCTCATTGATCATCGGCATCAGGATGCGGTTTGAGACAAATCCCGGAAAGTCATTCACTTCAACCGGCACCTTGCCGAGCTTATGAGTCATTTCCTCGATCGCTGTGTATACTTCATCAGCTGTAGCAAGCCCGCGGATGATTTCAACCAGTTTCATAACCGGGACCGGATTCATGAAGTGCATCCCGATTACCTTTTCCGGACGCTTTGTCGCCGCGGCAATTTCCGTGATGGGCAGCGAGGAAGTATTGCTGGCCAGAATAGCATGTTCAGGAGCGATTCCATCAAGCCGTTTGAAGATATCGGCTTTGATTTCAATATTTTCTACGGCGGCTTCGATCACCAGATCCACCCTGCCCGCGTCTTCCAGATTGTCAGAAGGCTGCAGGCGGCGGAGCACCTCTTCCATCTCCGCCTCTGTCATGCGCTCTTTAGATACCTGACGGGACAGGTTCTTCTTGATCACACCAAGCCCCCGCTCAATATATTCAGCCTTCAAATCATTCAGCAGCACCTCATACCCCGCCTGTGCACATACCTGTGCAATGCCGGAGCCCATCTGTCCTGCACCGATAACCATTATTGTTTTCACTTCCATGGTTTCTCCTCCATTTCTCTTCCAAACTCCTAATCTATCAGTTCGCCGGAACCTCGATCATGATGGCATCCCCCTGGCCGCCGCCGCTGCAAATCGCCGCAATGCCGATTCCTCCGCCCCTGCGCTTCAGCTCATATATCAGCGTTAGGATAATTCTGGCACCGCTTGCCCCGATCGGGTGGCCGATGGCAACGGCTCCGCCATTTACATTCACTTTATTTTCATCCAGATTGGCGATCTTGCCGCTCGTCAGGGCAACCGCCGCAAATGCTTCGTTTATTTCAAACAGGTCAATTTCATCCATGGATTTGCCTGTTTTTTTCAAAAGCTCTTTGATGACAAGCCCTGGTGTTTTCGGAAAATCCTTTGCTTCAACAGCGATTGCCGTGTGGGCCAGGATGTATGCCTGAACGTCCTTTCCTTCACGCTCAGCTCTTTCCTCGCTCATCAGCACCAGTGCAGCAGCTCCGTCATTCACTCCAGGTGCGTTCCCGGCAGTGATCGTTCCATCCCCATTGAATACAGGGGCAAGCTTTGCCAGCTTTTCAATGGAAGTATCCTTGCGCGGTGCTTCATCCTGCTCTACGACAAGCGGGTCGCCTTTGCGCTGCGGCACCTCTACTGCCACAATCTCTTCAGCCAGCCTGCCGCTTTCGATCGCTTCGACAGCCCGCTGGTGGCTTCTGTACGCCCATTGGTCCTGTTCTTCCCGTGAAATCCCCATTTCCTTTGCCGTTGAATTGCCGTAAGTCCCCATATGGACGCCTGTAAAGCTGCAGCTGAGGCCGTCATGAATCATCAGGTCCTTCACGGTCGAATCGCCCATCCGCAGGCCCCATCTTGCTTTTGGCAGAAGATATGGCGCATTGCTCATCGATTCCATCCCGCCGGCCACAATGACTTCTTCATCACCGGCCCTGATGATCTGGTCGCCGAGCGTCACACTCCTCATACCTGAGGCGCAGACTTTGTTGATCGTTTCTGTTTTAACTTCCCATGGAAGGCCGGCTTTATTGCCTGCCTGCCGGGATGGTATCTGGCCCTGGCCCCCCTGAAGTACCGATCCGAGAATCAGCTCCCCAACCTCTTCAGGACTGACATCGGCACGCTTCAATGCTTCCTTGACGGCTGCAGCTCCTAAATCAGAGGCAGTCAGGCTGCTTAATGCCCCTCCCATTTTTCCAAAAGGTGTCCGTGCTCCGCTGATAATGACTGTTCTTCCCATCTGTATCCTCTCCTTTAAGCAAATTTGGTCTTTAATTTGCTGGGTAAATTTAATTTCTGATAGGCTAGGCAAATTTTTTCGGTTTTGACTGAACGCTCGCTCGAAATGGAGCCAAAGCCCGCTGAAATCAGCCTGTCTTCCTTGGTTTGAATCTAATAAGGACAAAAAGGAGACCATTAATAAAGGTTCTCCGATTTTTGTAAGCGCTTTATTTATATTTCCATCTTACTCCATCCGCAGAAAAAATAAAAATATTTTCCTGAAGATTCTTAATAATAATTACATTATATTTTTAAGAAAGGCCCGGTGCGCCAGGCCTTTCTTAATTTTTGGCTCAGGATACTAGTGTTTGCGGTTCGCCGATCACGGTTTTTTCAAGCAGCTCGGCCACATCATATGTTTGGACTGTTTCTTCCGCTTCTTTAGCCTTTGTGCCATCTGACAGCATGGTCAGGCAGTACGGGCAGCCGGAAGAAATGACCGAAGGATTGACAGCCAGTGCCTGCTCTGTCCGGGCAACATTGACGCGGTGCCCTGTTTCCTCTTCCATCCACATGAGGCCGCCGCCTGCTCCGCAGCACGTGCCTGTCTCCCGGTTTCTTTCCATCTCCACCAGCTTCACGCCAGGAATGGATTTCAGGATTTCACGCGGCGGATCATACACTTCATTGTAGCGACCGAGATAGCAGGAATCATGGAAGGTAATGGTTTCATTCACATCGAACTGCGGCTTCAGCCTGCCCTCTTTAACCAGCTCGGCAAGCAGCTCGGTATGGTGATACACCTCTGCCTCGAGACCGAAATCCGGATACTCGTTTTTGAAAATGTTATAGGCATGAGGGTCGATCGTAACGATTTTCTTGACTTCATTTTTCTCGAATTCTTCAATGTTCTTTGTTGCAAGCTCCTGGAACAGGAATTCATTGCCGAGGCGCCTTGGCGTATCGCCGGAGTTCTTCTCCTTGTTGCCAAGAATCGCGAATTTCACGCCGGCTTCATTAAGCAGCCTTGCAAAGGACAAAGCGATTTTCTGGCTCCGGTTATCATATGAACCCATGCTGCCGACCCAGAACAGATACTCGAATTCCTCGCCGGACTTCTTCATTTCCTTCACTGTCGGAACAGACACGTCTTCTCTTGCCTCGCGCCAATCTTCCCGCTCTTTCCTGTTCAAGCCCCATGGATTGCCCTGCCGTTCAATATTCGTCATCGCACGCTGTGCATCGGCATCCATTTTCCCTTCAGTCAGAACAAGATAACGGCGAAGGTCGATAATTTTGTCTACATGCTCATTCATGACCGGACACTGGTCTTCACAATTGCGGCAAGTCGTACAAGCCCAGATTTCCTCTTCTGTGATTACCTCGCCGATCAGGCTTGGGCTGTATGAGAGGCCTGCTGCCGCTTCCTCTGCACCCTTCCCTGCTGCTGCAAGTGCAAGCTGATTGCCTTTTGTATTGGAGAAGGCGAAGGTCGGAACCCAAGGCTGCCTTGATGTTACGGCGGCCCCATGGTTTGTCAGATGGTCGCGCAGCTTCAGGATCAAATCCATCGGCGACAGCATCTTGCCAGTCCCAGTTGCAGGGCACATATTTGTACACCGGCCGCATTCCACACACGCGTAGAAGTCGATCATCTGCAGCTGGTTGAAATCTTCAATCTTGCCGACTCCGAATGATTCCTGTGACTCATCTTCAAAGTCGATTTTCTTCAGCTTTCCGGCATTCTCGGTCCGGTCAAAATACACATTCGCAGGCCCGGCAATCAAATGCGCGTGCTTGGACTGCGGTACATAAACCAGGAAAGCGAGGAGGAACAGCAGGTGAATCCACCAGGAAATATAGAAAATGACAATGCTGGCTGTCTCCCCTATCCCTGAGAAAGCTCCGGCTATCATAGAAGCAACCGGCTCTGTCCAGGTCCCTTCATGGCCATGCCAGATCATGCTCATTCCGTTCCCAAGAAGAACGGAAAGCATCAGTCCTCCGATGAAGATGAGGACAAGCCCTGCCTTAAAGTTTCGCTTCAGGCGGACAAGCTTCTCCACATAGCGGCGGTAGAAAGCCCACAGAACGGCGACTAGGATCATCAGCGTCACAATTTCCTGGAAGAAAGTGAACCCGGGATACAGCGGCCCGAGCGGCAGATGTGCCCCAGGCTTGATACCTTTGATGATAAAATCAATCGCCCCGAATTGGACAAGGATGAATCCATAGAAGAACATTACGTGGATGGCCCCGCTCTTCTTGTCCTTCAGGAGTTTTTTCTGCCCAAAGACATTCACCCATATTTTTCCCAGGCGTTCTTTGACGTTTTTATCAAACTCCGCTTTCCTGCCGAGCTTAATATATTCGATTCTGGTCTTAACCACATAGACAAACAGGCTGACTGCGTAAGCGGTTACAATCAGGAACGCAATTAAGTTGATCCATAGTAATCCATTCATAGCTGATAATCTCCTTTCGTCCTTTTCCCACCAGAAAATTTATAACCAACCAAATTTTCTGAAAAGATTCTTAGTACCATTATATAATGAATGAGCATTCAGTCAATAATTTTTTCTGCTTTTTCCCACTTTTCCCAGCCTGCTCTCCGATTTCATAGAAACCAGCTTCAAAGGGGATGCTATCAGCAAAAGATCCGAGGAGGGACATGCAACTTGAAAACTGCCATAATCATACTTGCCATAGCGATGGCGCTGCTGCTTTGGGTGTCATGCGATATGGCGCTCGGCCGGCGGAAGCAGCTGTCAAAGGTCCAGAGGAAAAGCTATCCGGTCAGGCAGAGCAGCATCGATTTGATTACGGCCGGCCCGGATTTATTCGAGAAGCTGTTCCTTGATATCAAACATGCAAAAAAGCATATCCATATTTTATTTTATATTGTAAAAAATGATAAAATCTCAGGCGAGTTCCTTTCCCTGCTGAAGAGAAAGGCCGAGGAAGGCGTCGAGGTCCGGCTGCTGCTTGATTGGGTAGGCAGCCTGCGTGTAAAAAGGAAGCTGATCACCGGCCTGAAGAAAGCCGGGGTCCGTTTTGCTTTCTGTCATGTGCCAAAGCTCCCTTACCTGTTCTATTCCTCCCAATCGAGGAACCACCGGAAAATAACCGTTATAGATGGGAGTATCGGCTATTTGGGCGGGTATAACATTGGCAAGGAATACGTCAACCTGGATTCGAAGCTGTGTCCATGGCGGGATTATCACCTCAGGATGACGGGAGAAGGGGTCAATGATCTTCAAAGCGAATTTCTGTGCGATTGGCGGGATGCATCCGGAACAGACATGCTCAGGGATGCGGCCTATTTCCCCAGGCCTCCGCAGGAAGGCCTCCGGCACCAGCTTATCCCATCAGAGGCCGGCTATCTGGAAGAAACCTTCCTCGCCATTATCAGGAATTCGAGGAGGAAGATCATCATCGGCACTCCATACTTCATTCCGAGCCCCGCTCTTTTCCAGGAGCTGCGGCGGGCATTGGACAGAGGCGTAAGGCTGAGCATTATCGTCCCTTCAAAAACAGACCATCCCCTTGTCAAGGAAGCTTCCTATCCTTATCTCAGGGTGCTGCTGAAGGAAGGGGCACGGATCTATCAATACATGAACGGCTTCTACCATGCGAAGATCCTTCTTTCGGATGACACAGTATGCGATATCGGGACGGCCAATTTTGATAAAAGAAGCTTGTATTTAAACCATGAACTCAACTGTTATATATATGACAAAGCATTTATCAAAAAAGCTGAGAAAGTCCTTGAGCAGGATATAAAGGACTCAAAACTGCTTATGCTCAAAAATATTTCGGGCTTTAATGCAATCCGGTGGCTGCGGGAAGGAGTGGCGAAATCTGTTTCGTACTTTCTCTGAGGGCTTGCGCCTCACCTCCCTTCAGTGCCGGACCCAGGCCATTTTTTAAAGGAGTAATTATGAAAATACGATTCGGCTATGTTTCCCAGGCGGTAAGCCTATGGGAGGCATCCCCTGCGAGAACACTGACATTTACGAGATACAAGCAGATGACAAAGGAAGAAGGCATGCAGAAGCTGCTGGCTGCAACTGCAGAAAATCTGCGCAGCACGAGAAGGATGCTTTATTATAACCTCGCCCACGATATTGAACTGTACCGGTTCTCAAGCTCCATCGCCCCCCTTGCCACCCATCCGGAGGTCATGTGGGATTTTGTCACCCCCTTCAGCGATGAATGGCAGGAGCTCGGCAGACTGGTACGGGACAATGGCCTGCGGGTCAGCTTCCATCCGAACCAGTTCACCCTTTTTACCTCTCCCCGCAGTGAAGTCACAGCAAATGCTGTGATTGATATGGAATACCATTACCGCATGCTCGAGGCAATGGGCCTTGAAAACCAGGCGCTGATCAATATCCATATCGGCGGGGCCTATGGCGATAAAGAGACATCCATTAAACGTTTTTATCAAAATTTGAAGACCCTTCCCGCGCATATAAAAGCAGTTATGACCCTTGAAAATGATGATAAAACTTATAACGCCGAAGAAACGCTCGCCGCCTGCCAGCGGGAGCAGATACCGCTGATCTTCGATTATCACCATCATATGGCGAACTTGAGCGAAAGGCCGCTTGAAGATATGCTCCCGGATATTTTCCGGACCTGGGATCATTTCGGCATGAAGCCGAAGATCCATGTGTCTTCGCCTAAATCGGAAAAAGCCTTCAGGTCGCATGCTGAATATGTGGACGCCGAATTCCTGAAGCCTCTGCTGGATCACCTTCATGCGATCGGCGAGGATGTGGATTTTATGATAGAAGCAAAGATGAAGGACAAAGCTTTATTGAAGCTTGTTGAGGATATCAGCCGGATCCGCGGCGTGAAGCGGATCAGCGGCGGTGCGGTTGAGTGGAAATAGTTTTTTAGGATACACGAGGTGGGGTTTTTCGGCCGGGTCATGTACCTGTGGCTGCTTTTGGGATACATGAGTCGGGCTTTTTTCGACGGGTCATGTATCTCAAACTGCCTCCGATATACATGAGTTGCACTTTTTTCGCTTGGTCATGTATCTCAGGCTGTTTCTGGTATACATGAGAGGAGATTTTTTCGCCGGGTCATGTATCTCAGACTTGTTCTGGTATACATGAGATGGGCTTTTTTCGCCGGGTCATGTACCTCAGACTGTTTCTGGTATACATGAGAGGAGATTTTTTCCCCGGATCATGTATCTCAGACTTGTTCTGGTATACATGAGTTGCGCTTTTTTCGCTGGGTCATGTATCTCAGACTGCTTTTGGGATACATGAGGTGCGCTTTTTTCGCCGGGTCATGTACCTCAGACTGCTTTTGGGATACATGAGGTGCGCTTTTTTCGCCGGGTCATGTACCTCAAACTGCCTCCGGTATACATGAGTTGCACTTTTTTCGCCGGGTCATGTACCTCAAACTGCCTCCGGTATACATGAGTTGCACTTTTTTCGCTTGGTCATGTATCTCAGACTGCTTTTGGGATACATGAGGTGCGCTTTTTTCGCCGGGTCATGTACCTCAGACTGCTTTTGGGATACATGGGTTGCTCTTTTTTCGCCAATTCATGTGCCTCAGGCTGCTTACGGGTACATATACTGCACTTTTTCCGCGTATCTCAAACTGATTCTGGGATACATGACTTCCTCTTTTACACAAAGTTATGTACACCCTGGCCACATGCTCACTCTTTTCCGGCCCGACAACGAACCTCTGCTTCTCCTCGACTACAAGATTCTGGACTCTCCCTGCATCCCCACTATCTTATTTTAAAAAGCTTTCAAACCAAGGGCCCACCTGTTCAAATGCTTTAAATCCCAAATAGATGCCGATGATCCCCACTACTCCGGCCAGTGCCGGAGGGGCGGGTATCGGAAGTTTGAACAGGGCAAAAATAAATCCGACCGCAAAGCCTGTTATAAGTGACAGCAGAACAATTTTCATTATATTCCTCCTAAGATAAGCTCAAGTTATGCCATAAATATCCTTTATTATGTGCAATAATAGCTCTATCATTCCACCGCCGCGGAAACAGAAAAAAACCCCGCTTTCAGGAAGCGGGGCCGAAGTCTTACATTTTTTCAGGTGCAGAAACACCGATTAGTTTCAGGGCGTTTTTTAATGCTGTCTGTACAGCCTTGATCAGGCCGAGACGGGCTTTTGTTTTTTCGGGATTTTCGCTATCAAGCACTTTTTCAGCATTATAGAAGCTGTGGAAGGCAGATGCGAGCTCGAAAATATAGTTGGTGATGCGGTGCGGCATACGCTTTTCTGCCGCTTCGGCAACCGCCTGCGGGAATTCGCCGAGCTTTTTCAGCAGGTCGATTTCCTTTTCAGCAGAGATGAGGGAGAAATCAGCATCAGTGCTGATTTCCAAGCCCTGTTCCTCACCCTGGCGGAGAATGCTCGAGATGCGCGCGTGTGCATACTGGGCATAATAAACGGGATTATCATTGGACTGGGACACAGCTAAATCAAGGTCGAAATCCATATGAGTGTCAGCACTTCTCATCGCGAAGAAGTAGCGGACTGCATCAAGTCCAACCTCGTCCACAAGATCGCGCATGGTGACAGCTTTTCCTGTCCGTTTACTCATCTTCATCTTTTCGCCGTTCTTGTACAGGTGGACGAGCTGGATGATCTCCACTTCAAGAGCATCCTTGCCGTAGCCAAGCGCCTGGATGGCAGCCTTCATACGCGGGATATAGCCATGGTGGTCGGCGCCCCAGACATTGATAAGCTTTTCGAAGCCGCGCTCAAGCTTGTCTTTATGGTAGGCGATATCAGGCGTCAGATACGTGTAAGATCCGTCATTCTTGATAAGCACGCGGTCTTTATCATCGCCGAATTCGGTTGAGCGGAACCAGGTTGCGCCTTCTTCTTCATATACATGTCCGTTCTCTTTTAGTGCTTTCAAAGCATTATCAATCTTGCCGTTCTGGTAAAGGGAAGTTTCTGAGTACCAGACATCAAATGGCACGCGGAAATCTTCCAAATCCTTTTTCAGCTTTTCCATTTCGTATTTAAGGCCGTATTCGCGGAATGCATCAAAGCGTTCCTGTTCATCGGCATTCACATATTTGTCTCCGAATTCATCGGCAAGCCTTTGGCCGATGCCGATGATATCTGCACCGTGATAGCCGTCAGCCGGCATTTCTTTTTCCATGCCAAGCGCCTGGAAATAGCGTGCTTCAACGGACAATGCCAGATTATTGATCTGGTTTCCGGCATCATTGATGTAATATTCGCGGGATACTTCGTAGCCGGCTTTAGCCAGGATGCTGCTTAGGGAATCACCGACTGCTGCTCCTCGGGCATGTCCCAGGTGAAGGTCTCCTGTCGGGTTGGCCGAAACGAACTCGATCTGCACCTTCTGGCCATTGCCTGTATTGGTTTCCCCATACTGATCGCCTGCGTCAAGTACTGTAGGGATGAGGTTCGTCAGGTAGCTGTTGTTCATGTAAAAATTGATGAAGCCCGGCCCTGCGATTTCAATTTTTTCAATGGATGCTTTGCTGCTGTCAAAGTTCTCGATCAGCTGCTCGGCAATCATGCGCGGAGCCTTCTTGGCAACACGTGCGAGCTGCATCGCCATATTGGTAGAATAGTCGCCATGCGCCTTCTCTTTAGGCGTTTCCAGGATTACATCCGGAATCTGCTCTTCTGCAGCAAGGCCTGCTTTAATGACCGCCTGCTTGATTTCCTCTTTCAGATTGCTTTGCACTTGTTCAACTATATTCATTTTCTTTCCTCCTCAAACGTAATTGCCAAATGATATGTACCTGCCTGTGATCCCTGCATTTTCATTTCGTATAGAAGGTCAAATGACCCTGTTCCGCTGCCGTCATCAAACGACTGTGAAAGCCCTTTTGTCAAAGTTAGCATTTCCATGGTTCCGAAGGGCATTTCATAGCTTCCCCTCATCTTTTTGTTCGTCCGGAAGGGCAGCCTCATTTTTACAGCTCCTGAACGGAGGATCAATGCTTCCCCTTCCGCCATCTTTACAATCGTTTTAACTTTCCCTGCTTCATTTTCTTCATCATATTGAAGAAAGCGGGAGCCGTTTTTTTTATAGTATCGGCCAAACGCAGTCAATTCAAAAGTTTCTTTGCTGCCTCCGGTGCGAATATCGGTTTTTACTTTTATTTTAACAGGTGTCTGTTCCGCTGGGCTATTAGACAACGGGCACACTTCCTTTTCGTTTAACTCTTTAGTATAACTTTTTAATTATAATTTTTTTGGGGTTGAAGTGCAAATGAAGTTGGGCAGTAATAGGGATTGGCTTAATTACGGGAGCTGTTGATTGAATTTTTTTCCAGATGAGTTATAAACGCTGTAAAAAGTTAAGTAAGCCCTGTTGATTGCAGTGGAAGGCACGAAGACTCCTGCGGGATTGCAGCGGCAATGCTGAGACCCCGCAGACGCGCAGCGGTGAGGAGGCTCAGCGTCGCCCCGCGGAAAGCGAAGTGCCTGGAACGGAAATCAACAGGCCTATTTATTAATGCAAACCCGCCCCAACTAATTGAATCTTATGAATGAGGTTTCAATACAAAACAAAAGAGATACAGAATCCTGTACCTCTTTTGTCAAAGGCATTAGCCTCCGCTTTTCTATTTAAATTTTATGGTTTTTGAACTTCGATTACTGTCTAGCTGCAGTGGCTAGAGCCTCGAGTCATAAGCCACCCGAGAATTAAAGGCAAAGAACGCCTTTTATTCCCGGGCGTCTTATGCTTGTCGGCTCTGGGCAAGCCACCTCCGCTTTTCTATTTCACCCAGCCCAAAATCATTTCACGGATGAGTTTGCTGGCTGTGTTGGCTGTTTGTTCTGATGGGTCGTAGATTGGTGCTACTTCCACGAGGTCGGCTCCGACGACTTTTACGTTTGAGCGGGCGATTTCGTGGATGGAGGCCAGGAGCTCCCTGGATGTGATTCCGCCTGCGTCGACTGTGCCTGTGCCTGGCGCGTGGGCCGGGTCAAGGACGTCGATGTCGATGGTTACGTATACCGGGCGGCCTGCCAGCTTAGGAAGGATTTCCTTGAGCGGCTGGTGCACATCGAACTTTGAAATGTGCATTCCGACTTTTTTTGCCCATTCAAATTCTTCCTTCATTCCTGAACGGATGCCGAAGGAGAAGATATTCTGCGGGCCGATTAAGTCTGCGGCCTTGCGGATCGGCGTTGAGTGGGATAATGGCTCCCCTTCATAATTCTCGCGCAGATCTGTATGGGCATCCATATGGATGATGGCAAGATCCGGGTATTTCTTATACATCGCCTTGAAAACCGGCAAAGAAACGAGATGCTCACCGCCCATGCCAAGCGGGAACTTGCCGGCAGCCAATAGCTTATCGACAAACTCCTCGATCAGATCAAGGCTTTTCTGCGGATTCCCGAAAGGAAGCGGAATATCGCCGGCATCGTAATATTTAACTTCTGCAAGCTCGCGGTCAAGATATGCGCTGTATTCTTCAAGTCCGATTGACACTTCCCTGATTCGGGTCGGGCCGAAGCGTGAGCCCGGACGGTAGCTGACCGTCCAGTCCATCGGCATTCCGTAAAGGACCGCCTGGCTTTCCATAAAATTCGGATGGCTTCCGATGAATACATTTCCTGAATAAGCTTCATCAAATCTAACCAAAATGACTCCCTCGCTTTATATGCTGGTGCCTGGCACCAAGCTTTATTTTACAAGATCCTGTACAAACTTAGGCAGTACAAACGCTGCTTTGTGCAGTTCTTTTGTGTAGTACTTTGTGTCGATTTCGTGGAAGCGCTCTTCGCTCACTTCAAGCGGGTTGTATTTCTTGCTTCCGATTGTAAATGCCCACAGTCCGCTTGGGTATGTCGGGATGTTGGCCACATATAAGCTTGTGATCGGGAAGATTTCTTTTACATCCTTCTGGACGGTGCGGATCAGGTCTGCCTTGAACCAAGGGTTGTCAGACTGCGCAACAAAGATGCCGTCTTCCTTCAGTGCCTTGGAGATGCCGGCATAGAAGCCTTTAGTGAACAGATTTACAGCTGGTCCGACTGGCTCAGTGGAATCAACCATGATGACGTCATATTCATTTTCGCTGTTGGCGATATGCATGAAGCCGTCGTCAACCTTCACTTCTACTCTTTCATCGTCAAGCATGCCTGCAATTTCAGGAAGATACTTCTTGCTGTACTCGATTACCTTGCCATCGATTTCAACAAGAGTTGCCTTCTTTACGCTTGGGTGCTTCAGCACTTCGCGGATAACGCCGCCGTCGCCGCCGCCCACTACAAGGACGTTTTCAGGGTTCGGGTGCGTGAATAACGGCACATGGGCCACCATTTCATGGTATACGAACTCATCCTTGATGGAGGTCATGACCATATCATCCAGCAGGAGCATATTGCCCCATTCTTCTGTCTCTACCATATCAAGCTTTTGAAAATCAGTTTGCTCTGTATGTAAAGTCTGCTTCACTTTCATTGTGATGCCAAAGTTCTCTGTCTGCTTCTCTGTAAACCAAAGTCCCATTCTGAACATCCTTCCATTTTAAAAATTTGTATAGTGCGCATAAAACGCTCTCAAAACTTTTTAAAAGTTGTGCGGTTATCTTTATGCTTCCCTAACTGTTTAATTACAAACATGAGAAAAAGTATAGATGAATCTAGCAAAATTGCAAGAAAAAAATGAAACTCGCGAATAAATTCCTTCTGTTATTTCAATACTAGGAATAAAGACCAAATTTAGGTGCCGGAGACCATTGCGGGCACTGTCCATAAAAAGGGGTGAATATGATGGAAGTCATGGCCGATCAGCGGTTCAAGAGAGCGAAGAAATATGTGCGGGCATCCGCTGTCATCAGTTTAATAGGAATGATTGCTGCCGGGCTTGCCATCGGCGCTGTCCTGATATATGCGAAGGTTCTTGGCCCTCCCCCCCTGGCCGTACCGCAGTCGACCCTGTATTACTCGGCGGACGGTGAAGTGATCGGGGAAAGCAGCAACGGCCAGAAGCGGTATTGGGTGACGCTTGATCATATTTCCCCTTATCTGATAGATGCAACCGTTTCAGTCGAGGACCAGAATTTCCATTCCCACCATGGCTTTGACTATAAACGGATTGCCGGGGCCGCCCTTGCCGATCTAAAAGCGATGGCGAAGGTCCAGGGAGCCAGCACCATCAGCCAGCAGTATGCCCGGAACCTGTTCCTCGCACACGAGAAGACATGGAAACGGAAAATGATGGAGGCCTTCTATACAATCAGGCTTGAGATGAACTATTCAAAAGATGAGATTCTGGAAGGCTATATCAATACGATTTATTATGGCTATGGCGCTTATGGAGTACAGGCGGCAAGCCAGTACTATTTTGGGAAAGATGCTGAGGAGCTCAACCTTGCCGAGGCTTCCATGCTTGCCGGGATACCAAAGGGCCCTGGCGTCTATTCCCCGCTCGCATCTTTCGAAAGGGCCAGGGACCGCCAGCGCATCATTCTGGATACGATGGCCATGCAGGGAAAAATCACCGCGGAGGAAGCTGATAAGGCCTTTGGTGCAGCGCTCAAGCTTGTCGGCGAATTTCCGCATAAAGCAATTGAAGACGCTCCATATTTTCAGGATGCGGTCAAAAATGCGCTGAAAAATCAGCTTCAGCTTGATGACCGCACAATAGAACTTGGCGGCCTGAAGGTATACACCACACTGGATACAAAAATCCAGGATGCCGCTGAAAAAGCGGTATCCGGCAATATCAGCAAAGAATCGGAGATCCAGGTCGGGCTTGTATCAGTCAACCCGAAGAACGGTCATGTCAAGGCAATGGTCGGCGGAAGGGACTATAGCGAGAGCCCGTTCAACCGGGCGGTGCAGGCAGTCCGCCAGCCTGGCTCGACGATTAAACCGCTGCTTTACTATGCCGCCCTCGAGCAGGGATTCACCCCTGCAACCATGATGAGGAGCGAGCAGACCACCTTCCGTTTTGATGACGGCAGGCAGGAATACACACCGCATAATTTCAACAATCAATATGCGGATGGTGATATCACCATGGCACAGGCACTCGCTTTGTCGGACAATGTGTATGCTGTAAAAACCCATCTCTTTTTAGGCGAAAATAAACTTGCAGAAACAGCGAAAAAGTTCGGCATCACTTCCAAAATGGCTGAGGTTCCTTCCCTGGCGCTTGGAACATCGGGCATAAGGGTCATTGAACTGGCCAATGCCTACAGCCTTTTTGCCAATGGAGGAAAGAAGGTTTCCCCCGTTTTGGTGACAAAAGTTGAAAACCATAAAGGCGAAGTGATTTATGAAGAAAAGAAAGAGCCTCTGCCAGTGCTGAACCCGGAGGATGCCTATGTTATGACGCAAATGATGACCGGCATGTTTGACCATAAGCTTGACGGCTATTCCAGCGTCACGGGCAGCACCATCATCAGCAAAATGACGAGGCCCTATGCCGGCAAGTCCGGCTCCACCGATACAGACAGCTGGATGGCCGGATTCACGCCACAGCTCGTTTCCGCCGTCTGGACCGGATATGACCAGGGCAAGCCCATCACATTGACTGCAGATAAAGCGTATGCGAAGAATATCTGGATCCAGTTTATGGAGGAAGCCCATAAAGATATGCCCGTTAAACGGTTCAAAGGTCCAAAAGGAACGGTTGGCGTCTATATCAATCCGGAGAACGGAAAAATCGCCACTGATCAGTGTCCGGTTCAGCGCCTAACCTATTTTGCAGCCGGAACAGAGCCGACCGAATATTGCACCGATCATCTGGAGCATACGGAAGAAGAGCCTGAACAGCCTGCGAAAAAGCCCAAGGAGAAGAAAACCTGGTATAAAAGGCTGTTTCAGTGGGGGGCTTAACGCACTCAATAAAAGGAAAAACCCCGGGTTTCCGCCCGGGGTTTTTCGTGTCCTAGTTCTATACAGTGCATCAACACTGTAAATAAGTTTACTTTTTTTATCGCCGCTCGGCAAGTAGGTTGGAATTTAAGTTCGAAAATCTGTCACAATTTCGTCAAATATTTCAGCTGGAAGCCAAATCCTTTTTCAGCTGGTCTTCTGCTCTTTCCCACATACCCATATCGTGATTCTTCAGGAAGTCTGCAAGGATTCCTTTAGACTTGTCATCCATATGATCAACGATGATATGGCGTTTGATGCTTTTATCAAGCCTGTTGACATGCTCAGGCAGCAGTTTATAGCCGCGGCGGATTTCCCTGTCCACCGTCATAAAGCAGGCAGTAACACCGGCATAATAAGGGCCTTCCTGCTTGCGGTCGATCGTCACCCATACGAGCCAGTAAGGCTTTCCGTTCGGAACGTCTTCCTGGTTTGTCAGGAACTTGATTCCTTTTTCTACAGTGCTTCTCGCATGCATGGCGCCGATATCAACATGGGCATCCCCTGCTTCCACATCCACAAAGACCGGTGACACATTATCAAGGCTGAGGGAACCTCCCCCAAAGCCGCCATGCCCGTCTGTCGGGTCGCTCTTAATGATGTTGAAGCCGATACTTTTTTTCTTATTTTCTTCCATTTGATTTATCCTCCTTTTAAAAAGGCCAGTTATCTTAGTCTGACTTTTAATTTAGGCTTGATTTCCGAGCCGTCAGCCGCGCAGGAACAGTCCCGAGAAGAAGTCGTGCATCCCGTTGATCAGAACCGGCAGCACCGTGCTGAAGATCGGCTGGATCGTATACTGATCGAGCGGTGTGATGACAAGAATCAGGAATATAATAGAACCATATGCCTCAAACTGCGTCAGCTTCGGCCTGATTCCCGCCGGGGCGAGATCCTCAATGATCCGGTATCCGTCAAGAGGCGGAAAAGGCAGCAGGTTAAACACAAACAGCATAAGATTCAAATAAATGAACAAATCCAGGAACTCGGGCACAAAATCAGGGAGGCCCGCTGCTGCCCCGGCCGCGGCCAGTCCGTACCAGATGCCAAGGCCCAGGCCAGCCATCAACAGATTGCTGAGCGGTCCGGCAAGCGAAACCGATATTCCCGCGAGCCTTGGATTTTTGAAGTGGAAACGGTTCACCGGCACAGGCCGTGCCCAGCCGAATCCCGCTATAAAAATCAGGATGGTCCCAAGGGGGTCCAGATGGTGGATCGGATTGAGCGTCAGCCGCCCCTGCTTCTGTGCCGTCGGGTCGCCGAATTTATAGGCAACAAACGCATGGGCAAATTCATGGACCGTAAAAGCGATCATCAAAGTCAAAGCTACATAGGGAATCTCCCTTAAAGAAAAGGCTAAGAATTGTTCCAACGGCAATACCCCTTTATGTGAATAAATAAAGTCCTCATGCAGCAGGCACATGCCTGCACACTTATCTATTTTTCAGTATACATGAAATGCCGGGCGAAGGGAAAACTCCGCTTCCGGGAAAAGCCCGGCATCAGCCCGCGCCCCGAACTGGCACTTCCCTCAAGCCTTCTGCTATAGTAAAAAGTATAAAAAGGAGGAAGCTATTATGCCATATGTGACAGTCAAAATGCTTGAAGGACGTACAGAAGACCAGAAAAAAGCTCTTGTTGAAAAAGTGACCGATGCGGTCAGCGAAACGACCGGTGCTTCCAAAGACAAAGTCGTCGTATTTATCGAAGAAATGAGTAAAAACCACTATGCCGTCGCAGGCAAACGCTTAAGCGACGAAGATTAAACTGGCTTCGTAAGGCCGCAAACTAAAGAAAAAGCTAAGCACACCCCTAGTGCTTAGCTTTTTCTTTCAGCTTTTCGATATATTGATAGGCCTCTTCAACCTCTTCTTCTGTGTACTTCTGCTTGCTTTTTAAAGTGAAGACCTTCTCCTGCACCTCTTCACGGGGAAGATTATCAAAATATAAAACCGTTGAGACAAGCTCCAGGAATCTTGCATTCTGGCTGTTCATATCCTCCAGGCAGTCCGGCAGGCAAGGCATATCAACCTGGTTGACGGAAAGAAATTCCCGGCCGTTATCCGTCAGTGTGTACCGGTATTGAAAATAGCCGCCCTTCTTCTCTTTCACTTCATTCAGGAAGCCCATATTGCAAAGCTCCTCCACCCTCAATGTCAGCTCCTCTGAATACGGCCCGTAAAAGTGGAACTGAAACCGCTCCTGAAAAGGAAAAGAAATCTTCTTTGCAATAAAAATCATCTTCTGAAGCTTTTTCCGGCCGATGACTTCCCCGGAAGCAGCCAAAGCGTGCACCAAATTGGCATGATCTTTTAACAAAACCCCTCATCTCCTACTCCAAAGTAATTACCGCGTCTATGTATGTCGATTAGATCTCCAGCATTTCACGGATTTTTTTCTTAACAGTCTTCTTGCTTCCCTCGTCTTTAATCAAATCAGCAGGATAATATAATTTGTGGTCCGTCCGCCTTTTTCCGGAGATCGCATCAACGATTTCCGATTCGCGCGACAGTTCCCGCAGATCCCCGTTTTTCATCTGCAGGTGGATCGGCAGCCTCTCCTCTTCCTCTCCCGGCCTGTAAAAGTCATATGGAAGATCTGAGGAGGAATCGACAACCAGGTAATACTCAGGATCAAGCCCTGCCTTGCTGAACAGCACAGACAGCTCGGCCAGCTTCTTGTATTCCTTCGCCGGATCAAACTCCACATATTTGAAAAGATTGCGGTCCATATACCGCTTGCACAAATCCCTAAGGATGGGATCTTCTTCTTCCTGCCACATCTGGAAATAATAGAGTATCACGGCTTCATCAAGCTTCAGATAGTCTTCCAGCGTCACTTCGCCTTCAAACAGTGTATAGAAATGGAGGGGAAGGTACTTGAACGCATAATAATTTTCATGGAGCTGCTTGGCCCGGTGCAGGATTTTCGTCAATATGACTTCCGCACTCCTTGTAACCGGGTGGAAATAGACCTGCCAGTACATCTGGTAGCGGCTCATGATATAATCCTCGACCGCATGCATGCCGCTCTGCTTGATGACAACCTGGTCCTCCCTCGGGCGCATGACCCGGAGGATCCTTTCCATATCAAAATGGCCATAGCTGACACCTGTAAAATAAGCATCGCGCTGCAGATAGTCCATCCTGTCGGCATCGATCTGGCTGGAAATCAGGCTGACGACCTGCTTATTCCGGTAAGTCTTCGCAATCACATCAGCTACATCCTTCGGAAAATCCTTCCCGGCTCTTGAAAGGACAAGATTCACTTCTGTATTGCCAAGAATGATCGCCTGTGTGTAATGCTCATGATCCAGGTCAAACACCTTCTCGAATGAGTGGGAAAATGGGCCATGCCCCAAATCGTGCAGGAGCGCCGCGCATAGGGATACAAGCCGTTCATTTCCATCCCACTGTTCACGGCCGGCAAATACATCATCGATGATCCGCCTGACAATCTCGTAGACTCCGAGTGAGTGATTGAAGCGGCTGTGCTCTGCCCCGTGGAAGGTCAGATAAGTCGTCCCCAGCTGCTTGATCCGCCTCAGGCGCTGAAATTCCCTCGTCCCGATCAAATCCCAGATCATTCTGTCACGAACATGAATATAGCGATGGACAGGGTCCTTGAATACTTTTTCTTCGCTTAATTTTTCCGTTGAATATGGCATCTTTTCCCCTCTTCCTGTGCACCAGCCTGGCCTATTCCCGTTTTTTTCCTTTGTATCTATTATAGCCAGTTTCCACCGCTAAATCATTACAAAATCTGCTGTAATTCCCTTTTCTTCGACAAAATCCAGACACAGCAAGGCTTTCGGAAAAATAAAATTTTCCCTGTGTTCAGATGATGTTCTTTTTCCACAAACAGGCAGCAGGCTAAACGTACCGGGAAGAAAAGAAATTGCCCCATCTGCCGGAGCCGCACAGCATTTGGCGAATAAAAAATCACCTTAAGACAGGTGTCAAAGGCGATTTATTTTTTCAGCTTTTTTTCGATTTTCTCTCTTAGCTCTTCTTCTGACAATGCTGCCAGCGGACGGTTGTTGACAAATGCAAAAGTCTTCTTCCTGCCCGGCCCGCAATAGGATTGGCAGCCTACGTCCACTTTTGCCTCAGGGTCGATATCCTTCAGCATGGGGATCAGTGTTTTCAGATTAACTGCCTGGCAGTCGTCGCAAACACGGAATTCGTTTGCCATTTCGTACATCCCTTTCTCGGTCTATCATTTTTAAATTATCTATAGAAAATTTTAGTTGCTATCTCAATTAATCTGCCCGGAGGCACTAAAGGGTATTTTACATTTTCTGAACTTGTATTGCAAGCTGCAATCTTTAGCACCGCTGGCAGGCTGCAGGCATTTTTTCCAGCACATTCTCCCTTCTCCCCAGTCCCTGAATATATCAGAAAAAAAAACTACTATCCTTTTATTCCCTCTGTATAAAGAAAGAAAGATGTGGCCATGCTAGTGCTAGAAGGTTATATAAACCAATTTTGCCCAGGGAGTTGAAGAAAAAATGAAAGTAAGACAGGATGCATGGTCAGAAGAAAATGATTTATTGCTTGCTGAAACGGTATTAAGGCATGTCAGGGAAGGAAGCACCCAGCTGAACGCTTTCGAGGAAGTCGGAGATAAGCTGAACCGCACCTCTGCCGCCTGCGGATTCCGCTGGAACGCTGTTGTAAGGCACCGTTACGAAAAGGCGCTGCAGCTCGCCAAGAAACAGCGCAAACAGCGCAACAGGCTGCTCGGGAAAGAACAGGGCGGCAAGAAAAAGCTGCTGTACAATCCTCCGGTTCCAGCCGTTGAAGAAGTTGAATTGCTCACTGCTGATACACTGCCAATGCCAGAGGAAACAGAAGTCTATACGGAGACTTATACAGAAATAGATATAGATGCCGATGGAGATGCTGAAGAAGAAACAATCGAAGCTCCAGAACCAGTATTCTCTTATCCTGCCTATCAACCGGCGCCGCAGCCGCGGTCCCAGCTGAATCTGGATTCGGTCATCAGCTATTTGCAAAGCCTGAACGGCTCCACCCTCAGCGCTGATCTGTTAAAAAGCGAGAATGAAAGATTGAGGCGTGAAATCGCCATGCTGAGAAGCCAGAATGAGGAGTTATCCGGAAAAATCGGCATGCTGGAACAGAATACCGTCACAATCCAGGAAGATTACGAGACGCTCATGAAAATCATGAACAGGGCAAGAAAACTGGTTCTGTTTGACGAGGAAGAACGCCCGGCCACCAAATTCAAGATGGACCGCAACGGGAACCTGGAAAAGGTAGCAGAATAGAGGACCCCGCTGTTTTATAGACTCGGAGAGAAGAAATGGCAGCAGCCTGCCCCTTTAAACAGAAAACCGCCCGGATTAAAGGGCGGTTTTTTCTATTCTGGATGGTCAGGCGGGATCCTGAAGAGTGCCGAATACTTTTTCATTCCGCTCGGCGACCCGCTCATAATAGCTTTCATAAAGGCCGGCTTCTTCTTCATTCAGCCCGCCGGCATACAGCCTGCCTGATCGGCTTTTCAGCACGTTCAGGAACCTCATCATCACATCTGCGACCGTCAGCTCTGTCTGGAGCAGCTCGCTGAGCGATGCCATGACCGGCGGTGTGATGTCAGGGTACAGGAACTTCGTTACCGCATCCTTTTTCGCCCTGCTGTAAAACTCCCGGACCAATGCAGCCCGCCCGCTTCCACTGCCGTTTACACATAAATAGATCTGGACTGCCACTCCCTTGCGCAGCCTGCGCTGGGAAATGCCGGCGAACTTCCTGCCTCCGATGCTCAGATCATAGCTGCCGGGGCAATAAGAGCCAACAATCTCCCTTGCTTCTATTTCATATGGAAAGTCGCTGAACATTTCTTTTATCAAAAGCCACATAGCATCATAGCCGCGGTTGATATCAATCCCTTTTTCCGATTCTGGAAAAATAAGCGACAGATTCAGTACACCCTCATCCAGCACAACTGCCAGTCCGCCCGAGTTGCGGACAATCGCCCGGTAACCCTGATTCTGCAGCCAGTCCACCCCGTCTTCCAGGTATGGAAGCCGTGAATCCTGGATGCCGAGCACGATCGTCCGGTCATGAACCCATGCTCTTGCCGTTGCAGGGGTTTTTCCCGATCCGACAGAAGCACAGAGCGTATCATCCATCCCGAACGAATGCATCGCATTCAAATGCAGCCCCGCACTCGACTGGTCTATTATCCGCCACTCCGGCTGCTGCAGCAGCTCACTTGCTTCGTTCATCTTCAGTACTCCTTTAAATAAACAATATGGGATTATTATAGCATATGGGGGGCGGGGAGAAGAAAAGGGGCTGAGTCGCTGATCGGGTGCGCAGTTGGTTATTGAAATCAGCTTTTTGACTGTTGTTTCTGCCTGAAACTGATCTCTCTGCCTGAATACAGCCTATCTTTGGCGGCGCAAACGGCGATGGAACTGCTTTTCTGTTCACTTCAGGGCTTATTCTACCGAGTATCCCCGGGAATCTACCAACTTTACGCTATATTCTACCGACTTCACTCTATAATCTACCGCCATTGGTGTTTTTTCTACCAAGTGGCAGCTGACAGCCCTACCGCGCCGCGCACGCCCCCACAAAAAAAGAACCGGCACACCAAAGTGCCGGCTCCCTCCTATTACTGATTCAATGCCTGAGCTGCTGTAATTAGCGCAAGCTTATACACGTCTTCCTGGTCGCATCCGCGGGACAGGTCATTCACCGGACGGTTGAGGCCTTGAAGGATCGGTCCGACCGCTTCAAAGTTACCCAGGCGCTGGGCAATCTTGTAGCCGATATTCCCAGCTTCCAGGCTTGGGAATACAAATACATTAGCATCTCCCTGAAGAGGTGAATCCGGAGCTTTCTTTTCAGCAACGGATGGAACGAAAGCTGCGTCGAACTGGAATTCACCGTCCACGATGAGCAATGGCTCGCGAAGCTTGGCTTCTTCAACTGCCTGGGATACTTTTTCTGTTTCAGGCGACTTTGCTGAGCCTTTTGTTGAGAAGCTCAGCATGGCGACGCGCGGATCGATGTCGAACATTCTTGCTGTCTTGGCGCTTTCGATGGCGATTTCCGCAAGATCTGCGCTGTCTGGTGCAATATTGATCGCACAGTCGGCAAATACATACTTTTCATCTTCACGGACCATGATGAAGACACCGGAAGTCTTTTTGACGCCTTCTTTTGTTTTGATGATCTGAAGTGCCGGGCGGACTGTATCTGCAGTAGAGTGTGCAGCTCCGCTTACAAGGCCGTCTGCTTTATTTGCATATACAAGCATGGTGCCGAAATAGTTTTCATCAAGAAGAATGCGGCGGGCATCTTCTTCTGTCGCTTTTCCTTTGCGGCGCTCAACGAATGCAGCGACAAGTTCGTCCATCATGGCAAAGTTCTTCGGATCGTAGATTTCAACAGAATCAAGGGATACATCCAATGATTTTGCTTTATCTTCAATTTGGGCGATGTCCCCGATCAGAATAGGCGTAAGAATTTTATCAGCTGCCAGACGGCCTGCTGCAGTCAAAATCCTTTCATCCGTTCCTTCAGGAAATACGATTCGCAGATTATTGCCGGAAACCTTGTTCCTTAATCCTTCAAAAAGATCACTCATATGAAAAATCCTCCTTTTATATGTAACAAATCACTCGGCTAAAACGGCGCTGAGACTGCCTTTATCCGTAGAGAAGGCACCCGCGGCCGCTATTCTCACTCCCTTAGGATACTCCTCCACTGTGAAAATTCAAGAACAAGGAGAAGTGGCAGCGGTTACACCCGAAATGTTTTTGTTTTCTTAAAATTCTTATATTTAATACCTGGGATCCAATAGTTCCGGACGATGTTAATATGGTCTTTTCTGCCGGAAAATATCCGATTCCGCACCGTTCTGTTTGTCTTGTCTGCTATTCTTTTGAATCCCCTTGTTTTCCCTGTTGGAAACCTGATTGAGGATTATTTTTGAACAGCAGATAAGTGACATATAATTTTCAAGTTTCAGGCAGACGTGTTATGGTGAAACTATGATATAGTATTGGTGAGAATTCGAGTACATTTATAGGAGTGATCAGAATGACTGAAGCAGCACAAACGCTTGATGGCTGGTATTGCCTCCATGATTTCCGCACAATGGATTGGACTACATGGAAAATGACTCCGAAGGAAGAGCGCGATGCAGCAATCCAGGAGTTTATGGGCCTTGTGGATAAATGGAATTCCGTGCAGAGCGAAAAGAATGGCAGCCACGCTTTATATACGATTGTTGGCCAAAAAGCGGATTTCATGATGATGATCCTGCGCCCTACAATGGAAGAGCTGAATGAGATTGAGAATGAGTTCAATAAATCAAAGCTTGCCGAGTATACGATTCCGGCGCATTCTTATGTTTCCGTTGTGGAGCTCAGCAACTATCTGCCGGCCGGAGAGGATCCTTACCAGAACCCGCATGTCCTGGCACGCCTTTACCCAGAGCTTCCTAAAGCAAAATATGTCTGCTTCTACCCGATGGACAAGCGCCGCCAGGGTGAAGACAACTGGTATATGCTCCCTATGGAAGACCGCCGCAATATGATGCGCAGCCACGGCATGATCGGCCGCCAATATGCAGGCAAAGTAAAGCAGGTCATCACCGGCTCTGTCGGCTTTGACGATTATGAGTGGGGAGTAACCCTTTTCGCAGACGATGTGCTTCAATTTAAGAAGCTTGTCTACGAAATGCGCTTTGATGAAGTGAGCGCCCGCTACGGCGAATTTGGCTCTTTCTTTGTAGGAAACCTGCTCCTGGAAGACCAGGTGGGCAGCTTCCTGAATGTTTAATAATATATGAATCAAGCCTCGGCTCTTGCCGGGGCTTTTTTTCTTTGAAAAAATAATTCAACCTATTTCATGCATTTGGGCTTCGAAATTTTTCCATCTATTCAGTTACGCATTTAGATAATTTTCAGCTTGTGAGCAAGCCCCCTCCGCTTTTCTTTTTCCGCATCAGGCATAATATAGTATTTCACACATATTTATGAAATAGTGAGTTTGGTTTCATACGGATACTTTTACTTACAGTTCGATAGAGCTGCTGAGAGAGGTGAAGTTATGGCCGTTATTCCTTATACCGAAGAGGATGTAAGGCTTCTCGCACGGCTTATGCGTGCAGAGGCTGAAGGGGAAGGAAATCTCGGCATGCTGATGGTTGGCAATGTCGGGGTGAACCGTGTCAGGGCCGACTGCCTGGATTTTAAGGAGATTCCCTCTATCCGGAGAATGGTTTATCAGCGGCCAGGCGGGTTTGAAGCCACCATCAAGGGCTATTTTTACCAGAGGGCCCGCCAGAATGAAATCAACCTGGCCCGGAAAGTGATCAATGGGCAGCGCCATCACCCTGCCAGCAATTCGCTGTGGTTTTTCCGCCCCACCGGGGACTGCCCTGCCGAATGGTACAATCAGGCAAATGCAGGAAGATTCAAATCGCATTGCTTCTTTCAGCCGACTCAGGCTGACTGTCCAACTGTTTATTAATGAATTTTAGGAGGGATTTAATTTGAAACAGCAATCTGTACCGCAGCAGCAATATGTTGATTACCGCACCTATCCGCCTTATCAGCAGCAACAGCAGCAACAGCAGCAGCCTTACTATGGGGCAGGCACACAGGCACAGGGATACGGCGCCCAGCAGGTCTACCCGCAGATGCCGTCCGGTTCCATGCTCACCACATCTCCAACTACTGGAGTCTCGCCAGCCGCACAGGTCCCGGGAATGCTTCCTATTGAGCAATCTTATATTGAAAACATCCTCCGTCTGAACAAAGGGAAGCTGGCAACCGTTTACGCCACCTTTGAGAACAACCGGGAGTGGAATGCGAAGATTTTCAAGGGAATCATTGAAGCAGCCGGAAGGGATCACCTGATCTTGAGTGATCCGCAGTCAGGCACACGCTATTTGATCCCGATGATTTACCTGGATTATATTACGTTTGATGAGGAAATAGAGTATGACTATCCATATGGAGCGGCTCCAGGGCTGGCAGCCTTTCCGCCAAGATAATGAAAAGCCTGGCTTATGCAGCCAGGCTCATTTTTTTACAGATATTTAACTGCGGCAATGATCAGGAGTACCCATGCAGCAAGGAAGGCAACTCCGCCGAGCGGCGTGATGGCGCCGAGTACGCTGATCTTTGTCAGCGTCAGGACGTACAGGCTTCCGGAGAACAGAATGATTCCAATCAGCATCAGCCAGCCGGACCAAGAGAGTAAGGCCGTTGCCGGCAGGCGTCCCAGCAGAACCCCGATGATCAGGAGCCCGGTGGCATGGAACATTTGATAGGTTACGCCTGTTTTCCATGTTTCAAGATACTTTGGTTCCACTTTCCCTTCCAGGCCGTGGGCGCCGAAAGCACCAAGAGCAACAGCCAGGAATGCATTAATTGCACCGATTATGATAAAAATTTTCATGATTTCACCTCTTCATCTACTGCTTAAAAGTCGAAAATTGAATCTCCGTTCGCTTCATTTTCCATATTCATCTTTCTGGGCTGCTGGACCGAAGCCAGCGGCACGCTTTCCTGTACAGGCTGAGGAATATAAGATGCAGCCGGTCGCACCGGCTCTGAACTTGTCTTCTCACCTTCCAGAAGCAGCTCGCATAAAGCCTTTATGGAATATACCCGCTCCCGGATCCGTTCCTCAGAAGAGCTTGATTTGGCCTCCTGCAGCTCCTTTTCCATCTTGGCAAGCAGATTTCCAACAGGTATCTGCATACTATTCACCTCTTTTTTCTAAATCTCTACAGCTCCATTTTCGGCAGCAGGCACCCATGCTATTCAGGTTAGCCTGAATCACTTTGCCTTTTCCTCAAACTTGAGGCAAGGATGGCCCGAAGCCCTTTCAACCTCTTTGGATGGCAGCTGCCTTCCCTTAAATTGAAACGCCCTGCACCCTTTCGGAAACTGCCGGTCCCATGTCACATAGAAATGCTTGCATTTAAAGCAATTTGGCTGATTGCTGTTCAATCCTGTCATCCTTTGCTGAGTCTCATTTCTAACTCATTGGGTTATCGGTTTCTATTTTACATGACTCGTGGCGATTATACATCCTAAAACTCTGACAGTTGTTTGAATGAAAATAGAAAAAAATGCCGTCAGCTTTCGACGGCATTCTTCATATGCAATTTCCGTTCCACGTGAAACATGTCGATTTAGAGATCTGGTATCTGCCAATTGATTGCTGCTTCCCCATTATCCTTCAAGATCTGATTGGTTTTTGAAAAATGATGGCTCCCAAAGAATCCTCTTCTTGCTGATAGTGGGCTGGGGTGGACAGATTTAAGGATTATATGGTGCGGATTATCAATCAGCTTGGCCTTTTCCTGGGCCGGCTTTCCCCAAAGCAGGAATATGACCGGCTTTTCCCTTTCGTTCAGAAGGGTGATGACGCTATTGGTGAAGGTTTCCCAGCCCTTATTTTTATGGGAATGGGCTTCTCCCTCCCGCACAGTCAAAACGGTATTGAGCAGCAGGACGCCCTGCTCCGCCCAGCTGACCAGATATCCGTTATCAGGTATCTTGCAGCCAAGGTCTTCATGAAGCTCCTTGAAGATATTCCTTAAGGACGGAGGAATCCTGGTCTGCGGCTTGACTGAGAAGCTCAAACCATGGGCCTGTCCTGGTCCATGGTAAGGATCCTGGCCCAGGATGACCACTTTGACATCCTCATAATCGGTATACTTCAGGCTGTTAAAAATATCCTCCCTGGCCGGGTAGACCGTCCCGCTGGCATATTCCTCTTCCAGGAATCTCTCCAGCTCATGAAAATACGCTTTTTCGAACTCCTCTTCCAAAAGCTCGCCCCAGCGGTTATTTAATAGCTGCATCAGAATCCCCCTTATAGCTGACAGAGGCCTCATAGCCCAGCCTGCCAAAAAATTCGCTGATCGTTTTTTCCGCGTTTTTCTCAGCAAGTTCAAGAATTCCCTGGTCAATTGCTTCCGCCTCTACCAGTTCCTTTGCCTCCGCTGCAAGGCTGTATGCCTCTTCCCAATTCACATCATCCCGAAAAATGCCGGAAGCCGAAAAGGTCTGGACATGCTCCAGATCGAGCGACGGTTCCTGGAGGATGCTTGCCTTCGGAAGGGAAACTTCAATCCTTTTATCCTCTTCCGACACCTTGATGTCCTTTTCTCCAATTTGCTCAAGATCAACTCCTGCCGTTACCGTTCCCGGGACAATCAGCAGGAGCTTGCGCTTTGTCCCCGGCAGATCCGTTTCTATCTGCCTGCCAAACAGTTCATTGTCTTCTTTCTCAATCACGGCTTTCACAAGCGCCTGTGACGATGCCAGCGTAGACAGGCCGCGAACCTGTTCTATAAAACTCCCTTTCTCTTCTATAGCTGATGACCCTGTATAAAAATAAAAGATTCCTGCTGTAAGCAAAATTCCGATCATAATAAGCGACAGTAAAAACAGCCCGATTTTCCAGCTCCACTTCCTGAATCCGTAGCGCAAAAACCGTGAAAATGTAAACGCACCCCCGCTGCCTTCAAGAGCGGCGGCGCTTGCAGCCTGCTTGCGGGAAGTTTTCAGTTCCTTCATAAGCGCCTCCATCTGTTCTAATACTTCCTGTTCTTTTTTCAATAGCTCCGCTCCTTTTCTATACCCGTTCATTTCCATTATAAAATGGGAACTGCCTTTTTTGTAAAATTTTGCTGAAACACCGTACACAAAGTTTGAAGTTTAAGAATGGAAAAAAAGGATAAATAAAAGAATAAGCGGACAGGCTCATTGTCCAAAAAATTTAGAGGAGGAATACTTCATGTATAAAATTGAGGTTTGTGAAAACGGCGTACAAGCAACGGACACTATTAAAACTTTAACGGCAGAAGGCTATGAAAAGGACAATATCTTTATTTTTGCTCATGACGAAAACCGCTCCGAAGATTTAACAGATGCTACCAACACTGGCAGCGTTGGCATGAAGGAGCAGGGCTTATTTGATTCTGTCGGCAATATGTTCAATAAGCGCGGCGACGAGCTCCGCAACAAGTTCGAAGCTTTAGGCCTTTCAAAGGTTGAAGCGGAGCAATACGAAAAAGTGCTTGATGAAGGCAAGCTTGTCATTGTAGGTTCAAACGAATAATACAGAAGATCGGCCAGCCGTTCCGGGGCTTCTCTCGGGGCGGCTTTCTTACTCTGAAAAAAAGAACCCCTCTGCAGCCACGCAGAGGGGTTCTTGCATTTAACCCAGCAGGCGCTGGTAGATGGATTTTGCATGGGCCTCATCCTTCGTGCCATGCAGTAGCGCCCGGCCGTCACTGAAAAAGACGGCCCTTTCGGCACCAAGCTCGGCAGACAGGAGATACGGGTTGCCCTTTACTTCATAGCCGAGCCGGCCAAGCTGGCCTGCCAGCTCTTCAAGGTCAAGATTCCGCTTGCCGGGCGGGCGGATCTGGACGGTATCACGGCCGCAGAGCACTGCAGTTCTGGTCCGGTTATCCTGCTCCAGGTAAGGATAGGTCCTTTCAGACCCGCATGAAGGGCAGCCCGGATCCTTGGCTTTCGCAGTCCCCATATTTGTATACTGGCTGTGCCAAAGATCGAAGCTGACAAACGAAGTCCTGACTGCGTCCCAGTCCTCTGCCAGGATTTTCAGCGCCTCTGCCCCCTGATGGGCTACGGTCATCTGGACGGCCGGTCCAATGATGCCGCCTGTATCACAGGTAAGCCCCTGAAGCGGAACAGCTTTCAGAAGGCAATTCAGGCACGGGGTTTTACCCGGGATTACGGTAAAGCTCATTCCAAAGCTGCCGACACAAGCCCCGTAAATCCAAGGTATTCCAAGTTTCTGCGACAAATCATTGATGACCATTCTCGTTTCAAAATTGTCAGTCGCATCAATCATCAGATCAGTTCCAGGCGCAAGCTCAGCCAGCAATGAAGGGTCTGCATCCCCAACGATGCAGCTTAAGCTGACAGAAGAATTTATTTCCTTCAGGCGCCTTTCCGCCGCCTTCGCTTTCGGCAGCTTTTCCCTCGCATCTTTCTCCGCATAAAGCTGCTGCCTCTGGAGATTGCTTTCTTCCACATAATCTCTGTCAATGATCGTCAATCTTCCGGCACCGGCGCGGATAAGGAGCTCTGCACAGCCTGATCCCAGCGCCCCGGCACCAATGATCAGGGCATGCTTCCGGGCGATCTTCTCCTGTCCAGCCGTGCCGATTCCGGGAAACAGCGTCTGGCGCGAATATCTTTCGTCCAACCTATTCCCCTCCTCAGCCGCCGCTGACCGGCGGGATGAAAGCAATGACGTCTCCCTCTTTGATCAGCTCGTGATCCAGGGCAAATTCTTCGTTCACTGCTGTCATTACGGTTTCCAGATTAAGGTGATAGGCTTCGGTTAAAATGGCTTTCAGTTCATGGATCGTCTTGCCCGCAGCCTCAAGCTCTATTTCTTCCTGTCCTGCACTTTCACGCAAGTGGGCAAACAGTTTGATTTTATTCATCCAGATCCTCCTTTTGCGGACGTCCAGCCGGATAAGAAACGGTTTCAAGCTGGTTGCCGATCCACTCTTCCCCATCCTCCCAGTGTTCCTTTTTCCAGATTGGGACTATTTCCTTGATTCTTTCGATGGCATAGCGGTTCGCTTCATAGGCATCCGCCCTGTGCGGGGTAGATACAGCAATGACGACGGCTATATCGGTAATATCCAGCCTGCCTGTCCGGTGGGTGATGGCTGCCTTGGCGCCTTCCCATTTTTCTTCTATTTCATGGCCGATCTGCTCAAGCTTCTTCACTGCCATTGACTCATATGCTTCATACACAAGATACAGGGTTTTCTTGCCGCCTGTCAGCTCCCTGACCGTCCCGATAAACACGGTGACCGCCCCAGCATTCCGCTGGATGACTTTATCAGTGACAGCCTGCACATCAATCGGTTCTTTTGATAGTTCAAAATCCACTTTCTCACCTCTTAGGATTCTCGAAGTTTTTATCTATATAGAATAGCAGGATTGGCTTCCCATTCCCAATTTTAAGACTCCCAGCCGAGCATACGCTTAGCCTGCTCGTATTCAGAAGGATGGTTCATATTGAAAAAACAGGACTCCCCACCAGTCCAGCCTCTTTTCAAAAGCATTTCCTCTGATAAAATCCTGCTGTCCTCTGTCAGCAGATTCCTCATTTTACGGTCGCCTGCCTCCAGCATTTCCTCTGCCCTCCGGTATAACCCCCTGTGATAGGCACCGAACAAGGGATGAAGCTGCCCGCAGATTTCCGGGACAGCCGCCTGGCATTCGCCCAGCTCGCTTAAAAGGATGCTGCCGAGCCGGGCTGAAAGAAAGGGCATATCACAGGCTGCGACAAGATTATAATCTGTTTGCGAGTTTTTCAGTCCTGCATGGAGTCCGGCGAGCGGCCCTCCGTCCTGATAGATGTCACCAGCCATCGGGCAGCCCAGAAAGCCGTAGTCTTCCGGGGAGTTGGTGACAATGATGATATCCTGAACTGCCTTTTTCAGCTCGTCACGCACCCGTTCAATGACCTTTGTCCCCTCTAAGCTGAGCAGCGCCTTATTCTGGCCCATCCGTCTTGAACGCCCGCCCGCAAGAATGATTCCTGTTGCTTTCATGCAGCAGCCTCCTTTTTGGTATATGTAACTATTGTAGCTTTCTTGTTGGTGGAATAATAGGTGGTGGGAAAAACATCCATGGGAGATAGGCAGTATAGTTTTTTAACGAGGCTGATGATTTCCGTTCCAGGCACTTCGCTTTCCGCGGGGCGGCGCTGAGCCTCCTCAGAGCAAGCTCCTGTGGGGTCTCAGCCCTGCCGCTATCTCCCGCAGGAGTCTACGTGCCTTCCACTGCAATCATCAGGTTTTTTATACTTTTTTGGGCGGATCTAACAGACAAGGAACTTCTGTTAAATGTTTTCCTCTGTCTTCCTTGATGCTAAATCTCCTTGCGCTGAAAGTACGTCAATCCTGATAGGAAAAACAGTACGAAGCCCCCGAGGATGACGATCAGGAGGGTTTCCATGGAGGCATTCAGTGCCCCGAATTCTTCTCCCATCCGCGGAATCATGGTCAGAAACGGCTGTGCCCATGGATAGAACGGTCCGTAGGTTTCTGAGTTGGCTACCAGGATGTTCGGGAGCGTGAAAACCACATTAATAGCCAGCGGGGCGGCAAAGCTGGACCATGCGGCTGAAACAAACATTTGCAGGGCCGCGACCGGAAGGCAGGCAGCCCATCCGCCGGCTATGCTTTCCAGAATGATTTTCCACGGAATCGGTGTGTCGAACCCTTTCATCTGTGCCACCAGCAGCAGGCCGCCTAAAAAAAGCAGCTGAGAGACAGCGATCAGCCCCATGACAAGACTGAATTTCACGATGTATACATTCCTCCGGGAAACCGGCAGTGACAGCAGCTGCTTCCAGCCTCCGCCCAAATGCTCATAGCGGCAGACAAATGCAGAAAACACACCGGTCAATAACGGCAGGAACAGCAGCGCATGGACGAAAGCCATGGTGCTGAGGGTGTAAAGCCATTGCAGCTCTCCCTCCATCCCGGGGACATCCGCTTCAGCAAAACCGGCCAGGGCTGCCAGAAGAGGGCTGATAAATATAAGCAGCCAGACAGAAGACTTCCTTAGCTTCAGCCATTCAGAGCTTAATAGATTCTTCATGCTATTTCACTTCCTTTCTGGAAAAATCGATCAGCCCGGTTAAATAGATGGCGATGCCGAGCAGGACGCCGGCCAGTGCTGAATAAAAAGGACCGCCCCAGCTCTCAAGAAATAGCCACTTCAGCGGAACCCAGTCCGGGAACTTCACGGAAAACAGGGTAAGCACCGTCGCCAGAATACCGGCCGTCAGCGGGATGGCCTGATTTTTCATGGTGATGGAAATCCATAGCTGCAGCGCAATAAAAGGCATCCCCGCCAAATAAGGAAAGAACACTGATTTAGCCAGATGAAGGAAGGGAATGTCTGTACCAAAGCCGAGGATCAGCCCCAGAATGATCAATCCAAAGAACAGCAGCACACAGGAAATAAGCAATAAGACAGCTGCCAATAGAAACTTGGAGGTAAATACCTTTCCTTTGGAAACGGGAAGGGCCAGGAGCTGCTTCCATGCATTTGTCTGATGCTCAATATTGGCTATCATGCTGGTGATCAGCGCGAGCCCGAGCATGATGGCAGGGATGCTGAGGAAGCTGGCCTCGCCGATCAGCCCTTTCCATAAAGCTTTTGCATAAACCCCTGTCAAATACTCATAGCGGAGCCCGAAATTGACTGCTTCAAGAGCGACGACGCCAAAGGGGCCGAGAAAAACGAGGAACAGGATCATCTTTCTTTTGATTTTCAGGAAGTCAGCGGAAAGCATGTTCATCATCACAGGCTTCCCCCTTCTCCTGTCAGCTCCAGGAAGATGTCCTCGAGCGTTTTTCTCTGCTCCTGGACACGGTATACAGAAACATCATGGCGGACCAGTGTTTCCACAGCCGCGGCAATCTGAGTATCCGTCCCGTCAAGCAGCAGATGCTCCTGCTCTCTTTCTGCCTGGATGCCGTTTGACAGGAGCGCTCTCCAGGCCGATTCTGTTTCATTGACAGTAATTGCAATCCGGCTGTTTGCCTTCTGCCTGAGAACATGGATCGAATCCTGGAAGATCATCGATCCTTTGGAGATGATGCCCACCTGTGTTGCCATTTGATCGATTTCAGACAATAGATGGCTTGAGACGAGGATGGTCATCCCATGCTGGGCCGGCATGCTTTTAATCAGCTCCCGGATTTCAAGAATGCCGGATGGGTCGAGTCCGTTTGTCGGCTCGTCCAGGATCAGCAGCTCGGGGTTCGCGAGCAGGGCAGCGGCAATTCCAAGCCGCTGCTTCATTCCAAGGGAAAAGCCCTTTACCGGCCGCTTCGCTTCTTTTGACAGGCGGACAATGGCCAGCACTTCATCAATCCTTGATTTTGGCACCTCGAGGATCCTGCGGAGAGCCTCAAGATTTTCGATGGCGGTCAGATGGCCGTAATAGGACGGATATTCAACAAGGGATCCGACTTTGCGGAGGATCTGAAGCTTCTCTTTTTTCAGGTCCTTGCCAAAAATCTGGATGGTTCCGCCCGTCGGCCTGGCCAGCCCGAGCAGCATCCTGATCGTCGTTGTCTTGCCCGCTCCGTTCGGGCCGAGGAATCCGTATATTTCACCTTTCGCCAGCCGCAGATCCACATTTTCAACCGCACTCCGTTTTCCAAACTTTTTCGTTAAACCATTCGTTTCCAAGATTAAATCGCTCATTTTCTTCACCTCGGAACCATCTTATCCTGTGAAGGTTAAGCTGGGGGTGGGGGGAAGTTTAAATTTGGTTTAAAAAAAGGGGGGAAATTAGCATGTGCAGTATTTTGCGGGGAGGTTTGGGGTACATTTGAGGTTTTTCTGTTTAAAAAGTCTAGCTATCTTAGAGCCAGCTGGTGTCTCTAGCATGAATTCCGGCTGATTCTACATAAATTTCTTGCTTTTCTACACATTATACATTTATTACCAATCACTAAAAAATCAGCTGTCCCTTTATTCATATTTTTATCTCTTCGGACTTCGTCTGTTGATTTCCATTGCAGGCACTTCGCTTTCCGCGGGGCGGCTCTGCAATCCCGCAGGACGTTGAATCTTCACCTTTGAACCTGCATCGCACGAAGAAAATGCGCATGCATTTTATGAGGAGTCTGCGTGCCTTCCACTGCAATCAACAGGGTTTTTAAATTTGGATTGTTTCCTTATCGCCTCAAAATTCTATTCTAGTCTTTTAAAAAAACAAAAAGAATCCAGATGAAATCACCTGAACCCTCCACCAATATTTATCCATCTTTATGCCCTAAACCCGAATCCCCCTTCCTCTCAATCACCATCTCCGTCCCCCCGCTGCTGCTGTTAATTTGTAGATCAAGATTCATTTCCTTCAGCATAAGAGCTGCAATGGAGAGGCCGATGCCAGCGCCTTTGCCAGCCGACTCGCCTGTCATTCCAGGCCCTTTATCTTTGATCGTGAGAATTTCCTTTTCCGTATCCAGCAGGACGCCGACATATTTGCCCTGGGCGGCGTGCCGGAGGATATTCTGAAACAGATTATCGAGGATGCGGTTCATCCATTGCCCGTCTATATCCCAGTAGATGCTCTTGTCCGGCAGCTCGATATCAAGCTCAAAGCCTTCATTTTCAAAAACAGGATACCAGGCGGCTGCCGATGTTTTTACGAGCCGTACGATATCTATTTTTTCCGGATTGTATGGATACTTGCCGGAGGTTAATAGTGTATAGGAAAGCAGGTTTTCGATCAGCTGGCCCAGATAGCTGATTTTATCGTCAATAAGTCCGAGAGATTCCTGCCCTTTTTCTGAATATATTTCTTTTTTCAAAGAGTAGGCATGGCCCCTGATTGTTGTCAGCGGCGTTCTGAGGTCATGGGACAGGTTGGCGATCAGCTGGCGCCTGAGTTCTTCTTCTTCCCGCTCCCGCTGCCTGCCTGTTTCAAGCTGGTCGATCATCCGGTTGAAAGCACCTTCCAGCTGGCCGATTTCATCCTTCTTTTCAATGGCGATCGGCAGGGGGATTCCGCCTTCAGCAGGCTTGTCCATTGCCTCCTGGAGACGGAGCAGCCTCTGGCGGATTCTGTAAAAGAAAATCCATGACACAAACAGGAACAATCCCAGCACCCCAAAGGTGGCAAACAGATAATAATAGTCATAGCTTCTGCTTACTTTCTCCCATTCTGTGTCCATTTCTCCCCGCGGCACCTGGATGACCATGAACCCTTCGGATTTCCCGGACCCGATGAATGATACGACGGTATAAGGATCAGCTTCAAGGCCCCGGTTAGTCTTCATGAAATCTATGGTGTACAGCGGGTCCCACTGGGCAGGGATCTTCATTTGCTCAGGAAGCTTCAGCTTTGTGCTCCCTTGTTCGTCAACCCAGAAGATGCTGGCCTTGCTGTACTTTTGCTTCAGCTCCAAGAGTCTTCCGCTGATTTCTTCATCCGTTTTTCCGCCGAGCTTCTCCCCTTCTTTCTTCCACATTGATTCAATGCCTTCGCTGTCTTCGTAGAGATTCGGGTCATGCTCCTGCATGGAAAACGGGATATGGAATAATACTGAAACGAGCGGAAAAGTGATCGGCATCAGCACCAGCGCCAGCAGGATGATGAGCAGATATCTGCCCTGCAGTGATTTTGGCTTCATTGCTTCACCCTGTAGCCGATGCCCCGGATGGTTTCCAGGATGGCAGGCGAGCCCGGGTTTTCTTCAATTTTTTCGCGCAGGTAGCGGATGTGGACCATCAAGGTTTTATCTCCGTCTATATAGGGCTCCCCCCAGACTGCCTCAAAAATCTGCTCTTTTGTGAGAATCTGGTTCGGATGGCGCAGCATGTACATGAAAATCTGATGCTGTTTGCCGGTCAGGATGATTTCTTCGCCGCTTCTTGTATCAATGATCCGGTTTTCCCCAAGGCTGACTTCGAGATGGCAAAGCCGAAGCTGGCTCTGTTCCGGTTTCCCGTATCTTCGGAGCAGCACATCGATCCTTGCAGCCAGTTCTTCCGGATGAAATGGCTTTGTCAGGTAATCATCGGCAAACTGCAGGCCCTGCAGCTTATCATCGACAGCCGTCCGGGCCGACAGCATCAGGATAGGGATTCCAGGGGCATCCTTCTTCAGACGCTGGCCGATCGTAAAACCGTCAAGCCCGGGCAGCATCACATCGAGGATGACCAGGTCCGCCCTTGCAGCTGCCTGGGCTGCTCCCTCCCCTGACTGCAGCCAGTCGACCGAATAGCCTTTTTCTATGAGATAATCTTTCGTCCATTTGCCGATTTCTTTATCGTCTTCGATATATAGAATGTTCTTCATCTCTATCACCGCTCAATCTGCTATTTCTGTTTTTATCATAGGTAAATTTTGGCGAAAAGAAAAGGGGTCACTGCAATTCGTTCCAATTGTACTGAGATATAATATTGTTATAATCATAGTTAGAACAATATTGGGAGGCGCATGACATGACTATGAAGAAAGTACTTACGATTGCTGGATCGGATACGAGCGGAGGAGCGGGCATCCAGGCGGACCTGAAAACATTCCAGGAACTCGGTGTGTACGGGATGACTGCACTGACAACGATTGTAACGATGGATCCGAAAGACCAATGGCATCATCATGTACATCCGCTGCCAATCGAAACGCTGAAGGCGCAGCTTGAAACCATCCTTTCTGTCGGCATCGATGCCATGAAGACAGGCATGCTCGGAACGGTGGAAATCATTGAGCTGGCGGCAAAGGTAATGGATGAAAATAAATTGACCAACACGGTCATTGACCCTGTTATGGTCTGCAAAGGGGAAGATGAAGTATTAAACCCTGAAACCACTGACGCGATGAGGGAGCTCCTTTTGCCGCGGGCAACAGTGGTGACACCCAACCTGTTTGAAGCATGGCAGCTGGCGCAGACCGGGCCGATCCGCACCATTGATGACATGAAGGAAGCAGCAGCCAAAATCCATGATATGGGTGCAAAGTTTGTATTGATCAAAGGCGGCAGCAAGCTGAAGCATGAAAAAGCGGCTGACCTCCTTTATGACGGAAAAGACTTCATCCTGTTTGAAAATGAGCTGATTGATACTGTTTATACGCATGGGGCAGGCTGCACCTATTCTTCTGCAGTAACAGCAGGACTTGCGAAGGGTCATAGCGTGACAGAAGCTGTCGAAATTGCGAAATCGTTCATCACGGAAGCGATTCGCCATGGGTTCCGTCTGAACGAGTATGTGGGTCCTACGATGCACGGGGCATACCGCAGCAACGGCTCAATCGAAAAAGCTGAAGGCCGTAAAATCTGATAGCGGAGGATAAACCTGCCGCTGCTTGAAAGGAATGTGGAAGCGCCGATTTCGCTTTTCCATTCCTTTTTTAGTAAAATAATCTCATTCAAGGAACAGCAGCATTGTGCTGAAAGGAGGCAAATATATGAAGCCTGTCGTAAAAGAAGAGGTGCAAAAGGAAATCAGCCGGCTTGCCGGGAAAAATGTCTTTGTCCACCTCGAAACAACGAATGGGGCGTACGCATCCCATTTCGATGAATCCTTCTTCTCTGCGGGAGCCTATATCCGCAACGCTTCCCTCAAATATGAGCTCGGGAAAATCACCGGGGACGGCCCGTTCAGAGTCGGACTGAAAATGGAATTTGGCTGGGTGTATGCAGAGGGCATCACCCACTTTGAAGCTGATGAGATCGGCCGCCTGCTGATGGCTGGCCATGATAATGGCGGAAAGCTTGCTGTGGCGCTGCAGATCAGTGAGACTCCGTTTGAATAAGTGTGAAAGGAGAAATAGCTAATGGAAAAGGAAAGACATGTACTCGTCATTTTCCCGCACCCTGATGATGAAGCATTTGGTGTATCAGGCACGATTGCTACCCATGTTAACAGCGGGACCCCTGTTACATATGCATGCCTGACGCTTGGCCAGATGGGGCGCAATCTGGGGAACCCTCCATTTGCAACGAGGGAGAGTCTGCCGCTGATTCGCCGCAAAGAACTGAAGGAGGCTGCCCGCGTCCTGGGAATCCAGGATTTGCGTATGCTCGGGTATCGTGACAAAACAATTGAATTCGAGGATGAGAAACTGCTCACTGATCACCTTTTCTCCATTGTGGAAGAAGTGAATCCGTCGCTGGTCATCTCCTTTTATCCTGGATACTCGGTTCACCCTGACCATGATGCAACAGGGGCTGCTGTTGTAAGAGCGCTTGAGCGCCTGCCTGTGCAGGACCGGCCGAAGCTGCATTGTGTGGCATTTTCCAATAACTGCGTCGATGAACTTGGCGAAGCGGATATCCTCAATGATGTCAGCCCAGTCGTCGACCAGAAGCTGGCAGCGATTAAAGCGCACCTTTCCCAGACGCAGCTGATGGCTGCCCAAACGGAGGAAAAGCTGAAAAATAAAGACCCTCAGGCTAAAGCCTGGATTCAGAATGAACGGTTCTGGACATATAAATTTTAAAATCGGATGCGGCCTTCTATAGCAAGAGGGCACCATATCCATAAAAAAAAGAGCCCCCGGGCTCTTTTTTTAATCTTCATCTCCCTGCAGCATCTGTTTCAGGTAGGACAGCTGTCTGCCATCTTCTTTCTTAATTATCTTTACAAGCATTGGCTTCGTCAGGGACATGATGAAGCCGGATGTATGGATATTGGCCTCAAGCTCCACCTGGGTGCCTTCATCAATTTCTGTGAATGTATAATCATACGTGACAACCAGCCCGTTGGAATTGCTTTTTGCCGTATAGGACTTGTCCTGTTCAAATTGTGTATATTCAATTTCAGCCTTGACCTTCTTGCCCCTGATCATCCTTGTTTCAATGAATTTCGTCGATGGCCCGATCGGACCGTCCGTGGCCTTTTCCATCTTGACGACATTCGGCATGATTTCAGGCGCGTTGTCCGGGTTGGTGGCGTACTGGAAAACTTCTGCTACTGGTCTTCTTATAATGACAGTTGATTTAAAATCAGCCATATTCTGCACCCCGTTTAAAAGATTTGCTGGTACAGAGAACATTATACCTTTTTGAGGGATATGAGTCAGGTATTAATTTAAGAGATATTTGCTCGGACGCTCATTATGTTAAAAAGAGGCATGGCTCTCTGAGCCTACCCCTTTTCTATTCTGAAAGCCGGATTTTATACAGCTTATCATCGTTTGGCCCCGGGTTCCCGCGGCCATCCGTATTATTGCTGGCGAAATACAGGATATTATCGGAGAGCAGCACATCCCTGATTCTTCCGGCACCGGTGATGAGTTCCTTTTGCTCTCCTGTTACCAGATTGAATTCAAGGACTGCAGCCCCCCTCAGGGCAGAAGCATAAAGCTTCCCGTCCTTGATGGCTATGCCGGATGGAGCCCAGGTATTGTCCTCCCCGGAGGTGAAGAGCGGCGCTTCCATGCCTTCCTTCTCTTCCTTGCCCTGGATGACAGGCCAGCCGTAGTTTTTTCCGGCTTCAATCCGGTTGATCTCATCATTGGCGGATGGCCCGTGCTCAGAGGCATAGAGAGTGCCGTCTTCAGCCCAGGCCAGCCCCTGCGGATTGCGGTGGCCATAGCTGTATACATAAGAACCTGCAAATGGATTGTCGTCCGGAACTGTTCCATCCAGATTCATCCTGAGGATTTTTCCGCCGAGAGAATCCAGGTCCTGGGCGATTGCCGGATCAGCTGCCGCATCGCCTGCCGCAGCATAAAGCTTGCCGTCAGGGCCGATTTTCAGTCGGCCTCCATGATGGTATTGCCCGCTCGGGATCCCATCAAGCAGCAGCCTTGTTTCCTCCCAGGCATCCCCCGTCTGCTTCAGGACGACGATCCGGTTCTGCTGGACGGCCCCTTCCTCATACGTATAATACGCAAAGGCTTCTCCAGTGCTTTCATAATCCGGGGAAAGGACAAAGCCGAGCAGGCCGGCCTCTGAAGCCTGTGAGAGTTTCTTTTTCAGGCGGACCTCCTGCCTCTGAAGGCTGCCCTCTTCTGCTTTTACAATGCTCCCTGTCCTCTCAGTCATATAAAAAGTGCTTCCTGCCTGGTCGATCGCCCACGGGGTCCTCAGATCGGCTGCGAGTTCTTCTGCATCCGGCACGGCTAAAGCCGCTTCCTCGCTTTCCTGCTGCCGCGGCTCTTCCTCATTCGATTTGTTTTCTGCAGAGCAGCCTGCCATTGCAAGCAAGCCGAGCAGCATGAATAGGACTGATTTTTTCACAGTATCTCCGCCTTTCAGCTGAAGGTTTCAAAACGTCCAAAAAACAGGCCGGCCCGTGCCGTCCTTCCCTTATGCCTTAAGGGCATCCAGGATTGCTTTTGCAACCCCGCTTTCTTCATTGGTCAGCGTGACATAGTCGCACTGTGCCTTGATGATGTCATCGGCATTGCCCATGGCAACAGATCTGCCCACGCGTTTGAACATAGAAAGATCGTTATAGTTATCGCCTATTGCCATTGCATCCTGGATGCCTGTCCCGCTTTTTTCAAGGAAGGCTTCAAGCGCAACGCCCTTTTGCGCATTTTTGCTTGTCAGCTCCAGATTTTCCTCACCGGAAGAGCTGATGACGAGACCTTCGTCTTCAAGCGGCACAAGGGCTTCCTTTGCCGCCGCCAGCCTTTCAGCATCGAATGAGAAGGCAAGGAGCTTATAAATCTGATGCTCTGTATCATCAAAAAGGATATCGTAGCTGTCCACTTTCTGGACAAGCCCTTTTGTGAACCTTTCCTCTGCCGCCTTCATGACTTCATCCACATCAGCTTCAGGGTTTCCGCTCATGAAGATGTCGACGATGATAGAAACGCCTTTATCGGCATCAATCGTGTAGGTTCCTTTATTTGTGTACACTTCGAAATAAACGCCATTTTGCAGGAGTGCCATGCCGGCTGTCCTTGCCGTCGACTTGTCGAGCGGATTGGCCGCTATGACTTCTTTATCGATGGTCCTCACTTCTGCCCCATTGACGCAGATCATCGGGCAGCGTATCCCGGCTTCTTCAAGGACGAAGTTCGCTTCAAAATAGGATCTTCCTGTGGCGATGACAACCTCCACCCCTTCAGCCTGAGCCTTCTGGATCGCCTTTTTGTTTTCTTCTGTAATCTGCTGGGTTGCGGTCAGCAGTGTACCGTCCATATCAATCGCAATGCATTTCACCATATTTTCTTCACCTACTAATTGTTTTTTCAATCTATGTAGCATTCTATCAGTTTTTCCTTCTTACTTTAAATATTTGCTACCTTCACGGATGCTCAGGGGTGCGAGCGGAGAACTGCTGATAAAGCTTCTGACTGACTCAGGATTTGTCTTGCTGTACTCCCTCAATGCCCAGCCGATTGCTTTTTGGATGAAAAATTCCCTGCTTCCGGCGTTCTGGCTGATGAATTCATACAAGATGTCTTCTCTTGTATTTTGCTTGTAGCGGAGCTGGTAGATGATGCTCGTCCTTATCAGCCACAAATGGCTGCCATATGCCCAACTCCTGACTGTCTCCTCAATGGTTTCAGGATGATTGGCTGCAATGCGGCCGACAGGATGTGCAGCCAATGTATCAACAGTATCCCACCAGGACTTTTCTGTAATCAATCTTTCCATAAACAGCATGTCGTCTTTTACAAGCTTCTTCAAGGAGCTGATGATATAGTCACAGGCTGCATATTGATATTCTCTTTCTTCCTTCTTCCAGAGTTTCGAAATCAGCTCATGCTGAAAGGGCTCCTTCAGGATTCCGGTTTCAGCAAAAAACTCCTTTGTCAGCTTCCTGCGCTCCGGCGTCCTGATTCCCAGGAACGGGAAGTTGTTTTTCATATATTTTTGCATCGCCACTGCCTGCTCCGCATTCTTGTGCAGGATTAATTTTTCTTCCAGATGTTTGAGATGCATTCCATCCAGCTCCTTGTATATTCAGGTTTTTTGCTAAATAGGTTGCTAGCTTGCTTATTTGGGTATATATGTACGTAAGGCACTCTAAAGGCAGCGAAATCCCGGCTTTCCCGCCAATTATTCTTGGATATTGCCATTCCCAGCTATTGATGGCATTTTCACCTGCCTTTTATACATGTTAAGGTTAAATATAGAGAAAAAACAGGGGGTATTCTATGAATGAACAGCAAAATAAGTCATTAAACAGTGTTTTTTGGGTCTCTGCTTCAGTGATCCTTCTGCTTGTCCTCACAGGCGTCTTCCTGCCTGATATTTTTTCAGGGGCCGCACAGAAAGCCTTCGATTTCACTACATACGCCTTTGGCTGGTTCTACCTGCTATCGGTACTCCTCTTTGTATTATTCTGCCTTTTCCTGGCCATCAGCAAATATGGCCGCATCCGGCTTGGCGGAAATGATGAAAGACCCGAATATTCCTTTTTCACATGGATCGGCATGCTCTTCAGCGCCGGATTCGGCATCGGCCTTGTCTTTTGGGGAATCGCCGAGCCGATGAGCCATTACTTTTCGCCTCCCATCGCTGATATGGAATGGCTCACACCTGAAGCAGCAAGGACTGCCATGGGCTACTCTTTCTTCCATTGGGGCGTCAGTCAATGGTCCGTTTTCACGATTGTCGGACTCGCAGTCGGGTATTTCCAATTCCGCAAAAAGCAGGACGGGCTTGTTTCCACCACGCTCAAGCCAATCATCAGTGTAAAAAGGGAGCGGACAGGCCTCCGGAAATTCATTGATATCCTGGCTGTCATTGCCACTGTCCTGGGTGTAGCCACATCACTCGGGCTTGGGATCCTGCAGATTAACGGCGGATTGAATGCTGCCTTCGGGATCACTAACAGTGCATGGGTGCAGATTATCATCATCGTTGTTTTGACAGCCCTTTTCCTCTTGTCGTCTACGACCGGATTGGATAAAGGAATCAAGTATTTGAGCAATCTTAACCTTTCCCTTGCTCTGATCATCATGCTCTTTGTATTCATTGCCGGACCGACTGTTTTCATCCTGAATACGTTCACACAGGGCATCGGCGATTATATGACCAATTTCATCAACTGGAGCCTGCGCCTTACACCTTATAAAGGCGGTACATGGGTGCGTGACTGGACGATTTTCTATTGGGCATGGGCGATCGCCTGGTCCCCGTTTGTCGGCGCGTTCATTGCACGGGTATCAAGGGGCAGGACCATCAGGGAATTTGTCGTCGGCGTGCTGATCATACCGCCGCTCATCGCTCTTTTATGGACAGCCGTGTTTGGCGGGACCGCCCTGCACTTTGACCTGTTCCAGGGAACAAGCATAGCTGAAGCAGTCAATGCGGATGTGACCAGTGCTCTGTTTACAACATATGGTGAATTGCCGTTTACCTTTATTGTCTCATTATTATCGATTCTGCTGATTTTCACGTTTCTTATTACCTCAGCAGATTCGGCAACCTATATTCTCGGCAGCATGACTTCCAAGGGTTCCCTGATGCCTCCTCTCGGTGTGCGCATCGTCTGGGGCATCCTGATCGGTGCGATTGCGGCCGTCCTCCTGCTCAGCAGCGGGCTTGAGGGTCTGCAGACTGCCTCGCTTGTCGCAGCCCTGCCGTTCACCATCATCCTTGTCTTTATGTGCATTTCGCTCCTCAAATCATTGAGCAAGGAACCGCCTGTGCAAAAGACCAAAAAATAAACAGCAAAACTCCCGTGTAAAAGCGGGAGTTTTTCTTTTATAGGGTGTCCATATTATTTTTCCCTTAGTGCTTTGATATATAAGATTTCAGCTCTTCCATGTTATTCGTACGAAAAACAACCTTCTCCTGATTAAAAACAAAATAGGAGGGAAGCTCGCTCAGTTCCAGTTCGGGATAAGATTTTTGTAAATAATCCAATTCTCCAGATATGTATCCTGAGGCAAATCGATCGCCTGGTTTTTTATTGGCAAATTTAAGAGATGATGAATTGCTGGCAGCAAATCCAATTACGGTTTGTACTTCTTTATCCGCGGCCAGAAGTTCCTGATAAGAGACAGTCTTTTCAGTTTTGACTCTGGTTAAATACGTTGCCTTTCCTTTATTCCATTCAGCCTTAATCACAAGGGTCACAGTTCCGGGACGGTTTGTAAATTGAAAGACAGATCCATCCTGTTTATAGATTTCTTCTTCAAGCCGCGGCTCCCAGGCGGAAATGGATATTAGATCGGGCTTCTCCGGAAAGGAGACTGCAAGATCTGCAAATGGGCCGACCGGCAATGCCTCCATGTTTTCCAGGGAGTCTGATAGATTAGCTTTATTCAATTCTTTGGATGTGTCCGTCCCGTTCCATGAATAATCAAACAAAACTGCTTGAGCTTCCTTGCCTTCCGACACTATTTCAGGGAATGGAGGCTTTTCTTCCTTATACAGTTTCCATTTATCGAAAGATAGCAATATAGCCAATAGCGCTATCGCCCCAATTCCCCACTTCAAAGATTTCTTAGTCATAATCCGCCTCCTTTGTCACCCTAAATATTACCATATTTTCCTTTATTTCAAGACCTTTATGCAGATTTCCCAACCTGATTTATGAAAAGGCTCTTTTCGTAAAGATTGTTGCTTTTAAACAGGATAGTGAAGGAATGGTTTCAAAAAAAGGAAGTCTTCTCCTTATTAGAGTGAGTGACCAGCAAGCCTTAAAATAAGCGGAGCTTTTACGGTTAAGCTGAGCGAAGGTGCCTATTTTCCAGTTTTTTGAGTCGATAGCCGGAATTTCTCCATCTATTTGAGCTATTTTTAAAGCTTTTTCGAAAATAGGGGGAACTTCTCCCCTTGTTTTTCAACCTGTCATTCAGGTCCGGGAATGTCCGTTCTTTTATGGGGAACGGGGAAGGAAAAAAGTGCTCTTAAATAGCTTTTCTTGAATGACCCATGAACAAACGGGGGCTTTAAAAGAATAAAAAATACAGTCGTTCCAACACATAGGAAAGGCTGTTTTTTATACCTCATGTAAGAAATTGACGGGTTTGAATGTTAGTAAGCACAGCAGCATTTGCGGAGGCAAGATAGCAGCAATCTATGCGAAAAGCGCCTATGGAAAAAAGCAGCCCTCCTTAAAGGGCTGCCATTCCCGCTATCAGCTATGAAAGATGATATGATCGATAATCCCGTATTCCTTTGCTTCCTCGGCGCTCATGAAATAGTCGCGGTCTGTGTCCCTGGCCACTTTTTCAACAGGCTGGCCGGTTTTTTCGGAAATGATTTTGTTGATATGCTCCCGGAGCTTCAGAATGCGTTTCGCGGATATTTCTATTTCAGTCGCCTGCCCCCTGGCACCGCCAAGCGGCTGATGGATCATGATTTCGCTGTTCGGCAGGCTGCAGCGCTTGCCTTTCGTGCCGGCGAGCAGGAGCATGGCACCGAAGGAGGCCGCCATCCCCGTGCAGATTGTCCTGACATCAGGCTTGATGTATTGCATGGTGTCATAGATCGCAAAGCCGGCTGTAGTGGAGCCGCCCGGACTGTTGATGTATAGGGATATATCCTTGTCAGGTGCATCTGCGGCAAGAAACAGAAGCTGGGCAATTACGCTGTTTGCCACATGATCATTGATCTCTTCTCCGATCATGATGATCCTGTCCTTCAAAAGCCGTGAATAGATATCATAGGAGCGCTCGCCCCTGCTCGACTGTTCGATTACATAAGGTATTGCCGTCATATCCATTCCTCCCTTTCTGCGGTCTATGCCGCGATAGAGAGTGTGCATTGCGGAGGAGTCTGCCTATGCTGGCAGAGCTTTGGCTCAGCGTGGACAGAAAGACTTTTCAGGGACGGCAGCATGGGGAGCGCCCTTAGAAGACAGCCTGGATCTTCTTCCTGGAGGGACCTGGCCAGCAGCCTGGCAACAGCAGCAGCTTCTTCGCTCCCGGTGTCAGGGCTGCCTGTGTCAGCATCTGTCTGCAGCTGCCTGCGCGCCCGGCTTAAGGCTGACTTTACGGCAAATTCGGTTGTCTGCAACAGTCCGGCGATTTCCTTTGAGGTATATTGAAACCCCTCCTTAAGAGCATAAATGACTGCCTGCTTCAAGGTCAGGCATTCCATCAGCTTATCGACAGCTTCACTGCTGACGTATTGCTTCTCTTCATTCCGGATAGGCTCCGGCGACTCCTCCAGCTGCTCCTTTTTCCGTTTGCGCGTCACATCCACCCAGCAGTTATAGGCAATTTTCTTCAAAAGCGCCTGACTGACCCGCTCAGGCTCATAGCTGCTGGCGGCACGGAGGAAAGCCTCCTGGGCCAGGTCGTCACCATCCCAGCTGTTCTGCGCCAGAAATCGGCTATAGCGCTGAAGAGCGGGATACATCTCATCCGCCTTCTCCGCCAATCCCTGTACCCGGTCTGCCTTTTCCTGCTTCATCACCATCGCTGCTCACTCCTTTTACACATCTCTGCCCCTTAAACGGATCAGGGAGGACGAAAAGATACGGCCTACTCAAATATATTTTATTCATTTGCCTGAAAGAGTTCTCTAATAGTGTATTCTTCAGGAAGCCGGCTCAAACCTTCCCGGTTTATGCTCCGACTGTGAAAAACTGGCCCAGGCACAGCTCCCCGTCCTCTGTTTTTTCCCTTTCCTCATAAGGAAACCCATTCGTGCTGAATACCTTCTTCCAGAAGCTTACCGCCCTCTTGTTTTCCGCTAGCTGCTCAACATAGTAAGTCCCTTTATGCTTCTGAAACAATACATCGAGAGCCTCTTCAGCAGCCCCCTTCCCCCTGTATGGATGAAAAAGAAACATATCATTGATGCAGAAATCGGCCTTTTTCAGGAAAGGTTTTTCCAGAAACAGCAGGAAGCCGGCAATCTCTTCCCCGTATTTGATGAGATGAACCGAAATGCCCGGTGTATCCCAAATGGCATCGAACGAGTCAAACTCAAATGTACCGTGGCCATTCGGCATAAGTGAGGATGAATATTGTGACAAGTCGTGCAGGTAAAAGCTGTACAGGTTCCGGACAATTTCCTTTTTTGAAGCATCTGCTGCGGCTAAAGTTGTATTCATAAATAATCCCCTCTTTTTTTGTCAGACTATTAAAATAATATAAGGTTACCGGTGTTTCAGCAAGGTTTATCCATATAAAAACCGGGCCATCCAGCCCGGCAGCTTTCTCTATGAACTTACCATCGTCCCGCCGTTGATATGAAGCACCTGCCCGCTCATATAGCGGGAGTCGTCGGAGGCAAGGTAAACATACGCCGGCGCCAGCTCAAACGGCTGGCCGGCCCTTTTCATCGGCGTATCCGTGCCGAATTCTGATACCTTCTTCGCGGAGAAGCTGGCGGGGATGAGCGGTGTCCAGATAGGACCTGGCGCTATGGCATTCACCCGGATCCCTTTTTTCTCAAGCGACAATGACAAGGACCTTGTAAAGGTTACAATCGCACCTTTTGTCGAGGAATAGTCAATCAGATCTTTATGGCCTTCGTAGGCCGTAACGGACGCTGTATTGATGATGGAGCCCCCTGCCTTCATATGGGGAAGAACGGCTTTTGTTAAGTAGAAAAACGCGAAAATATTGGTTTCAAAGGTGTCGAAGAGCTGTTCCCTTGTGATATCGAGAATGCTTTTCTGCACAAATTGGACGCCGTGGTTATTGACGAGGATATCAATCCTGCCGAATTGGCGGAGCGATTGTTCGACAATTTCCTGGGAAAAGTTTTCCCTCCTCATATCGCCGGCGATAAAAAGACTTTCCCCGCCAAGCTCCCGGATCCTTTCCTGTGTTTCCCTGGCATCCTGATGCTCATTCAGGTAGACAACGACGACTTTGGCGCCTTCCTTTACAAACGCGTAAGCCGCCGCACGGCCAATCCCGCTGTCCCCTCCGGTGATGATGGCGACCTTCCCTTTCAGTTTTCCTGACCCCCGATAGTCGGGGTCCTCCGAAATCGGTCTTGGCACCATCTTATATTCCAGGCCGGGCTGTACATCCTGATGCTGCGGCGGGAAAGACAGCGGCTTTTCTTTGCATTCCTCTTTTTTTCCGTAATAAGGATAGACTGGATACATGATCACCACTCCTGTTCATAGGCATATGACTATCCAGTGTATTCTGTGGATGCCCACTTGGTGAAAAGAGAAGGTTAAGGAGCAAAAGAAGGAAAAATTAGAATATTACAGAAACTATATAGGTATTGTTTTTTAAAGGGGGAATTAATATGAAAGCTGTCGTCTCACTTTTTAACCGGATCATGCAGCGGTATTTGCCGGATCCATTCCTGTTTGTGGTGATCCTGACCTTCGCCGTTTTCGGCCTGGGGCTCATCTTTACAGACAACGGCCCGTATCAGATGGTCCAGTTCTGGGGAGGCGGGTTCTGGGGGCTCCTGACATTCTCGATGCAAATGGTACTCGTGCTGGTGACGGGCCATGTGCTGGCAAGCAGCCGCCTTTTTAAAAAGGGCCTTGGCTCATTGGCAGGACTGGCCAAATCTCCGGGGCAGGCCATCATCCTTGTCACTGTCATCTCCATGCTCGCGAGCTTGATCAACTGGGGTTTCGGCCTTGTGATCGGTGCACTTTTTGCCAAAGAGCTGGCGAAAAAGGTCAAAAATGTAGATTACCGGCTTCTGATTGCAAGCGCATACACCGGCTTTATCGTCTGGCATGGAGGCATTTCGGGTTCGATTCCGCTGACAATTGCAACAGCCGGGCATTTCTCGGAGGATCTGATCGGCATCATCCCGACCAGCGAGACCATCTTTGCTTTTTTTAATATTGCTATTATCCTGGGTATTTTCGTCATTATGCCGATTGTGAACAGAATGATGATGCCTTCCAGGGAGGATACCGTCGCAGTTGATCCTGCCCTGCTTGAGGAGGACCTGCCGGCCGCTGCCATTGAACAGGCTGCCCTGACGCCGGCAGACCGGCTTGAAAACAGTAAAATTCTTTCCATGCTGATCGGAATTTTTGGGCTTGTGTTCTTATTCTATTATTTTGCTACAAACGGATTTAAGCTCAATCTTGATATCGTAAACTTCCTGTTCCTGTTCCTGGGCATCCTCTTCCACGGGACTCCAAAGCAATTCCTGAACGCTACGGTCAATGCCGTGAAAGGAGCCAGCGGCATCATCATCCAGTTCCCTTTCTATGCCGGGATCATGGGAATGATGACGACTTCCGGGCTTGCGGCTGTGATGTCAGAGGCATTCGCGTCCATTTCCAATGACTTCACCTTTCCATTCTTCGCCTTCCTTTCCGCCGGCCTGGTCAATTTCTTTGTTCCCTCAGGAGGCGGCCAATGGGCCGTACAGGCGCCGGTCATGCTTGAGGCGGCACAAACGCTCGGTGTTTCAATACCGAAAACGGCCATGGCAGTCGCCTGGGGCGATGCCTGGACCAATCTGATCCAGCCTTTCTGGGCACTTCCCGCCCTTGCCATTGCAGGGCTGAAGGCCAAGGACATCATGGGCTACTGCGTGTTTGCTTTATTTGTAAGCGGTATCATTATATCGCTGGGAATGCTGTTTCTATAAGACTTCCGAAAACCCGCTCCGGCGGGTTTTTTTCATGCGGCCGCTTCCTGCTTATGGCCGGGGCAGCGGCGTGGCTATAATAGACTTAAGCAATTTTTTATAAAAACAGCTTGCATCTCACGCTGCGTGAGGTTTTATGATAAAGACAGATAGATTAAGGGAGATGAAGAGATGGCTGGCAAATACTCAATCGGTCAATTTTCAAAAAAAACCGGCACCACGATCAGGACACTCCATTATTATGATGAAATCGGCCTCCTGGAGCCAACCGAAATAACAGACTCTGGGCGCCGCTATTATTCCGACCCTGATTTCACCGTGCTCCAGCGGATTGTGACACTAAAATACCTCGGCTATTCCCTCGAGCAGATCAAAGGGATGCTCCAGAATGAAAAATGGAGCCTAAAGGATTCCCTCGCCTTCCAAAGAGCAGAGATGATCCGGAAGAAGGAAGAAGTCGAAGGGGTCATCCGGGCTTTGGACCGTGCCCTCTATGTGATGGAAGATCAAGGCGAGGTGGATGCGGGCGTCTTCATTTCACTCATCAACACCATCCACCGGGAGGACGAGCAGAAGGAATGGCTGAAGAGCATCCTTCCTGAGGAAAGAGTGGATTCCCTTTACGCCATTCCTGAGGAGAAACAGCGGGAATATGAAAGCAGATGGGTTTCCATTTCAATGAAACTGAAGGAGCTTGCAGGTTCAGACCCTGCCTGCAGGGAAGTTCAGTCTTTAATAAAGGCAATAATGGAGATAGTAGATGAAATCTCAGGAAATGATCCTTCGCTTCTGAAAGAACTCAGTTTGGTGGATTTCGGCGATAATGATGACGGCGGCCTTTTCCATATCCCCTTCTCCCCTGAAGAGGAAAAATGGCTTGCAGCTGCACTTGGTCTGTATCTGGAGCAGAAAGGAATGAATTTTGATGAAGAGAAATGAGGAGCCTGCAATCAAGCAAGGAAGCTGGAAAGCATTCTGGAGCCTGCTGAAGGACTCTAAGCCGCCGCGCTGGATCCTGCTGTCGGCCATTATTCTCAGCATCCTGGAAACCGGTGCCGGGCTGATCGTCCCCCTGTTCACCAAGTCAATGGTCGACCAGCTGGCTGCCTCATCTTTGGAGGTGAGCGTCATACTGCTTCTGGCAGGTGCCTTCATCATCCAAACTGTCTCCTCCGGCTTTTCCTACTATTTCCTCAGCTATATCGGGGAAGCAGTTGTAGCATCCATCAGGAGGAAGCTTTGGGGGCAGATTCTCCATCTGCCGGTCCCTTTCTTTGACCAGCAGCAGTCGGGCGAAACGATGAGCCGGGTCACTCAGGATACGAATATTGTCAAAAACCTTATCACACAGCATTTGATTTCATTTCTGACCGGGATCATTTCCATCATCGGCTCCGTAATCATCCTTCTCCTGATCGACTGGAAGATGACTCTTGTGATGATCATTGCCGTACCGCTGGCCATTGCTATGATTATGCCGCTGGGGCAGAAGATGTATAAGATTTCAAGGGCAACCCAGGATGAAATGGCCAGTTTTTCCGGCAACCTCGGGCGGGTCCTTGCAGATATCCGCCTTGTTAAAGCTTATCATGCTGAAAAAGCAGAGCAGGAGAGCGGTAACAAGGGAATACGGCATTTATTCCAATTTGGGCTGAGGGAAGCGAAAATCCAGGCAGTCATTTCCCCCTTCATGACCTTTATCATGATGTTCGTGCTCGTCATCCTGATCGGCTATGGCGGCGTCCGCGTTGCTTCAGGCGCCCTGTCGGCCGGCTCGCTCGTCGCGATCATCATTTATATGTTCCAGATTGTCGTCCCTTTCAGCCAGATGGCATCCTTCTTTACAGCATTCCAGAAGGCTGTCGGGGCAACAGAAAGGATCCAGCATATATTTGACACCGAAAAAGAAGTGGATAAAGGCACGGAGGCTGTGGCCAATCCAAGCCAGGATATCACTTTTGAGAAGGTCAGCTTCGCTTACAAAGAGAAGGAGATCCTTGGCCAGGCATCACTTACTGTACCTGCCGGAAAGACCACGGCGATCGTCGGCCCGAGCGGAGGCGGAAAGACCACCCTGTTCGCCCTGCTGGAGCGCTTCTACCTGCCGCAGACAGGCCGGATTCTTCTTGGGGATCAGGACATCAGCTCCTTCCGCCTTCATTCATGGCGGTCATCCATCGGTTATGTTTCCCAGGAAAGTCCGATCATGTCAGGCACCATCCGCGATAATATTGCTTATGGAATGGAGCGGGAGGTGCCTGATGAGGAAATTGAAAGAGCTGCAGGGCTCGCCAATGCCTCAGAATTCATCGATGCCCTGCCTGATGGTTTCAATACACAGGTCGGTGAGCGCGGCATCAAGCTTTCAGGCGGCCAAAGGCAGCGGATTGCCATTGCACGGGCGCTGATCCGCAATCCCCGCATCCTGCTGCTTGATGAAGCCACATCCAATCTCGACAGCACATCAGAGCATCTTGTCCAAAAAGCACTGGAGCACTTGATGGAAGGACGCACCACCCTTGTGATTGCCCACCGGCTCTCCACTGTTGTGGATGCCGATCAGATTGCCATACTGGAAAACGGAAGCATTACCGGGACCGGCACACACCAGGAACTGTATGAAAAACACTCTTTATACAGGGAGCTCGCAGAGCAGCAGCTATCAGACCGCTCTGCCGCCTTAGGAGGCTGACTTTCCAGGTCAGTCTCTTTTTTTATAAATATATTCTTTGGGAAATAGGTTTAAAAACAAGGGAATCCGTGGAATTTAATAGAAGTGGGTTGGCAATTCATACAGGATGAATTAAAATAACCTTTGTCTCATAAATATAAATTGTATTAAGGGTGAATGTTTTGATAGAATCTGCAGCGAGGAAAAAAGCATCAGGTAAAAGCTTTATGCTCTTCCTCATTCCTTCATTGATCGGCATCAGCTTATTTATGCTTCCTATTTCTTATAAAGGCGAAGTGACCATTCCCATCGCCATTTTATCAGGCCTTGTCCAGGACCTTCTGGCAGCCTATCTGCCGGCCATTATGACTGTGATCATTTTTCTGACTTTTGCAGGCACACTGCTGGCAAAGCTTGTAAAGCCTGCCTTCATCAGCAGAAGCGCGTTTTTCACTGCCCTGTTCGATGTTCCGGCGATCTGGTTTGCCGCAAGAGTGCTCGGCGCCATCTTTGCATTAATGACTTTTTACCAGATTGGCCCTGAATGGGTATGGTCTGAGAATACAGGAGGGCTTCTGCTTTACGATCTCCTTCCGGTCTTATTTTCAGTATTTTTATTCGCTGGTTTATTCCTGCCGCTCCTTTTGAACTTTGGGCTGCTCGAGCTTTTCGGCTCCCTCCTGACAAAGGTGATGAGGCCCTTGTTCAGGCTGCCGGGCCGCTCTTCAGTTGACTGTGCGGCATCCTGGCTCGGTGACGGCACGATCGGTGTCCTTTTGACGAGCAAGCAGTATGAGGAAGGCTTTTATACAAAAAGAGAAGCGGCTGTCATCGGCACAACCTTCTCTGTTGTCTCGATCACCTTCAGCCTTGTTGTTATTTCCCAGGTTGGTCTCGAGAAACATTTTGTGCCGTTTTACCTGACCGTCCTTGCAGCCGGGATTGTGGCAGCGCTGATTTGTCCAAGAATCCCGCCGCTGTCGACCAAACCGGATACCTATGTTACAGAGGAAGCGCCACAGCTCGATGAAACCATTCCTAAAGGCTATAACCCCCTTAGCTGGGGTGTTGCACAAGCAACAGCCAAAGCGGCAACAAACCGCGGCATCAAGCAGTTCTTTGAGCAGGGTGCGAAAAATATCCTCGATATGTGGATGGGTGTCGCGCCGATCGTTATGGCGCTCGGGACATTGGCGCTGATTGTGGCGGAATTCACGCCAATCTTTAAGATTGCAGGCATGCCGTTCATACCTCTCCTGGAGCTTATGCAGGTGCCTGAGGCGAAGGCAGCCTCAGAGACGCTCGTCGTCGGCTTTGCGGATATGTTCCTGCCATCTGTCATTGGAAGCGGAATTGAGAGCGAGATGACCCGCTTTATCGTTGCATGTACATCTGTTACACAGCTGATTTATATGTCAGAAGTCGGCGGACTCCTGCTTGGAAGCAAGATCCCTGTCTCTCTGAAAGATCTGATCATCATTTTCCTTGAACGGACCATCATTACCCTGCCGGTCATCGTGCTGGCAGCGCATCTTATTTTTTAACGAAGCGAAGACCCCTTCAGGATGACTGAAGGGGTCACTTTTATTCAATAACGATTCTCATGTACAGCGGAAGGAGCGGATCCGATTAGTGTCTGTTCCATAATATTCCCAGCGGAACCTTCTCCACCTCCAGCCGGCTACAGAAGTCCTGCCGACGAATGTTGGATAGAACCAGAAGCTTCTGCCGTTATTCAGCCATAAATAGGTGAACCGGTATAAGCAGCCTCTGATGGCGCCGGGATCGACGGCAAAGACGGAGGCAGACTGTGTCTGGAGTTCAGGCGTAAAGGATGGAGGCGGGCTGCTTGGCGGTCCTCCCGCCTGCCCCTGGGCTTCTCCTCCCCCAGGGAATCCTGGCTGGCCTCCTCCACCTGGGAACCCGGGCTGGCCTCCGCCTCCCGGAAAGCCTGGCTGGCCAGGGAATGGCGTCCCTCCCGGAAAACCAGGCTGTCCCGGGAATGGTGTCCCTCCTGGAAAACCGGGCGGGAAAGGAAAGCCTGGCTGGCCCCCGCCCCCTGGGAATACATTAAATCTTTCCGGCGGCTGCTGCAGGTCTGCCTGAGGCAAAGGATAATACTGTCCTTGATAAGGGTAATAATTCAATGAGTCGTTCCCCTTTCTGCTTTCAGTTAATCGGCATAGATCGGATGAGGAGTTTCAATACGAAGAATCTTCTCCTCAATCCTGCCGCGGATAGTGTCCACAATTGAATAATCCATGGCTTCCGAATAAATCTTCTCCAATTCATCATTCAGCCTCTTGGCGTCTGCCAGACAGCCTGTTGCCTCTTTCATCTTCGCTTTATATTTAGCGGCAATTTCTTTGATTTCATCAGCAAAAATCTCATCCGTTCCAGGGGCGATCAGCTGTTCATACATATCAATGATTTCATCCCCATCCCTGCTCGGGAAATATTCATGGGGGGCCGTACTGTCGAATATCGCAAGGCCAAGCTCACGGATAATCAGCATGTCAAGGCTATTGGGATCAAAGCCGCAATGATAGACTTCAATATCAAAGCCGCGCTTTTCCGCCTCCGCAGCCAGCTTTTTCAAAAGCGTTGATTTGCCTGAGCCTGGACGGCCTTTGATGAAGTAACGCTTATGGATATCAAGAGTCAGGTTCGGGATGCAGTCTACCGCTCCATTTGGCGTTGCAGCACCCAAAAATCTATGCTTGACGGAAGAGATCTTATTCAGGGTCATTTTGCCGAAAAATACCTGTATCAGCCTTGAAGTAAGCTGGTTTGCCTTCTCAAAGTCCATGCTGTCGATATAGAATTTTTCCCAGTCATCATGGATTTTCAATGCCTCTGCAAAATTGCTGTAAGCCTGTTTATAGCATGCTTTGATCTTGCTGTTAAGCCTGAGTATCATCCCTTTCTGGGTGGCCAGCTGGGCCGAGTCCCACGCTTCCCCAAGATTGACATACTCCTCTATGGCACCAGGCGCTTTCGGTTCAATGACCTGCGGCGCAGTGCCGTCTACAATTCCGATCTTCAAAGCAGGGATGATTACCCCGCTGACAGAGTCATTGTCCGATGGACTGTGGATGAGCTCAATGTTAAAGCCTTTGTCGAGCCATTTAGAGCCGATGCCTTTCATGAGTGTCGATTTCCCGGTACCTGGTCCGCCCTTAAGTATAAATAAACGCGATAAATCCTGAAGATTGGATTCATAAAGGCTATGAAAGCCTCTTGCGGTATTGCCGCCTGCAAAATAGTCGATCTTTTTTCCAGCCACACTCACACATCCTTTTTCAGTTGATTGCTGAATGGTCCTGCCTCTTTACTGTATGCTGGGACTGCCGTATGGGTGAACGCCCAGGTGCAGAAATTTGCCGCTGGAGGATGTACTTTTTTTAGGGACAAAATAAAAAGCCCCAACAGTGCAGAGGCTTTGAGGTGCTGCTATTCCTTTACAAGGTCCTTCCATTCGGCTCTGATCAATTCCTTCAGTCCCTTAGGCGCAAGTTCAATCTGAAGGCCGATCTTCCCGCCGCTGACGATGATGGTTTCGAGCTGCTCCCCCTGTGAATCAATAAAGGCGGGGTACAGCTTTTTCATGCCGACAGGCGAGCAGCCGCCGCGGATATAGCCTGTGAGCTTCTGAATATCCTTCACCGGCGCCATTTCCACCTTTTTCTCGCCTGCTGCTTTGGCAGCTTTTTTGAGATCGAGCTCTGCACCAACCGGAATAATGAAGACATAGACATTCTTGCCGGCCTGGGCAACCAGTGTTTTATAGACCAAGTCCGGATCCCTGCCGATTTTTCCGGCAACCGAAACGCCGTCAATCTTGCCGTCCTTGCTGTCATAGGCTAAAGAACTGTACTCCATCTTTGCTGCATCCAGCAGCCTCATTGCATTCGTTTTTCCCTGAGCCATTGCTTTTCCCTCCTGGAGCATTTTTTCTCTATAGTAGCATTTCCAATAGGTTCCAGGCACCTTTGAAACAGATTTTGGGGAGGGGTTCTTCTAAGAACTGGTCTATAAGGCGGTATAGGTGCCTGTCACCCAAATACCGCACTTCTGGCCGGGCATTCGGGGCGGCCGATGGAGATGTAGCGGATATTTGCGGATTCTGCTTCCTGCAGTGTATAACAATTTCTGCCGTCCAGGACGAGGGAATCTTTCATGTATTCTTTGTAGGCGCTGAGCGGGAAATGGCGTATTTCAGCCCATTCGGTTGTAATGAAGGCCAGATCTTTTCCGTGGATGGCCTCATGAATGGATGCCGCAAAATGAACACTGTCCGGCAGGACTCCCATAGCCCTGCTGGATGCTATTGGATCATAGACCGAGACGCTGGCCCCTTCATCCACAAGATCCCGGATCAGTTCAATGGAAGGAGCTTCACGGATATCATCAGTATTCGGTTTGAAGGCCAGCCCTAACACAGCCGCATTTCTTCCGGCCAGAGACATGATGCTTTTGGCTTTTTGCAGCAGCACTTTCTTTTGTATCGCATTGACTTCCATGAGTGCTTTCAGGATCCGGAACTCATATTGATGTTCCTCAGCCATCATACCCAGCGCTTTTGTATCCTTTGGGAAACAGGATCCTCCAAATCCGGCTCCTGCCTGGAGAAACCGGCTGCCTATGCGCTTATCCAGCCCCATTCCTGCTGCCACAGCATCAATATTCGCCCCCATTCTTTCGCATAAGTGGGACATTTCATTAATATAGCTGATTTTGGCTGCCAGGAAGGCATTTGAAGCGTATTTTGCCAGCTCAGCGCTCTTGGCATCCATATGGATAATGGGCACAGAGAATGGTGCATAAATTTCCTCAACCGTTTTTGCTGCCTTAAAGCTGTCTGATCCGATGATGATTCTGTCTGCCTGGAAGGTATCCCTGATTCCTGATCCTTCACGCAGGAATTCAGGATTCGAGACAATATGGACCGGGATGGCGAGATTCTGCTTGAAAAAAGCCCGAAGCTTCTCATTGGTCCCGACCGGAACTGTACTTTTAATGGCAATGATTGTCTCATGCCTAAGTTTATCGGCAATCATCCCGCATGCACTGTAGATAAAACCCAGATCTGCAGAGCCATCCTCTTTTTCCGGTGTCCCGACTGCGAGAAAGATGCATTCGGGCGACTTATAGGCAATCTCCGGATCAGAAGTGAAGGAAAGCTTTCCTTCTTTCATATTCTGGCCGATCATTGCCTCCAATCCAGGCTCATAGATTAAAGGAACACCGGACGAGAGTGCGGCTGTCTTCTCTTCGTCATGGTCATAGCATATAACCCTGTGCCCTTTCTCCGCCAGGCATACACCTGTCACAAGCCCCACATATCCTGTTCCGGCAATTGTTATATTCATAGAGCGGCTCCCTGCCGGTTCATGAGCATCTCTTCAAGGTAAACAATCAGGTCTGTCCTTATGTCAGCCTGCAGCATAGCCATCTCAATGTTCGCTTTCAAAAAACCCATCCTGTCGCCGATATCATAGCGATTGCCTGACAGCACCACTCCATACACCGGTGTGATTCCTGCTAAAAAACGGATAGCGTCTGTCAGCTGTACTTCCTTATTGGCACCCGGCGGGAGAGTTTCCAGGATGGAGAATATCTCAGGCGGGAGAATATAGCGCCCCATTAAGGCATAGCTGGAAGGCTCCAGCCCTTTAGGAGGTTTTTCCACAAGGCTTTTGAGCTTCATGAGCTGCCTGTCGATAAATTTTTCCGGTTCCACTACTCCGTATTTGCATAGTTCTTCCGCAGCGACCTCCTGTACACCTGCTACAGTGCCCCCATATTGATGATGGGCCTGCAGCAGTTCTGACAGACAAGGGCGTTCCCCTTGGAACACATCGTCCCCCAGCATGACGGCAAAGGGTTCGGCACCGATATAGCTGCGCGCGCAATAAATGGCATCTCCCAGCCCCTTAGGCTCTTTCTGCCTCACATAATGAATGTTGGCGAGGTTAGAGACAGCTTTGACCGCCTCCAGCAGCTCATGCTTGTTCTGTTTGGCCAGCGTTTCTTCAAGCTCATAGGATTTATCAAAATGATCCTCAATCGCCCTTTTTCCGCGCCCGCTGATAATGATGATATCTTCAATCCCCGAGGCAGCCGCCTCCTCGACAATATATTGGATGGCAGGCTTGCCGGCGATCGGCAGCATTTCTTTGGGCTGGGCTTTTGTTGCCGGCAGGAATCTGGTCCCCAGACCGGCTGCTGGAATGATGGCTTTGCGAACGTACATGATTTACCCCCTAGAATGATATTGGTGCTTCTTTCCACTACCATAGGATCCCTCATGATGATCTGTACACAAACTAGCAAATAAGGTCTTTCATCCTTCAGTATAAAAGGCAAAGCTTAAAGCTTTATCAACTCTGTGCAAAGAAATTGTTAAGATAAGCGACACGTGCCTTTGCGCGGCTGGAGAGAACAAAAAAACCTTATCCTCTGGGTGGGAATTAAGGGGGTTCAAACGTATGAAAGTGGTATAGGTGCCTGTCACATTTTAAAACAAAAACCCCCGTCCCGAATGGGATTGGGGGCTGCAACTGGTATAGAAGTGGTATAGGTGCCTGTCACCTTAAACGGTATACCCGAGCTTCGTAAGGCTTCAGAGTAATGCTTTTCCCTTCCGCTTCTGCTGCCGGATAGTTGTTCAGGAGCAGATTTTCCGGTTTTAGGTTGAAGTCGCTTGTAAACGCTGCTTCTTTTGCAGACAGATTGGTAATGATGATGACCTGATCGTCTTCTAATGTGCGTGTATAGGCATAGATCTGCTTGTCATCTTCAAGGAGCAGGTCATATTGTCCATAGGTAAAGACTTCATTGGCCTTTTTCAAAGAGATCATTTTTTTATAGAAAGACAGAATGGACTCTTCATCTTTTTCCTGCTTTTCAACATTGATGTTTGTGTAATTGCTGTTCACTTTCATCCAAGGGCTTCCGCTGCTGAAGCCGGCATTGGCTGTGCTGTCCCACTGCATCGGTGTCCGGCTGTTGTCGCGGGACGAGGCCCAAATAATCTCCATGATTTCCTGGTGGCTCTTGCCTTCTTCTGTTTTAAGCTTGTAAAGATTCTTTACGGCCACATCGTCATAATCATCAATGGAAGGGAACTGGACATTCGTCATCCCGATCTCCTGGCCCTGGTAGATGAAAGGCGTCCCCTGCATCAGGAAATACATCGCAGCCATCGAGGTGGCGCTTTCCCGCCAGAATTCCTGGTCATTGCCCCATGTCGATACAACACGCGGCTTATCATGGTTTTCAATGAATAATGCATTCCAGCCGTCTTTTTCGAGGCCCTTCTGCCAGCGGGTCAGCACCTTTTTCAGCTCGACAATATCCAGCTCAGGATTTGTTTCCGCATCCCACAGACCAAGGTGCTCAAATTGGAAGATCATATCCATCTTTCCGTTTTCAGAGCCTACCCATAAGTCTGCTTCGTCCACGGTGACGCCATTTGCTTCACCGACTGACATGCTGTCATAGTTTGCATACGTTTTTTCCTTGAACTCCTGAAGGAACTCATGGATGCCTTCCTGGTTCATATGCATATCAAAGGAAGACACATACTTCTTATTTTCCGGATTCGGCAGGTCAGGCATGCCGGGGCGTTTCTTGATATGGCTGATGGCATCGATCCTAAAGCCATCGATTCCTTTTTCCAGCCACCAGTTCACAACATCATAAAGCGCCTCACGGACATCGCTGTTCTCCCAGTTTAAGTCCGGCTGCCTTCTTGAGAATACATGGAGGAAATATTGCTGAGTCCATTCATCCCATTCCCATGCAGAGCCTCCGAAAATACTTTCCCAGTTATTCGGTTCAGCACCCTGTTTGCCGTCCCGCCAAATGTACCAGTCCCGCTTTGGAGAGGTCCCGGAAGAACGTGATTCAATGAACCATGGATGCTCATCACTTGTATGATTGAGGACCAGATCAATGATCAGCTTCATGCCCCGCTGATGGACCTCTTCGAGAAGCCTGTCGAAATCGGCCATCGTCCCGAAATCCTCCATGATGTCCTGATAATCGGAGATATCATAGCCGTTGTCATCGTTCGGCGATTTATAGACAGGACAAATCCAGATTACATCGATGCCAAGATCCTTTACATAATCAAGCCTTTCAATGATTCCCTGAAGATCGCCGATTCCGTCTCCATTTGAATCCTGAAAGCTGCGGGGATATATTTGATAGCCTACTGCTTCTTTCCACCAGATTTTTTTCATATGAACACCCTCAAGTAATTAATGTTTGTATGCGCAAACGTTTGCATTAATGGGTAAAAAAAACGGCATACATCTATACGTAGTGTAACGCTTACATAGAATTTAATCAATACGAAAGTGAAGCGCCAGCATAGGAAAATATGACCCTTTGATAATAGAATGGACGACTCAGCAAAAAACCGGCCATCCTCTTGGATGCCGGCCTACACAGCTTCAGCGGTTTCTGTCTCAAGCAGCTCCATATAGGGCTGAAGCGAATGATATATGATGGTTTTTACAAAAGCGATATTAATATGCCCCAATAGTTTTTCTGCAAATTCCCAAGCGTTTTCTTCAATGCGGAGAGCAAGCTGGTTTCTTTCCAGCGAGGTGGCTGCAAGGTCAAAATGATCTGCAAGCTCCCCGAGCTCCCGGTCTTCGGCATGGCCGATTTCATGTGCGCAAACGACTGCAAAATAATCTTCAAAATGGTCAAGCGAGGAAAAAATCTGCTGGCACTGCTTTTTAATTTCCTCGGTATATAATGTAATGGTATGGGTCCCCATGCTGTATTTTCCACCCGCAAAACGGTTTCCCCCGAAATAATCCTCCAAAACGACAACGGCCGTGCTTCCCGCTTTTTCAAGAAGCTCATCAACGATTAGTTCAAGCCTTTTATTCGCCATTCTTACACCTTTCTTTGCAAATAAGCTAATAATCCATCACAGCGAAAGAAAGGGAAACAAATCCTTTACCCCATTAACTCTGTAATGAAACATTATCTTACCATTATTTTTGTGACTTTGCACCCTTTTTATCCATATACTGTATGGCACAGGCAGAATGGAACAGGAGGGATACCGGAAACATGAAGCCATCATATCAGGATGCCCTTGCTTTTTTCGGAATGGGCGGCGCTCACCCGGGCGGTTTGGCTTTGACGAAAAGAGTTTTGGGAATGGAACAGCTCTCAGGCAAGGCAAAGGTGCTTGATGCAGGCTGCGGCACAGGGCAGACAGCTGCCTTCATAGCCAAATCCTTCAAATGCCAGGTAACAGCGATCGACCGCCATCCACTGATGATTGGCCAGGCAAAGAAAAGATTTGCCCAGGAAGGCCTGGCAGTCAATGCCCTTAGGGAAAATATCGAGAATCTATCTTTTGCTGATAATAGCTTTGACTATATTATCGCCGAATCTGTCATTATTTTTACTAACATTGAACAATCTTTGAAAGAAATTAAACGGGTTCTTAAGCCAGGCGGTATATTTCTTGACCTTGAAATGACGGCTGAGGAGCCATTGAATGCTCAGGAGAAAAACCAAATCCAGAGTGTATACAGCATCAAGCGCCTGCTGACAGAGGGAGAATGGCTGCAGGCTTATACATCAGAAGGTTTCCGGTCCCCAAGGACGGTAGCGGCCAATTCCATTTATACTGAAATCATCAACTCGCCGTGGGATCAGCAGCCGGAAATCGCCAACCCGCACCTTGTCAATCCGAAATACGAGCATATACTGATTGAGCACCAAAAGCTGCTGGCCATCTATGCCGAGCGCCTGGGATACCGGGTATACCGGATGCAGAAATAGACGCGATTATACAATCTATGCATAAAGCTGGCATTGTATGTATAGTGTCCACCCGGGGAGCACAGCGGCAGTTGCTTTGTTCATTATAGCGAACATCTGAACATAAAGAGACCCCCGCCTTTTGCATAGCAGGGGTTTCTTTATTCATTATTTATTTTCCTCCGCCAGAATGGACTTATGGATCCAAATCGCTGCCTGGGATCCGTCTCCCATCGCAATGGTCACTTGTTCTGAATGGGCAACTACATCTCCCGCAGCCCATACGTTCTTGACATTGGTCATCTTGGAACGCGGATTGACGTTTATATGCTTGTTTTCAAGCCTTTCCACTCCAAGCTGCTTTGCCAGGTCTGACTTGACTTCATTCCCTCCAAATGCCGTAAATCCCCGCTCCCCCATAACCTTCCGGCCATTCTCAAGCAGAAACCCCTGGATGTTCGCCCCGTCAGTTATGGCTTCCGCGATTGGTTCTTCGATATATTCAATATTCAGCTCATGCAACTTGCCCATCAGCTCCTGGCTGACTTCTTTCTTCTCATGATTGATAAAGACCAATTCATCTGTCCAGTAGGAAAGCGTCACAGCCATATTGGCCCCAGGATTGCCAGAGCCAATCACAATCGTCCTTTTATCTTTCACCTCATAGCCGTCGCAGTCCGGACATACATACACACTGACGCCGAGCGTTGGATAAAGATTCGGGAATTCCGGGATTCTGTCCATAACCCCCGTTGATAACAGCAGCCTTTCGGACTCCAGCTGCCCGCCTTCCTCAAGGGTAATTTTAAACCCGCTCCCCTCTTTCTCCGCCTTCTCTGCTTTTCCCAGCTTAAATTCCACTCCAAGCTTTTCTGCATGAGACCGCCCGATGTCCCTGAGCTCCTGGCCGCTGACCCCATCAGGATACCCAAGGATATTATGATAGCTTTTGCAGATGGTCGACCGCCCATGGTTTGAGTCCACAACCAGCACCTTATGTTTATACCTTCCCAATTGAATCGCAGCCTGCAGGCCCGCAATCCCTCCTCCGATAATGATGCAATCGTATGTCATTCTATGGCCTCCTTGTGCCTTTTAGGTATCTACAGGTAATTTACCCGCATTAGGGCGCTATTAACGCACAGAAATGCTATTTTGGCTGATGCCGCAAAGAAACGAGACCTATAATTATACTGACCGGCATCTTCTGTCAAGTTTAATGGAATTGTCAAAAAATAATAACTTTTATCCATTTGTTCCCTTCCAGGAAATGTTACACTATTTAATACCATCTGTTATAGATCGGAGGATTTATGAAAGCTAAAAAGACACAAAGACTTGTGATGAGGTCGATCATTTTATTGATTCTATTCTTTGCAGCAGGATACACTTTATATCAGAATGTTTTTTCAAAAGAATCTGAAACAAAAGCTATGCTAAATGAAGAAGCTCCTGACTTTGCACTTCAAAACCTGGATGGCGAGAGAACCAAATTAAGCGAATACATCGGGAGACCTGTCTTGGTCAACTTTTTCGCCACCTGGTGCGCACCCTGTAAAAATGAGATGCCCGCAATTCAGACCACTTATGAAGAATTTAAGGATGACGGGTTTGTGGTGCTGGCAGTCAATCTGAGCGAACCACAAATTTCGGTGAAAAACTTAAAAGAGCAACTGGGAATAGACTTTCAAATTCTATTAGATAAGAATAATGCAGTTGAAAGCATGTACGATGTTCATAAGATCCCGTCCAGCTTCTTTATAGACTCTTCAGGTGAAATTGCCAGAGTGTACGAAGGAGAAATGAGCAAAGAAGATTTGAATGACTGGGTAGGTGAATTGGTTGATTAGACAAGATCAACTTCTGCCCTTGTTACCAGCGTCCTATAGGCAAAAAAAGAGACAGGCCAATTAGTGCGCCTGTCTCTTTCTTCATCCTATTTATTCATATGAGCAAGAAAATCGCCAAGAAGGTCTTCCATGCTTTCTTCTTCCCGGTCTTCGCTTTCAGCCGAACGGTCTATTTGTACACTTGACCAATCAATATCATCCAGATCATCATCAGCACCATCTGTGAACGCAGGTATTTCTTCTTCTTCCTTTGCAGGAGGGGAGGGAGGCGGAACATCCGCCCGGTAGACCGGCTTCTCTTCACTTTCTTTCTGCTCCTGCAGATAAAGGGCTTCATCAATATCGGTCGATTTGCTGTTAAAGCTGGCAAGCAGCGCAGCAGACCGCACCGGATCTGTGATCAGCTGATAGATGATGCTGCCGAGAAGGGCTTCAGAGTGCTCGTGCTTGAGCCAGTCGCGCTGCATCTTGCTGAGCGCCTTGGGCAGCGGAATCGTAACGGTTTCCTGTTCCTGTTTGACTGATTGGCTGACACCCTGCATGACATAGTCGGCAATCCTGCTGGAAAAATTCCTTTTTTCAGCCTCTTTAAGCTTTTGCAGCTGTTTAACTAAGTATTCTGGGGTATCAGAGGGTACACGAAACGCAATCGTCTGGCCTCTTTCGATCCCCTTGGATGAAGATTTTGTCATGTTACCACCTTATTTTATGCTTTTACTGGCTTCTTCTCATCCTGCTTTTCCGGTTTGGATGTTCTCTTCAAATGGTCGGCAACGAGCTTGTAATACGCGTTTGCCATCATCCAGATGCTCTCTTTTTCATCCTCAAAGAAGTCGATATTATATCCATCAAGGCTATTGTTCAGTGATTTGATATATTCCTTCAATACAGCAGATCCTCCGCCGACGAAGTAGCAGATTTCTGTCTGCGAATTTTTCTGCCAGACATTGCGGAGCAGGCGGTATTGCTTTTTGGCCAGGTCGAACAGAATGCGGTCAGTGATGTCATGGACGCTTGTCCTGCTTCCTTTGACCATGATATGGTTGCGGTCATTTTTCTTGGTGATGATCTCTACCACATCGCGGCGGCTGTCCAGCTCAACACCATGCTTGGATCTGATTTCCTCGCGGATCATTTCCAGTGATTCCGATACGCCCAGATTAAAGCCCTGTGCCTTGTCATCATCAACCGTACGGTTTTTGATTACAGCAATATCAGTGGAGAGGCCCCCGATATCCTGGATGAGAATGCGCTTGTCGATCAGTTCTTTATTGATAATGTTCAGGTCGTTATCCATCACAAGATTGATGAATGCCGCGAAGCCTTCCGGATAAACCTTAACATCGCTGAATTTCAGATTGACTTTGATGCCCTGGTATTTAGGAGTGACCAGGAATTCTACCTGGTGCACTGATCCAAGCAGCTTTGAACGGTAGCCCGCATCTTTCCCTTCCTTCACTTCACGAAGAGGGAGCCCTGTGCCCAGGATATAATTAGTATCGATAATATTGTTATTTTTCGGGAACAAACCAGCGTTTTCTTCCCTTACCGCATCAAGGGCAAGTGAAACGAAAAGCATGATAAGCGTCTGGTCTTCCTCGGATTTGCTGCTGCCGGGATCGAGTTCGGAAGCATTGTCGCTTTTAGTCGCCAGTGTTCCTACACGATAGATTGCATTATTGTCTTTTAATGCTGGGGAATGAACTTTAACATGAATCCCGTCCAAAGGTTCTTTGCTGTCTAATTCTTCTATGCCGATTACCGGTCTGTCCGCAACATCCCTCGCAATGACATTCGGTATATTCAGTTCATAATCCAATTTTCCGAATAAGGCTTTAAGCGAATCATTGCCTACGTCTACTGCTGCTATTCTCGGGTTTTTCAAATCTACCATTCCTTTCACATTGTACCTTGCTTATCGTACAAGCAATTATCTTAAGCTTAATTAATATTTGGCAAATATTCAATGAGTTTCATATAAAGTAATATAAACGTTAAATTGTAAACATTACGCAAACTTTATCTTATGTTCAATAAACACTGTCAAATCAATGTATAAACAACTTTGTAAACTTGTAAACATTTTCATAAACAATAAGTATACAATTTGTTTACTTGTAAACATTATTGTTTTCATTTGCAAACATATATGTAAACAAGTAAACCAATGCGTTTGCAATCCATTTGCCTCCTTTTTTCTTCCTGAAAATCTATTGCTCTCCTCCCCTTCCAGAAACTTTAATCAGTTAAAAAACAGTCCCCTTGACGACCGTTCCAAAAATAGGATAATTTTAATACATTAACAGTTTACTAGACAAAAGGAGAGCTTGATGAATATGCTTAATTGCCGCGAAGAAACTTTGGCCTTTACGAAACAGCTGGTCAATATTGAAAGCATAGTAAATACAAATGGCGAGAAGGTGATCGCCCATTCTTTATATACACTCTTATCCTCGTTCCCCTATTTTGCGGAGAACAGCGGACAGCTCGTTATAGAGCAGACGATAGATGATGATTTGGAACGGTATAATGTACTGGCTTTTGTGAAAGGAACGAAAAGAAAAAACAGCCGCACAGTCATTCTGATGGGCCATATGGATACTGTCGGAATCGATGATTTCAATCAGCTCCGTGGTGCAGCGTGCGACCCGGATCAGCTTGCAGACCTGTTCAGGAACGAAGAACTCCCTTCCGGAGCAAAGGAACAGCTTGAATCCGGCGACTGGATGTTTGGCAGAGGAGTGCTTGATATGAAGAGCGGGCTTGCAAGCCATCTCTATCTTTTAAAATACTATTCTGAGCATCCGGAAGAATTAGAAGGAAATCTCGTCTTCCTTGCAGAATGCGATGAGGAGGACGGTTCACATGGAGTACTGTCTGCTTTGAAGACCTTGAAAAAATGGAAGGATGAGCATAAGTTCCATTATGCTGCAGCCATCAATGCTGACTTTGTCTCCCCCAGATTTGAGGGAGATACAAATCGGTATATCTACAAAGGAACGGTTGGGAAGCTCCTCCCCTCTTTCTTCATAACAGGCGCTGAAACACATGTCGGCTCCTGCTTTGAAGGTCTGGATCCGAATTTCCTTGCTGCTGAACTGACAAGGCAGATCAGCTATAATCCGGAGCTTAGCAATGAAGCGCTTGGGGAAACAACAGTCCCCCCGGTATCCCTGAAGCAGACCGACCTTAAGCCTTCCTATACAGTCCAGACTGCGCTGAGTGCTTATGTCTACTATAATTTCTTCATTCATTCATGGTCACCAAAGGAAGTATTGGAGAAACTGAAGGAGCAAGCCTATATCGCCTTCAATAGCGCCCTCTCTTCCTTTGAACAGCGGAACCGGCAATTCGCCGAAATGAGCGGCGAACCATATGCCGAGCTGCCCTGGCAGCCGCGCGTCTACACATATGAGGAGATGCACAGGATGCTGGTGGATGAGCATGGTCAGGCATACATTGACCATATGGACGGATTCAAAGAAGTATTGCTCCTTGATAACACTTTGGATACAAGAATGTATGCAGCACGAGTCGTGGAAGAAGCATGGAAATGGTTGAAGGATAAGAGCCCGGCGATGATTCTTTTCTACTCTTCTTTATACTCGCCGAGAATTGAGCTTTCCGGACAGACAGAGGATGAAAGAAGGCTTATTGAAGCTTTGGATCAGGCGGTGGAAGAAATCCAGCCATCCTACCCACATCCGATCATTGCCAAGAATTTTTTCCCTTATATATCGGATATGAGCTTTATCGCGCTCAGCGATGATGAAGCAGGAATCAGTGCTGTATCTGACAATAACCCTGGCTGGGGCACAAAGCATTATGTGGAATACAGCGATATCCGCGAACTGAATGTGCCTGTCATCAATATAGGGCCATACGGGCTGGATGCACATAAGAAACTGGAGCGCATGGAAATGAACTATTCACTTGAGATTGTTCCTAACCTGACAAACCGGGTGATACAGCAGGTACTAAAAGGCTAGGTTTCCTGGGAAATAATTGCAAAATAATAATGAGGAGATGTTTTCATGGCAGGAAAAAGAATCGACCATGTAGGAGTAATGGTTAAAAATATAGAGAAATCAATAGAGTTTTATACCCACACTGTCGGCATGGAGCTGAAGGCAGAGGTGCCCCATTCAAACGGTGTCATTAAGCTCGCATTCCTTGGCTTCAGCGGGAATGAAGAGACTGAGCTGGAGCTGATTCAAGGCTATAATGACCAGCTCCCGGAAGAAGGGACGGTCCATCATTTTGCGGTCAGCACCGATGATGTGGAAGGAGAATTCACCCGGCTCAAAGAGCTGGGGGCTGAACTCATAGACCAGGAAATCACCGCCCTCCCGAATGGCTATAAATATTTCTTCTTTTACGGGCCTGACAGGGAATGGATTGAATTCTTTCAGCGCTAACTTTAATTACAAAATGGGCTGGGACAATTCGGCATGTTTTTTAGTCACAATGCCATAAAAAATTTAAAAGCCCTGTTGATTGGAGTGCAAGGCACACAGACTCCTGCAGGATGCAGCGGCAATGCTAAGACCCGCAGGAGCTTGCTCTGAGGAGGCTCAGCGTCGCCCCGCGGAAAGCGAAGTGCCTGGAACGGAAATCAGCAGCCCCATTATTGAGGCAAACTTGCCCAACTATTTATAGGAGCCCTGTTGATTGGAGTGCAAGGCACGCAGACTCCTGCGGGATCGCAGCGGCAATGCTGAGACCCCGCAAGAGCTTGCTCTGAGGAGGCTCAGCGTCGCCCCGCGGAAAGCGAAGTGCCTGGAACGCAAATCAACAGTCCGATTATTGATGCAAACTTGCGCAACTATTTATAGGAACCCTGTTGATTGGAGTGCAAGGCACGTAGACTCCTGCGGGATTGCAGCGGCAATGCTGAGACCCCGCAAGAGCTTGCTCTGAGGAGGCTCAGCGTCGCCCCGCGGAAAGCGAAGTGCCTGGAACGCAAATCAACAGCCCCATAATCAAACAAAACAATCTTAGGAAGCTTTACCTTTTCCTTCGTCTAAACCTCAGGTGCAAAAGTTCTGCTTTTGTGCCTTTTTTTGTTCGCTTCCCGAAACAAAAATGATATGATGAAAGAAAAAAGCTTGGAGTGATTCTGATGAAAAAAGACCTGATTGAACGCCTGGTTTCGTATGTAAAAATGGACACACAATCAGACGATAACAGCACAACCTGCCCTTCCACCCCTGGACAGCTGGACCTTGGCAAAAAGCTTGTAGAGGAGCTCAAAGCCATTGGCATGGAGGATGCAGCAATGGACGATAACGGCTATGTCATGGCCACCCTCCCTTCCAATACAGAAAAGCAGGTGCCTGTCATCGGCTTCCTTGCCCATGTAGATACAGCAACCGACTTTACCGGCAAAAACGTCAACCCGCAGATTACTGAAAATTATGATGGCGGGGATATTGTCCTGAACGAATCTTTACATATTACGCTTTCACCAAAGGATTTTCCTAGCCTGGAGCAGTATAAGGGCCATACACTGATTACGACTGATGGCACTACCCTTCTCGGGGCTGACAATAAGGCAGGAATCGCTGAGATCATGACGGCGATGGAATACCTCGTCAAACACCCGGAAATCAAGCACGGAGCGATCAGGGTCGCTTTTACACCAGATGAGGAAATCGGCAGAGGCCCGCATAAATTTGATGTGGAAGCCTTCAATGCCACCTATGCATACACAATGGACGGAGGGCCGCTCGGTGAACTTCAGTATGAAAGCTTCAGTGCAGCGGGAGCCAAAATTATTATAAATGGAACCAATATACACCCTGGGTCTGCTAAAGGAAAAATGGTCAATAGCATCAAAATTGCAATGGAGCTGCAAAGCAGCCTGCCGCAGGAACAGGCACCTGAACTGACTGAAGGCTATGAAGGCTTCTTCCACCTCGGCTCATTCAAAGGGGACGTGGAAAAGACAGAGATGAGCTATATTATCCGTGATTTTGACCGTACGGAATTTGAACATAAAAAAGAGCTGCTTGAAAAAGCCGTTGCCGCTCTGCAGGAGAATTACGGAAAAGAGCGCATTCAGCTTGAGCTTAAGGACCAGTACTATAACATGAAAGAGAAAATCGAGCCTGTCATCGAGATCGTCGACATTGCAGGAGAGGCGATGAAAAAGCTTGATATCGAGCCGCAGATCCTTCCGATCAGGGGCGGCACGGACGGTTCACAGCTTTCCTATATGGGGCTTCCGACGCCGAATATTTTTACAGGCGGCGAAAATTACCATGGCAAATATGAATATATTTCAGTTGATAATATGGAAAAAGCAGCAAATGTCATCATAGAAATCGCAAAGCTGTTTGAAGAGAAAGCATAATGTCAGGGGCGGAGATGTAATCTTCGCCTTTTTTCTGCCCCCAATATCCTGAATTGATCCAAGCACATTCAAAAGATACATTTTTTCAACTGAATGTGTAAATACTTTCAGCATGGGTATAGGTATACGGCGCATTGTCGAAAAATGTGCCAATTCAGGCTTTTATTACAGGGGGTTTAGATAGCAGTACTATGGACATCTACTTTGAGCAATATGGGCAGCTGAACATCAGGCAGAGATGGGGCAGCCCCAGCCAAAAAATAAATAGCATCACTTATGATTCCCGCAATGCAGGCCCTCAATCGGTCTTTATCTGCTTGGGCGGCGAAAATCATGACGGCCATACATTCCTGGAAGAAGCCATTGCAAAGGGAGCAGCTGTCCTTGCAGGCGAGAATGCTGCCATTCTTGAGGAATTCAGCCGAAAATTCCCGCAGCTTACCTTTCTCCAAACGGAAGATGCACGGGCTTTCCTTGCCCAATTATCAATTATATTCCATGGAAGGATCCATGAAAAAATACATACTGTCGGCATTACCGGCACTAACGGCAAAACGACTGTAGCGGCCTTTGTGAAATCACTGATGACGGCACTCGGCATTCCCTCCGGTTCGATTGGCACCAACGGGGTGCTTTCGTCCAAGGGCCCGGTCAGCTTTGTACAGTCAACACCGACTACTCCTGAGGCGAGCGATCTGCATGCTATTTTTGCTGATTTCGCTAAGCGCGGGGACCAGCTCGCCGCCATGGAGGTCTCTTCCGTTGCCATTGAGCAGCAGCGGACCGCCGGCATCAACTTTGATGTGGCTATTCATACGAATCTGTCGCCAGAGCATCTTGAATTCCATAAAACCTTTGAGAATTATAAGCAGGCAAAGCTGAAGCTGTTCCGCCAGGCAAAGCGGGCAGTCGTAAATCTTGATGACGAAGGGATGGGCGCTGATATTATCCGGAACTTCCAGGGCAGCCTTCTCACCTATAGCCTGAAAAAGGATTCCGCTGCTGATGTAAAAGCTTCGAACATCAGGGTGTCAAATGATGGGACAAGCTTTGAATTGAAGCTTGGGAGCAATTCTTATATCGTGCGGACGCCTGTATTTGGCAGCTATAATGTGGCCAACCTCCTTTCAGCCATCTGTACGGCCATGCACCTTGGCTTTACGATCCGACAGATCATTGAGGCCCTCCCGCGCGTTGAAAATCCGTCAGGACGCTTTGAAGTGCTGAAGGAATTCGGCCGGAGGAAGATCATCATTGACTACGCACATACGCCGGTCGCCCTCAAAAGCCTGCTGAAGGAAGCGAAAAAGCTGCCGCATAAGCGACTTATTGTGATGATTACCGGAATCGGGATCAGGGATAAAGAGAAAATGCCGCAAATGGCAAAGGCCGTCGAGAACCAGGCAGACCAGGTAATTGTATCGGTAGACCACCCTGGTTTCCTAGACCCATGGGAAGTGGTCGGCCACGTGATGAAGGGCTTCTCCAATCCCCACGCAGGGAATATCCTGCAGGAGCCTACACGGAGGGATGGCGTGCTCACAGCATTGTCCGTCAGCGGAGAAGACGATCTCATCCTTCTCACAAGCGGCTGCATCAACGGGGCTCAGATTGTGAAAGGCGAGAAAATACCTCATTCGGATAAGGAGATTATCCAGGAATTCTTCCGGAACTTTGAAGAGAGTGAAGAGCTTGAACGCTTTGAAGCGTGAGGACAGGCAAGCCGGGGGCTTGCCTGTTTTCTTTTGGGATGGAGCCAGTAAAAAAGCCGGAAAGTACACACACAGTGCGTACTTTCCGGCAAAGCCTTACTGAATAAAACTGTCAAAGAATTCCAGAACTTTGCGGTAGACTTTAATTTCGTTTTCTTTTTTGGAAAAGCCGTGGCCTTCATCGTCGAGGACCATGTACTCGACTTCCCTTCCCTTCTCCTGGAGCGCAGCGACAATTTGGTCAGATTCCGCTTTGACGACGCGCGGGTCTTTGGCTCCCTGGATGACGAGCATCGGCTTTGTCATGGCATCAAGATAGGTGATCGGCGAGTACTCGATCAGCTTTTCCTTGTCTTTTACCGGATCGCCGACCCACTGGTTCATGACCGGCTTCCAGTGCTCAGGAACCGATTCAATGAAGCTGAACAGGTCGCTCGGGCCGAAGATATCGACGACAGCTTTAAAGTACTCAGGATGCCTGCCGTGCAGGAGCAGGGCCATATAACCGCCATAGCTTCCTCCCATCAGCAGGAGCTTCTCCCGGTCTGCATAGCCGTTCTTGATGAGCCATTCTAGCCCTTCAACATTATCCAGGCGCGGGCCGTAGCCCCAGTCGCCTTCGACCATCTTCATATAAGAGAGCCCGTAGCCTGAGGAGCCTCTGAAATTCGGTGCAAAGATGCTGTAGCCCCTGTGGACAAGGAACTGGAACAGAGAGCGGAAAGAAGCCCTTTCTGCCGCCTGAGGCCCGCCGTGCGGCCAGAGGATGACATGTCCGTTGCTGTTTTCCTCCTTGGCCCTGAAGAAGAGCGCCTCAATTTCAAGTCCGTCGTACGAAGGGTAGTGCAGAATTTCCGGCTCAGCCATTTCCTCTTCACTGACTCCAGGCACACGATTATTGGTCAGCTGTGTCCATTCGCCCTTTTCATATTTATAAAGATTAGGAGGAGTGACTGCAGACCTGCCAAGCAGGTAAAGGTTTCCGGTCTCTGCCACTGACAGCCCGTCGATGGTGTCCGCAGGGAGCTCCAGCTGCTTCGCCTTGCCTTCCTCAAGCTCATAGCGGTAGAGATGGTCCTCTGCTCCTTTTTGGCTGCTGATATACAGGGCGCGGGCCTTTTTATCATATTTCAGCCCTGAAAAGTCTTCCCCATCGAGCGACAGCACTTTTGTGAATTCGTTTGTTTCAAGGCTGAACTTAGCTAAATAGGATAAGTCCTCTTTATAGTTGGTTACAAGATAGATATCGTTTTCCGAAGTAAAGACAGCATCAGTGACTGTATGCTGCGGCTCTGCCTCAGGCGTCAGCAGAACTTCCTTCTCGCCATCCCAGGCATAGGCAAGCGAGTATGTATTCGCGAACATCCTGCCAAAGACAAAGCGCTTCTCATCAGGGCTTTTGGCTGTCAGGAAGGTGGCAGCATCCCGGCCGTGAAGCAAAACCTCTTCCTCACCGGTCTCCATGTTATAGGCGTACGTCTTTAAAAAAGTGGCATCTTCCTTGCTGGATGTATAATAAAGCGTCTTTCCGTCCTTGGAGGAGATCAGTCCCATATGACGGGCATTTTCGTGTGTGCGGATAGGCTTTAACTCGCCGCCATTCCTTGGCAGAGCATAAACCTGGCCGTTTTCGTCGCCGTCCGAGTCGATGACAGCAAGCAGGAAGCGGCCTTCCTTATCATATTCTATCTCCTGGCAGCTTTGGTTCTGAAAGCTTAACGGATAAGGAAACTGGTTTGGCAGATCCATCGCCCATAGATTATATTTCCCGTTCAGGTTTGTACTGAACACCAGCTGCGTTTCATCCGGGCTTACAGCAAATGTCTGGATGCCAAAGGTCTGGAAAAAATATTCAACATCCGGTTTGGAAAAAGACAGCATTCTAGTTTTCCCCCTTCTTCTCTGTTTTTACTAGATTCGGCAGTGATTCTGTATAATAGATTTGCCGGCATCTCTATCCTATTCGGGAAGAAAGGCTGGAATCCCTATCTTTTTGCAAGAATTTTCTTGAAAATAAGAAAAGAAGGAGGAGTTTTTGTTGAAAAATATCAAATTTTATCAGGTGGATGCCTTTACCGATCAGGCATTTGGCGGCAATCCTGCCGGCGTGGTCCCGGAAGCCGCATTCCTGGAGGAAGAAGAGATGCAGCTGGCAGCGCGTGAATTCAATCTGTCTGAAACTGCTTTTCTATCTCCTTCCGACAGCGAAAATGCCGATTTCAGGGTCCGCTATTTTACGCCTTCCTGCGAGATCGATTTCTGCGGCCATGCGACATTGAGCGCAGCCTGGATCATGGCATCTGAGTCAGATTGGCTCAAGCACAGCAGGGAAATCCGTTTTGAGACCAATATCGGCATCGTGCCGGTTACTTTTCAAACAGCCGGAGGAAAGCTCCTTTCTGCGGAAATGACTCAAATATCACCTAAAGTAAAAGAAATAGAATATGTCCTGGAAGACCTGTGCAGGATGATTGGCATTTCTTCTGCCGACATTGACGAGCGTTACCCTGTCAGGCTGGGGTATACAGGGAACTGGCATCTGCTTGTCCCCTTGAAGACCAGGGAAGCCATCGATCAGGCAGCACCACAGTTTGATCTGGTAGAGGAGCATAACCGCCGGCTGGGAATCAGCACAACCCATTTGTTTACTTTTGATGCTAAGGGCATGGAATATGACATCTATACAAGGGATTTTGCCCCTGCTGCAGGCATCAGGGAAGATCCTGTCACAGGCTCCGCGAATGGCGCCCTCGCCGGATATTTAATGCTCGAGCGTATTCTTGAACATGGAAGAAGCCACAAGCTGGTCATAGGCCAGGGGCATGCAGCCGGAAGGCCGGGACTGCTTGAGGCGGGCGTCAGCTCCCATGGGGATAATATCCGTATTACAGTTGGCGGAAGGGCGGTAACGGTAATCTCCGGGATGCTGGCCTTTTAAGCATCCTTCCACCCTAAGCCCGGACTGACTCCAGGCTGGAGAGCGCCCTCAGCCTCTCCAGATCCCCTCGCTTCACGAGGAAAAGGAATGCCCTCATATTAAGCGGCAGAAGCTTTTCTGTTTTTTCGTCTACCCAGCTGTTTAAGAATCGGTTCAGTTCACTGAGCCAGCGGACCTTTTCATCGAGTCCCATTTGAGAGCCGGCAAACAGGATGCTTCTTCCGGTTGTCAGCTCTTTCTTTAAGTATTTTGCTTTTAACAGATTCCGTTTCTCATCATTCTCGGCATAGCGGTGGATAACCTTCACAGATTCTTCAAGCGTTTTATAATAGTCCCGCGGCTGGACCTGGATGACGCTCGCATGCTGCTTATCTTTATGATTGACCACATAATAGCATGGATAATCCGCTACAATTGAAATGCCGCGTGCCAGGACATAGGCCTTTACCATGAATGGCTGGTCCTCTGCTGTACAGATCCCTGCCGGGAAGGTAATATCATTATCAAGCAGAAAGCGGCGGCGGAACATTTTTGTAGGGCCGATCGCTTCGAGCACATTTGATTCATACACATTGGTGAATGGCTCGTTTGCTGCAAACATCGACTTGGCCACCCATCGCCCATTCACTCCTGTGAATTTTCCTACAATAATGTCAGAATGATTGTCATTCCCCATCTTGTACATCCGCTCCAGCGCCTCCGGACCCAGGTAATCATCCGCATCCACGAAAAAGATAAACTTTCCCCGGGCCTGCTTCATAATTGTATTGCGCGGGGCACCCGGCCCTCCTGTATTTTTCTGATGGATAACAGTGATATTTGGATGGGAGCTTGCATAGCTGTCCAGCACTTGTCCGGAACTGTCGGTCGATCCGTCATTCACCATGATGATTTCAATGCTCTCCTGTTCCATCGACTGTTCCAGGATCGAATCCAGGCAGATGCTGATATGATTGGCAGAGTTATAGACCGGAATCCCGACAGTTACTTTGATTTGGCTCATAAGGGCCTCCCCCTTCATTATATATGTATAGTTTTTTTACATCTTTTCCCTGTTAAAGCATTTTTTCAAACAGGAATTTTACGGAAACAAAAAAAGCCCGAAAAAAATCGGGCTTATCCTTATTCGCTGCCTGTGACAAGCGGGCAGTCCGAATCGCTGGCCCATTCATTCATGGAGCCGTCGTAAACAGCGACATTTCTTTGCCCAAGCTTGTTAAGTATCAAGGCATTCCAGGTGGCCGCTATCCCGCCTCCGCAATAAGTGATGACCTTCTTGCCGGGATCAAGGGCGCCCGTTTTTTCGAATGTCTCCCTAAGAACTTTGTCAGAGAATAATTCCTTCGTTTCTTCATTTGCATGAACACCGAAGAACACATTCTTACTCCCGGGTATATGTCCTTTGCGCGGATAGGTCTCCGTTTCGCCCCTGAAATCCTCGGGGGACAGGCTATTGATCAGGACGATGCTTTCATCATTCATCGCCTTTTTGACATCCTCTTTCGCAGCGATGAGCTCGTCCCTTCGCTCCCCTGTAAACACCGCAGCAGGATAATGCCCGGGTTCTGTGGAAATCGGGCGGCCCTCTTCCTTCCACTTGGTCAGCCCTCCATCCAGGACTGCGATATTGTCATAGCCTTCATAGCGAAGCTGCCAGGCAAGCCTTGAGGCCCAGTAAGCAGCGGCAACAGGGCTTCCGACCAATGCATTGCCCTGATCGTATATCACCGCGTATGTGCCATCCCCTATTCCCAGCCTGCTGATTTTCTCTATGAACTGCTGCCTTGGCGGCACGGTGAATGGCAGCCCCGCTTCCTGATCTGACAATTCATTCATCAGGTCGGCAAAGACGGCACCAGGGATATGCCCCCCGTTATATTCATCCCTGCCGGACCAGGCGCCAACCTCGCCGTTATCTTCCGGGATTTTCAGAAAAGCGGTAGCATCAATGATTCTCAGGTTCGGGTCTTCCATCCTTTCAGCCAGCCATTCAGTTGAGACAAATAAAGGAATAGTATCCATAAAGCTCCCCTTTCTGTTCGTTAGCTTCCTGCATAAGTTTACCCCTGCAGCATGCAGCAAACACATTTATTAAACAAAAATGGCCTGTACAAGTGCAGGAGCTCCCGCAAGGCAAGGCTGCAGCCTGAGTTGTGGAGATAAAAAAAGGACCTACTTTTTAGGCAGGTCCAATGCTTGATAGGCTGTCTGATATTTTCCGCCGTCTGCAACCTCTGCGTGGTACAAGGCTTTTAGAGCGAAGTTTTTTTCAAGCATATGCTCTTTTTCGAGCTCTTTTAAACGCAGCTGCAGTTCTTTGTTCTGCTTGACCAGCTGCTTCATTTGCGATTTGAGAAATTTCATAGTCTGAGCTCCTTTTGCCGGATATGTCTGGCAAGTATAGCACAGGGTGGCGCAGGGTGGCGCAAATGAGAAACAGAGCCAGAATGCTTATTTCTTTTTCGCGTGCTTTCTCATATCAAAGGCTACAGCTACGATGATGATGGCACCTTTGACGATGAACTGGATATAAGGGCTAACGCCAAGGAAGGCGAGTCCGTAGTTGATGATCTGGAAAATCAGTACGCCGGTGATGACGCCCGGCACGGTGCCGATCCCACCGGACAAGGATACCCCGCCGACAACACAGGCTGCGATGGCATCGAGCTCATACATATTTCCTGTATTATTCGTAGCGCTTCCTACACGCCCGGCTTCAAGGGTGCCGGAGAAGCCGTAGAGAAGGCCTGCAATCAGATAGATCAGGATGATATTCCTTGCAACGTTGACGCCTGAAACCTTTGCTGCCTCAGGATTTCCGCCGATTGCGTACATATTTTTCCCAAGCTGGGTCTTGTTCCAGATCACCCAGATGATGATGGAAACAACAGCCGCATAGATGACAAGGTATGGCAGTTCATACTGGCCGATCGGGATTCCCCGCTGGGCGAAAGTTGTGAAGCTCTGGCTCAGTCCGCCGATCGGCTGGGCGCCGTATGGCGGGCGGTCAAAGTAGATCGAAGTGACGCCGTAGACGCCGATCATCATGCCAAGGGTGGCAATGAACGGCGGCACATGGAACTTGGAAACAATGACACCATTGAGCGCCCCGAACAGGCCTGTGACCGCCATGGCGATCAGGATGGGTACGATGATAGGCAGCTCAGCAAGATTCGGATACATTTTATAAGCATAATCCGAAGCCTGCAGCATTGATGCTGACACGACAGCGGCTAGGCCGACAAGCCTTCCCGCTGACAGGTCTGTCCCGGCAGTGATCAGAATGCCTGCTACCCCGAGAGCAATGATGATCCTGGATGAAGACTGGCTCAGGATATTGATAAAGTTCGTTATTGATAGAAAGTCAGGTGACGCGATGATGATCCCGATGACAAGCAGGACCAGTACGACATATATAACATTGTCGACGAGCCATTTGGCTGCATCGAATCTTTTTTCCGCTTTGTTCATGTGTGTTTCCTCCTAGTACATCGCAGCGAGCCGCATGATTTCTTCCTGCGAGGCTTCTGCAGTATCCAGTATCCCAGCCAGTTTCCCGTTGCTCATGACCATGATCCGGTCACTCACGCCCAGCAGCTCGGGCATTTCGGATGAGATGAAAATGATCCCCTTGCCTTCTGCCGCCAGTTCGCTGATCAGCTGGTATATTTCAAATTTGGCCCCGACATCGATTCCCCGTGTCGGTTCATCCAACAGCAGGATTTCAGGCCTTGTGAGGAGCCAGCGGCCGATGATAACCTTCTGCTGATTCCCTCCGGACAAGCTGCCGATGGATGTTTTCTGCGACGGTGTCCGGACATTCATGCTGTCTATGACCCATTTGGTATCCTCTGCCACCTTGCCGTCTGAAAGGAAGATGCCTTTCCTGTATTTCTTCAGATTGGCAATGATAGAGTTAAAGCTGATGCTCAATTCCGGAAAGATGCCGGTAGATCTTCTTTCCTCTGTAACGAGTGCAAAGCCGTTCTTGATGGCATGCTGCGGGGAATGGTTGTGGACTTCCTTCCCGTGAAGCTCAACCTTTCCTGACTTCACACCCCTCATGCCAAACAGTGCTTCCACCACCTCGGTCCGCTTTGATCCGACCAGCCCGGCGATCCCAAGGATTTCTCCCTTCCTCAGTTCGAAGCCGATATCAGAAAAAGAATGCTTTGCCTCCGCTGTGAGGCCGGAAACCTTTAAAATAACCTCTCCCGGCTTGTTCACCTTTTCCGGGAACCGCTGTGACAGATCGCGTCCGACCATGAGGCGGATGATTTCATCTGTTGTCAGCTCCTCGGCGCTCTTTGTCGCGATATACTGTCCATCGCGCATGATCGTCACTTCATCGGATATCTGGAGGATTTCCTCCATTTTGTGGGATATATAGATTATGGCTACATTTTCACTTTGCAGCTTTTTGATGATCTTAAATAAATGATTTACTTCTTTTTCTGTCAGTGATGAGGTCGGTTCGTCCATGACGATGATCTTGGACTGGTAGGAAACCGCCTTGGCGATCTCAACCATCTGCATTTCTGAAACCGAGAGAGAGCTCACCTTGCTGGACGGATCGATGCGGATGTCCAGGCTTTTAAAAATGGCTGCCGTATCTTCATACATCTTTTTCTCATCAATGAAGATGCCTTTCTTCGGGTAGCGGCCAAGCCAGATATTATCCATGACATTCTGCTGGCGCACCTGGTTGAGCTCCTGGTGGACCATGGAGACCCCGCTTTCCAGCGCCTGCTTCGAGCTGGCAAAGGCTACCTCCCGGCCTTCGAGGAGGATCTGTCCCTCGTCCATTGAATAGATGCCGAAAAGGCATTTCATCAAAGTTGACTTGCCTGCTCCATTTTCCCCCATCAGCGCATGCACTGTCCCTGCCCTTACCTTGAGGGAGACGTTGTTCAGGGCGATGACCCCGGGGAATCTTTTTGTTAGATTTTTCATTTCCAGCAGCACTGCTCCGTTTGTTTCCGGCATGAGTGCACCTCCTTGCTTGCCCTTCTGCATGTGCCGGCACTGCCTGTTATAGCTGTTTCATCCGGCCGGCTATTTTTTGGAAAACAATGAGAGACCCGCACAGCAAGCCCCCCATTGTGGAATAACTCTTTTTATCTATTGTTCTGCTGCCATCAAATTGAGGCGCAGTTCTTACTTGTAAGCATTCTTGCCGACATCGATGTTATCTTTCGTCACTTCTACGTAAGGAACGCGGACGGCTTTGGCCTCGTCAAGCTCCCATTCTGTTCCGTCAAGCACGTCTTTGCCGTTTGCAGCGTTGACTGCAAGCTGGACAGTCGCTTTCCCTTGGTTCTGTGCATCGTTCAGGACCGTTCCGACCATTTTGCCGTTTTCGATCATATCCAATGCTTCCGGAATAGCGTCGACACCTACGACAGGCATGTATTTATCTCCGGAGAAATAGCCTGCTTTTTCAAGAGAAGCAATTGCCCCGAGTGCCATGCCGTCATTGTTGGCAATGACGAATTCAATCTGGTCGCTGTATTTTGCCAGCCAGGCATCCATTTTTTCGGTTGCCTTCGTTGCATCCCACATACCTGTATCCATTGCCAGTTCTTCTGTTTCAATGCCGATGCCCTTGACTGTGTCAATCGCATATTTGGTGCGGGCTTCGGCATCCGGGTGGCCCGGCTCGCCTTTCAGGAGCACATATTGGATTTTTCCGTCTCCATTTTTATCCCATGCCGCTTCATTCGCTTCCCACTGCTTGGCAATCAGTTCACCCTGGATGACACCTGATTCCGAAGAAGTCGTCCCGACATAGTAGGCTTTGTCATAACCATTCATGACCGCTGCATCCGGCTCTTTATTAAAGAAGATAACCGGCAGGTCCTTTGCTTTTGCTTTATCGATGACAGTCTGTGCTGCTTTTGGATCAACCAGGTTGATGGCCAGTGACTTTGCTCCTTTGGCGATCAGTGTATCGACTTGTTCGATCTGCTTTGCCTGGTCGTTCTGAGAGTCATTGAGCATCAGGTTGGCCTGGTCCTTTGCGGAATCCTCCATTGCGCGGCGCACATAGGACATGAAGTTATCATCAAATTTGTAGATTGTTGCCCCGACAGCCGGAAGTCCGTCTGCCTTGCCTGAATCCCCCGAACCGCCAGTCGAATCGCTGCTGCAGCCCGCAGCCAGCAAGATGCTTGAAGCAACCGTAAGTGATACCAGCAAACCTTTTTTCTTTTTAGCCATTTTCCCAATCCCCTTTTGGTTTTAGTTTGTAAGCCCTTACATAAATAGTAGCAGGAGAGTAGGAGATTCATATTCGGAAAAACTAGCATTAAATTGTGATTTTCTAGACTATTTTGTGAAATCGCGTTCAGGATAAAAAAATACTTGATGGATATTTTGATTTTTAAAAAAGGATTTCTTTTAAATGGGGGTTGATTTCCGTTCCAGGCACTTCGCTTTCCGCGGGGCGGCGCTGAGCCTCCTCGTCGTACCTCCTGCGGGGTCTCAGCTCTGCCGCTGCAATCCCGCAGGAGTCTACGTGCCTTGCACTCCAATCAACAGGTTTTTATAATTTTTTGGGCATTCATCTGTCACGGCTTTCACCCAGCATGTCTATTAAATTCAAAATGTATGACAACAATTTCTTTCATTCCCTTTTATAAAAAATAAAAAGGATCCCTTAATAGAGATCCTTCAGCTTTCCTTGCGGTATTCGGTTGGCGAGAGGCCGGTATGTTTTTTGAAGACCCGGCTGAAGTAGTTGGGATCTTTGTAGCCGATGCTGTAGCAGATTTCCTTCAGGCTGAGGGAGCCTTCCTTGAGGAAATGCTTTGCCTTCCTGATCCGGACGTCGGTGACGAAATCAATGAAGGTCATCCTAAAGCGGTCTTTGAACAGTTTGGAAAAATAGAACGGGCTCAAGTCTACATGTTCAGCAGCCGATTCGAGGGTAAGCGCCTCGGCATAATGGGCTTCGATATATTCCTTTGCTTTATAAAGCATATCTTTGGCATGGCTGTTCCGCCATGCCTGCACATCCCGGGCTATGCGGAGGAGATGATTCTTGCCGTGCTCAAACAGGACCGCGCTGTCATCTAAATCGCTGAGCTCGGGCACCTGCCTGTAGTCAATGCCGAGTTCATAGAGCATTCTTGATACCAGCACAAACAGCTCTTGAAGAGACCTGCGGATGTCCGCTGTTTCCCGTGCTTCCTCAGCATGGCTGACCATAAAGCGGTCAAAGGCAGACAGGACATGGTTCACATCTGCCTGGCGCACCGCTTCAAGCAGCTCTTTCTCTGCGTTATAGCCAGGCGGCGGGCTTCCTGCGGCCGTTTTTCCCTGCTTTTCCCCGAATAAATAAGACCTTCCGGGCAGCTGCATGAGCTTTTGAAGGGCCAGGACGCTTTCGTGGTAGGATTTAGTCAGATCCTTCGCCTCCTCGTACGGATGGCCAATTCCTGCCTTTAATTCCGCTTCTACAAATAACTTGGAGAATCTGGCAAGCAGAGAATCCAGAACAGATTGAGACTTGGACTTGAAATGCATTTTTTCAGTCGGTTTTTGGCAAAGGAATAACACAGGAACCTGATCGTCAACGAGAGGCCCTACCATGGCCTCCTGATGCTCAGGCAGGCTGGTGAGTGTTTCTTTCAGCCAGCTGTACCACTCTTTTTTCCGGTCCTCAGGAGCCTCCCTGCCAGGCTTAGGCTGATAGCTGAACAGCATGATATAGCCGGAGAGTATTTCAGTGCCCAAAAGCCGCCCCCAGCTCTCAAAGGTGATGTCCTGCACCTGGTTCATCATGAGGGAAGCGACCCATTCTTTTTGGGCAATCGACACTGCTTTTTCAAGGTTTTCCTTAAGGCTCCGCTCTTCCTCCCTTTTCCTGCGCTCTTCCATGATTTCGCCGGCCGCGCTTTCAAAGGCTGCGGTGATATCTGCCTTTGAGCTCGGTTTCAGGATATACTGCTTTACCCCTTGCTGCATCACCTTCTTGGCATATTCGAAGGTATCAAAAGCAGATACCATGATGAATTGCGTTTCCGGCCTGATTTTTCTGATTTCCCGGACAGCCTCGATTCCGTCCACGCCCGGCATTTTAATATCCATAAATATAATATCCGGCTCATGCTCTACTGCCATTTCAATCGCAATCCGTCCATTGGCTGCTTCCCCTACCACCTCGGCATGATTGAATGAGCTGCGGATCATTTTGGCTACTGCCTTTCTCTCCAATACCTCATCATCAACGACCAGTACTTTGAGCAAGCTTTTCTCCCCCTTTTGCCCTGGCTGGGATCACCAGCCTGAAAGTTGTTCCCTTCCCAGACCCTGATTCGATCTCCACGACATTCTTTTTCTGATAAAACAGCTGCAGCCTCTTCATGACATTTCTGACCCCGATGCCTGTCGAGTGGCCGCTTGGCTGCTCCTTGGGCACAGTTTCCTCCAGCCCCTCGGCATAGGCCAAGAGCCTTCTTTTGGCTTGCGGGTCCATCCCGGGGCCGTTATCGCTGACTTCTACAAGAATCTCATCACTTCTGCGGATGATGCACAGTCGGATGACCCCATTTTCCTCATACTCTTCCACCCCGTGTATGAAGGCATTTTCAATTAATGGCTGCAGGGTCAGCCCAGGTATTTCAATGTCCAGGCAGTCTTCTTCAATGTTAGTGATAAAGCGGATGCGGTCTCCAAAGCGCGTCTGCTGGATGTAAAAATACTCCTTTACAACCCTGACCTCTTCCCGGAGAGTCGAGGCTTTGTCCAGATCCCCCAGGTTGTAGCGAAGCAGCGCTCCAACAGATTCAATGAGGCGCGAGGTTTCCTCGGCATCCTCCAGATACGCCATTTTAGATATCGTATTCAGTGTATTGAATAGAAAATGCGGATTGATCTGGTTCTGGAGACTCCTGAGCTCCAGCTCCTTCAGCAGCTTGTCCAATTCTGACTTCTGCTTGATTTCGATGACCAGTGTCCTGAGGTTTTTCCTCATCTGGTTGAAGGTATCTGTCAGCAGCTTCAGCTCATCCTTTGCTGCTACTTTGATTTCCTCGCCTTCCAGATTCCCTTTTGCAATCTGCCTCGCCGCCTCTGAAAGCTTGGAGATTGGCTTCGTAATGCCTCCTGATATCCAGAAGGCCAGCAGCGTGCTTAAAAAGAAGGCTGCGGCAAAGAGGGACAGGGAGAGCATTTTATAATAGTGATTCTGCTGCTCCATCTGTCTGTAGAAGGAACGGTAATCGGTCAATTTATTGTTTAGCAGGGCAAGTGTATTTTCCTGGAGAAAACCGCCGATCTTAAGCACCTCATTCAGATGGCCCGAGTAGGTGTCGATCTCATCCCGCTGAAAGGCTTCAAGTGAGGCATCTGTTTCCTCCAGGAAGCTGTCGATCATATTTTTATAGTTAACGAGGGTCAGATCATTAGTGCCCATAATCTCATAGAGCCTTTTCTGGTCATCCACAAGCTTTATTTTTTCCTGCTCATATTCAATCAGGTACGTATGGTCCTTATCTGTGATATAGGCCTTCAGCTTCTCGGTCACCAAATCGGTCCGCTGGGAGATATCGTTAAGAAGAAGGAATCTCTCAAAGCTGTTGTCATACTCAGTGACCAGTTTTTCGCTGGCTTTATAGAAAAACAGTCCTACAGAAGTCAGGAGGGCGACGAGGACAATAAAATATAAGAGCAGCTTTGACCTTATGCGGAACAGCATATTAGTGGACCTCCCTGATTTGTTCCTGACTGCTGATCGGCAGGTCTGCTTTTCTCAGAATCTTTGTGTCGGTATGGACAAGAGGCGGGACCTCCCTGCCTTCAAGCAGGTCGATCATCATCCGCACGGACTGATAGCCCATCTCGAACGGCTCTTGGACGACCGTTCCCTGGATGGTGCCATTCTTCATATTATCCAGGGTTTCAGGAAGTGTATCGAATCCCATAATATAAATGTCCCCCTGCTTCTGCATCATTTCAACCACCTGGGCGATCCCGATGGCATCAAGGGCACTGGTTCCGTAGAAAGCGGTTACATTTGGATGCTCTTTTAAGATCTGGTATGCCTTTTCGGCTGCCTTTACTCTGCTGATCTCCGACTCTTCCACATCAATGATGCGGATATTCTTTTCGCTTCCTACTGCAGCCTTGAAGCCGTTTACCCGCTGGATCTGGTGGTTGGCGTAGAAATTGCCGGTGATGATGGCCACTTCAGCCTTTCCGTTCAGATCCTTCACAAGCGCCCTTCCGGCCAGATAGCCGGCATAATAATTATCAGTGCCGATATAGGCAAGGCGTTCACTGTTGGCTGCATCTGTATCAATGGTGATAACAGGGGTTTTCCCGACCACTTTGTTGATGAGCGGCGTAAACTGCTCATCGCTAAGGCCCTGGGTGATGATGCCATCAACTTTAGAGGCAGCTGCCTTTTCAATGGTTTCCAGATGTTCATCAATGCTGGCCTGATTCGGACCGGCATATTCGAGGACAACGCCCGCTTCCTCCGCAGCCTTCCTGGCCCCTTTTTCAACAAGCCTCCAATACTCATTATCCAATTCCTCCGGCACAAGCACAAAGTGATAGCGGTAATCCTCAAGCTTGCCGGATTCCTGGGGAACATGATGGGCAATTACTTTATATCCATAGAAAACAGCCATGGTACAGCTGATGACAAAAAAGAAGCTTAAAGATGTATAGGCAAACACTGACCATTTGCTCATGGCAGACAACCCTCTTTTTTTATAATGGTAGATCGCCAGGTACAATGACCGTGGCCAAAGCCTTGCTTTAGCGAATAGGAATATTATAACGCCTCTTTTCAAAAGGTGGTATAATTTTCAGAATTTGAAGAGGGATTTATGTGAATAAGAGATTTTCTAAGTGAAGTCTGCGTTATAATAAAACTATTCAAATTCTGGAAAAAACAACTGGGGAGAAGAATGAATAAACAGCACACCTCCAATTATGTGCTCCATGCCAGGAGCAATGAATTTTACTGGGAAGGCAGCGGCCAGCTGTCGGTCAAAACCTTCCGGAACGGCAATGCCCAGTATAAAAAAGGCCAGGGAACTTACGCTGTAGAGGAGGGCCGCTATCTGCTCTTGAATGAGGGAGATTATGCCCTTTCAATTGAGGAGGCAGAACCGGTCGAATCGTTTTGTGTATTCTTCCGAAAAGGGTTCGCGGGGGAGGTGCTGCAGTCGCTCACTGCCAGACCTGATAATCTTCTCAGCGACCCCTTCCGCCCTGCCTATGATGAAGGATTCTTTGAGAGGACATACCAGCCCGGAGCCGGTTTGAACGGCCAGCTTGCTGGATTGCAGAAAGCACATCTGCTTTTGGAAAATCCGGCTGACTATGAAGATCTTTTTTACCAGCTTATGCAGGAGATTCTCCATGAACAGTCATATGCAAGAAGGGAATTTTCAGCTATCGGAGCCGAGCGGCGTTCAACACGCGAGGAACTCTATAAACGCCTGATGATAGCCTATGAATATATAAGGGCCTGCTATGCAAGCCCGGTTTCTTTAGACGAGCTCTCAAAAATAGCCTGCCTTTCGCCTAGTCACCTGCTCCGGACCTACACAGGATTCTTCGGCAAGACGCCACATCAGCATCTGGCAGAGTTTCGGATCATAAAGGCGAGGAAGATGCTGGAGAAGGGGGAGTGGAGTATGACGGATATCAGCTTTGCAGTAGGCTTCCAGACCCCCTCCTCCTTCAGCAAAATGTTCAGGAAGCATACAGGGATGTCCCCCCTCCAATACCGGAAAAAGGCGAGATTGGACAAGAATGAGGCGGGTTTTTCAACTATGCTGGAGAAGAAGAATAGTTAAGGAGTGATAGAAATGCAGGAAATCCAGAAAATCAGCCAGATCGGCATCCCGGTCAAAAATATTGAAAGAGCCATCCCCTTTTACCGGGATGTACTGGGCCTTTCCCTCTTATTCAGCATGGAGACAATGGCGTTCTTTGAGTGCGGCGGACAGCGCCTGATGCTAAGCCTGCCGGAAAAGGAAGAGTTCGCCCATCCAAGCTCAGTCCTTTATTTCCAGGTGGAGGACATCCGCAGATCCTGCAGGGAACTTGCTGAAAAAGGGGCAAGCTTTACAGGCGAGCCGCATATGGTGGCCAAAATGGGGGACATCGAGACATGGATGGCGTTTTTTCAGGATACTGAAGGAAATACGCATGCCTTGACGAGCGATATTCCGGTACAGCAATAAACCCGCCTTTTTTGGCGGGCTTTTCATTTTCAGCGGATCCGGGATTTTCTGAAGACGCGGTATACCTCTATCGCACCAAAGACGATGATGGAGACAATGCCGCCCCAGAGAACCCAGTGTTCAAGGCGGAGCGAAGCAAGGAAGAGTTCATTCATATAATCTGTAAATTCCTTGTTCCATACAGAAGCATTGCTGAAGACCAGGATAAAGGCTGCTAAGGATATAGCCTGTGAGGCAGCTGCCAGGATTGCCAGCCCCTTCGTCCACAGTCCCTTCATCCATTTAAACAAAATCAATACGAGCTCCAGAATGACGGCAGCCATTACAATTGGCCAATAGGAATTCAGGATCTCCTGCTGGAATACCGGTATCCTGAATTCCAATCCGGCACCGCCTTGTTCATACAGCCCAATGATCCTATCAGCATTGAAATAGAGGGCGGCGAAAATAATGGTCATGATCAGGCCAGCGATTGGCTCATGCTTCGGAATCCTTTTTTCCCTGCTGATCTGGGAGACGTTTTTAAGGTCATCCGGAGTCCATTTTTGCAGACTGTCTGTTACCGGCTCCTGGATATTTCCTTTGTCAGTCCGTTCGATGACGGCAAACACCAGTGTCAGCCAGAATAGCGTTTGGATGCCTGCGCCGAGCATCCCCCAAATGCCAGTTCCAAAGACAGCGAGAATAATATCGAGCGCAGATTCTCCGGGGTTCCGGGCCATGATTTCGACAGCTGCATTTGCTAGGAATGCGATAACTGCCGCGATGGGCAGAATCAGCTTGATGAGATGCACATAAACATCGAAATACCGCGGGCCGATCAGGTGCATGGGCCGGTCCATGTAATTCCCTGCCAGCCGTGCCGGGCTGCCCAGCTTTATGAGCACTTCTTTTATATCTTTCTCTTCAAAATTATCCGGAAGCATATCCTCGATTGTCGAACGCAGCTCCAGTCCAATATCCTCCCGCTTGCCTTCCGGAAGGCGGCGCACCACCTCCTGAATGTAAAGCTCAATCAGGTTCATCCTTTCCATCCCCTTTCAGCAGGCCGCGAAGGTCCTGTGTGCTCCGCTCCCACTCTTTTTTCAGCTCTTTGTAAACCTCTGTCCCGTAATCGCTCAGCACATAGTAGCGCCTCGGCCTGCTTTCGCTCGTATCCCAGCTGCTTGTGACAAGCTCCTGCTTTTCCAGTCTTCTCAGGAGCGGGTACAGAGTGCTCTGCTCGATCGCAATGCCGCCCTCCTCCAGCCTCTGCACCAGCGAATAGCCGTATTGGGGCGTATCCAGCTGGCTGAGCACCGCAAGCGTCAATGTCCCCCTCCGCAATTCCGTCATTAAACTGTTCAGCAATGAATCCATCAGCTTCACCTCATTGATCTCATGTATTTCTGGGTTGTTTGCTATATGTCATACAGTATACTGTATACTATGCGATATACACTATTGTTGATCACATAATATTTGTTTTTTTAAAAACTGAAGCACCTGCCCATACCTTTTTTGGCGGAATTGCTATAATCAGGGAGACAGCGGCAAATCATATAACCAGCATAAAGGTATTGAAATGCTGGAAATGGTCCGCGGCACTAAGCGTTTTTTCAAGCGGTCTTTAGACCGTATCGGAGAGCGTTCGGCCGGTTTTTCCAATACGGTCTTCGGGATTACCCATACAGGGAATATAGAAGATGCGGAGTATTTAAAATCTGAGATTGAAAGCCGGCACCATCCGAAGGAAATCATCGTCAATTATATGGGTGCGACGATGGGCACCTATGCGGGCAAGGGCGGTATCATCATTTCATTTGTGTAAAATCAAAAATTGGAACGGAGTGAGCATATGAAAATTGGCATCATCGGCCTTGGGGACATTGCTAAAAAGGCTTATCTGCCTGTATTGTCGGAACAGGAAAATATTGAGCTTGTGCTTTGTACGAGAAATACGGAGACGCTCAATCAGCTTGCAGATAAGTACAGAATCAGGGAAACTGCCGGCACTGTTGAGGAGCTGATGGCTGCCGGGGCTGAAGCAGTCATTGTCAGCACGGCAACCGAGGCTCATTTTGACATAGCAGAAAAACTGCTTTTGCATGGCATCCATGTATACATAGACAAGCCGGTTTCCATGAACTTAGAAGAAACCGAAAAGATTGTCAGTCTGGCAAAAGAAAAAGGCAAAATTGCCATGGTCGGCTTTAACCGCCGCTTCATCCCAAGGGTTAGGGAGCTGAAGGAGTATGGCAGGGCGAGCCTGATCCTGATGCAGAAGAACCGCTACTCCTCCCCTGACTCCCTGAGGAGATTTGTCGTCGAGGATTTCATTCATGTGGTGGATACTCTTCGGTTTTTAATGGATGAGCCTGTAAAGGATATGACCGTCCAGCCCATGATAAAAGACGGTATGCTCCAGCATCTTATCGTCCAGCTCATTGGGGACAGCTGTACCGCCGTTGGCATCATGAACCGGAATGGCGGTGTCACCGAGGAAATCATCGAATACAGCACCGGCCATGATAAGTATGTGGTCAACGCCCTTGTCGAAACGGTCCATTACCATGACAAGGACATTCATGTGACAAAATTCGGCGACTGGGTACCTACCCTTTATAAGCGGGGCTTTCACCAGCTCATCGGCCACTTCCTTGAGGCTGTGCAGCACAGCCGCACTCCCGACCCCTCTATCGAAGACTCGCTCATTACCCATCAGATCTGCGAGCAGATAGTCAGGCAGATTAATCCGGAGGCTTGAGCAGGATGAAAGGACAGGTTTCTTGGCCCGAATCTTTGAATGATAATGGAATAAAAGGAAAGCCGGAGACACCTGTTTCCGGCTTTTCGTGCTGGCTTGGTATAAGCCGCCTGGAGAATTTCTGGTTTGTTCCGGGTGCAGCAAGGGAACGAGCATTATAGAAACTATAGAGAAAGAGGGGTTTGCAATGAAGCATTACGGAAGATTCGGATTGATGATCGCCGTTTCGACGGTCATTATGTTCGGACTTATGTATTTGAATGTTTTTCAGCTCGATCATATTTTTTACAGCGAGACACGGGTGTATATGGCCCTGATCATGGGATCGGCCATGGCCATTGTCATGCTTTTATTCATGTGGAAGATGTATAAAAACAAGAAGCTGAACTATCTGATTTTAGCAGGGAGCGCTGTTGTATTTGCTGTTTCCCTCTGGCTTGTCCGCAGCCAGGCGACCATCGAGGACACCGCGTGGATGAAAGCGATGATCCCCCATCACTCCATCGCCATCCTGACGAGTGAACGCGCCAGCATTTCAGATCCGAGGGTCAAAAAGCTCTCTGAGGATATCATTGAAGCGCAGCGCAGGGAAATTGAGGAGATGAAGAAGCTGATTGAGGATCTGGAAGAACAGGAGTAGAGGCACAGCCTAGATGAGAAAGAAAAGCCAGACAGAGGGCCATTAAATGGGGCCCTCTGTCTTTTTTCTGAAAATTTATAATTAACCGTTTTTTCTCTTGTTTCCGGCAGTCATAAATTATATCCTAGTCTGTATAGCATTTTGTCCCCGGCCTGGCTTGCCGCTTTTTCATTCTATACATAAATAAGGCCGGGCCAATACAAGAGGAGGAATGCCCATGGAGAAGAAGCTGGCGAATAAGGTATTGATTGCGAGTTTGATAGGAAGTTCGATTGAGTGGTTTGATTATTTTTTATACGGGACAGTGGCAGCGCTTGTTTTTAATCAGGTGATTTTCCACAGTGAGGATCCGGCGGTAGGCCTGCTGCTGGCATATGCTTCATTTGCGCTCGCGTTTTTCATCCGTCCGCTGGGCGGTGTGGTTTTTGCCCATATCGGCGATAGGATCGGCAGGAAAAAAACGCTTGTCCTGACACTGTCGCTGATGGGGGGATCAACCGTTTTAATGGGGCTTTTGCCTACTTATGCTTCCATTGGGGTGGCAGCGCCAATCCTTTTGATTATCCTTCGCCTGATCCAGGGCATTGGCCTAGGCGGAGAGTGGGGCGGTGCCCTTCTGCTTGCAGTCGAGTATGCCCCTAAAGAGAAGCGCGGCCTGTTCGGCAGCGTCCCGCAGATGGGCGTGACGATCGGGATGCTTCTCGGCACACTGGCTTTATCCATCATGTCGCTGCTCCCGGAAGCGGCATTCATGTCATGGGGCTGGCGTGTCCCTTTCATTCTTAGCGCCCTGCTTGTCATTTTTGGGCTGTGGATCCGCAAAGGCATCGGTGAGACGCCTTCTTTCAAGAAAGCCCAGGAAAAAGGGGAAATTGCGAAGGTTCCGTTCGTCGAAACAATGCGCACCCATTGGAAGGAAGTGCTGATTGCAGTCGGCGCCAAGGTAGTTGAAACTGCACCCTTTTATATTTTTTCAACCTTCATTGTTTCCTATGCGACCACCCAGCTCGGCTTTTCGCGGACAGTGACGCTCAATGCGGTCACCATTGCCACGATCGTCACAACTATCCTGATTCCGATCATGGGAGGCCTTTCGGATAAGATCGGCCGAAAGAAGCTTTATGTCGGTGGCACAATTTTAATGATGCTCTATGCTTTCCCCTATTTCTGGATGCTTCAGCAGGGGTCTGCCCTGATGCTGATTGTTGCCACAGTTCTCGGCCTCGGCATCATCTGGGCTCCGATTACGGCAGTGCTCGGGACTATGTTCTCTGAGATTTTTAAATCGAATGTCCGCTATACCGGCATTTCGCTGGGCTACCAGATCGGTGCTGCCCTTGCCGGGGGAACCGCGCCGCTGATTGCGACCGCCCTGCTCCAGGCATACGACAATTCCTATGTCCCGGTAGCCCTTTATATTATGCTGACGGCCGCCATCTCACTGGTGGCCGTGGCAAGCATTAAGGACCGGAACAACCAGGACCTGGACAACAGCACCGTAATCACGGAAAGTACAAAAACAAACGCTACGATTTAAAAAATGAAAAAGGAATTGCTCCGGCAGTTCCTTTTTTTCAGAAAGAGAGGAATTATGAATGCTTATTTTATCTGAAAAAGAAATACGATCCTTTTATTCTATGAAAAATGCCCTCCAGGATATGAGGGAAGGGCTGATCCGGCAAACGGAAGCTGAAATCCTCAATCCGCACCGGACAGTCCTCGATATCCCCGAGCACGAGGCATCTGCCCTGTATATGCCATGCGCCATGCCTGCTGCCGGGAAAACCGCTGTTAAAGCCGTCACCATCTTCCCGCACAACCCTTCCATCAGCAAGAAAACGACCCAGGGTGTCATATTATTAACTGATGCCGTGAATGGAGATCACCTTGCCCTTTTGAATGCCTCCTATCTGACCAGCCTGCGGACCGGGGCGATCAGCGGAGTGGCAACTGCACATCTGGCGCGGGAGGATGCCGGGACTGCGGCCGTCATCGGCTGCGGGGCGATGGCCGAGGAACAGCTGCAGTCCGTCTTAGAGGTAAGGAGGATCTCGAGCATCCTCCTCTATAACCGCACGACAGAAAAGGCCCATCGCTTTGCCGGGAAAATTAAAGATCTCTGCCCGGAGTTTGACGGGTCAGTCTCAATCGCCAGCGATGCTGACAGTGCTGCTGCAGAGGCGGATATCATTATCTGCGCCACTCGCTCTTCCACTCCTGTTTTTTCAGGGGAAGCTCTTAAGCCTGGCACTCATATCAACGGTGTCGGCTCTTATCAGCCTCATATGCAGGAGGTGGATGAAGAGACCATTCTTAAATCCTCCAAAATTGTCGCTGATACGCTTGAAGGTGTGAAGGAAGAGGCCGGTGACTTGATCATCCCGGTAAACTCAGGGGTCTGGAGCTTTGACAGGCTGCATGGGGAACTTGGGGAACTGGCGGCCGGAAAGATTTCGGGCCGGGAAAATGACCAGGAAATCACCTTTTTCAAATCGGTCGGCACAGCTTACTTCGACCTGGCCATTGCCAGTGCCGTCTACCAGAAAGCACTCGAACTCGGGGCAGGCACTGAAGTGGAAGTATAGCAAAAGGAAGGGACAGGCTTACTGTCCCTCTTTGGGCTGGGCCAAGGGACCTGACCCCTTGGCTCCCTGATCGAGCACCAAATGGATGGCCTGCTGGATTTCCTTGTATCCGGTGCATCTGCAGATATTGGATTGGAGCCATTCAGTTATGGTTTCTTCGTCTGCACGCGGATTTGTCTGGGCGAGGGCATGGCTGTTCATGATGAAGCCGGATGTGCAGTAGCCGCATTGGAAGGCAAAGTTTTCGATAAAAGCTTTCTGGATCGGGGCATTCTTCAGCCCCTCAATCGTCTGGATTCTCTTTCCCTCTCCTTCAACCGCCAGCATCAGGCAGGATTTCATCGGAACTCCATCAGCCAGGACAGTGCACGCCCCGCAGTCGCCGTTCAGGCAGCCCGGCTTTGAGCCTGTCAGGCCCAGGCGCACCCGGAGAACATATAATAAAGTATCTGCAGGCCTTGCGGTCAGCCCGATTTCCTCTCCGTTCACAATAAGCATCAGCAGCTTAGAACCGGTCACTGCCTCTCACCCTCTAACTGTTGAATAGAATCGGTTATGGTGTTCCTTAATACAAACAATCTGTACTCTTTCGACCCTTCGACATCATCCAGGATGGGCTGCGGCAGATAGGCGAGAGCTCTTTCTGCCCGTTCCGCAGCTGTCAGTCCCCTGTCATTCAGCATCTTCTCCACTTCCCGGGAACGGAACGGAAAAGGACAGACGCCGCTGAAAGCCATCCGGATCTCCCCTTCTTTCAGAAGTGCGGCAGCCGTTATGAGCGGGTAGCCTGTGTCCCACTGTTTTCTTTTTTTGATGCTCACGTACGGCAATTCTCTATATTCTTTTTCTACCAGTATGCAAAAGAGGAAATCCCCTTCTTTAATCCTGATTTCCTGTTCAAATACGTGATGGATTGGATGGTACACAAGCCCTTCTGTTCCGGCGATCCCGAACAGGCAGTCTGACAGCAGCAGCGGCAGGACGGCTTCCCGGTAAAAAAACTGGCCGCAGATATTGCCGGCAAGTGTAATTTTATTGCGTGACGTCCTATCGGCAATTTCGCTTGAGATCTTTGCGAGCAGCGGGAACAAATTGGATTCTGCAATGGCGGTCAATGCAGCTCCTCCCCCTAAAATCAAATATTGCCCGTCTTCTCTCATCCCCTGATACCCTTCGACTCCTTTCAGGTCAATGACGGCATCTGTGTAAACAAGATTGAGCCTTCCCAATGTAATCAGCTCGGTGAGCCCGGAAAAATAGGATGGCTTTTTCCCGCTGCTTCTATATTCATGGTATTGCCTGACTGCCTCCTCAATGGACTGCGGCTTGCTGTATTGGAAGTCAAAAGGAATCATTGCTTCACCCCGCTGACTTTCCTCCACAATGTTTCAGGCAGGAGAGGAAGAGTATCAAGCTGGACACCGATGGCGAGGGACAGGGCATTCCCAAGCGCAGCAGGCATGCCGATGAGTCCATGCTCTCCGGCTCCCCTCGCGCCAAAAGGGCCGGCGAGATGAGGCGTTTCCACAAATTCAGTGACATATTCCGGCTCTTCTCCATAATGGAGCGGGCGGTATGTCCTGAGCTGCGGATTCAAGACTCTCCCCTCCCGGTCAAACACAAAAGATTCCCTGGCAGCAAAGGCGATCCCCATATTCATCGCCCCCATCACCTGGCCCAGGGCTCCTTTTTCATTTAATACCTTCCCGATATCCATGACCGTATAGGCTTTCAGGATCCTGTAGGTAAGGTCCCTTTTATCAAGCTCCACTTCAATTCCCTGGGCAGCCACAGTCCATTCGGGACCGGGATCGCCTGCACCTGTCTCCGGGTCAAGATAGGAAACGCGCGGCGGGGTATAATGCCCGACAGCAATGATCTGCCCTCCGATCGTATGGCCATTCGGGTAGGTGTAGCCGTATGCCAGCTCCCTTATGCCAAGTCCAATATGGGGACGGTCCGTTATAAACACTCTTCCGCCGGCTGTCTCGAGGTCATCTGCCGGAACCTGCAATACGCACGATGCCAGGTCCTTCAATTGCCTGATGGCGTCATTCGCGGCTGCCAGGACTGCCTTTCCTGCCATATGGATCCCCTGGCTCCCGACCGTTTTCCAATGCTCAGGCACAGTCCGGGTATCAACCGCCATTTTTACATGGATCTGATCGACATTCATTTTCAGCCGTTCAGCCAGTATCTGGGCAAGCACGGTTTTCGTCCCTGTCCCGATCTCCACAACCCCTGACATCAGGTTGATGCTTCCGTCCGGATTGAACGTCAGAATCACTCCTGAAGTGGCATCAGTATCAAAGGTCGATGTTTTCCATACACAGCAGACGCCTTTTGACCGGATGGTCCTGTCTCCGATTTCGGACAGCTGCCCTTCATCCCATTTCATCAAGTCTTTTAACCGTTCAATGCACAAAGGGAGATTTCCGATTCTGCTGGGGCTTAGCAGCACCTGTGTCGGTGTCGTATCGCCTGCCTTGATGCTGTTTTTCAAGCGCAGCTCCAGCGGGTCCATGGCCAGTTTTTCAGCCAGCACATCCATTGTCCGTTCGAAGGCGAAGTGGACCTCGCTGTGGCTGTAGCCCCGGTATGCCCCTGGATAAGGATGATTGGTGTAGACACAGTAGGAGTTGCAGTAGATGTGATCGATTCTGTATGGTCCGGTGCAGTCGACCACAGCTGCGCGTGTGATATCAACCGATTTATCGGAATAGGCGCCGCCGTCAAAGAAGAATTCGATTTCAGCCGCCTTGAGGATGCCGTCCCTTGCGGCTCCAAGCCTCACCGTGGCATCAAGTCCGATATGGACAGGAGAGGTGATCATGTCCTCTTCTCTTGTATTCAGCAGCTTAACGGGCCTGCCGCCGACTGCAAGGGAAGCCAGATAGGCGATGACCTCCAGCTGCACTGAGGCTTTCCCGCCATATGCTCCGCCGACAAGCGGTGTGTGGACGATCACTTTTCCGGCAGGGATGCCGAAATACCACTCCATCAGTTTTTTAATGGCAAAAGGCGCCTGGCTGGACGCTGTGAGAATCACCTCGCCGTTTTCTTGGATTTCAGCCGTGGCACAGCGGGTTTCCATGGCGGCATGGTCAGAGGGCGGGAAGGAGATTGAAAACTCTGCCTCCACTTCGCTCTCCCTGAAGCCCTGCTCGATATTTCCTTTACGGTTTTTGTCCACGCTGGCGATATTGGTGCCAGGCACTGGATAAACCCTTTCCCTTTTTTCATAGCTTCCGAGATTCTCATGGACGAGCGGGGCATCGCTTCTAAGCGCTTCCCTTGGCGAGTGGACGGCAGGGAGCGGCCTGTACTCGGCCTTGATTGCGTCCACCCCCTTTTTTGCGTTCAGCGGTGTATCCGCAACAACGACCGCCACAGGCTCCCCATGGTATCTCACCCTTTTATAGGCGATCGGCGGCCTGTCTTTGATTTCTTCGCCGGCAAGCGGAAAGGGCTCATTTCCTAATACTGCTTTTACACCGGGAATTCTCATTGCTTCCGAGAAGTCGATGGAGACTATATCAGCATGGGCATACGGACTGATAAGCATCTTGGCGTGCAGCGTCCCTGTCTGCTGATAATCATTGGTATACTTCGCTTTGCCGGTCACTTTATCATAGGCTTCCTTGCGGATGACACTTTCCCCGATATAGTCCAACTCATTCCCCCCTCAACTCTTTCAGTACTTGATAATCCTCCGGCGTGTCGACATCATAGAAAAGAAGCGGCATTTGGAAGTCAATGATTTTTCCCTGTTGAAAAAATTCCCCCCGGATAATGGACCGCGCGCCCTGATCTCCTTCCAGTTTTTGCAGAAGAGGAAAACAAGTGCTGGAAAAGAGGACAGGCGGCATCGGGACCTTCTGGCTTGCGGGGGCGACAAACAGGCACTCTTCTTCCTTATAGCAATCTATTAGTCTGTTAATCTGTTCAGCTCCAACGAAAGGCTGGTCCGCCAGAAGAATGACTGCCGCATGTGCTTTGCTCCTGACCGCCTCCTCGATGCCGCATGATATTGAATGGCCCTGGCCCCCGGCCTCCCTGCAAAGGGCGCGGCTCCATTTGTGTGAGTATGGCGGTTTTAAAAAAGAAGGCTGCAGCCATTTCAATGAATCTTCCTTTTCAGTGACAATCACAATATGATCCAGCCTGGACTGCAGCGCCTTTCCCAGGGCGGCTGAGCCGAGCGGCATACCATTGTAAGGAAGGAAACGCTTATCCTTCCCCATCCGCCTGCTTCTGCCGGCAGCCATATAGAGGCCGATGACTTTCATGGACGGCTCCTCAATGTCTGAATCATTTCGCCGACAATGCTCACAGCGATCTCCTCAGGGCCTTTCGCACCAATCGGAAGGCCTGCGGGGGAATGGATGATCTCAGGGAAATTCCGGCCGCCCAGCAGGCGTTCTGTCCTTCTGGCAGGACCCAGCACGCCTATGTAAGACAGGGGGGCATCCTTAATGTGTGCTAGAATCTTCCGGTCCTTCTCATATTGATGGGTCATAATGACAGCAAAGTCCCTTTTAGCAAAAGTGATTTGATCCAGCACCTCTTCTGCTTTTCCAACGATCCAGCCGGCAGCTTCAGGGAAATATTCAGGAGAGCATAAAGCAGGCCGCCAATCTGCTACGAAAACCTTGAATCCTGTCCGTGCCGCCAGGGAAACAAGCGGCCTGGCATCCTCCCCCGCCCCAAAAACATACAGGTGCGGCACAGGGAAAATGGGATGAACGAAAAATAAATCGGGACCGCCCTCCGTATCTTTTAGAAGAATAGGATTCTTTCTATCTTCTTGCAGTGTAAACGGGATATCACAGCTTCCAAACTCCGCCCCATCTTCCGCTATATACAAATCTCCCTTCGGTTCAAACGAGTCTGTCAGCCGGATGATCCGTACAACAGACTTCCCTTCCCCAAGCTTCTCTTTAAACGAAAGGAGATTCTGCCGTAATTCCTTTGTGATCGGCTCCAGCAGGATAGTGATTACACCGTTGCATCCGGTCCCCTGCCCCCAGGATAGATCATCCTCGCTGCTCAGGTCATATTGGACTGCTTCAGCTTTCCCTTTAGCGAACACCACTTTTGCCCTTTCCGCCAGATCCTCCTCCAGACAGCCGGCCGTCAAAGTCCCAACCCTCTTACCATTTGCCATCAGGAGCATCGCAGCGCCTTCTTTCTTATAGGCGGACCCTACGACATGTATGATTAGAGCAAGCACCATGGGAACATCTTCGGCTGCAGCAGCAGCGTCCACGATTCGATGCATATCCTCCATCAGCTTCCCTCACTTTTTTTAGCTTCTTCTATCTCTATTCCTGAGGGCCTATCCATATTTTTAAAAACCACAATGATTTTCTTCATCTGCAGAGAGCCAGGGGGACAGGTACCTTGGCTCAAGAGTGAGCCAAGGTACCTGTCCCCCTGGCCTACTTGCCCATTTCCCATTATTTCCTTACACTTGAGGTAATTGATTAGAAACGTGTGGTGATGAGGGTGTTTAAGATTTTGCTGATTGAGGATGACCGGTCTCTTTTTCAGGAGATGGAGGAGCGGCTGGGACAGTGGTCGTATGAGGTGCATGGGATTAAAGATTTCAGCCTGGTGATGGAGGAGTTTGCGGAGGTTAAGCCTGATCTGGTGATCATTGATATCCAGCTGCCCAGGTTTGATGGCTTTCATTGGTGCCGGATGATCAGATCGGGTTCTAATGTGCCGATCATCTTTTTGTCGTCGCGCGACCATCCGACAGATATGGTGATGTCGATGCAGCTGGGGGCGGATGATTTTGTGCAGAAGCCATTCCATTTTGAGGTGCTTATTGCCAAGATTCAGGCGATCCTGCGCCGCGTTTACAGCTACAGCACAGATGAAGTGAAGCTGAAGACATGGTGCGGAGCTGCAATCGACTTTGAACGGGGCATCGTGGAAAATGATGCAGGGCGTGTGGAGCTGACCAAGAATGAAATGTTCATCCTGAAGCAGCTGATTGAGCAGAAGAACAAAATTGTAACGCGTGACCAGCTGATCAGCAGCCTATGGGACGACAAACGCTTCATCAGCGACAATACCCTGACGGTGAACGTCAACCGCCTGAGGAAAAGGCTTGAAGAAATCGGTCTTGGCAGCTTTATTGAGACAAAGGTCGGAATGGGCTATATGGCGGTGGAGGAGCAGAGCCAATGATTTTCCGTTTTATAAGGGAACGCCTCAGCTGGATCTTGTTCTTCCTGTTTGCCCATGCTTTGCTGCTGTTCATTTCGTTCGTGGACTCTGCCATTCCCTTCAATAGCATCCTGTATTTTGCCGGAATGTCCTTCATCTCCTTTCTGATTTTCCTGGCAGTCCGCTATCACCGGGAATCTTACTTTTATAAAAGCCTGGAGGACCGGGTTGGCGACCTCGACCCCGGGAGCATCCCTGCCCCTTCCAGCCCGTTTGAAAAGACCGTGGAAGAAGCGATGTCTGAGCAGTCAACTTTGCTGAAAAAAGAGGCCCGGGATCTCCACCTTGCCCTCGAGACCGAAAAGGATCAGCTGCTTGCCTGGATTCATGAAGTGAAAACACCGCTGACTGCCCTTCATCTGATGATTGAAAGAATGGAAGACGGACCGCTCAAATCGAGCCTTACCTATGAATGGCTCCGCATCCATCTGCTCCTCGACCAGCAGCTTCACCAGAAGCGGATTCCGTTTATTGAGAATGACCTGTATATCCAGAAGATTGATCTGGAGGAGGTCATCCATCACGAGCTTCTGACGATGAAAGCCTGGTGCATTCAAAAGGGAATCGGCTTTGACATTAGCCTCGAAGAGACAGAGGTGCTGACAGACGGCAAATGGCTGGCTTTCATCATCCGGCAGATCCTGACGAACAGCATTAAATACAGCGATGCAGGAGATATTAAGATAAAAAGCTGGAAACAGAGCGGCCAGTCAAGGCTTGAAATCCGCGATTTCGGGCGCGGCATCGATCCGAGAGACCTGCCCCGCATTTTTGATAAAGGCTTTACATCCACAACCAAGCATGAAGACCATGCCTCAACAGGGATGGGGCTGTATCTTACAAAAAAAGCGGCTGTTCCGCTTCTCATTGAGATAGAGGTTCAATCCATTCTTGGTGAAGGTACTGCTTTTACTCTTTTATTCCCCAAAAGGAATGATTTCTCTCAAGTGATCAGCATGTGACAAGATTGTCACATGCTTTTCCTTTTTGTTCGTCTGCTGCAAGGATTTCCATCAGGGTTCTTTTTATAATAAAGCTATCAAGATAAGAGGAGGAAGCTTATATGGCGATTCTAGAAGCAATCAAGCTCCATAAAAGCTACGGTACAAAGCTGAACCGGCAGGAGGTGCTGAAGGGCATTGACCTGGCAATTCACGAAGGCGAGTTTGTCGGCATCATGGGGGCCTCCGGCTCGGGAAAAACAACCTTGCTGAATGTATTATCATCAATCGATAAAGCAACCGGCGGAACGATCCGGATTGAAGATAAGGAAATGACAGTCATGAAGGAAAAACAGCTGGCCGAATTCAGGAAGAATCACCTCGGCTTTATTTTTCAGGATTATAACCTCCTGGATACACTGACGGTAAAGGAAAATATCCTACTGCCGCTGTCCATCTCGAAGGTGGCAAAAAAGGAGGCAGACCAGCGCTTCCACGCCATCGCGGAAGAGCTTGGCATCATGGACCTGAAAGATAAATACCCGAATGAAATATCTGGCGGACAGAAGCAGCGGACCTCAGCAGCGCGGGCTTTCATCCATGAGCCAAGCATCATCTTCGCCGATGAGCCGACAGGGGCTCTCGATTCAAAGTCAGCCGCAGACCTTCTGAACAAGCTGGGCGGACTGAATGAAAGCCGCAGGGCAACAATTGTTATGGTCACCCACGATCCCGCCGCGGCGAGCTACTGCAGCCGCGTGATTTTCATCAAAGACGGGCAGATCTACACGCAGCTGAATAAAGGAGAGCAGACAAGGCAGGCGTTCTTCAAGGATATTATGAAGACGCAGGCAGTACTGGGCGGTGTGCAGGATGAGCGTTAACCAGCTGATTTGGAAAAATCTGAAGAAGAATGTAAAAAATTATTATCTGTACATCTTTGCCCTTATCTTCAGCTCAGCCTTATATTTCGCGTTTGTCACCCTTCAGTATGACCCGGCGATGGACGAGATTGAGGGCTCCATCAAGGGCGGTGCCGGGATGAAAGCGGCCTCTGTACTCCTGGTGGCCATTGTGGCGGTATTCCTTGTCTATGCCAACAGCCTTTTTACAAAAAGGCGCAGCCGGGAAATCGGCTTATTTCAGCTGATCGGAATGACGAAAAGCCGGATATTCCGAATCCTGACAGCAGAGAACTTTCTGCTGTATTACGGCTCACTTCTGATCGGCATGCTGGCAGGGTTCCTGGTTTCCAAGCTGATGATGATGATTCTGTTTAAAATCACTGGTGTCGATGATGTCGCTGAGCTTTATTTTTCCAATAAGGCCCTCGTACAGACCCTTATCGTCTTTACGGCCATCTACCTGCTCATTATGCTGGTGAACTATCTGTTCATTAAAGGGCAGAGCATCCTGTCCCTCTTCAGGGTGCAGTCATCCGCTGAAGAAAAAATCCGGAAGATCTCTATTTTCAATATCATCATCGGCATTCTCGGCATCATACTGATTGCGGCCGGCTATTATGTGTCAGGCATCCTGTTTGAAGGAGATTTCACATCGATGCCGGCACTGTTCGGGGCAATGATCTTCATTTTAGGAGCTGTCATTCTTGGCACCTATTTCTTCTATAAAGGCTCAGTCAGCTTCATCATCTACCTGATCCGCAGGAAAAAGGGCGGATATTTAAATGTAAAAGAAGTGCTTTCCCTTTCGTCCATCATGTTCCGGATGAAATCGAATGCGCTGCTGCTGACGATCATCACTACGGTTTCCGCCCTGGCGATCGGATTGCTTTCACTCAGCTATATTTCCTATTATTCGGCTGAAAAAATGGCCCGGGATAATGTGCCAAATGATTTTTCTTTTACGATTGAAGATAGCGCAGAACAGTTCAAGCAGGAGCTGGATTCAAAAAACATTGATTACAGGGAAAAACGGATTGAAGTAGTTACAGCCTCTATTGATGTCAAAGACATTCAAGGTAAAAAGCTGGAGGAAATGAATTTCGATACCGATAAGATGGACTTGCCGGTCATCAGTGAAAGCTCGGCCGGGAGAAAAGACCTGGATGAAAATGAGGTCATTTTTACAGGCTACAGCGACGTTCTTCAAAGGTTCATGCCCTTGAAGGATTCCGGAAAGGTTGAGCTTCACACTAAGAATGAGGATATCCCGCTCAATTACATTGGCCTGGAAAAGGATTATTTGATTCCGCTTTATTACACAAAAGGCGGCCTCCAGACCGCTATCGTGGATGACGCTGTTTTTGAACAGCTGAAGGAGGAGAAGGTTCCTGGACTGCAGGATAAGAATAATGTGTATATCGGCATTGATATAAAAGATCAGGAACGCCTTAATGACGCCAATGAAGCCTTCCATGCACTGAAGCTCGGGGAAAACGGGGAAAACGATTCACAGCTTGATGTGATGATCAGCCAGAAGAGCAATATGGGGCTCATCATGTTCATTGTGGGCTTCCTTGGGCTCTCATTCCTTGTCACTTCCGGCTGTATCCTGTATTTCAAGCAGATGGGCGAAAGCGAGGATGAAAAGCCGAACTTCACGATCCTCCGCAAGCTGGGATTCACCACAGGAGATCTCATGAAGGGCCTCCAGGCCAAGCAGCTGTTCAGCTTCGGAATCCCGCTCGCAATCGGGCTTGTCCACAGCTACTTCGCCGTACAGTCCGGCTGGTTCATGTTCGGGGCCGAAGTATGGACGCCCATGATCAGCGTCATGATCCTATACACCATCCTGTACTCCATCTTTGGCATACTATCTGTCCTCTACTCCAAAAAGGTTGTAAAGGATGCACTATAAGCGAGCCAAGGGGACAGACCCCTTGGCTCAAAACAGCTGCAGAGCCAGGGGGACAGACCCCCTGGCTCAAACCAGCTGCACCACCATATAGATCGCCATGGCCCAGATAATGAGGGCAGAAATTTTATTCATCCAGACGAGGAATTTGCCGTTTTTGTCGATCTGGCCGAGTTTCCTGCCTGCGAAGGCCAGGCCCAGGAACCAGATCCATGAGACGCCAATGCAGCCTGCAGAGAACAGCCATTTTTCATAGCCTTCATAGGCGAGGGAGCTTGTTCCGATTACCCCGATCGTGTCCATGATAGCATGGGGATTCAGCAAGGAAACTGAGGCGGCGAAGGCAATCTGGCGCTTTGCCGTAAAGCTGCCCTGCCCTTCTCCTGCTGCGGCTCCGGCCTGCTTTTCCACATTTGCCAGCCCATATAAGCAAGAAACAAAGCTCCCGCTGCAAATAGCAGCATCCGCAGCCATTCAAAGCTGAAAACAATGATCGACACCCCCGCTACTGCGAGCGATATCAAGATGGTATCGCATATCCCCGCCGTCACCACCGCCGGCAGCACACCGGTAAACCTTTTATGTAAAGCCCCCTGATTAAAAATAAATACATTCTGCACACCAAGCGGCAAAATAAGGCCGAAGGCTAGAATCATTCCATGCAGCAGTACTTCCAATTTGATTACCTCCCATCCTTTAATAGAATAGCGGAGGAAAAGAATTCTGTCTTCAGCCATTTGCCCGCAAGCCATTTTAGTTTCAGCTTCCTTGCTTCCCGGGCCACGGGACCCGACCCCCTGGCCCAAATTATCAACTTTAATATGGTAAATATGATTAATTGAAAATCGCCTGCTGTCTGGGATAAAAGTAATCAAATTTGTCTTAATCGAGAATTCCCTAGGGAGAAAGCTACTTTAAAACAGTTTTACTCATACCTATCGCTTGACAAACCCCACCCCAATATATAATAATTTATATCTGATTATAATAATTATAGATAAGTAATGGTGATGTCCCCTGGACATACTATTATTTTCTAAAAAAAATACTTAGGAGGATTTTCAAATGTCTTTAATTGGAAAAGAAGTACTGCCATTCTCAGCAAAAGCTTACTTTAACGGTGATTTCATCGATGTAACAGAAGAAAACTTCAAAGGAAAGTGGAGCGTAGTCTGCTTCTACCCTGCAGATTTCACTTTCGTATGCCCAACTGAGCTTGAAGACCTTCAGAACGAATATGCAACTTTGAAAGATCTTGGAGTTGAAGTGTACTCTGTTTCTACAGACACTCACTTTACACATAAAGCTTGGCATGACCACTCAGAAGCGATCGGCAAGATCGAGTACGTTATGATCGGCGACCCATCACAGAAGATCACTCGCAACTTCGATGTTCTTGACGAAGAGGAAGGCCTTGCAGACCGCGGTACTTTCATCATCGATCCAGACGGCATCATCCAGACAGTAGAAATCAATGCAGGCGGCATCGGCCGTGACGCAAGCACAATCGTGAACAAGATCAAAGCAGCCCAATATGTACGCAACAATCCAGGCGAAGTTTGCCCTGCTAAATGGCAGGAAGGCGGAGAAACACTTAAGCCAAGCCTTGACCTTGTAGGAAAAATCTAAGGAGAGAATTTAAATGGTACTAGATGCAGATATAAAAGCACAGTTAGCTCAATATCTTCAGTTAATGGAAGGTGAGGTCCTGCTTAAGGTCAGCGCAGGCTCTGACGACGTCTCCCGCGATATGCTGGCACTGGTAGACGAATTGGCCTCCATGTCATCCAGCATTAAGGTGGAAAAAGCAGAATTGCATAGGACACCAAGCTTTAGTGTGAATCGGATCGGTGAAGATACAGGAGTAACTTTTGCCGGTATCCCTCTAGGACATGAATTCACTTCACTGGTGCTTGCATTGCTGCAGGTCAGCGGAAGGGCGCCTAAAGCCGACCAGAAGGTTATTGACCAGATCAAAAACATCAAAGGCGAGTATCACTTTGAATCATATATCAGCCTGAGCTGCCATAACTGCCCTGATGTGGTACAGGCACTCAATCTGATGAGCGTCCTTAATCCAAACATTACGCATACGATGATTGACGGCGCCGCTTTCAAAGAAGAAGTTGAGAGCAGAGACATCATGGCTGTTCCAACTGTCTTCCTGAACGGCGAATCATTCGGCAGCGGCCGCATGAGCCTGGAAGAAATTCTTGGCAAAATGGGCAGCGGCCCGGATGCATCCGAGCTGTCTGATAAAGACCCTTACGATGTCCTTGTTGTCGGCGGCGGCCCTGCCGGCGCGAGTGCTGCAATCTATGCGGCACGTAAAGGCATCCGCACCGGCATTGTAGCCGAGCGCTTTGGCGGCCAGGTTATGGATACTCTTGGCATCGAGAACTTCATCAGCGTCAAGCATACGGAAGGCCCTAAGCTTGTTGCAAGCCTTGAAGAGCATGTGAAAGAGTACGACATTGATGTAATGAACCTCCAGCGCGCGAAGAGCCTGGAAAAGAAAGACATGATCGAGATTGAACTTGAAAACGGCGCTGTGCTGAAGAGCAAGAGCGTCATCCTTTCTACAGGTGCCCGCTGGCGCAATGTCGGCGTTCCTGGGGAAGCCGAATTCAAGAACAAAGGTGTGGCATACTGCCCTCACTGTGATGGCCCGCTCTTTGAAGGAAAAGATGTCGCTGTTATCGGCGGCGGAAACTCCGGAATTGAAGCGGCGATCGACCTTGCCGGTATTGTCAAGCATGTAACCGTGCTTGAATTCAATCCTGAGCTGAAGGCCGATGCTGTCCTCCAGGACCGCCTGTACAGCCTGCCTAACGTAACTGTCCTGAAGAACGTTCAGACTAAGGAAATCACCGGTACTGATAAAGTGAACGGCATTTCCTATGTTGACCGCGAAACAGGAGAAGATCATCATGTAGAGCTTCAGGGTGTCTTCGTCCAGATTGGTCTTATACCAAACACAGACTGGCTCGGGGATGAAATCGAGCGTACCCGCTTCGGCGAAATCATCGTGGACAAGCATGGCGCGACCAGCCTCCCTGGTGTATTTGCAGCCGGCGACTGCACAGACAGCGCCTATAAGCAAATCATCATCTCTATGGGATCCGGTGCAACAGCTTCTCTCGGCGCGTTTGATTACCTGATCCGCAACTAAAAAAAAGCCGCTTTGCTATTGCAGCAGAGCGGCTTTTCTTATACATTCTCCACGGGCGCCTCGGCAGCAAAAAAAGCTGCCTGGCATCAAACCATTCAGCTCCCTTAACTACATCAGCCGGCAGACAATTTCCCCGCTAATTTTTTCTTCTTTTTTCCTGGCTCAGCCCATAAGAATGAAAGGCCAATCGAAAGGACAATCATCACAGCAGCAAAGTAAAATGGATAGTCATAGTTCACATCAAACAGCATGCCGCCGATGATAGGGCCCAATACATTTCCAATGCTCGTGAACATCGAGTTCATGCCGCCGACAAATCCCTGCTCATTCCCTGCTATTTTGGAAAGATAAGTGGTGGCAGCAGGCCTGATCAAATCAAAGCCGACGAAAACCGTCATTGTAACCATCAGAATCGCTGCATAAGAGTTCACCGTCGTCATCAGAAATACAAGTACAGCCGAAAAGATCAGGCAATAGCGGATCAGGCGGATTTCCCCAAGCCAGATTGTAAGCCGGTTAAAGAAAACAATCTGGACAACGGCACCAAGAATCGCTCCCCCTGTAATCATGATCGCTATATCCTTTGGCGAAAATCCGAATTTGTGGTCGGCAAACAATGAGAACAGCGACTCAAAAGACGCCAGGCCAAAGGCGGAGATCAGAATGATGACAAACGGAATGAAATAGATTGGGGCAAAGACCCGCTTGAAGCCTGCCTTCTGTGCTCCGGCTGCCTCCGTTTCCTCATTTTCCGGATTCCGCTCCGGCTCTTTCAGCGTAATCAGCGATAAGACAGCAGCACCAAGGGCAAAAGCCGCTGCAAAAAAGAACGGAAGCCTTGTGTCTGCTTCAGCTAAAAATCCGCCGATGGCAGGCCCGATTATGAATCCTGTCGAGATGGCCGCTGACATATAGCCAAGCGCCTTTGGCCTGGATTTAATCGTCGTAATATCAGCAATGAATGCCGTAACAGCAGGCATGATGAACGCAGCACTCACGCCTCCAAGGATGCGGGAGATAAATAGAGGCATAACAGACTTCCCCAGGCCGAACAAGAGCTCAGACGCACTGAAAATGAACAGGCCGATCACAATCATCCTCTTCCTGCCGAACTGGTCTGCCCATCTTCCCGCAATAGGCGACACAATCAGCTGGGCGCCCGCAAAGGCAGCAATCATATAGCCGACTACAGTGCCTGATATATTCAATTCATTCATAATGGCAGGTGTAACAGGAATCACAAGGCCGATTCCCAGAAAGGCAATCAGCAGATTCATAAGCAGAATGGCCAAAGCAAAATTATTTCTTTTCATACCTCTTCCTCCTGTAGGTGTCATTTCCTGCTGAGCTGGCTGGATACCCCTCTCCAATAGACACGCCAGGAAAAATCAAGCTTCTCCTGGACCCTTGATGCATCTCCTGTCAACAGTTCGAAAAACAAACCATCCAATACAGCTGTATACGCCACTGCGGCCGGCCCCGCTCCCACCTCGCTGTCAATCTGGCCGTCCTCTTCTCCTTTACTGGCAGCAAGGATAAGCATTTCCTCCAGATGATCGACATACTTCCGGCCGAATTCCTCCGCCTCTTTTGACAGATGGGCAGGCTGGAAGAACAGCATCCTTAATAAAAACTTCGTAAAGTCATCGTTCCCGTAGCGGTCCCGGTATTGTAAAAGAAAACCATAAAGGAAGTCTTCCAGCCGGCTCTCCTTATTGGTTTCTGCATAGTCATCCAAAAACCTCAGTTCGTCCTTCAGCACATCATCCAGCACTTCCAGCAGCAGCTCATCTTTTCCATTGAAGTGTGTATAAATAGATTGCTTCCTGATACCGACTTCTTCTGCAATATTAGCCATTGAGGCCCCTTCATAGCCAAACTGGGCAAAATGCTTCAAAGCAGTCATTTTGATTCTTTCTCTGGTCAGCTCAACAGCCAAAGCTAAATCCCCTTCCTAACGTTCGTTAGTCATATTAAACACCGAAACCGCGGGAAAGTCAACCTTCTGATTTGTGCTGGAGCATCCTCCGGAAAAAAGAAAAGCCGCCAGTGGCTGGCAGCTGATTTTTCCCTGTTCAATATTATTAAGAGCCGGAAACACCCTTTCCCCCCCTGGCTTCCATGGTGCTGATCCGCTCCATCCCGGTAATGATAGGCTTGGCGCGCTTGATTAAGGTCTGGGTTGCTTCCAGGGACAAAGAGTTTTGGTGGGCAGCCTCATCGCTCCACACCTCGTAAACATAGACAGCATCCGGTTCGCCTTCTGATGTATGAACAAGGTAGATTTCGCATTCATTCAGTTCCTTCATGGATTCCGATGCTTCAAGAAGGATACTTACCAAATGATCCCGTTCTCCTTCTTTTACTGTAAACCTGCCGAACAGACTGAATTTATTCATTTAACGTCCTCCCCGTTTTAATTGCTATCAGGATGCCCCAAATCCTTCAACCGGCAAACACAACTTCCGGCAAAACTCCCTTTTCAACCCATCCAATCTTCCCGTCTTTTTTGATCAATGTATAACCTGAGCAGCTGTCATCCAGTACAGAAACAGCATCCCCTGTACTCACGTTTATAAGGGAGCAGGAAACATCCGATTTCACCATGCAGGCTCCATTCTCATCCTGTAAGATGTACTCATTTTTCACATAAAGAAGCTTGTCCTTCCCCGGCTGCCTGCACAAGGTAAAATGCTCATCTTCTTTTAAAGGGATGATGTCATAAGAGGGGTAGAGTATGGCCCCCTTCATATCAAAGGTTTCAGATGAATTCTTAACGACCCGGCAACCCGGGGAATCATCCACATAAGCATAGGAAAACAGATCCTCTTCAGCCGTCCTATGAATGATCAGGGCATTCAATTGCCCTTTATCCTTCACCCTGTTCCCGCCATCAATGCTGATGATTTTTTTCTCCCGGTCAATGATTGGATTATCGCTTGGAATATCTTTTGTATAATTCACGACAGGCCAGTGGCCGACAACTGCAAACTTGTCTGCCTGATGGGATTTTTCCAGAAAAGAAGGAATCGAAATAGCCTTATCCCTATCTGTCTCCCTCCAATTCTCCAAATCCTCCAGACCTGCGTGGACAAAGATATAATCATCTGTTTCGATCGCTGTCGGCAAGCTGGACAGCCACTCGATCTCCTGCGAAAAATGCTCCATCAAGGTCTCTTTCACCTCACGGATGCTTGAGCGTTCATTTAGCGGGAATCCTGCGTCTGTCAGCCATTCATTGAAGAGGCAATAGCGCCTCGTCATTAAATATTTGATAAGCAAAGGATTTTCTGCCAGAAGCTCACCCGCCAGTGCCTCGCAATTTCCTTCAATCACCTGCACCCGGGGATTGAGCTGTGAGAGCTCCATTATGTATTTCACAGTCTCCTTGCTGTTCCTGCCCTTTTCACAAATATCACCGTTGATGATCAAGTAATCCTCACTGTTAAAATTGACCTTTTTCAGAAGCTCCTTGAAAAGGCCGATCTCTCCGTGGATATCCGAAGTGACGATTACTCTGGCATCCTTCGGAATGTCTATTTCTTTAATTTTGTCCATCCTCTGCTCCTTCTGTCCATACATTTTATTACTGATAGTTTAGAGATTCGTTTTTTGCTGACAGAAATCCTTCTCCTTATTCATAACCATACAAAAAGCTGCCGTCTGGTTTGGCAGCCCTTTTCACTACAATTCTATAATGCTGATCAAATTCCCATTCAGATCTGCCAAATCAAATCGTTTAGGCCCACCCTTCCTTATCTTTGAAACCGTTACTCCTTTGCTGATGAGAGCAGCCCTGACCTCTTCCACATTGCCGACTGCATAGTTGAATGGAGTGTATTGATTAATTGGCTGGAATTCTGGAATCTGAACAAGGTGGAAGCCGCAGTTAGGGGCAATGGAGAGGCCGCACATCCTTTCATTTTTCCAGCGCAATTCAAAGCCAAAGATTTCCTGATACCAGATTAAAGAATCCTCAAGATCCTTAACCGGCAAAAAGACCGCGTCAATACGTTCAACAAACTTTCCCAATACTTTTTCCGTCAATTCATCCATCCCCTTTACTTGACAGTTTGATCATTAAAACTAAAATATTCTCCCATATGGAAAAGAAACCTCTTCAAAAACTTCATCTGAACCCCAAAAAAGGTAATAAGCACTATTTTTGAAGGGATATTCACACAACTCATAGAATTTCTTGATATAAAATCCAGGAGGTGCTGTTATTTGTCAAAGCCTATAGAAAGCAGGATAGATACGATTTTTATCCATGTCACAGATTTGGAGAGGTCAATTAAGTGGTATAGCGAACTGCTTGGACTAGAGGTAAGAGAAGGATCATTCAGCGGCCCGGTCTACACTTTTCATATGGGTGCCGGCAGGCCTGGCATCACGCTTGATAACCACAGTTTTGATGAAGAATATACCTTTATCCCCTCCAATCAGCCACTCTTCAATCTAAGTGCAGCTGATATAGACGAGGCGTTTAAAAAGGTAAAGCAAATGGGCGCCGAGATCGTGACCGGAGTGATTACCCACCCGGATATGGCTGAATTCTCTTTTAAAGACCCGGACGGCAATATCCTTATGGTGTGCACCTGTTTCAGCTGATTGGAAAGGAAAGGGTTGGAGGACCAAAACTCTTTCCCTCTCCTCTTATCCGGTAATTTCCTGGAATCCCCTGCACTAATTCCATACTGACCTTGTCCTTCTCCCGCTCTATTTTCAATCCATGTCACCAAACCTTTATTGTCGTGACAGGAAGTCGATGGCCCAGCCCCGCGCAGCCAGAAATTCATTTTATGCTTTCTGCGAGTTCAGTGAGTTCGTTTAGTATAACTCAATCTGCTGGTAAATCATCGTTCTGGTTCCATATGAGTCTCCCCTTTAGAGAGATTCGTTTATTCTATAAGATAATTGATTACAGCTGGAAGGTACCTTTCTACCGGCTGACTAGTATCTATCAGTAAACACTTATAGTCAGCTGGTTTTTCACTGTTTTTAAGAGCGTATCTAAAAGCTTCCTCAGAGTATATCTCTTTTATCTGGCTGACCATCCTATCCCGATTTCTCAGCCTCCTATTGATTTCAATAGAATCCTCAAGATAGCATTCAACATACTTATATTTAACATTGAATTTTTTTGCTAGGCCTGTGCCCTTCTCAACCATTTCCTTATACAGGCAGGGACTATCAAATATGACTGCCTTCCCTTGGTATAATAGGGACTCTGCCAAAGACCAATCAATATTGTATGAAATCCTTCCGGCACTCTTTGCATCAATAGGTGTGTTATCAATACTATTTAAAAGTGAGGATTTTATAATATCGTGGTCGATAATAACAGCCCCCGTTTTTTCAGCTATTCTTCTAGCAAGGGTCGACTTTCCGGAACCCGGGAAACCTGACATCTGAATAAAATACATTGCAGTGCTCCTTTTTGAAAATATCTTCGACTCGTCTCATCCCTCTATCTGATCCATAACCATAAAACCAGCATAACCAATATATGAAAAACAGCCAATACAGCAAAATGGCAGCCTCTCAATCCATCAATCAGTTGGCAGAGTATTGGAAAAGGGAGATTTTCTTATATCATATATTTGCCGAAAATGGGATAAAGCCCATTTAGAAGATTGGCAGGAATATACGCTGCAGGATCTGGCGCGGAAGATCAGGAATCGTGAACCTTACGCGGGGATAGATGACTTCTAGCTATTTATAATATTTGACAAAAAAAGTTATTTATGCTATAATTTACAAATAATATTTCTCTGTATATACTAAGATTCTCCTGGCCAGGGGAATCTTTTTTTATTTGTGCGGAGGATGATAGTATGAAGTCAAACGAATCAAGTGTTACGTCTTTAGTTTCCGCTTTTAGCCGTGCTTATCACAGCAGGTATGATACACCGAAGATCTTTGATGATTTTTTAGCTGAAGAATTGATATCTGCTGAAGAGATGGAAATGATCAGCAGGAATATGATCCAGGGGATTTCTTTTTTTAATGAGGAGATTGCAGACCGGTTCCATGATCAGCCTGGCGAAATTCTCAGATGGATTACTCAGGTGCACCTTTCCCCTACCCCGCTTGCACGAGCAGCGTACTGCGAGCAGGTTCTGCTGAATGAATGGAAGCTTGGGGTAAAGCAGTATGTCGTCCTTGGTGCCGGTCTTGATACATTCTGCTTCCGGCATCCCGAGCTATCAGATACACTGGAGATATTTGAGGCAGACCATCCGGCAACACAGGAGTCTAAAATGAAAAGACTTGATAAAGCCAGGCTTCCTATCCCGCAAAACCTTCATTTGGTGCCGATGGACTTTTCTCATTCGTTCTCCTATCAGCCCCTGGAGGACAAGGGCTTCAAGAATGAGAGAACATTCTTCAGTTTGCTGGGTGTTACCTATTATCTAACAAAAGAAGAGAATGCGAGCCTGATTATCAGCCTTTTTTCAGATTTACCTCAAGGAAGTTCTATCGTCCTGGATTTTGCCGATGAGAATCTGTTCGTGGAAAAAGGCAAATCGAATCGGGTGGAGCACATCGTAAAAATGGCAGCCGCTGGCGGTGAAACGATGAAGTCATGCTTCGCCTATGAAGAGATCGAACTGATGCTTGAAAAAGCGGGGTTGCTGGTCTACGAGCATCTGTCCCCGGAGAAGATCCAAGAACTTTATTTCAGCGGCCGTGAGGATGATTTGTCAGCCTTCGAGACGATACATTATATACATGCGGTAAAAAAATAAAATTTTAAAGCCAGCTGCTCGATTTTGAGCCGCCGGCTTTTTTACGGAGAGGCTTCAGCATCCTGGATTGACCAATAAAGCGCTGAATTATTTGAAAAGAGCTGCAAGTGATCGAATTAACGACAGATTGATGAAAATATGACCCTAATTACTCAGATAAAACCATCAGCCCATTCAAAAACAGGGCGTTTACCGCTGGAACGAACAGCCAAGCCGGACAATACAGTGATAATAGCTTAAAGGCGCGTTCTGTTGGCCAAAAATGTAAAGGGGATTGGGACAATGGGGATTCGGAATGGAAAGGAATTTATTGAACGTTTGGATATGATGGAAAACGTTGTTTGGCTGGATGGGGAAAGAGTCTCGGGGAAGATCTCGGAACATCCTGCTTTTAAAAGAATTGTGGCGGCAAAGGCCTCGCTTTATGACAGACAATGCGATCCGCAATCTCAGGAGGAGATGACATTCCGCATGCCTGGCACGGGAGAGCTTGCAGGCCTGTCATACCTGAAGCCGCAAACAAAAGAGGATCTGGTGAAAAGAAGAGTGATGATTGAACATTGGGCGAGGATTACTCATGGCATGATGGGCAGGAGCCCGGACTATATGAATACGGCAGTCATGAGCCTGGCAGCCTCAGCCTCCCTCCTGGAGGGAAGGGAAAACTGCTTTCCTGACAATGTCCGCGCCCTTTATGACCGCGCCACAAATCAGGACCTTTCATTCACCCATACACTCATTACACCCCAGGTTAACCGCACTGCCTTTTATCTCGGCTCTGATGCCCCCATCTCAGCGAGAGTGATTGAGAGGAACCATGATGGCCTGGTTATCAAGGGAGCACGCCTTTTGGCGACACAGGGAGGATTGACCGATGAACTGCTGGTCCTCAGCTCGCCCGGCAGGTTTGATACGGAAGAGGCATTTGCTTTTTCCATTCCATCCAGCACGGATGGGCTGAGATTCATCTGCAGGGGCTCCTTTGCAGGCGAAGGCTCTGCCTTTGATTATCCCCTCAGCTCCCATTATGATGAAATGGACGCTATCGTCGTGTTTGATGATGTCCTGGTCCCTTGGGAAAGGGTATTCCTCTATGACAATGTCGAGGCCGCCCTGGCACTCAAAAATAAAAGCAGCTTCCATGCCTTTGCTTACCACCAGGCATTAATCAGGCAGATTGTTAAAACAGAATTCATCCTCGGAATTGCCGAATCTATCGTAAAGTGCATCAATGTCAGTGAATATCAGCATATACAAGCCAAGATGGCCGAGATCATCATTGGGCTGGAATCGATGAAAGCACTGCTCGAGAAGTCAGAAAACGATGCAGCTCCCGATGAGTTTGGCTGCATGCGCCCGAGCATCGTCCCTCTCCAGATTGCCAGCAATCTTTTCCCTGATCTGTATCCCCGCTTTTGCGAGATCATCCAGGTGATCGGTGCAAGCGGCATGACTTCACTTCCGACTGAAAAGGATTTTGAATCAGGCATCCGCGCGGACCTTGATCAATATCTTCAAGCGGAAGCTTTGAATGCAAAGGAACGGGTCCAGCTCTTCCGGCTTGCCTGGGATTTGACGATGAGCCCCTTCGGCACAAGGCAGACCCATTATGAGAGATATTTCTCCGGCGACCCAGTCCGGCTTGCCAGCACTTTATATCATACTTATCCAAAGGAAGACTTTGTCCGGAACGTCAGTGAATTCCTGAAACAGCGAAAATCAGATTAATAATGATAAAGCCGCATCCATGCAAAAAGGATACGGCTTTTTTTATTTACGGGACTCCCCCTTGACCAGCTTCAGCGTCGCAACGATCAGGAAGCTGACGATCACCAATAACAGCCAGGAGCTCACCTTGCCAAGATGTACCAGGCTCCAGGCTTCCTCCTGGTTCGGATATTGCCAGGCCCCGAAAAAGGTAGCTATGTTTTCCGCTATCCAGATAAAAAATCCGATGAGTACGAATGATAAAGCGATCGGCATGCGGTATTTGATGCCTCCGACTTCGTACATGACCCAGGAGCGCCAAAAGATAATGATCACCAGTCCTGAAAGCCACCAGCGGATGTCTATCCAATAATGGTGCGTGAAAAAGTTCAGGTATATGGCGGCAGCAAGCGGGACAACCAGCCAAAACGGCGGCCAGTCGACCAGTTCAACCTTGAGCCTCCTCCACGCCTGGCATAGATAGCTGGCAACGCTCGCATACATAAACCCGCTGTACAAAGGCACACCTCCGACTTTGAAGTAACCCTCCTCCGGATAAGACCAGGAGCCCATATGGACCTTGAACAGCTCAAGCGCAAGCCCGATCAGGTGAAATAATGTGATGACCTTTAATTCATCGCGTGTTTCAAGTCCTGAGCGCAGCATCCCCCACTGCATCACGAGACAGATGAGGAGCAGCCAGTCATACCGCGGCAGGAACGGAAGCGGGATGACCTTCGTCAAAGCCAGGGAAGCAAAGATAACAACAGGAAACAGGCAGGATAAGGCCTGCTCCCAGCCAAAACGGCAGAGCTGCTGAGCTCCTCCCATCAACCGCATTCTTACTGTTCTTTTCTTAACCCCATTCTGTATGGCTATGCTCATATGAAGCCTCCCCCTTAACTGGACAGAATCAGAACTAATTCATTCTTCCGGCTCTTCATCGTCCTCTTTGTATTCCAGAATATCACCCGGCTGGCAGTCCAGCGCCTTGCAGATGGCTTCCAGAGTCGTCAGCCGGATTGCTTTTGCTTTTCCATTTTTCAATATAGAAAGATTGGCCATGGTGATGCCGACCCTCTCTGAGAGCTCAGTCACGCTCATTTTCCGTTTCGCCAGCATCACGTCGATATGAATGATAATTGCCATGTTTTCACCTCAAACCGTCAGATCATTTTCTGACTTGATATCGATCGCGTTCTTCAATAATTTTTGGAGGACAGCGGCAAAAACAGCAATCACAATGGAACCAAAAATGATGATCATCCCGATCAGGATGATGCCAGGGGCATCGTCAATCTCTGCCGCAAAATAAAAGAGCGGCATGGCTGCTGTATACAGCAGCATAATTGCAGCGGCACAATTTCTTATGGTCTTCAAAGCCTTTACAGCCATTTCTGAAAATGCGTTGTTGTGATCGATAAGGCTTAAAAGCTTGAAGGCCTGAAACAAAGCAGCGAAAAACGGGATGGCCGATATATACATAATCGCCAAAATGCCATACAGCAGATTCCGCCATTCCAAACCGCTTTGGCTTGCATTGATTGCAAGAGAAGGCAGTCCGAATAAACATAGTGCCAGTATCGGAGCCCCGATAAGGAAGATGGCTATTTTCAAAAAGAGTGTTTCCCTTTTCATTTTTAACACCTCACAGGTTAAGTTATATTGATTTTAAGTTATTTTTTATTGTTTTTCAATAAATAATTAACGATTTATATTATTTTTTGTTGCTGCAAGGTTTTCTCCCCTTAAAAACAAGTCTGTACAAAAAGCGGATCGACTCAGCAGTGCAGCAACATACAATCCAGTTTTAAAACCTACCTCAAGGGTAAGAAATCTATATGGCTTATAAGTGATATAAATCACAAAGCAACTAAAATGTGAGGAAAGGAATGACTTAGAAATGGATAAAGACATGCCAAAACAGATTCCCGGACAGATGCAGGAACGCCAGCCAGGCTTTGAAAATGAAATGGAGCCGCGTCCCGACTTTACACAGAACCTGGCAGGAAAAGGTAAGAGGCTGTCAGGCAAAATTGCGCTGATTACAGGCGGAGACAGCGGAATCGGCCGTGCTGTGGCTGTTGCTTTTGCAAAGGAAGGCGCTGATGTAGCCATATCCTATCTCGATGAGCACGACGATGCAGGGGAAACAAAAAAGTATGTGGAGCAGGAAGGCCGCCGCTGCCTGCTGATCTCCGGTGATATCGGCGAAGAAGCTTTTTGCCAGGAAGCCGTAGAAAAAGTGGTCTCAGAATTCGGCAAGCTGGACATCCTCGTCAATAATGCCGGGGAGCAGCATACCCAGCCATCTATCAAAGATATTACAGCAGAGCAGCTGGAGCGCACATTCCGCACCAATATCTTCAGCATGTTCTATCTGACAAAAGCTGCACTTGATCACATGAAGCCTGGCAGCTCTATCGTCAACACCACGTCCATCACAGCCTTCCAGGGTGCACCGAAGCTGATTGACTATTCTTCAACGAAAGGTGCCATCCTTGCCTTTACACGTTCCCTTTCAGGATCTCTTGTCGAACAGGGAATCCGGGTGAATGCCGTGGCTCCGGGCCCAATCTGGACACCGCTCATACCTGCATCCTTTTCAAAAGACGAGGTGGATGGCTTTGGCAGCGAGGGAGAATTCAAGACGCCAATGGGACGCCCGGGCCAGCCGAGCGAACTTGCACCAGGCTATGTATACTTTGCTTCTGACGAATCTTCTTATGTTACAGGGCAGGTGCTGCATATTAACGGGGGTACTCCGTACTAAGAATGCGGCAAAGCTTACATCAGCATAAAAATAAGACCCGCACTCTTGATGATTCAGGGGCTGCGGGTCTTTTTCTACTTTTATTCATTTTTATTCCACACCATGCTGAAAGAGATGTTCAGCTTGTCCCAAATCCACGCGTGAAGAATGTCCTCCAGAATCTTTCTCTCTGCTTCCTCATCCAAGTTTTCGGCAACGCCCAGCTCCTCAAAGGTGAAAAGTTTCACTTGTGCGTGAATCGATGTATTTTATATCAAAAAAAAAAAATAACACCATAATTAACCATAATTATATTGAGAGAAAGCTGCCACACACCCCGGCAGCCCCCCTTTCATCTATCTTTTTAGCTTAATATCCCCATCCATAAGGATACCCCGCGTAAATGGAGCGATGTCCCTGGCTTTGTTCTGCTGCTTCTGCGGCTGCTTTTGTTTGATGGATCGTGCCAAATGGATGGTTTGGAGGCGCATAAATCGAGTACAGCTTCAGCGATGTATTCCCGGTGTTCGTAAGATTATGCCATGTGCCTGCAGGAATGAATATGGCCGAATCATCGTACACATTTCTCCTGAAATCCAGATTATTTTTCTTCTTCCCCATCTGGACGACACCCTGGCCTTTTTCTATACGGAGGAATTGGTCGAGGTTATTATGCCTCTCGAGTCCAATGTCCTCGCCGGGCTTCAGGCTCATCAGCGTCAGCTGCAGGTGTTTCCCTGTCCACAAGGCTGTACGGAAAGCTTTATTCTGTTTCGTCGCTTCATTGATATTGACGACAAACGGGTTGGGGCCATAATCCTTTAGCGGCAGCCGAGAGTCGTTTTGGGGTACGGGATAAAAGCTGCTCCCATCCCCCGCCTCCATCGGATAGTGCCCGAACAAAGGCTGACTCCTGACTCCGGCAAGCCGCTCCACCGGATAAGGACACATATGATATCCATACATAACTTCTCAGTCCCTTCACTCTATTCGGGATATCTTATGCATGGAAATGGGTGAATGACATCCTTTTAAAATCAGAGAAATCTTTTCTTCCCCTAGTTCTATAGCACTTAATCCAAATCCTTTGCTTTAGGAGGCATCAATTTGTTCAAAACTATGTTACGCTTATCGGAAAGGCTGAATATGTCAAAAATTTAATGGGGTGCAAATTTGGAAAGTACTCGTGTAAACGAAGTGAATGAGCTTCAAAGCCTTGCCAAAGGACATGTACTTTATTTTTTCAAGAATCAGGAGCTTTACCTCTCGCATGTAGAAGAGTATATCATCACCGGAATAAAACTGAATGAATATTCCGTTATTGTAGAAAATGACCGATTGACTTCAATGATTAAACATAGACTTTCCAAAAAATTAGAAGACCATTCCCTGCAGAAAGTCGTCTTCATAAACAACTATGACTTTTATTATGCAAAAGGCGATTTCAAGGTGAATTCGATCTTCGATTATCTTCCAAAGGTACTGGACGATTATTCAGAAGAGAATGCCGTTGTACGAAGCTGGGCTCATGTAGAATGGCGGGACGAAGAAGAAATAAGCAGCAAATTACTGGCATCCGAAGAAGAAGCGGATGAAATCGTGTCCGATAGCAGAATCCTATCGGTTTGTGCCTATGACTCAGAGCGGGCAAGCGATGAATTTAAGACGGGGCTTCTCGCCTGCCATAACTATCTGCTATGTGATAAATAGAGGCAAGTCAAATAGCTTCCGGGTAACCCCGGGAGCTTTTTTGTTTTCGCTTGCCTCCTGCGATTTACAAAAACCGCCAGCGTAAATAATCTCCCCTGGGGAAAAATAATCCGCGTATATGCAAAAGGAGGATGAACATCAATGGATATGAAGCATCTGGCTCCCCATGAATCAATGGATTTACATGAGATCGTCAACTTCAAAACACTCTGCGTCGCAAAATCCAAGCTGATGCAGGGGCTTGTTTTTGATGAAGACTTAAAGGCCCTTATGCAGAAAGATCTGGAACAGTCCAAAAAAGACCTTAGCGAGCTTCAGGCCCTCTATGAACGCGTTCCTTTTAGTGCTCCTGTCCCGGAAAGCCGTCCAACACCCATTATTAATTGAAAGGAGGCAATCTCAATTGAATCAAGATTATTTAGATCCGATCAACGCCTTAAATATGCCCGAAATGGCTGATATGACATTTGCGCTCGATTTTCTCATCCGCACAAAGGAAGCGGTAAGAAATTTGGCCGTGGCTTTGACAGAAGCAGCTACACCTGATGTCCGGGCGCTGCTTAGAAAACAGCTTATGCAGGGAATTCAGATGCATCAGGAAATTTCCGAGCTCATGGTCAGCAAGAAATGGTTCCATCCCCATGACCTGAGCGAACAATACAAGCTGGACCAGCTCTCAGCCAAAAATACAATCATGATCGGCAGCATGAACCTTTTCCCTCATGATACGAACAGAAAAGGCATGTTTGACCGTACACCTGATGAGTCCCATTAATATTGGAGGTTTGCATACATGAAGGCAGTCACCTATCAAGGAATCAAAAATGTCGAAGTCAAAGAGGTTCCAGATCCCAGGATTATAAAGCCGGACGATATGATCATTAAAGTGACAAGCACAGCCATCTGCGGATCAGATCTGCATTTGATCCACGGATTCATGCCCAATATGCCGGAGGATTATGTCATCGGCCATGAACCCATGGGCATCGTAGAAGAAGTGGGCCCGGAAGTGACAAAGGTAAAAAAAGGCGACCGTGTCATCATTCCCTTTAATATCGCCTGCGGGGAATGCATCTACTGCAAAAACCAGCTGGAAAGCCAATGCGATAATTCAAATGATAATGGCGATATTGGCGCCTATTTCGGCTATTCAGGAAATGCCGGCGGCTATCCCGGCGGGCAAGCCGAATATTTGAGGGTTCCTTTCGCCAACTTTACCCATTTCAAAGTGCCCGAAAGCTGTGAAGAACCTGATGAAAAATTAAGTGTCATCTCAGACGCTATGTCTACCGGGTTCTGGAGCGTTGACAATGCCGGAGTAAAAAGCGGGGATACTGTCATCGTCCTCGGATGTGGACCAGTCGGCCTGTTTGCCCAGAAGTTCGCCTGGATGAAGGGAGCCAAACGGGTCATTGCCGTTGATTATGTGGATTACCGCCTCCAGCATGCCAAACGGACGAACAAGGTCGAAATCATCAACTTCGAACAGTATGAAAATGTAGGGGAGCACCTTAAAGAAATCACGCATGGCGGAGCAGATGTTGTCATCGATGCGGTCGGCATGGACGGAAAGATGACTGACATGGAGTTTTTGGCAAGCGGCCTAAAGCTCCATGGCGGGGCCATGAGTGCCCTTGTCATTGCCGCCCAGGCAGTCCGCAAAGCCGGAACCATCCAGATCACAGGCGTGTACGGCGGCCGATACAATGGGTTCCCGCTTGGAGACATCATGCAGCGCAACGTCAATATCCGTTCAGGACAGGCCCCTATGATCCACCTGATGCCCTATATGTATGAACTGGTGGCCACAGGAAAAATCGATCCGGGAGATGTAGTGAGCCATGTTCTCCCGCTCAGCGAAGCCAAGCATGGCTACGAAATCTTTGATACGAAAATGGATAACTGCATTAAAGTGGTACTAAAACCTTAACTAAGGAGCTGGCAGCATGGATTATCTTTTACATGAAATCCTGGAAGTCCAGGAAATCGCAGCATTTAAAACACTTTGCCTGACAAAGTCGAAAACGATGAAAGCACTTGTTACTGACCCGCAGCTGAAACAAATCATGCAGAAAGACGTGGATGCCTCTACCATCCAGCTGCAGGAGTTCAGTTCTGTTTTATCAAAAGTACAGCAATGAGGAGTTGACGCTATATGATTCAATTTATAGAAAAGCTGACCGGCATGGACGCACTGACAGACCAGATGGTCGCCATGGATCTGCTGATTTCAGCGAAAAGCGGTGCGAGAAATCTTGCTATGGCTGTAACCGACGCAGGAACGCCGGAAATTAAGGAAATGCTCACCCGCCACCTGGAAGCCACATTGGATCTGCATGAGGAAATCTCAACTTATATGATGAAAAAAGGCTGGTACTATGCCTGGAATACAGAAGAACAGACGAATCTGAATCTGCAGAACATGGAGATCGCTTTAAAATTGCCTACTTTGTAAAAGTCAAAAGATGGACTGCTAAAGCATGTCCATCTTTTTTATAATTCCATCGGCTCCAGCTTATCCAGCCGGCTTTTACCCTGCTTGAACGAGAGAGAAACGGCAGCAGACAGGAAAAGCAAGATTGAGCAGCCTGCAATAACGATCCGCGGATGTAAGGATTCAGCTATTCCCCCAGCAAAAAGCGTGCCGCTGACACCTGCCAGTCCGGACAAGAGAATCCCCCCTCCTGCTACACGGGCCAAGAAACCATCAGGGGTAATTGCCTGCCGGGCAGAGCCATTTACTACGAAGGCCATCGACAGTGCCCCATCAAATAAAAACATGCCAAAGGCAATGACGGCGAACTTGCCAGACAGCATGATCAGCAGAAGGCCCAGCCCTGAAGCGGCCATCAGCACTCCATATAAATTTTTCCATGAGAAGTGAACCATTTTGTTCATCAGGAAGACACCGAGGAGATTTCCTGCCCCTGCTGCTGATAATACCGCTCCAGTCTGCCATTCGCTAAAGCCGAGCGTTTGGCTTGTATAAAAAATGACCGCAAGAACCACACAGGAGGATGCAAAATTTAAAACAGCCTGTTGAAAAGAAATGAAACGCTGAAAGTGATTGATGAACAGGTATTTTATTTCCTTAAATGCCAGAACATTTTTGTAGCCCTCCCCCTCTTTTGCAGAAGCAGGCGCTTCTTTATAGGTCAATAAAGCCAGCCCTGCTAAGGAAATCAAATAGGTCACAGCATCAATGCCGAGCACTGCAGCAGCACCAAGAGCGGAAAGAGCAGCACCTGCCATCACTGGTCCTGCCAGTGTACTGACGGCATCAGCCCCTTCAATATAATTATGGGCCCTGACAAGCTGATCCCTCCCCGCGATCGACGGCAGCATCGCTCCCAGCGCCACCCTGTAAAAGAGCCCTGCCGCTCCCAGTGCGAGCAGACAGATCGCCAATATCCAGATGTTCAGCACATTAAAATAAAGGCACAGGACCAGTGCAGACATCGCCAGGAAACTGAGGGCATCTGCCCCCATGGCAATCTTTTTCTTCACATGGCGGTCAACCCAATAGCCCGCCTGCAGGGATAATGCCAGCGGCACCACCCTGGAGCAGACAGCAATCAATGCCGCCTTCCATGGCGAGCCTGTCAGCTGCAGTACAATCAGAGGAACGGCAATCTCACTGAACCGATTGCCAAAAATCGTCGCCAGCTGCCCGACCCATAAAACAAGGAAATTTCTATTTTTGAAAAGCAAGATTATCAGTCCTTATGTTTGAGGAATAGAAAAAAGTGAACTTTTTAAGGCTATTCTCCTAATTGATACCAATTCGACAACACCTGCTGGTAGTCCTTTATATAGTGAGGAGTTTTGGGAGATGGACAGCAGCGGATTGCTCTCCATTTTTTAAAATGCTTACACCTATTTCAAGTCCATCTGCTGAAATTTCATTCAATAAAAAGAGCCGCCCGGCCCACCAGTCAACCTGATGTTCCGGGCAGCTCTTCGGCTTATCATCTATTAATAAGGATCAGCATCGTGGCCTTTGTCCACGGCTTCTCTTGTTGCCTCATTGGCAGATAATGAGCCTTGACCGTATTTGGATTGTCCAGCTTCACGGCCAGGGACATTGTCTTCTGCTGACATTTCTTTCAGCTCTTTTGTCCTCTTTTCGATGCCTTCCTTCACCCGGCGGCCGTAATCTTCATCGGCCTGTGTGAAGTGTTCGACCATGGCGTCCTGGATGCGCTTATTACAGGCAGCAAGTGCTTCGGACAGGTTCTTGATCAATTCGTCGCGCTCCCAATCCTCCAGGCTGCGGTAGGTGTGCCCTGCCTGGCCATAGTTGTTCGGGCGGTCGATCGGCGCGCTCATGGCTGCTGCATTATATGTCGGCTGGTGCGGCACCGGGCTTGCTTCTCCCACTTCCTCAAAACCGCCGAGCATGGATGGCTCATAATTGATATGCGGATTGTCCCCGGATTCTTTCGGATCGCGGACATCCATCTGGCCGCGCTGCTGATTTGTGCGGACAGGCGCTTTCGGTGCATTCACCGGCACCTTCAGGTAGTTGGCGCCGACACGGTAGCGCTGTGTGTCTGAGTATGAGAAAGTGCGTCCCTGAAGCATTTTGTCATCAGAGAAGTCCATTCCATCGACCAGTACCCCTGTTCCAAATGCAGCCTGTTCAATCTCGGCATGGAAGTCAACCGGATTGCGGTCAAGGACCATGCGGCCAACCGGCAGCCATGGGAATTGATCTTCCGGCCAAAGCTTCGTATCATCAAGCGGATCGAAGTCCAGCTCAGGGTGGTAGTCATCCTCCATGATCTGCACATACAGCTCCCATTCCGGATAGTCGCCGCGTTCAATCGCCTCATACAGATCCTGTGTAGCATGCCCTACATTCTTCGCCTGGATCATGTTCGCTTCTTCCTGTGTCAGGTTTCGGATGCCCTGCTTTGGCTCCCAATGGTACTTAACAAGCACCGCTTCACCTTTGTCATTAACCCATTTGTACGTGTTAACGCCAGAGCCCTGCATATGGCGGTAAGTCGCAGGGATGCCCCATGGAGAGAACAGGAATGTGATCATATGGGTCGCTTCAGGTGTACGGGAAACAAAGTCAAACATCCGCTCAGGATTAGGCACGTTGGAAGCAGGATCTGCTTTAAAGGCATGGATCATGTCAGGGAACTTCATCGCATCACGGATAAAGAAAATCTTAAGGTTGTTCCCAACCAGATCCCAGTTTCCATCCTCAGTGTACATTTTAACTGCAAATCCGCGCGGATCCCGGGCTGTTTCAGGAGAATCCTTCGCTCCTGCCACTGTGGAGAAGCGGACCATAAGCGGAGTCTTCTTCCCTGCACCGGAAAATACTTTCGCGCGGGTATATTTTTCGACTGGCTCATCGCCTGCTTTTCCGTATGTCTCAAAATAGCCGAATGCTCCAGATCCGCGAGCATGGACGACGCGCTCAGGGACCTCCTCACGGTCAAAGTGAGAGATTTTTTCAATAAAGTGGTAATTCTCAAGTGTAGCAGGACCGCGGTTGCCGATCGTCCGTATATTCTGGTTATCTCTTACAGGATGGCCTTGGCGGGTCGTCAGCTTCTCGCGCTTCACATCGTCGCCGTTTTGCATAGTCTTGTCCTTGTTCTGATCCAAACTGCATAACCTCCTCAAATTAATCACCTTTATCTTTCCTGATTAAGGAAATTTTATACAGAGATAAAGGATGATTTTGTAAATTAATCTTCTTGCTATGTAGGTCTAAAGATGACTTTGACCGGGGAACTTAAAGGAAAAACCAGCTATTACAACCAATTTTTTACCCGCCCGGCTACCCTTTTAAACTATCTATTATAAAAAAATAATTATAAATTGAGAAAGACTTTCCTCTTTCAAAAATACTGCAAATTGGGTATGATAGTATAAAACCTTAAATTCCTATACGAAAGGTAGTATTTATATATGGCAGAAACAGTACGTTCGATTCCCCGTCCCCTCGTCAGGACCAATCAATGGTTCATTGTCATCAGTGTAGCAGCGAGCTGGCTGACCGGGCAGGAGTGGATTCTGGCCATCCCGCTTATTGCCGGGCTGATGGGCCTCCTGTTCGGATTCAGCCCCGTCATGCGGGCAGCCAGAACATTCCTGAAGAAAGCACCTTCCGCTTATATTCCAGAGGAATGGGACCAGCAGCAGTTCAATCAGGTCATTGCGGTTGTGTGTCTTGCCGGGGGATTGCTGTCCTACGCATTGGGCTTCACGATCCTTGGGCATATTTTTACGGTTATGGTTGCACTCGCTGCCTTCGTTGCCATCCTTGGCTTTTGCATCGGCTGCTTTATCCGCTTCCAGCTGATCAGACTTCGGGCTAAACGAAGAATGAGCCAGAAATAAAAGAAAGAGGGAACCTCAAATCAGAGGTTCCCTCTTTCTTTTTCCTGCCTATTAAAAATCAGCGCCCTCTTTCAATCCTTAGGGAGAGGGCTTTAATCTTATATCATCCGGACCAAAAAGAATAAGCCGTCTGAACCGCACTGAACTCTCCCGCCCCTATTCACTTCACCTTCGCCACTCCCAATGCAAAATGGCCGAACAATGTATTCTCAACCAGTTCTCCTTCGGAATCCTCGCATTCTACGATGAGAATGACCTCGGAATGCACTCCTTTCAGCTGCCTTTTTTTCTTTTTCACAATGGCTTCTGTAAAAAGTCGGATGGAAAGGCCAATTAAAAAACCGGCAGCCGCAGTAATCAGCCCCCAATAGATGGGCCCCCAGGCCAATTTAAACCCGATGCTGGCCCCGACAACGGAGAAGGCAGTTGCAAGCGCTGCTCCAATATCAATGAGAGATGTTCCGTCTGAACGGTTCAGGCCATCGAACAGCTGATGCTTCTCTTGCCTATTATCCAGAGGGATGATGTAAATTCTTTCGCGCTTGATTCCCTTCTTCTCAAGAGTGGCAATCGCCATTTCCAGCGATGTTCCATGTTCAAATGTTGAAAACAGCTGCATCTGTCATTTCACCTTCTGCCCTTTTAGAATCTGAAAGGAGGATGATTGATAGTTCTTCCTGAAAAATGCCCGCTGCTCTTTGTTAAACAATTTATTATTTTCCACTGTATTTATATAAGAATCGTATAGAGAAAAGCCGTATAAGGACGGGAAAAATAACAGCCACTCCGGATGGATGACAGCTGTGGATTTCTTGATATCCCCCATAAACAAATAGGAAAAAGCTTCAAGGCCATGGGAGTAGTAAAAAAAGATGACCACCCAGATGATAGTGAAAAATGCAGACACAATCCGATGTATGTATAGCTGGCCCAAACCCGGCACAAAAAACGACCACATGATCGCCATAACGGGATTTCGCTTATCCAGATAGTTTATCTCCAAAGCTCCCATGCTGAATGAGTTGAACTCATGCTCCTCTCTTTCTGCCAGTACATGAATCTGATTTAAATCGACGGTCGTCCGGTAGCTGTCCCAGATCGCAAATATATAAACCGGAATATAAATAAGCAGCCACCTCGTATCCAGAACTTCTTTTGCCTTATCTATATCTCCCTGGAAAGAATAAATCATGGCCAGATTGAGCTTCGATTTAATATTGACAACCACTTCCCATATAAACAGCACAAATCCACGCAGGTATTTTGATAAAAGAAGATGGCCAAATCCGGGAAAAGCGGCGCTCCACCATGCAATGATATAAGGATTCCTCAGATGGATCTGTGTGGTTCCCCAAATGCTCACATGCGCTCTGTACCTTCGGGCTGTATTGTCATTGGTATAGTTATTCATAGCCTTCCACCTTAACTGCATCCTGATTGTATTATCCTTCCTCCCATTCCTTCTTTTATCCGCATGACAACGCAAAAAGGGCATCAATCCTTTCAGATCAGCGCCCTTCGAAATTTTGCTATTTCCCCTATCCGCCCTCGCGAAGCGAGAATCAATGCCCGGTTGTTAGTCGTTTATTATAAATGGTTCTGCGGTTACAATACTGGGTATGAGCTGTGAAAGAGGACTCGAACCTCAGGGTCACCCCGACACCCTTGCCGCTAAGTGCAGCATTTACCCTGCCGCAGGGTTTGGCATTCGCCTTCCCGCCCGCTACCAACTTGCCTAGCAAAAATCAGCGTTCTATTAATTCTGTCTTCCAGTTCAATTCCTGGATCTTCACATCCAGAGTCCTGTATTTCCGGGATAATTCATCCACAAACTTTTGGGTTTCTTTCACATCAATCATTGACACATATTTGATTTCCGAACGGGAATAACGGTCATGCCGGATGGTTGCCTGCTCCAGCAGCTCGCTGTATATCTTTCTTTCCTGACCGATGAGATCCCTGCTTGTCAGTGCGTCGGCCAGAGACTGCGCCTGGTCAAATGCTGTATGCAGATTGGTGCGGTTGATGTTCTGAATAAGGCTTTTTAATTTTACCAGGAGCTCTGTCAATTCCTTCATTAACGTCGGCGGCTCCTCATTCGGAAGATCCCCCTCCTGGACTCTTGCATTTTGGCTCAACCGGTGCCTTAATTGCTCGATCCGCTTCTGATAATCCGTACGGAGTATCAAGGCTTCTGCTAATTTCATAAATGACCCTCCCATTGTTTATACTATTATAGTTTCGATGCTTTCCGGCAAATTCCTGCCGGGTCAAACAGTTTGCTGGCTTGTACTGCTTCCAGAGCCTTATGATGATCTTGCAGACAGCCGGATGAACCTTCTCCAATAGGGTATACAGTAATTGTGGACATATCTTTATTCAGCGAAGTGTTTCAACCATCTTGTTGTGGATATCGCTCTATTGCGGGCAAATCCCAGAAATCTTGCTGTGGATATCTTAATTATCAACAATCATAGTGGGGATATCGCCAGTTTTATGTGGATAGGGAAATCATCAATTGAAAGAGAAGAGGTGCCAGAATGAAACTTTCAGGAAATACAATACTTATCACAGGCGGCGGCGCAGGAATCGGACTGGCTTTTACTGAGCGCTTTATGAAGGCCGGCAATACTGTCATTGTCTGCGGCCGGCGGGAAAGTGTCCTGCAGGAAGCCAAGGAGAAATTCCCCGGATTGGTTACAAGAGTTTGTGATCTCGCTGTGGAATCAGAGCGATCGGCCCTGTTTGATTGGGTGGAGGAAAATCATCCTGACGTAAATGTACTGGTGAACAATGCCGGGATCCAGCAGCGCTTTAATGTGCTCACAGCAGATGCAAAGAAGGACTGGAGCTATTTTAACAATGAAATCACTACAAATATTGAGGCACCCTTCCACCTCTCCATGCTGTTTGCTCCGTTCCTGGCAAAGAAAACGGAAGCGGCCATCATCAATGTGACCTCCGGACTGGCGTTTACACCGCTCGTCATAGCGCCAATCTATTCCGCTACGAAAGCAGCGTTCCATTCCTTTACAGTGAGCCTGCGCCACCAGCTTTCCGGAACATCAGTCGAAGTCATTGAAGTCGCCCCGCCTGCAGTGAACACTGACTTAGGCGGAGCCGGGCTCCATACCCAGGGCGAACCTTTGAATGAATTCGCAGATGGAATTTTTAAAGGACTGGCGGAGGGCAAAGAAGAAATCGGCTATGGCTCTTCTGTCGAACGTCTGCGTATGTCCCGGGATGAACTGGATGCACATACTGCGAAGATGTACCAGGCCACGAAACACACTATCGAATAGGTCTTTTCCCGTTTAATATCTAAATGGAGGGCTCAGTGCCGGGCCCTCTTTACTTTTCTTGCGCCAATGACAAAGTGGGTTTCACCAATGCAAAAACCGCAGAAAAAAAACTGCTATTTTCTAGCAGTAATTGTTAACGCCCTGCGGAGTAAAAGAATATCCTGTTGAATGCTTTTCCTTACTTGGTCATCGCTGCATAGCATAAGTTCAACGCTTAAACGTCCAAGTTCTCTGCTGATTAGTAAGTGTTCCGCCTTACTAAGCATAGTGTAATCGCCCCTTTTTACATAGGAAGGACACTATGTCTGTTCAAGGTTAACACTATTTGTTCCGCTTTACAATAACAGGTATATCCCATGATATTACGGTTGAATTATTTATAGCTGAAAAGCAGCTCTTCCAGCTCTCTTTCTGAAACTACTCTTATGCCATTCCTTTTCAGCAGGGCAGATGTCACCCCATCCCCTGCCACTTTCCCTCCTGTGAATTCTCCATTGTAAATGACACTGCTGCCGCATGAGGGGCTGAATTCTTTTAACACGACTGCACTTACCTGCAGTTCTTCCGCTTTTTTTAAAGCGGCATAAGCTCCGTTTATGTATAACTCTGTTACATCTCTGCCTGATTTTTCTATGACCCTTGCCCTGCCGTCCAGGACATCCTCTCCATCGCCGCCTGTAATTTCTGCAGGCTCCCGGGGCACCGGGAATCCCCCAAGCAGTTCAGGGCAGATGGATACGGCTTTCTTTTGATCAATCAATTGCCGGATCTTCTCATGCAGGCAATGAGTGCCGTTATATCTTACTTCCTGTCCCGCCAGGCATGAACTGACTAATAACAAATCTACCAACTCCCTTATTTATTTTTAAAAAAGTATGAATGAAGGATTAAAGCCACAATGGCTTCTGGACTGCTGTCTTCACGGAGATCAATCACTTTGACGCTGCTTAAAAGGTGATGGCGCTTCAAAGTCCCACACTGTTCTCCTTCCCGTTTCAGCGAAATCCTGGACGCTATCGTTGCTGCAGAGGAAAGATAGGTTTCATCATTGATCGTATATTGGATGGCTTCTTTTAAGGATGCGGCATTTTTCATATTAATGAGTGTACGGGCTTCGCCAATCCTTTCCCCATTTTTAAAGATGTTCCAATGATCCTGGCTGGTCAGCCATTTCTTGCGATGCCACTGCACATCATAGAGTTCCTGATCAATCTGAATCTTGAGGCATAGATACCAGTTAAAGCCAATAATATCCCCAAAGGCATACTGCCATTTGTGCGGAAAATAGCGGCACACATAGCCTCGCAGCTCGTCTCCTTTAAAAAGCGGCTTCCTGATGAGAAGCGACTTCTGGATATTATAATAGGACCACCCATTCATATTTTTCGGCTGATAAGTCCGCTCTTTCTCCGCCAGCTTCCTGCTGATGATATAAACGGCAAGAGCTGCCGCAGGAAGCAGAAAAATGAGTGCAAACTGCATCGGTTCAAAGGCGCCGTAAACCAGCCAGCGGGCAAGCACTGCAAGCAGCATTAAAATAAAAAGCAGGAGCATTTCTATCATCTGATCACCTCAATACTATTACGGACAGCCCCTATAAAGGTTCCTATTTATCTGCTGGGTTTATAAGTCCATAGCACACGAGGCTCTCATACCGGCCTTCCTTCCGCACATGGTCAACAAGAACTCCTTCTTCCTTCATGCCGAGCTTCTCCATTACGCGCCCTGAAGCCGGGTTGGATTGGAAGTAGCGGGCGAACACTTTGTGGTAATTCTTTTTCTCAAAAGCAAACCTCACCATTGCCTGTGCCGCCTCGGTGGCATAGCCTTTTCCCCAATACTCCTCCCCTATCCAGTACGCCAGCTCGCCGTGACGGAATCGTTGATTATTGGATAAGGCAATCGCGCCGAACAATTCACCTGTTTCCCTGTCGGTCACTGCCAGTTCATAGGATTTATCTTTGCTGAAGTTTTCACGGTGATGCTCCATCCAGGAGAGAGCATCGTGTAGTGAGTATGGATAAGGCAGGTATAAGGTGCTTTTATAGAGATTGTAATTGTCACAGAGCTTTGCCGCTGTTTCTGCGTCGGATACCTGGAACAATCTAAGCAGCAGCCGGTCTGTGAATATAGCGTTGTTTGAATGGTCATAAATCATCAAAAACTCCTCCTCTCTAAATACATTCTATAATGAAGGAGTTCTTCCTCTTTCAGGAAAAAAGAAAAAGCCGCCATTTTCCGGCAGCTTATTTAATCTATTAATGTGATGCCAGATTCTGCCTTTCCGCGGCTTCAGGCGGTTTTTCCATCCATCCGTTCTCCATCATAATATCCGATGCGTCTGTGACAAACCGGGCAATACTCATAAGCGACCTTGAATATAAGAGTCCGATATCATGCCTGCCATTCACTGCCAGTGAATTCCCAAATGCCCTGATTTTCATTGAGAACATGTCCATCTTATGAAACAGCATGAGCTTATCCGAGAAAGGCGCAAAGGTGGAGTCTGTTACCAGGTCGTCCAGAAATGTAGGCGATGGCAGGTTTTCATCATGCAGCTTCTGCATATACCGCTCCAGATTGCTATGTGTCATACTCGTCCCTTTTTCAAACAGCTGCCGGACCTTCTCACTTTTGGCTGTTTGGGCAAATGACATAATCAAGGCCTTGCTAGTTGCATTATTTTCAATGTTGTCATAAAGATGTGTGATCTCCAGCGCGTGCAGCGGCCTGACACGTCCCAGGAAACCATTTAAAAAATCTTTTTGGGCATAATCCACTTTTTCGGGGATAGGAATGTAAGGCGGTTTCATAATCAATCCTTTATTCATAAGAATATCTTTGATCTGATCCATCAGCAGCATCGATTCTTGCAGACAATATTGAAAAAATTCTACAATATCCTTTCGGAATACTAATGGATATCCTACGTTGTAGATGCTCATGCCTGCTTTTGCCGCATATTTTAAATAATGGACATAATAGGCGTCATGATACAATCGGGGTGCACCAAGATTGACATCATTTTCATTAAAGCCATCTGGAATTGGGAAGTTTTCTTCTTTTAACAGCCGCTCTGTCGTTTTCATAAAATCTCCACTTAATTTTGAAGCATTTTCCAATAAAGCTTTAATATCTGGATCATCTACATGTTTAAGATAGTAAGCCAGGATGCACTTTGACATACTGTTTCCCATATAGGTAGCCCAGAGCTTTCCCATCTCTGCTGACGTTAAGGGGTCTTTCGGGCTCGTCTTATTTGTTCCAACTTTAATCGGCTTGATCGTATCCATGATCAATCTCCTTCTAACACTTTATGGTGTTAGTATCCTCCTCACGCCGGAAACGTATTCTTTGTATATATGCACAGAAAAAGCCTGCTTCGGGTAATTTCAAAGCAGGCTCCAATAATTGATCGGCTACATTTCTAAATCAGTGAAGGCGTATGGCAATAGCTCCTTCAAAGGCAATTCCAATATATCTTTTTTTTCATTTGTTAAGTAGACCGGCATGTCCGGTGAGCAGAATTCTGCCAGAACCTGCCTGCAAATGCTGCAGGGCGGAAGGAAGTCAGCCGTATTCCCGGAAACCGCGATTGCCTGGAAGTCTCCTTTTTTATAGCCCTTTGCAATAGCAGTGAAAATAGCTGTCCTTTCAGCGCAATTCGTCGCCCCAAGAGAAACATTCTCGACGTTCACTCCGTTGATAACGGTTCCATCTTTCAGCAGTAAAGCTGCTCCTACTGGAAAATTAGAGTACGGTGCATACGCATCCTGTTTTACAGCGCGTGCACTTTCCATTAATTTTTCTTTATCCATCACAATCCATCCCCTCAAATAAGAATGAACCTTTCACAGTCCCCTTACGCCAATTTTTAGTTGGCAGGACTTCTTATATTATATTTCCGGGAAAAGTTTGTCAATACTGAATAATAAATTTTAATTAATTCCCATCCTCTTTTATACAGAGAGAAGCTATAATGATTATCATTATTCCCTTCACAATGTCCTGCATGCCACATGTATTTATTCTAAAAAGGGGTCCACTCCCTTCCCACAGGCTGCCTTGCTCTAAGCAAACATGAATGAATACATCCCCACCTTCCTTGGGATAGTAACAATCATAATCACACCGCCGGGAAGGATACAGCCATGAATAAATTTGAAAAAAACACATTGAAAATTCTTCTTGTCTTTGGATTGATTTCGTTTATCAATTTGATGAGGAAGCCTCCGGTAAAAGACTGGATGCTGATTTTTCTCTTCAAAGGATATGTTTCCTCCATCATCGACAAGCTGCTTGTCAGAAGAGGCTATATAACCTATCCCGTTAAGCTGCTGAAATCATTTGACGTCAGCTTTATTTTCGACTATCTTCTCTACCCAGTTGCCTGTGTCTATTTTAATCAGGTTACAAAATCATCGAGTCCTATGGGCATTCTGATTAAGTCAGTCTGCTTCAGCGGCCCAATGGCTATAGTTGAACACTTTTTTGAAAAAAGAACAGAACTTATTAGATTTAAAAAAGGATGGAATTCGGCTACCAGTTTCTATTCTCTTACCCTGACCTTTTTGATTTCCAGAGCCTTCATAGCCATTATACGAAAGGCCAATAACACACCAGTTCCTGATAATAAGTAGGAGCTGATGCTGCTGTTTTAAGAGAAGCAGCAAATAGGCTAATGAAACAAAGACGGTATTGAATGTGCCTGTTCATTTTTCAGAGAAATATGCAGTTCTTTTTCAGGGCTGATAGACGCAAAAAATATTTCCTGCAGACGGGAGATGCCAAGCCGGGACAGCTCCGAATTAAGCCAGTCCTGATCCACATCAAACCGTTCCAAGACCTCCCTGTATACCTTTCCTTCAACGATGACAGGAAAGGCAATTTGCGAAGAGCTTCCGGAAATATTCAAGTCTCCCTTTGTGGCAGGCAACTGTGCCGGCTTCAGTTGGACACTCAGCATTCCGTTTCCCTCCAGTATCCCTAGTTCCACATATTGCACATCAAAGACCTGCTTATCTCTCAGCATTTGCAGGATGTTATCAATACTGTAGTGATATTTTTTTAAATTGGCACTAAGGAATTTGCCTTTATGTATCACAATGACCGGTTCAAAGGTGATAAGTTTTCCAAACTTCCGTTTCGATATTTTCAGTCTGCCAATCAGCCGCTGGAGAAGCCCGATGGCAATGATGGCAAAGCCTGTTTCCAGATGCCTGATGGAGGGATCTGCTATATCCGCCCCGGCCACCGCTCCCAGTGTGATGATGACCAGATAATCAAAAACAGGGAGCTCACCAATCGAACGTCTTCCCATAAAGAGAGTAATAAAGAGCAATAAAGGCAGAATGGTGATGATTCTTCCGAAAATGAGAAGGCTGTTATGCAGCAGATCTTCCATAGACTTTCCTCCTGACAGATGATGACTTTAGTTTATCGGAGGAGAGCTGGAATTATACGGAAAACCGGAAGGTCGCCTCACCAGAGTATGAAGTTCAGTTTTCTGGGAGGAATACTGTAAATGGAATAGCTATTAGCACCCAAGGTAACACCTTAACAATGAATAATGTCATCGTGCAATTTAAGGTGCTAATGTGAATTTAATTTGCTTCAAGCAGCTCAAGAGTGGGTTGCTGGGGTAGAAAAATAAGGGTAATTTTTTCTTCTATACATCTCCATTAACAGGAAATCTAGTTTCATTGTTTATGAATGCAAAAGTTTAGCGGAAATCGCTTGTTCAACTATTCAGCGATTGAGTATTTTAATTGAATAAGAGCATTCAAAAGTAAAAAGCCTGGGATATCCCAAGCTTTTTTGGTTATTTAATCCGTCTACATACGCTACGAAAACGGATGTTATTTAAGCTGTGATTTTAAGTTTCCCCCACATTATCTGAACTGGATAAGGCCAGAAGCAGCCTTTTTCATTTTATAGTCCAAACAGTTCCGGCAGCACCATGCTGACCTGCGGGATATAAGTAACAAGCAGCAGAACAACGATGATGGCAGCGTAGAATGGAAGCAATGGCTTCACAAGCTGCTCGATTTTCACCTTGCCGACGCTGGATCCGACGAACAGGGCGCTTCCGACAGGCGGCGTAATGCTTCCGATGCAGAGGTTAAGACACATCATGATGCCAAAGTGCACCGGGTCCATCCCGATGCTTGTAGCAATCGGCAGGAAGATCGGCGTGAATATCAGGACTGCAGGCGTAATATCCATGAAAGTTCCAATAATCAGCAGGATGACGTTCATCAGCAGCAGGATCAGAATCGGATTGTCGGTCAGGCTGAGGATTCCGCTGCTGATGGCCTCGGGAATGCCTGTAAACGCCATGACAAGGGAAAGGATGGTTGATGCAGCGATCAGAAGCATAATGATGGCTGTCATCTCCACCGTTTCCATCAGCATCTTTGGAACATCCTTTACCTTAAATGTCCGATAAAACATCGATAGGATGAGAGAATATGCAACCGCAATAGCAGCGCCTTCTGTTGCCGTGAATACCCCGGCAATGATTCCGCCGATAACGATAAACACCAGCAGCAGGCTCGGAATCGCATCCAGGAATACCTTCATCACCTGGCTGAACGTAATCTTCTGGGCAATCGGATAATTCTTTTTCTTCGCAATCGCATATGCTACAGCCATGGTCGCAAGGCCCCAAAGAATCCCTGGAATATAGCCGGCGATGAAGAGAGCGGCAATCGACGTCCCGCCGCTCACAAGGGAATAGACAATCAGCAGGCCGCTCGGCGGGATCAGAAGCCCTGTCGGTGCCGATGCGATATTGACGGCCGCAGAATACGCCGGATTATAGCCTTCCTTCTTCTGAAGGGGCGACATGACACCGCCGATTGCGGCTGCAGCAGCAACAGAGGAGCCGGAAATTGAACCGAACAGCATATTGCCGACTACATTCGTATGGGCAAGCGACCCGGGCATCCTCCCCGAAAGGACCTTCGCAAAGTTGATCAGGCGGATCGCAATCCCGCCATTATTCATGATGACCCCTGACAGGATGAAGAACGGGATGGCGAGCAGGGAAAAGCTGTCCAGACCCGCCACCATCTTTTGCGCCGCTGTGAAAACGGCGATATCAAAAGGAAACAGAACAAGCATGGTGACAAGAGAGGCACCGGCGATGCTGATGGCAATGGGCACGCCCAAAAATAAGAGAAAAAAGAACACAAACAGCAATAGAAGTCCTGCTGTGATTGTCATCCCAGCCCCTCCTTTCTATCCTTATCAATATGTATTGGCTCTGGAGTCTCCACTTCTTCTGAATATAGGTCCGCTTGTCTGTTTGCGGAGATTTCCCTGATCGAAATTATAGAATAAGCAGCAATCAGGACGCCGCTCACCGGCAGTGACAGATAAATATAGGCCATCGGGAGGCCGAGTGCGGCAGAATACTGCTTCATTGAAATTCCTACTGTTTTAGACCCGCCGACAATCATGACAAAAACAGCAAACGCCAGCACAATCAGCTCAATCAGGATAGCTGCGGCAAGTCTTTTCCTATTTTCCAGCTTTTCTACGATGAACTCGATGGCAATATGCTTCTTCTTCCCAAAAGCATAGGCTCCTCCTAGCATGGAAACCCATATCAGCGAATACCGGAGAAACTCCTCTGAAATCGTACTTGGCGAATCCAGTGCATATCTTGTGAACACTTGCCAGATTGCCATCAGGACCATCACACCCAAGAGGGTGCAGGTCACAAAGGCAATGCTCAGATCGATCCATTTTTTCATAGTCTGCATGATTGCTCCCCCTTTTAGCTGCCTTCAGCCATATCCCGGATTTCTTTATAGTATTTTCCGGTCGATTTCTTTTCTGCAAACTCCTTATGAAGCGGCTGGACGGCTTCCATGAAAGGCTCTTTATCCGGCCTGCTGAACGTGACATTCATACCCTTGGCGTCCTTTATCGCTTTCTCTGTCGCTTTCCGCCAAACCTCTTTATGGTAAAAAGAAGACTCTTCTGCCGCTTCTGCTATAGCTTTCTTCTGATCGGCAGTCATTTGCTTCCATTTGCTTTCATTGACAATCAGGATATCCGGAATGATGGCATGCTCGCTGTAGCTGTACTGCTTAGCCACCTCTCCGTGATTATTATCCGTCAGTGCTGTTTCATTATTTTCCGAGCCATCAATGACACCCTGCTGCATAGCCGTATAGACTTCACCGAAGGACATCGGTGTCGGCGATCCGCCCATCAGCTCAAGCATCTTCAGGTTCGTCGGGCTCGGCTGGACTCGTATTTTCAGCCCCTTCAGATCATCCGGGTGCATAATCGGCTTGTTTTTCGTGTAAAAATTCCTTGTGCCTGATTCATAGAACGTCAGTCCCCTCAGACCTATATCAGTTGTAGTCTTATAGATCTCTTTTGCGGTGCTGCTGTTCATCGCTTTATAGAAATGGTCTTTATCGTCGAATAAATATGGAAGGCTGAACAATGAATAGACTTCTGAAAAATTCTCAAGCGAGCCGGCGCTCACCTTGGCAAAGTCAATCGCACCGGTCTGTGTCAGCTCAAGTGCCTCACGCTCCCCGCCAAGCTGTCCGCTCGGATAAATTTTGACCTTTATATCGCCATCAGTCTTTTCCTCTACCAATCTTGCAAACTCTGTCAGCGAAGTATGTATCGGGTGCGTTGCGCCCTGATTATGGGCAAGCCTCAATGTGACTGTCCCTTCCTCTTCTGCAGCCTGGGCTGTGCAGCCGGCCAGCACCCCAGCCAGCAGCAGAAGGATAATGCCGTACACCTTAAAATTCTTCATGAATCCCCCTCCAGTTTAGTATCTAGCTCTCCAGCGTTATTTTCTCGAAAATATTCCCTCTTTTTACATTATTAAACCATTACAGGATGAAAGGTGGCGTTCCGGATTACAGCTGAGGGATTAAGAGGCAATATGATGGCGCTTATAAAGGCGATTTCGCCAGCTATAAAAAAGGATTCAGTGCAAAATGGAAACCCTTCTCAAAAGAGAAGGGCTTCTGTTATTTAGACAGCGCTGTAAGCAACACCCGTAAAAGTAACTGGCCCTGTGACTGTTGCTCCGTTCAACAATGGATTTTCCACAGAAATGACCATGGAGTATCCAAAATAACCGGCAGGAACATTAAGCTCGGCTGCGGTAAAGGAAATGATCTGAGTTTCACCGAGAGCCAATTGGGTTTCCTCACGTGCAGTAAAAATAACCTGAGAACCTCTAAATACTGTAATCAGTACAGTTGGGTTTAATATCGCCGCTGTTATCCCAATAGTTCCATTCAGGATGACCTTAGCCTGCGCCTGGGGAACGGACAAACCGAAGGCAGCCAGGGTAACGCCGCCGGGTGCAGAAGGGACTGGCCTGTTTAAGGTGTTGCTTCCGCTTGAGGGAATGCTTATACCGGTTGAGTAGACTATTGCCAATAGTATCACCTCCAAAAGTTTATATTCCATTATATTTAAGGAAAGAAATATAGATTGGACAACCTGGAGAAATGAACGAGTGCGGAGTTTCAAAGGGCTCACTTAAATTAATGAGGATGGCAAGATCGCAGCAATCTATGCGAAAAGAGCCAAATAAAAAATGCCGAATATTATCCGGCATTGGAGAATTGAGAGAAATGCTTAATTTTCAACGAAGAGCTCTTCTGGCAAAGTCAGTGAAACGGAATTTGTCCGGACGATGCCTGGATTCTGTGAACTGAAAAAGGCTGGCATCGTTCAGGTATACATGGCTCCTGATGACTACTACATTCTGAAAGCCATCAAGATCCAGAAGGGAGCGGTCCTCATCGGTGGGTTCCTCCACGATGATTTCCTTCTTGGCAAAGCTGATATTCAGGTTCAACTCTTTTTCAAGATACTGATAGATTGAATCCCTGCAAATGTCCTCCGACAGATGGGGAACATGCTTTTCAGCCAGAAAGTCGCGGTCCAGAATAATTCTTTCCCCTCCCATCTTTCTTGTCCGCAGGACGTCCCAGACCAGGTCGCCTTCCTCCAGCTGCAATTCTTTTTTGATGAAACCCCTGGGTTTTCCAAGAGTCAAGCCGTTTAGGATCGTCTGTGGAGCTTCACTCATCTTGCCTGCCAGCTCCTTGAAACTGACCAGACCGGACACAGGGAAGTCGAATTTGGAAGTATTAAGGACCATCGAGCCTTTTCCCCTTATTTTCTGGATATAGCCATTTTGGGCAAGGAGATTCAATGCTTTGCGGATGGTTTCCCTTGAAGCCTGATATTCTTTTACCATTTCATTCTCAGATGGCAGAAAGGTTTCCGGTTTAATGCTTCCGCTCCTGATTTGCTCTGTGAGGCTTTGGCAGATATCTAGATACTTCTTTCTCATATAACAATCCCCAATCATTATTTGTATCAGGCAAAGAAAAAGGAAGAGAGAATCACCCGTCCCCCCTTCCTGTATGCAGTTAGACAGCTGCACTCTGTTTCTTTTGCTTTTTGAAAGTAAAATTCTTTACGCCTGTTTTAGCAAAGATGGTTGTCAGAACAAATGGAACGATAATCGCAATGATCATGCAGATGGCAAATGTTCCGATATACTGCGCCTGAATAGAAAGAATACCAGGCAGTCCGCCAACACCGATTGAGTTGGCCATGACGCCGCTCGCTACAGAGACAACCCCTGCAATCATCGATCCGATCATGGCAGCCAGGAATGGGAACCCGTATTTCAGATTGATCCCGAACATGGCTGGCTCGGTTACGCCAAGGTAGCAGGAAATGGCAGCAGGGATCGAAACCTGCTTTTCTTCTTCATTTTTGCGGTTGATGAAGATCATGGCCAATACGGCTGATCCTTGGGCAATATTTGAAATGGCGATCATTGGCCACAGATTCGTTCCGCCGAGCTCACTCATCAGCTGAAGGTCAATGGCATTTGTCATATGATGCAAGCCGGTAATGACAAGTGGTGCGTACACGAAGCCAAACACTGCTGCAAACAGCCAGCCGAATGAAGAAGTCAGGCTGGAATACACAACATCTGAAATCACGGAGCCAATTTGCCAGCCGATCGGTCCAAGCACTGTATGCGCTATCAACACAGCCGGAACTAGTGCAAGGAAAGGAACGACAATCATGCTGATAGAATTTGGAACCACTTTACGCAGTCTTGTTTCAAGGAAGCCTAATGTCAGACCAGCCAGGATGGCAGGAATAACTTGTGCCTGATAGCCGATCATATCAATCTGGGCGAATCCGAAGTCCCATTGCGGAATATCTCCTGCCCCTGCCCCGGCAACGCCATAGGCATTCAGCAGCTGCGGCGACACTAATGTAATACCAAGGACGATTCCAAGGATCTGGGATGCTCCCATCTTCTTGGCAACAGACCAGGTGATCCCTACAGGAAGGAAGTGGAATATCGCTTCGCCTATCAGCCACAGGAAAGCGTGAACGCCAGCCCAGAATTGGGAGATCTCAACAATGGTCTTCGTGCCATCTTCCACGAGCTTAATGTCACCGATTACATTTCTGAAGCCTAGAATCAAACCGCCGACTACAAGGGCGGGAATTAATGGTGTAAAAATTTCGGCCATATGCCCCATCATCCGCTGAAGCAAATTCTGGTTCTGCTTAGCCGCTGTTTTGGCTTCCTCTTTTGAAGTGCCTTCTACACCGGCAATCTTCGTGAATTCATTATAAAAGCTTGAAACTTCATTGCCGATTACAACCTGAAACTGGCCGGCTTGCGTGAAGGTTCCTTTTACAAGCTTAATGTTTTCAATTTTTTCAATATCAGCCTTTGATGGATCATTCAGAACAAAGCGCATGCGCGTCACACAATGTGTCACCGCTGCAATATTTTCCCGGCCGCCGATATGCTCCAGCAGCTCATTTGCAGGGCCTGTATATTTTGTCATAGGTATTCCCCCATATTTTATAATCAGCACATAAAAAATATAATAGCGCTTTCATTAACTTGTATATACAAATACTGAGCTCTCTTAAAATTTAACTTATATATACAAGTTTGTCAACACAATCTTTTTTGCCAGGATAATGGGGGCTGTTTCTTTACTGGAACCAGCAGTATGGGCTGGAGAACTCAAAAAAAGCCGCCTTGAGGGCAGCTCAGATTTTAACCTTTATAAGAAAAAGCGGGACTCCCTTTCACATCCGTTTTTACCCTGAACAGCCCGCCTGACAATGGATACTCTATCAGCTGCTCTTCGTTCAGCCCATCTCTTGCAGTGGTGATGTACAAGTCCTTTAGGTCCTTGCCCCCAAATGTACAGCAAGTCACGTTCTTGGCAGGGACCTTTATTTCTGACAGCCGCTTGCCTGTATGAGGATTCCACCTCGATACCTTGCCGCCGCCATAGTGGGCAATCCACAGCATCCCCTCTCCATCAATCGTCATCCCGTCCGGTGCACCGTCTCCTTCTGGAAAGCCGATGACTTCAGTGCGGTTTTCAATTGCCCCCGTTTCGAGGTCAAAATTAAAGCGGCTGATTTTTTTTGTTGGTGTATCGATAAAATACATAAATCTGTTATCCGGTGACCAGGCGAGGCCATTCGAAATGCCAAGCTGATCTAACTTTTTCTCAACTTGCTGATCAGTGTTCAGACAATACAGCGACCCTTCAGCACCTGCACCCTGCTTATCCATCGTACCTGCCCAGAAACGGCCGGCAGGATCACACTTGCCGTCATTAAAACGATTAGAGGGAATATCACTCTCTAATTCTTTTATTAAAGTGAGCTTCCCTGTATCAAGGTTAAGAAGGTATAGGCCATCCTCCAAAGCCACGACAGCTTCCTCCGCATCTCCCGGCACAATCGTCCCCACGTTCTGCTCCAGCTGGATCTCCCGGTTTTCTCCGGAAACCGGGCTGAAGATGTTCACCTTTTTCTCCTTGATATCCACCCAGTATAATAACTGCTTATCTGCGTCCCAGCAGGGCCCCTCGCCGAGTGTTGCTTTTGCATCCAGGACTAATTCTACTTCTCCCATTTTTAACACCTCGTCAATTGTTTAGGATTTACTTTATTATAGACTTTCCCGGGCGGAAGCGGCGGGAAACTTACAAGCAAACAATATAACAAACGGCTGTCAACTTAGTCGACAGCCTGAAGTGCAGCATGCTTTAAGAGCATTTATCAATTTTTTAGCAGAAGGGTTTGAGTTTTCTTAGCTGGAACCACTATTCCTGCGTTTTTCTGAGATAGTGGCTCCAGCTCTCTCATCTAGAACCACTATCCCAGCTTTTCTCTGAAATAGTGGCTCCAGCTCTCTCATCTAGAACCACTATCCCGGCTTTTCCCTGAAATAGTGGTTCCAGCTCTCTTACCTAGAGCCACTATTTCTGCTTTTCCCTGAAATAGTGGTTCCAGCTCTCTCATCTAGAACCACTATTTCTGCGTTTTTCTTAAATAGTGCTTCCAGTTCTCTTACCTAGAACCACTATTTCTGCTTTTCTCTGAAATAGTGGTTCCAGTTCTCTTACCTAGAACCACTATTTCTGCTTTTCTCTGAAATAGTGCTTCCAGTTCTCTTACCTAGAACCACTATTTCTGCTTTTCTCTGAAATAGTGGCTCCAGCTCTCTCTCCTGGAACGCTAAATTTCCTTCCGCTCCACCCGCCGGATCAGCTCTTCTAGCCAGTAAATTGTATGCTCCATTCTGGTTGAAACATAGCCTTCCATGAATTCTCTGATGTTCTGCTGCGCCTCGCCGACATGCTTCTCGGCGTCTATGCTGCTGATCTGCTCCCAGCGGGCCTTGATGGCGTCGAGCTTTTTTTCCAGGATGGTGATGACCTTGTCGCGTTCCACATATTTAATATTGGCGATTGCGACGACCATCTCCCCGATTTGGGTGGCTTTCTCGAATTCCTTGTAGATTTTCTTCGGCAATTCTTCACGGCCCTTAGCTGTGATACCGAAAACCTGCTTATCAGGGCGGTGTTCCTCTTTGATAATTTCGACTGTCTCAATGAGGCCCTGCTTCGCCAGTGTATCGAAATGGTAGTACAGCTTGCTTTCCGTCAGCCCGCTCAGCTGATCGAGCGGGATCGGTTCGGAAAGCTGTTTTTTTAATTTATACGGATAATTATTATCCTCCATCAGTTTGCTTAGGATGAAAATTTGAATGGACATATTATATCCTCCTGCAAGAAGAATCTTCTTCTTATCATAGCAAAACTAGGCGGTGACTTCACCTGCAGCCTTGAGAGCATCACCTGCACCAAGCTCTGGAACCCCGACTGGCGCCGGTTTGTGAAGGAACGCAACAATGGCAATATTAATCAGCATGGCAGCTCCTCCTATTGCAGCCATTGACCAGAGGTACGGGCTTGGACTGATGCTGCTGTACATATTGGCCATGTAAGCCTGGACGGAATAATACATCGGAGAAATATGGCTCATCCATTGGAATGGAGCATACATCATTTCCCGTGAGATGGTTGCGCCATTTGCTAATGTCTGCATCAGCAGGATCGGCAGGTTCAAGACCATGCCCCCTTCTCCGATCAGGAAGATCAGAACTGCCGTGAAGTTGAAGCAGACCATATAGTTCAGGATCTGCTGGCCGGCCATGCCGAAGAACAGATCGCCGCTTGGCTCATTGACCAGATACGCCACTCCGACGGCAACAGCCGAGGATACAACAGCAATCAGGAGTGCTGTTAATTGCACATAAAGGAACAACCTGGTTTTGCTTGCTTTGCCGCGGCTTTCCCTGAAAGCAGCGACCAGCTGCATCGCACCGATCATAGCACCAACATAGCCGGCCATTGTCAGGAACATCGGCAGCATATTATTATTCATGCCAGCTGGAATCTTATTAATTGAAATAACATTTCCGCTATAAGCTGTTTCAATTTTCTTAGCCATCTCTGCTGCCTGGTCTTCCGGCAGATTAAAGTTCATCAGGACACCCTGTGCAGTTTGCTGTGAGAACTGGCTGCGCAGCTGGTTGTTGATTTCACCGACGACAGATTTCATAGTAGATGAAACGGTAGTGGCAGAGGCTTCATTAATTGTAAAATCAATGCCTGCCGATCCCTCACCTTTTTGCAGATCCGCAGAGAAGGTTTCCGGAATTCGCACAACTAAAGCCAGGTCATTATGGTTCAGGTCTTTAATGGCCTGCTTATTGCTAATATCTGTTTCAATTTCTTTAAAAGGGAGATTCTCCTGGAGCTGTCCGGCAATCTGGGCACCATAAGCGCCAGCATCTTCATTCACAATCGCAATCGGCATTTGATCGACATTCCCTGGAATCGCAGAATATCCTGGGAGAAAAATGCCAAGCATCGCAGCGGCATAGAAGATCCCCATGAAAATCGATGCGATGGCCCCTCGTGTTTTTAGAAACTGCGTAAACTTCATTGTTGCTTTCCTTCCTTCTATAATATTCATTTAGCTTTAATCAAACCACTTTGTTAAAAGTACTTTAATTTGAGTACTTCGTTAGTTTATTGCATCTTTCAGGGAAAGTCAACATAAAAAAAACTGCAAGAGAGGCGTAATTAAACACTCTTTGCAGTCACATATTATATTCATCAACCCATTCGCTGTATTCAGCATATAGCTGCCTTAAGCTATCCGTCCGGGCCGCAATAACCTCGCATCCCCGATCATCATAGATAAAAAAGATGATATCTTGTGTCATGTTGATAAAAAAGATATCCGGATAATAGGAACCCCCGTCATTTCCGAACCTTGGCTTCAGCGGGAAATCCTCATTGCAGGCTGCAGTAATGATCTTCAGGCAATCAAAATCACTTTTTCTGCCTTTCAGATAGAATCTGGAAGTGTGCCCGGCCTCTTCATCATCAGGCAGATGCTGAAGAGTTTCATGTACGATTTGATATTTCAGCTTTTTATTTCTTAAATAATGACCAAACACCTTTGTGGCCCTTTTGCTCTTTCTGCCCGTTTCGGTGTGATAGATATTTAAAGCAACACCCATCTCATCTTCTTCTGAAAAAAGGGACATAAAAAGGGACCATGTCTGGCTATATACCGCCTCAAACCGATGCAAATTCAATTCCCCATCTTCCTTGACCTGATAGATTCCGTTTCCGAGTTCAAAGTGGATGCCTATATCCCATTGGCAATAGAGGCTAGGCTTTAAAATAAGATTAGGGAATGTTCTTTCCAAGTATGCTTTGACCTCCATTATCATAACCCCCTAAAACCAGCTCAAGATCAGCACAAACAATCCGACACCGCAGGCCGGCAAGCATCAAGTATGGCGCTATTTTATAAAGGAGCATAAGTCTCCCTCTTTTTTTGCTCTTTTTCTCTTATTATCTCAAAGGGGAGCAGATGGAAATTCCCTGTCGGCTCCGGAGATGGATGCGCTTACTTTTTTCAGATTCTAAAAGCCTACTCAAAGAATGATGTATTGAGGCGGACAACCAGCTTTCCGAACATCTCCTTTTCTTCTTCTGTCCAGTCCTTTAGAACTTTGAAATAATGGGACCTTCGGTTTGCGATATCTGCTTCCAGTTTTTCTTTTCCCAGGTCTGTAATCGAAAATACACTTACTCTGCCATCCTTTGGATCGGAACAGCGCTTGATTAGCTCCTTCGCTTCAAGTGACGCAGCCTGTCTGGACAGTGTCGAGATATCAAGCTTAAAAGCTTCAGCAAGCTCTTTAACGCGGGCTGGGCCGAATTCATCAAGCTGTCTGAGCAGCAGATAGGCTGAGCGCTCCAGCTGGCCGATCTTCTTTTCCGACTGCTCAAGATAGACTGCCTTGCGGATGAAGGTCGCCAATTCGTATTCTATTAGTTCAACGTCGTTTTGTTTCTCTTTTGACATGCTTTCATCTCCTAGTATGAGTGGCACATAGATTGACAAAGAATAAAATGCTTGTATAATACAAATATATACTTGTACTATACAAACATTTATCTGAAAAGTAAAGTGATTTTGAAAGGAGGAACGCTGTTCTTATTTTCCAGGACAGCTATGACTATCATGAAATGGCTTCAAATTGTCCTCCAAATCTGTGTACTATACGCCTTCACCTTCACGGGTGATGTGATCCAGCGGGCTTTTCATATACCAATACCAGGAAGCATTATCGGACTCTTGCTGCTTCTTGCCTGTTTGCTGCTCCATATTGTGCCGGTCATCTTTGTGAAAGACGGAGCAAGCTTCCTGCTGTCGATTCTGCCTCTCCTGTTCATCCCGTCGATGGCAGGTGTCGTCAATTATCCGAGCCTGCTTTCCGCTACCGGAGCAGTACTGGCTGCCATCGTTGTCGTGAGCACGATTGCCACGATTGCCGCTGCAGGGCTGATGAGCCAGTTTTTAGAAAACCGTGCCGATAAACGAAAGGAGAAAAAAGCGTGCAAAGCCTTATCATCGCAATCCTGATGATTTTCTCGACCATCACCATCTATATGGTGATGGCTTCCGTATATAAGCGATATTCCTATCCTGTATTCATTCCAGTCCTGACTTCAACCATCATTATTGTCACCCTGCTTGCAGGACTTCATGTGCCGTATAAGGAGTATATGACAGGCGGGAAATGGATCCACTTCCTGCTGGGCCCTGCTGTGACGGCCCTTGCCTACCCGCTTTATACCCAGCGCGAAGTCTTGAAAAAATACAGCCTGCCGGTACTTGGCGGCGTCTTTACGGGCTTGTTCACCGGTATGATCACCGGCATGCTGTTTGCTATGCTGCTTGGGATGAACCACGAGCTCATCCTGTCGCTCATCCCTAAATCGATCACCACGCCCGTTGCCATGCAGATTGCAGACGGTATTGGAGGCATTCCTTCCATGACCGTCATCTTTGTCACACTCGCCGGCTTCTCAGGTGTCCTATTAGGCCCTTCCATCATCAAGTGGGTCCGGATCCGCTCCTCGCTTGGCCGCGGCATTGCACTCGGCAGCGCCTCACACGGACTTGGAACCTCAAAAGCGTCCGAATACGGCGAAGTCAGCGTCTCCATGAGCTCTGTTTCGATGACCCTGTGCGCCCTTCTTGGATCCGTGTTCGGTCCGGTTGTTGTGTGGCTGTTCCATATTTAAAGAAAGCCTGCTTATCCATTTGGAAGGCAGTTTTTTTTTGCAAAGCCGCAGCTCACTTAACAATCAGCACCGGACAGGCCGCCCGCTTGGCAACCTTATGGCTCACACTTCCCAGTACGAATTCCTGCAGGACATTCAGCCCCCTGCTTCCAATGATTACGATATCAGCTAGATTTTTATTCGCATAGTCGACAATGCAGGGACCGGGATCACCATCCAGTATAATGATTTCATACTGAACTCCGGATTCCTTTGCAAGCTTCTCAACCTCGGCAAGCCGCCTCTTTTTTCCATCGCCAAGATTGGCAGAATTCCAGTGGCTCAGCGTTTCCGACTTGGCTTTATCAGGATCAGCGACATAGACAATTTCAATTTTAGAGCCTGAACTGCACTTGGCGATATGGATGGCATTTTCAGCAGCCCTCTTGCTGTGCTCTGAACCATCTGTTGCTAATAATATCTTTTGGTACATATGATAACCTCCTGATATTAAATTGATAACGCTTTCATTTTTAAAAAAAAGCTTTTCCCGCAACTTATTTATGATTATAACTATTTCTTATTTGAATAGCCATGGTTCAGAATAAAAAGGGAAATAATGCCCTCCGGACTGGAGGGCATCTGTTTTTACTTTACGATAAGGACAGGGCATTCGGCCCTTTTCACGACTTTATGGCTGACACTCCCGAGAACCATTTCCTGGAGACCATTCAGTCCGCGGCTCCCTATGACAACCAGGTCGGCATCAGAAGAATTGGCATATTCAACGATTGCAGGGCCGGGTTCGCCATGAAGGATTTTGACACTGAAGGAAATACCGAGCGACTCCAGCTTTTCTTCAAACGGCAGAAGCTTTTCCCGCCTGGCAAGGTCAAGGCCCTCTTTGCTTTGTGTATGGAGGACATCAGTCATGGCTTTGGAATAGTCGGCAACATAGACGATCTCTATCGATGCACCGGACAGCTCTGCCAGGCGGGCAGCTTGGTCTGTGGCTCTCTCTGAATGCTCTGACCCGTCAATGGCCAGCAGAATCCTCTTGTACATATTTATTCCCCATTTCCTTTAATGTGCTGATAATTTTGCATTGGGATCTTGGAAGGCCGCCAGCTTGTCGACCAGCTTCTTGCTCGCTGCATTCAGGTTGATGACTTGTACGTCATTATGGTTTTCCCTGAATTTGAAGACGGCCTTATCAATGGCCCCCACGGCTGAATCATCCCATATATGGGCGTTCGTGAAGTCCAAAATGACTGTTTCATTTTGGACAGCAAAATCCAATGAATCAAGAAAGCTTTCAACAGAAGCAAAGAACAATTGGCCTTCTGCTTCGTATACCACTTTCTGTTTTTCCGTTCTTTTGCCCAGCCTGACAGTTGATATTTTCCAGACAAAGAAGACGGCACTAAGGACCACTCCTGCCAGAACACCCTTTGAGAGGTCATGGGTGGCAACCACAATTGCAACTGTTGCGAGCATAACAACCGCATCTGTTCTGGGTGCTTTACGCAGATAAGTGAAAGAGCTCCAGTCAAATGTTCCGATCGATACCATGATCATGATCCCTACAAGGACCGGCATCGGGATCTGCACGACCAGGTCTCCCAGGACAATGATGAGGAACATCAGGAAAAGGCCTGCTGTCAAAGTGGACAATCGCCCTCTTCCGCCGGATTTGACATTGATGACAGACTGTCCGATCATGGCACATCCTGCCATGCCGCCAAAGAAGCCGTTCACCAGGTTGGCAATCCCCTGTCCCCTGGATTCTTTATTTTTATTGCTGTCAGTTCCTGTCATATCATCGACGATTGAAGCTGTCAGCAGTGACTCCAGCAGACCTACAATCGCAAGAGCTAACGAGTATGGAAAAATAATGGCCAGTGTTTCAAAGCTGACTGGCACATCCGGGATGAAGAAGGAAGGCAATGACCTTGTGATGGCTCCCAAATCACCTACCGTACGAAGCTCTGTACCAGAATAGATCGCGATGGCCGTCAATACAACTATCGCAATTAAAGGAGCAGGAATGGCTTTCAGAAACCTTGGAAGTATATATACAATGGCAAGCGTAATTGCGACGAACACATAGGTCATTGTGGAAATTCCAAGGAAGTGCGGCACCTGTGCCATGAAAATCAAGATGGCCAGTGCATTAACGAACCCAATCATGACCGCACGCGGAATGAATTTCATCAGCTTGGCCACTTTTAATACCCCGAAAATGATCTGCAGAACACCAGTCAAAATAGTGGCTGCCAGAAGATAATCCAGCCCATGCTCTTTGACAAGCGGCACCATTAATAAAGCCATTGCCCCTGTAGCTGCTGAGATCATTCCGGGCCGTCCGCCAACAAAGGCGATGATGACAGCTATACAGAAGGATGCGTATAGCCCCACCATTGGGTCGACACCTGCTATAATGGAAAAGGCGATAGCCTCTGGAATGAGGGCAAGAGCGACGACGATGCCCGCAAGAATATCCGCCCTTACGTTTGAAAACCATTCTTTCTTAAGTTTTTCGACCAATTTAGATCCTCCTATATATAAAAAGATAATGAATAACCAAAACTCAACTAAGACAGTCTAGCACGAATCGTCCTAAAAAGGAACCATTTTGAACCTTTATTTACGAAATCACTATGTGTTATGCTGATTGTAAACCTTTTTAAAAGGAGAAAAATCATGCTGATCGGATATATGAGGCCTCTTCAAGGCGATGAAAATTGTGAAAATCAACGGAATACACTGCAGGAAGCGGGCTGTGAAATCATTTTGGCAGAAGAGCATGCATCGCCAAAGAGGCGGACGCAGCTGGACTCCCTGCTGGAAGGGCTTAAGCCTGGCGACAAGATTTTAGTCACCAGGTTATTCAGCCTGGCGGATTCCTCGCGTCACCTTGTTGAATTGCTGGAAGAGGTCAGCTCAAGGAATGCTTTTATTTTCTCACTCGCGGAAAATATTGATACAGGCAATCCTGCCGGCTATTCTTTTCTCTACATAGCTAAGCATCTCGTTGAGTTTCAAAGCGATGTAAAAAGCGAGAAAACGAAGCAGGGGCTTTTGGCAGCCAAGGAGAAAGGCAACATCGCAGGCAGGCCGCGCAAGGCAGATGAAAATGTCCGGCGCGCAATCGAAATGTATCAGAGCAAACAATACAGCCTGAGGGAGATCAAGGACCAAACAGGCATCAGCAAATCTACGCTTTACCGGTATTTAGAAAGCTGATCCCCTTTATTTCGCCATCTTTCGGGACTTCATGAAGACCCGTATTTTGCCGCTGCTTGCTGTATTCAGTTCACTGCTGGCACGAAAGCCTTTGAAATCTGAGCAGCACTCTTCGGTTTAAAACGCTGCCGCATATTGCCTTATCAGATGAAAGCCTGCTTTTCCTTATGAAAGGCAGGCTTATTAACGGTAAAAGACCAAAATGTGTGCACTAGCCAGCCGGATTGATGAAAACCAGGCCAGCCTCTTACGTTAATACCCCCACCGCTTTTCCTCATAAAAAAGATAATGTTACAGTATAATAGGCAAGCCAAATCTATTAACTGAACACCAGAATACGTTATGAATTAAAAGAGGAGGTTTTTTAACATGAAAAACAAAGGCAAACATTACATAGCCATATTTGCTGGTTTATTAGTACTGCTATTAACGGGGCTTGTGAAAGCTCATCTGGTGCATCAAACGATGGTTCCGAGAAGCAGCAGTATAATGATTCGTCTAAAGATGCAGAGCACGAGTCTTCTGTTGCAGACTCTGCAGAAGATGACTCAAATACCGGCAGCACGAATACAGATGACACAGCATCTGAAAAAGAAGAAGACCCTCCTGCCAATGAAACCGAAGATAGCCTGAAGGAAGAATACCTCCAAAAACTGAATGCCAGCAAAAAAGAAACAGACGCATTAGAAACGGCAGATTCATCAACATACGCTTTGAAAAAAGTAGAAAATGACCGTTGGGAAATTTGGGATGACAGGCTCAATGAAATTTATGGTGTTCTACAAGAACAGCTTCCGGCAGAAGAGATGGAGTCTTTAAGGGAGGAACAGCGCGATTGGCTAAAGGAACGTGACGCCCGCGCATTGGAGGCGTCCCTCAAATATGAAGGCGGTACACAGGAACATTTAGAATATGTTGCGGTACTCGCCAACCTCACAGAAGAAAGATGCTATGAGCTGGTTGAAACTTATATGAATGAAGCAAAATAAGGGATACACAAAAAGGCATTGCTTCTGCGCAATGCCTTTTCTTTTTAACTTCTTGTATAGCGTAGCGGAAACAGTTTAACAGATGATAGTCTTCTATGCGGCTGATTTAGAAAAGCTCACGATCCGTTCCAGCACTTAAAGCAATTGCGCCATATGCTAGTTCAGCTTTACGCTCATATGCTTCCCCTGCTCAACCACATCGTGGAATTCATCGACAGCATCGCTCGTCAACAGATCCACCGATTGATAGTCATCATTTTTTTCCAGGATAAAGCCCATGCTGCCCTTTTTAACGGAATTGCCTGCGATTTCCCCGGTCAGCTCTTCTAAGTAGATGTCGTCTTCCCATGTTTTATGCTCGCCGCTGTTCATCTTCAGGGCTGCAACCGGATTAAATTTGACTGATGTATCGGAATTGTTATCTATTTCAACGCTTACCTTTACAAAGTCAAATGCTTCTTCATGGGTAAAAGCATGGAAAAAGTCGATCATACTGTAGTCCGGTACATAGTGAAGCACTTTGACATCTTTGACTGTCATCGTTATCGGCCCGACCTTTATGATCTCATTTATCGGGCTGTATGCTTTCAGGGTGAGTTCACCCTTGCGGTCCTTAACGGTCTCGCCGACCAGTACCAGATCCCGGTCGTCTGTCACCTGCGGGTTGGGCACATATACATCCTTTTTGACTGCTGCAGAGGCCTTGACCATCGCCTCGCTGCTGTCTGGGGTTTTTGGGGTTTGGGATTCCGCCGAACAGCCGGCAAGGCCCGCTGCCAGCATGATGAGAACCAGCTTTTTCAAGTGAGTATCCTCCCTTAATAAAAAGCTCCCGATGCGCTGGGCAGCGGGAAGCTTATTGATATATTATTTATTGAACAACCAGTGTCACTTGTTTCCTTTGCTCTTCAGCAAATCGAAAATAATTTCGGCATGATCTGTATTGTTTACCTGGCCGGCAAAGCGTTCTTTGTGAGGGCCGTAAGCATAAACTGGTACATCCTCACCAGTATGGCCGCCAGTAGTCCAGCCGGTGTAGGAGCGCTTGTTAAAAATATTCTCGATTGCATTATCAATATCCACTGCCTTTTTTGAGGCTGCTGCATCTTTAACCGCCTTGATTTCCTCAGGAGTCAGGGCAAGCTGCTTCTGGTCGATGTACGTTTTCAGTGTCTTTTCAACATCAGCGCCATTGGCAATTTCTGCAGCCATGAAATCAGGTGTTTTCTTTGCAGCTTTGATTGGGTCCGCGAACCAGTTGTACACGCCGTCAGCTCCAATGGAGTAACCGCCTGTTGAGTGGTCAGCTGTTGCCACTACAAGTGTATTCTTGTCTTTCTTGGCAAATTCGATAGCTGCTTTATAAGCCTTCTCGAAGTCTTCCATTTCACTCATGGCCCCGACGATATCATTATCGTGGCCGGCCCAATCTATCTGGCTTCCTTCTATCATCAGAAAAAAGCCGTCCTTGTCGTTATTCAAGCGTTTAATGGCTGCCTTTGTCATTTCCTCAAGTGATGGTGTCTCTGCCGGGCGATCGATCATCTTTGGAAGACCGCCTGGAGCGAACAAGCCAAGAATCTGGTCATTCTTGTCAGCCAGCAGCTGTTTTTTGTCCGTCACATAGCTGTATCCATCCTTTTTGAACTCTTCTGTCAGGTTGCGGTCTTCCCGCACAAAGTTTGACAGGCCTCCGCCAAGAAGGACATCCACCTTATGCTTGCCATTGATCAGCTCATCATAATAATCATCTGCGATGCCATTCATGTTCTTGCGGGTTTCATCGTGTGCGCCAAATGAGGCAGGAGTCGCATGAGTAATCTCAGAAGTTGCCACAAGTCCGGTCGCTTTGCCTTTTTCCTTTGCAGCTTCCAGTACAGTTTTCACTTCTTTTTTGTCATTATCAACGGCGATAGCGGCATTATAGGTCTTTACACCTGCTGACATCGCAGTCGCTGCGGAAGCAGAGTCGGTGATATTTTCAGAAGGGTCTTCCGGATAGGTCATTTGCTGTCCGACAAGATATGGATCAAATGCAGTCTGTTCGACGCCAGGTGTTTTTGGGTTATCTTTCATATAGCGATAGGCTGAAGTATAGGAAACACCCATTCCATCGCCAATCAGGAAAATGACGTTTTTAACTTTTCCGCCTTTGTCTGCCTGTGCATCCTTCTCAGGCGCAAAAGACATGATGCTTCCAAGCGCAACAGCTGACATCACAGCGATAGGAAGAATTTTTTTGCTCAAACGGCCTTTCTTAAACATAGGATCAACCTCCTGTTATGTATGACTCTATTAAAACTATAAGGAAGTTTTGTTGATGGCAGTTTAAGAGATAGTAAAGGGATTGTAAAAAATGGATGTAAAATCATGGTTATAATAGAAAAGAGCTGCGAATATTTTGGGGTTGTTGGACTGAAGTGCTCTGCGGCAGCGTTTAGTTGACTTGAGCACCTCATGTCAGCTTTTTGAAGCACTCTGAGGGCTGGTGAGCAATTCTGAGTGTCTCATATTTGGATTTTGAGGTACTCTGAGGGGCTGTAGTACTCTTTTGAGTGCCTCATATCCCGCTTTTGAGGCACTCCGGCACTCCGGCAGGTTCTCCTGAGTGTCTTATATCATGCGCCTTTACAGCCAAACCAACCTATTATGTTATCCACATCTGGATAATAATACTAAACGCCTTCCGACATTCTCTTCACTTCATCTGTCAGTCCAATCTTTTTCATTGCCTCTATAACAACAACGTAAATTTCCGGATATTCCGCCAGGTCAAGGTTAAGCTGGATGTTCCTGAATAGTGCAAGCTGCGAGGCAGCGGGTGATGCCGAAAGATACTCTTCCACCTTTATCTTATCCGGCACTTGATGTGAGTGGATTAGAAAGGGGATATGTTCATCGCTTTGAAGAAGCGGGGCTGTTACCCCCAAGCCATCCTGTGTTTGGATACTTATTAATTTTTGACGCTCAATATAGACTTTTTCCACATATTGATACGGATTGACAATATGGGGCACCCGAACTTTCTCGCGCAGAAACTTTTCCGCTTCCTCCCGAACCAGACTATCTTTTTCAGAAAGCATATACGACGAGCTTTCGGCTTCTTCTGCCCAGCGCGCTTTAAAAGCCAGATACTTCTCTTCACTGCCAAATTGATTATAGAACAGGCTGCTGTCAGTCAGATTGACTCCCAGAAATTCTTTAATATTCCTTGCTATTATACGAATTGGAGCTTCAAAATCCATAGGAGAAACACATACGATTGGAGCAGTCTCCAGATCAGCTGCAGAACCATAGTCAGTCAGAAATCCATAATGAACACCATCGACTCCAATTCTCCCAAAGACGACCACATCGCTTGGCGTGTTAAAATACCGGTCACCCTCCATCGAGAGGTAAAACTGAAAGCAAAGATAAAATTGCTCTGGGTCATCAAGCATACTTTCAAATTGAATTAATTTTTCAAGTGTTGCTGGTACATCGTATTTTCCAAAGTTACTATTCATATTTTTGCCCCTTGTATGTTTTAGATTATTCTACCAGTTCCAAAGGGGTAACGGACTCTATTAAACGTATATATATCTTAAATTTTCTTGAAGGCCATCAAATTACAGCTCAAGCCTGTAATTTACTGCTCACGCCTCATCATCAAGAAGAAAGTCAAAGAATTCCCAATCCCCCCTTTAGCCCCCAAGCACCTAATGTTACACTATTAATAAATGGAATTATTTTGAAATGGGGTAGCTGGTATGGAAGACATCATATTAGAGATTGAGGATTTGAAAAAGAGCTATGGATCAAAGTCAGTGCTGAATGGTGTTTCTTTTCAGGTGAAGCGCGGTGAGATCATTGGCTATATCGGTCCGAATGGTGCCGGAAAGAGCACGACGGTGAAAATCATGCTGGGGATTGAGGACGGTTATTCAGGCGGGGTGAAGATCTTCGGCCAGGATATATCGGATGGAAAGATTGATTATAAAAGGAAAATCGGCTATGTGCCGGAAATTGCCGAGGTATACGACAACCTGACGGGCCATGAGTATTTAACTTTCATCGGAGAGCTGTATGGAATCGACTCTGATCTTGCCAGTTATAAGGCAAAGGCTCTGATGGAGCTGTTCGGCATAGGGGAAGTTTATTATTCCAGGATTGCTTCCTATTCAAAGGGGATGCGGCAGAAGCTGCTCATTATTTCGAGCTTATTGCATAATCCGGACCTCTTGTTTTTTGATGAGCCCATCAATGGCCTGGATGCAAACAGTGTCATGATTTTCAAAGAGATTATGGCCCAGCTGGCTGTGCAGGGCAAAACGATATTCTATTCTTCTCACATTATGGATGTGGTCGAAAAAATCAGCAGCCGCATCATCCTCCTTCATGACGGCAGGATTGCTGCTGATGGCACCTTTGAAGAGCTGCAGCAAAAGACGGAAGGTTCGCTTGAGCAGATTTTCAACCAGCTGACCGGATTCAGCGAGCATAAGGAACTCGGCGCCAGATTTGTTTCGGTTGTAGGGGAGATGTAAGGATGCAGGACTTTCAAACTCTGAAAATACTGGACCGTTTTGAACGGATATTCACCAGGTTTGGCGTAGACTACAAGATTATGAGAATGATCCTGCAAGTAAAGCTGACGATGGATGGGCGGCGTGTGCCAACGGTTTTTGCACAGAATGCACGGAAGGAAGAAGGCAAGGAAAAGAGCAATCAGTATATAAAGTCATTATGGATTTATGTTCTATTTGGACTGTTTATGATTCCCTTTCTGCTTATGGGTGAAAACTACCTTTTTCAGATGAGCCTTTTTTATGGGATTTTCACCTTTTTTGTCATGACGTCGATGATTTCAGATTTTTCCACGGTTCTGCTGGATATCCGCGACCGGAATATCCTGTTTCCTAAGCCTGTTGACCGCAAAACGATCAATACGGCAAAGATGGTCCATGTTGTTATCTATCTATCATTCCTTACCATCGCGCTTGTCACGATTCCTTTGTTTGTCGGTCTTTTCAAAATTGGACCATTGTTCTTCCTGACCGCAACCATCAACATCATTTTGATCAACCTGTTTATCGTTGGATTGACCGCGCTTATCTACCTGGCATTCCTGCGCTTCTTTGACGGGGAGAAGTTAAAAGACCTGATTAATTATGTGCAGATTGGTTTGTCACTGATGATTATGGTTGGCTATCAATTGCTGATCCGCTCCTTCGCCATCATCGATTTCACCGTTTCACTGGAGCCAAAATGGTGGCAGGTATTCATTTTCCCAATGTGGTTTGGAGCCAATACGGAATTGGTGCTGAACGGCAGCTTCCAGCCGTTTTATATCATCTTTACAGCTTTAAGCATCGCGGTTCCGTTCCTGAGCATCTGGATTTATACGAAATTCAACTCAACCTTTGAGCAAAACTTACAGAAGCTTGCCTATCACGGGAAAGCGAAGGAAAAGAAGCGCAGTAAAGCCAGCCAATTTTTCCTTAAGGTGCTTTGCCGTTCAAAGGAAGAAAGAGCATTCTTTAAATTTGCCAGCAGCATGATGAAAAATGAACGGGATTTTAAATTGAAGGTATACCCTTCTTTAGGGTTTTCCATCGTTGTTCCGTTTCTAATGATTTTCAGCAGCTTTGTTACAGACCTCAGCCGTCTGGAGGGCAGCAAATCCTATTTATCCATTTATTTCAGCATGATTATCATCCCGACCATCATGATCCTTCTCAAGTATTCAGGAAAATATAAGGGAGGCTGGATTTTCAGAGCCGCGCCTGTAGACCAGCTTGGGCCCATGTTCAGCGGTACCATCAAGGCATTTATCATCAAATTGTATCTGCCGATATACTCTATATTGAGTATCCTGTTTGTCCTGCTGTTCGGGGCAAGGGTTGTGCCGGATCTGATTGTCGTCTTCATCAATGCCTGCACTTATGCGGTCCTTTGCTTCATGATCCTGAAAACAGCGATTCCGTTTTCGGAGTCTTTTGACCAGTATAATCAGAGCGGCAACGGCGTAATTATATTCGGACTGATGCTGTTTGCCGGCTTATTTGCCGGGCTGCACTATTTCAGCACATTGCTGCCGTATGGAATCTATCTGTATTTGGCCATTGCCCTCATTTATCTGGCTGTTTTTTGGAAGCTGGCGTTTAAGGTTACTTGGAAGGATGTTCTTGAATAGGATAGCACAAGAAAGCCGCCATGGTTTGGCGGCTTCTTTTTTATTGCGATAGTGATTGTGCATATTGCTGTATGAGATTTTTTATCAAAGGATTCAGCCCTTCAGGGAGCTCAGCTGCTCCGAAGAATCTAGCTTCAGTCGTTTCCAGGCCGTCCGCTTTAAGAACGCCGCCTTTAATGTCCCTAGAGATATAGGCGATTGTCACGGGATAAAATTCATCTCCGTTCGGCAATTTCACATGATGCTCTTTCCCTGATATCACACCTGCCAAATCGAGCTTTCCTATTTCAATGCCGGTTTCCTCCAGGACTTCCCTTCTTCCTGCTTCTTCAGTGGATTCGCCCAGTTCGATAAATCCCCCGGGAACGCCCCAGCGGCCGTCCATTCTTTTTTGCAGCAAAAATTCTCCCGCATCATTGATGACTGCTACTGCAACGCCAACCAATATGAGCGGCTCATTGCCGACAGCCTTGCGCAAATCTTCTATATACCCCATAATGACCTCCCTGGTTACCCGCTATGAAGTATATATTTCTATAAGGATACACATTCTCCTTCCTTTTCTCCAGGACTGTTTAATCTCGTGATTATCACTTATGGCAGAAGGCTCCACTTCTTAGTTTTTCCCAGTAAAATAAAAAAGTCAGTCAGCCATTTAGAAATAAGAGCCACAAATGCATACCCTGCAAACAGCAGCAGGAAGTTCTCTTTCCCGCGAAAATGAAAGAGTCCAAGCCCCACCATGGTTGGTTTTAAGACAAAAGCCAGCGCAAGGCAAAGCGGAAGCATCCATATATAATAATTTTTCTTTGTATTTATAATGAATTGATAGTAGAGCATGTAAACGACCGGTACAAAAGAGGCATCAAGAGTGATGCTGGAGGGAAGCAAAGGGAGAATTTTAAAGGGATAGATCCACAGTCCCCTTTCCGTGGCAATGATGTCTGTATAGGTAAAAAAGATATGCACACTATATCCATAAAAGCCGAGCTGGAGGGCCCTCTTCCGGTCAATGAATAGGATCAGGACGATGAGCGGGATAACAAACATGGCAATGACAACCCATGTTTGCCAATAGAACAAATTCGAAAACTCATGCCAATAATCAACCAATCGGTCATTCTGTTCTATTTCCTCTTTCATGATTTTCCCCATTATATCCAGCCGTTCTTTTTCCACAATGGCGTCCCCCGCTTTTTTATCATTAGTATCAAGCACAGATAGGGTTTTATTCAGTAATTTCTATATATTAGATTTGAAAAGACTGGTGAGGACCGCCAGCTGGATTCATCCTTCTAGCCCAAACTCGTCAGCAGCACCATGATCCCATTCGTCAACCCGTGGATTAAAACAGATGGCCAAATGGAACCTGTCCTTTCGTAAGCCAGGGCAAAAAGGATACCGCTGAAAAAATTGACGGGCATAACGTTATAGGTCGGGATATGAATGATGGTGAAGATGAGCGAGCTGAGCAAAAGCGCCCCCGTTAATCCTACCCGTGTCCGCAGCCACCGATACAAGAAGCCCCGGTAGAAGATTTCCTCATATATCGGCGAAATGACAGCCGCAGAAAAAAAGGCAATGAGAACGGTAAAAAAAGTGACGTTCTGCTGCATGGCCTCTGTTTTGCTGTTTTGCCACGAGTTGCCTATAAAGCTGGTAAGCACGACAATGATGACGGCGCCCGCCAGCAGGACTGCTGAATACAGTCCGATAAGCTTCCAATCCCTCTGACTGTATGCTTTTACTCCGACTTCCTTCCATGACAGCCTTTTTGGGCGGAGGGCAATAAAGTATATCCCCAGCATAAGAATGATGGCTATGGTCAGCCCGGTTAAAGTCCCGGCATATAAATCATCCTTGAATAGCTCAGCGTATATCGGCTGGACCAAAAGCTTAATGCCTCCAATTACAACAATAAATTCAAGCAGCATTAATAAAATGAACTCTCTCCAGCCCCACGGGTCCTGCCTTTTCCAGTTGGTTTTATCTATTTCCATTCTCCGTCCCTCTTTCTTCATTAAATGGTATAATCTAACTATATTAGGTGACGCTGCGTAACCCGCAAGCTTTTTTTAGGAGGAATTCCAATGAAACGCTGGACAACCGGAGAAGTAGCGAAGCAGCGCAATATTTCTGTCCGCACACTCCGCTATTATGATCAGATCGGCCTTCTGGCCCCAGGCTTTAAAGATGAGAATGGAAAGCGGTATTATTCAGAGGAAGACTTATTTACATTAGAGAAAATCATGATTCTCAAATCCCTTTCACTTCCGTTAGAGGAGATCCGCGAAGTACTGAAACAGCTTTCTTATAAACAAATCTTAGTATCCCACTATAATTACCTGCAGGAGCAGCTGGCAGAGCTGCAAACAAGCATCTCCAACACAGCATCCCTGATCAATATGACCGATTTGGAGGAATCACTATCCTGGAACCGCGTCGCTGAGCTTGTACAGCATTCGCAAAAGCGCTCTAAGAAATGGACCGACTATTTTCAGGAAGACGAAAAAGCGTTCCTGGAAAAAACAATCCCAAACCTGGGCAGCAATGATGAAATTACCCAGCAGTATATTTCCCTGCTGCGGAGGATTGAATGGTGCGTGGAACACCATATTCCAGCCGAGTCAGAGGAAGGCTTTGAGATTGCTTCCGAGTTAATCAGACTGTCACAGATAAGCTTCCAGGGAGATACAGAGCTGATGGACCAGTTTTGGGAAGTCAGGAAGTTGCCTGCTGAGGAAACAGGGCTCTATCCGGTTTCAGAAGAGGTCCTGGAGTTTGTGGAGCGCTGTTTGGCTTATGCGGATTCAAGGGCTGGCAGCTAAGCAGCAGGGAAGGAGAAAGATCATTGAAGAAAAACAAACTGCAAATGATGCTGGCCGCCATCGGAAGCATAGCTATTTTAACAATCGGAACCGTCATGATCATTCAAATCGGGAAGAATCATCAGGTGAACAAACAAATCATAGACCAGTGCTTTGAAAGCTTTGATACAGAAAGAACAGTGACGATCAAGAAGGAAGGCTTTTGGTCCCCTGTTTCTTGTGAAAAGCATCCTGGTGCCTAGTAAGCACGATTAACTATTAATAGAAGGATGTGTTACGCCATGAACAATCGTGTTCATGTTTTTGTCTGGATCACAATGATCATAGTGCCGTTCTTCTCTTTTATCAAAACAGGCAATGGAGAAACAGCAGTTTTCATTTTTATCAGTGAAGTGATTTTGTATTTTACTTACGCCTTGTTCTGGCTCCGGCGGATGACTAAAAGGCAGGAGGATTCTGAGGTTTGGGTTATCGATAAGATGACAGATGAAGAATTGAAAGAGTTCACCATCCCACTATTGGCTAAATTTGGATATGCCATTTCAATGCCTGAGAGAGAACATCCAGATATCAGCTTTCTCCTGGAGACACCAGCGGGCAAAAAAGCGATTGTTAAAGTCAAAAGCCATAAAAGGGGCGTTGGAATCCGCCTTGTACAGCGGATTTTCAAACAGATGGATGCTTATGATGCTGACGAATGCTGGGTGATCACCAATTTTCGCTATACTCCTCAAGCCTCCGAATTTGCCAGGAAGCAACCTATACGGCTGTATGAACGGGAGCAGTTTATGGATTGGATCCTGGCGGTGGGAAAAGGGAAGAGAGTCCGTGGTTGACATCCGGAATCTTTCCCTTAGCCCGGGGAACAAAACACAAAAACAATTCAGTCAAACTTATTTCAAGGCTGAATAACTCCGGCTGCACAGCCTATTACTTTTTCATCACTTTAAAATCAACGGCCGCCTTTAACCTGACATGTTCTCCGGATTCAACACTAAAATCAGTAGAGGCTTTGACCACATAGTGCCCAGCGGGAAGGCCGGGGGCATTGAGGAATTCCTTCATGAAATTCACATAGTCTTGAGGATCTTGATCTTCACTATAGCTGCCGCTTTTTCCGTACTCTTCCCGGTAAGGCACACCCTTCTTAAGCGTTGTTGATAATCCGATGTCATTTACTGCACTTCCTATTTCGTAGCCCCTTATCTTCTCTTCCATCGGAAAAACAATGGCGGACGAAGAATGATGGATAATAATTTCATCCTTTTCCCCAATATATTCAATTTCCCCATATAGCTCTATGTCCTCACCTTTTCCATACTCTGCCTTTTCACTTTCAATCCTGAAGATAAAGTCACCTTGAACGGTTTCATCAATGGTTTGGGAAACTTTATATTTTTCTAAGTCGCTGTTATCGACAGAATCGGACGATTGGCAGCCCGCTGTTAGAAAAGTGAGCAGCAGCGTTACAGCTGACAATAAAATCTTATTCACTTAACCTCTCCTTTTGGCTTCTTTTAATATTAGAAGGTATTTTCATGTAAAAGGTTTCAACTTTTCAGGCGATACAGAAGAATACCGGGCATTATTCCATCCGGCGATGTAGACTTAAAATAAGCCTTAATAATTTTGTTTTTATCGTACAATTTTACCCTTCCTATTCGTCCTATCAATAAAGGAGCTGATTATATGGTGACAGAACAAGAATTAGCAGGCAAAGCACGTGAACTGAAGGATATGTTTTCTGAGCTGGCGGAGGCACATTCAGCGCAGCTTTGGAACTATTGCCGTTATTTGACCGGATCCCCCTGGGATGGCGAGGATTTGTTTCAGGAAACAATGCTGAAGGCATTGGGCGGATTATTTCAAAGATGGCAGCCGACAAATACAAAATCCTATTTGTATAGGATGGCCACCAACATCTGGATCGACCACTGCCGCAGGGAGAAAAGAAATCTTGGGACATTAGACGAAGGAGATATCCCAGCGGTTGAGTTTACAGATACGCTGGAGCTTCAGCAGGCAGTCGGCTGCCTCGTTGAGCTGTTCAAGCCAAGGCAAATCGCTTTATTCCTGCTGTTTGAAGTCTTTCAGTTCAAGGCGGAGGAAGTGGCAGGCATGGTCAGGACCACACCTGGAGCCGTTTATGCCACAACAAGAAGGATGAAGGAGAAACTTAGGCAGCACAATAGTCCGGATACTCAGAACCACCGCTTCGCCCATGAAAATGAGCCGGTCATCAAAGCCTACTTAAAAGCCTTAAACAAAGGCGATGCCGAAGCAGTTTTGAATCTGATCAGTGACCAGGCCCAATATGAAGCGCCATTAGGCTTCGCGGAGTTCAGTAAAGAAGAAATGCGGAACGGCTCGCTTCGCTATGGATTGCCTGGATATAGAGCAGAGTCCCATATACTTTGGGGCAAGCCGGTTATTATTGTTTTTGCCGACGAAGGGCAAGGCCCGCTCATCCATGATATTCAGTACCAGGAAACCGAAAACGGGAAAATCGTCAGGCATGTAAGTTATTTTTTCCGGAAAGAATTCATTTTCGCAGCCGCAGAGGAATTAGGTGTGCCGGCTCAGCTTACAAAGCCTCCTGTGGATTGGGGGGAGTAATCGTTTGAAAGACAGATGTATGTATGTCTGTCTTTTTTTACTGCTTTAAGCCAGATTGCAGAAACCTTAGCTATCTTTTTCCGTTCTTTCTGAAATCCTTATAAATTTCTTAGAAATGGCCTGTAAAGTAGGTTTCAGAAATGAAGAAAAGGATGAGATGCAGTGGAAAATATGATTTTACAAACGCAAAGCTTATGTAAAACTTTCGGGGGCGAGCAGGCGGTCAACGGCGTCTCCCTCTCTATCCCGGAGAATTCCGTCTATGGGCTGCTCGGTCCTAATGGTGCCGGGAAATCCACAACACTGAAAATGCTGACCGGGATGCTGCGCCCAACCTCCGGCAGCATTCTATTTCAGGGAAAGCCCTGGGCCCGGAAGGACTTATTCCAGATTGGCGCCCTGATTGAGTCTCCTCCTCTCTATGAGAATTTAACGGCAAGAGAGAATCTTAAAGTCCGTACAACTCTCCTTGGTCTGCCGGATTCGCGCATTGATGAGGTTCTGGAGGCTGTAGACTTGAGGGATACAGGAAAAAAAAGATCGGGGCAGTTCTCTATGGGGATGAAACAGCGGCTGGGTATTGCCATTGCCCTGCTTAACAATCCCAGACTGCTGATTCTTGATGAGCCGACCAATGGCCTTGACCCGATTGGTATACAGAAGCAGCGGGAGCTGATACGCTCTTTCCCGAAGCAGGGCATTACGGTTATTTTGTCCAGCCACATGCTGGCTGAGGTTGAACAAATGGCTGATCATATCGGCATTATTGCCGGGGGCGTACTGGCTTACCAGGCTGAGGTAAATCCTGGTGAAGACTTAGAGTCATTATTCATGCAGATCATCAGCGAGCACCAGAAAGGGGGAGAATAGCTTGCAAGCTTATTTTCGCGCTGAATATTTAAAAACCAAAAGGACTTTTACAAGAAAATTAAGCTGGATGGCTCCGCTGCTGACAATGCTGCTATGCGCCGGGCTCATGGCAGGCTCGTTTTTTCAGAGCGGAACCTATAACTGGTGGTACGCGCTGCTGCTCCCAGGCACGTTGACTCTGATGTGTGCAGGGGTGATTCAGAAGGATGGGAAAGGATTGAACTACCGTGCCATCCTCGGACTTCCTATCCATCCAGGCCAGGTTTGGCTCGGAAAAATTGGAGTGGTTGTACACCTTCTCCTGGTTTCCTCCATTGTCCTTTGGACCGGCTGCATCCTTGGAGGCATCATTTTCAGTACCAACCTGTCAATTTCAGACAGCGCAGCAGCCAGCCTGCTGCTCTTCCTAACCTTTCTCTGGCAAATCCCGCTCTGTCTGTTCCTTATAGACCGGATAGGCATGTTCGCAGCGCTGGTTATAAATCTGCTGGGGAATGTGATCTGCAACATCCTGCTTGCTACCACCGCCTTCTGGTGGGCGGCTCCTTACTCCATCCCTGCACGGCTGATGTGTGCGGTTATCGGTGTGCTCCCTAATGGCCTGCCAGTACCGGAGGGAAATCCGCTGCTGGATAAAGGCGTTATACTGCCAGGTGTCCTGCTTGCGCTCGGATTGTTCATCATCTTGTCTATACTGACTATGCTGCCCTTCCGCAGCCGGGAGGCGAAATAGAATGAGCAGTTTTTTCGCCAGCATTCATTCGGAACTGCTCAAACTTAGACGCCAGCCGATGCTGCTTGTACACCTCCTTACACCTTTGATGGTGATTGGCATTTTTCTTACCTACTATGCCTATACCCCTTACTCTCCTGATTCTAAGGCGGGAGGATATTTGCAGGTAATCGCCCTGGCTTTCCCAACCATGATCGGTATCGTTTGCTCGATTGCAGCAGATCAGGAGGCCTCTGCAGGACAATGCCAGCAGCTTTTGACCCAGCCAAGCCGAATTGCACCCCTTGCCAGCAAGCTGACCCTTCTGCTTCTGTTGGGCTTCGGAAGCACATTGCTGGCTTCCGCCGGATTTGGAACAGGATTCATTTACATGCTGAAGCAGTCTTCCTATAGTCTTGGTTTCTATATGGAGGCCGCCTGCATTCTGTTCGGAAGCAGTATCTTTCTTTATGCGCTGCATTTCTTCGTCAGCCTGCGATTCGGCAAAAGCGCATCCATTGGCCTGGGAATCTTCGAAAGCCTTGCGGCGGCACTGCTTCTCACTGGCCTGGGCGATTATAACTGGATCTATATTCCATGCGCATGGGGAGCCAGGCTGATTTCCATTTGGATGGTATATGAGACATCGCAGGAAATCCCTGCAGCACTGCTCCTGCGGCCAGGAGTGCTCTATTGTACCATTGGGACTGCTGCCATTATGGTATTATTAGGGAGTTGGTTCTGGCGATGGGAAGGAAAAAAATCGTTTGAATAGCAGCATCTATTTACAAGGAAGTGATGGTCTTGGCAAATATTCTTGCCGTTGATGACGAGCCTGCCGTTTTAGCTTTACTTCGCAATATTCTGCAGAAGGACGGACATGTCGTATCGGCCCTTTCAGCTCCATCCGAGGTCCTTGGCCTGCAGCTGGGCTCCTATGATCTTATTCTGCTGGATGTAATGATGCCCGAGATGGATGGGTTTACCCTTTGCCGCAATATCCGCACAAAGGTAGACTGCCCCCTGCTTTTCCTCACCGCAAAATCCATGGAGAATGATGTTATGACAGGGCTCGGCGAGGGAGCGGATGACTATATTATTAAGCCGTTTGGCGCAGGAGAATTGCGCGCCCGCATCCAAGCCCATCTTCGCCGTGAAAACCGGGTTCGGCGTAATGTACTTTGTGTTGGGGAGGTTTCCTTCAACCTGTCCGGCAAGGAAATCACGGTAGGGGATGCAGCCGTTCCGTTGACCAAGAGCGAATATGCCATCTCAGAGTTTCTGGCATTGAATCGGGGACAGGTCTTTTCTAAAGACCAAATCTACGAGTCTGTCTTTGGTTTTTATGGAGAAAGTGATTCTTCTACAATTGTGGAGCATATCAAGAATATCCGGGCCAAGCTAACCCGGATGGGAGCCGCACCGCTTGAAACGGTTTGGGGGATTGGCTACAGATGGAAGTAAACCCGCAGCCCAAAAGAAAATCCACAAAGCTCCGCACTCTCTTTCTTAAATATTTGGCTGCTTTTTGCGGCGGCACCATTGGCCTTGTCCTGGTGCTGGGCTCCGTCTTCTTCGGCCTCATGGCAGCTGGGTCAATCGTTCCGGCTAATTATGCAGAAAAGCAGGTGGTGAAAGCTGAATCCGAGATCATGGAGGGCCGTGAACCCCCATTCGATGCATCGTCCACTTTGTACAAATATGCGAAATTTACTGTAGATGGCAAACTGCGCGAGCACAATTTGTCCAAAAAACAGGGATTATTTGTCTGGAATCTGCTGGAGGATAGCGAGAGCTCCTATCGTTACCCCTATTACTATACAAAGATTACAAACAAGCAAGAAGTTTATATTTTTCGGCATTCCATATCCGCACAGTTCACTAGCCCTGCCCTCCGAAGGCTGCTGCCAAATGCAGAACTGTTCTTTATTATACTGCTTGGCATCGCTTTTCTCGGCGGATCGGCTGTACTTGCATCCTCTTTCGGGCGGAAGCTGTCCCGCAAAATGAGCGGATTGGAAGACGCAGCCCGGCGCATTCAGGAACAGGACCTGAATATTTCCATCCAGTACAGCGGGATCACCGAGATTGACCGGGTGCTTTTGTCTATGGACCAGATGAAGAACGCCCTCAGGAACTCTCTTGAACGGCAGTGGAGCCTGGAGCAAAGCCGGCGGGAACAGATCTCTGCCCTTGCTCATGACGTCAAGACACCGCTAACCATCATCCGGGGTAATGTGGAACTCCTGGGTGATACAGATATGAATGACGAGCAAAAAGAATACTCCGGCTATGTTGCTGAGAGCACCCGCCAGATGGAAACGTATATCAATACACTGATAGAGATCACCAAGACGGAAAGCGCCAACTCCCTACACCCTGTGAGCACTGATACAGAGGCTTTCATCCGCAGGATTGAAGGCCAGATGCAGGCTTTGAGTGTTATGAAGGGCCTATCTCCTGCTGTCACAGCCCGAATCCTGCCGAACTGGATTTATGTCGATCCCGTGCTACTGGAACGAGCCCTGATGAACGTCATCTCCAATGCCGTCGATCAAACCCCGAATGGCCGCAGTATCACGTTGACCGCCGAGCTGGTGAAAGACAGCATCCGCTTCTGCGTCCTGGATGAGGGACCCGGCTTTTCGCCTGAATCCCTTCAGTTTGCAGCTGAACAATTCTATATGGGCGATTCATCCCGGGGGGCCACCGGACATTACGGTATGGGCCTATATATTACCAGGTTCATTGCCCGGCTGCATGATGGTGAGCTTTATATCGCCAACTCCCTCCAGACGGGCGGCGGTGAGGTAACGATCGAAATACCGCTGAAGCCAAGTGCAGCCACTCCTATTGTCAATTAGTGGTGGCTTGGTTTGTGCAACATGCAAAACAAATATCAGGCATTTGCCGTCTGTGATGCCAGCCACTCTAACGCCTTCTCCAGATCAACATCCCGCTTCAAGTGCTCAGGTGTCCAGGGGACATACAAATCAGGGGCTATCCCTTTTCCAGCCATTCCCATGCCTCTATCAATCCGTGACAGCCTTGAGGCGGGATACATGAATTGGAACCCTTCATCCCAGTTTTTGCTTATGAGATTGGCATAATCATTTAATCCCTTTGTCGGCCTGCCGATGACCCGGACTTTGCTGGACTTTTTACATAGCTCAACAAAGGAATCACCAGAGCTGCCGCACATGTAATCTGACAAAACTGCAACTGATTTAGGATTTTTGGTGCCTTTCACAAAGGTGTCAGGCACAATGTCTTCAAAGTCAAACTCGACGAACCCTTTTCCTTTGTTCTTCTCCCACTCCCGAATAAAAACCTTAAGGAATTGCTGTGCCTCTTCCCCCTGGATGCCTTCCAGTTCCGGGAGCGTTTCTGCCAGGAATCTGCCGGCGTTCGAATGGGTGCAGTTAAACAGCATCGTGTCCTCTCTGTCAGCGAGCTCCACGCCTTCTTCAGGCATTATATACGGCATTAAAGGATAATAGCTGGAGTCGCTTCCTCCATAATTGACCCGGACATCTATAATCCATTGAGCTGCTGATTCAAGCAGATTCCTATTATCATTGACCAATTTTACAATGGCATCCGGATCCGCAAAATCTGTAATGGTGAATAGCAATGTATCCTGATTCACCTTTTCCACAGTATAGGCTGGCTCATATACTGGTTTTTCATAACTATTGAAAGTGATTTTACGGACATTCCCCTGTTCATCCTGTATGTCGCCATATTCATACAGCGAGAGGATCGGCATCCAGTCTTCCCGCTCTGGATGGTTAGCCTTCAAAAGCCGGCTGTGCTTTTCTTTCAGTTCCGGGATGGTGAAGCCCCCAAGTGAAATAAAGGCCATTCCCATTTTTACATTTTGTTCACTATCCGCCCCGGTAACATAAAGGCAGTCCTTATACCGCCTGACCCGGAATCCCCTGTCCAGCGGCTTTCTTTTTTCCTCCAAGCTGTCAACAAAGTAAATATGGTGGTCCTGAAAGTCCAATAAATAATCTCTTACTGTATCTGCAAAATGTTCCCTGGTCAGCATATTGTTTTCTTTTAAGTGCTGTATTTTTTCAAAATAAGCCTCTGGATGATCCCATCCATCTTTATCAATGCACCCCGCGTAGTCATGATGCATGATTTCTACAATCTCTCTGAAGATCTGTTCCATTCTAATCCTCCGCTATCATTATTTTTCCTTTTATTACCTATTCTATGTCATTAGAAGTTTGACCTTCTTTGAAGGCGTAAACTGTTCTTCCTTTAAGATGTTTGGAATAATATGTTAAAATATGATAACAGTCTTAAAAACAGGGAGCTGAGAAATTGAAGCGGAGAATAAGTCTTTTACTGCTTGGCTTGATGTTTATTGCCAGTGCCTGTTCCTCTCAAACGAATGGAGGAGCCGATTCTTTTAAAGATCAAGCTGCCGAGGAATTTGAGACAGATGTATATATCCCTGAATATGAGAAGTATCCCATCACCTCTGCAGAGATTAAGTATCCGCCAACAGGTGACAAAAAGGACCTGGTTGTGGTCTATTCGAAGGAAAAAGGCAAGTTAAGGGACAAAGAGTTTATCGAAAAATACGAGAGCACAATGGATTCGAAGGTTCTATATGGACTATATGATGGAGAACCCTGGCTTTTCATCATCACCTACAGCAATTTCGAAATCATCGATGGCGACAATGACAGCAAGATAAAGACTATCAACGGAGTGGATGTCCATTATAGAGAGATTTCAGCGGATACAGATATGCTAGTAACATTCTTCAACCTCGAGGAAGGCTCTTATCATATTGAGTTTTCATTGAGAGAGGGAATGACTAGGGAGAAGGCATTTGAGGTTGTTGAGGATGTTATTGAGAATAATGGGTAGAGGGATGGGTAATCCCTCGCTTTATTCTTTTGCCGGGGCACGAGTGCAAATAGTAGTGTAGAATTTGATGCTTACTTCTTAGATTTAGGTATAAAATATGTACTGCCGCCCATTAAAAATCCACCGATAATTGCAAGTAATGTACCGATGATAATCCAATGAGTTAATGAAAGAGTAGATAAATATATTCCTAACAATATTAAGAGTAAGCCAGCAAAAAATAAATTTCTTACTTTTTTCATTACTTCTCCCCCTTCAAATCACTTTTGCTTTTTCACAGTATCTCAAACTGCCACTTTAATGGAATTAGCCTCCCTGATTATGTTAACTGACCTTTGACCAAATTATCAGCAAAAAGTTTTCTTGTTTATTTATTACGTTTTTTTTCTTCAAAATAAGTCCAAGTATAATAAACAACCCAAAATACAGCTGGCAATATATAGGCATAAGTATTATTTATTGGGAGAACAAATATGATGACAAAGCCAATTATTATTCCAATAGGCAGCAGGGTCCAATAGATCTTATCTTTAAAAGGCTTCAAGGGCAGGCCTCTCTTTCTAACAGCATTATTTTTCAATCACCTGATAATCTCTTGTTTTAGTTATTGAAATACTGTTGGCTTTTGCAAAATCAATTAGGTCTGCAAATAGATAATCAGGAGAAAAATGAACAACACGGATATTTATCCCTTTTTTCACTTGTATAATAGCCCCCTTGGTCATCCATCCGAAACGCTTAAATTTTATCCGGATTACTTGATTAGGAGACACTTCTTTTTTGTATATAGGCATGGTTAATGAAAAATATTTGATAAACCAAATAACCGCCATCAGTCTTAAACTTAAATTGAATAATAGTAATAATAGAATAGTCGATGATCAGGATTTGGACATATAGCACTCCATTAGGAACTTTCCTCTTCTCATACCCATCTTGAAGGTTACATGCAGCTCAATAAAACCAGAAAATGCTATAAATGTGAAACCCCGCAAGGACAGGTCCCCCGGCCCAGCCAAAAAAGAGCCAAGGGACCTGTCCCCCTGGTTCTAAGTCCCTTTCTATTACTACGGTAAAAGTATTAAAATGTTTCACTGCCTATGAAAACATATCCTGGTCCTTTTTTTCCTTAAACTAGAGTGTGAGTCTCTTTAAGCTAGTCAACTAGTGACTTAATAAGTCTTAATAGAGCCAATCCATAACAAATTTGAGTGGCTGATTCTTCATACCGGATTTTTGCAGTGGCAGTGAAAGCGAGCTAAGAATGTAAACGGTGGAAGTTCACTATAGGGATTGCTGGGGGATACTGATTTATTAATAACTTTCTTTCTGTCTCGAGGAAGGCTCTTCTAATAAGGGGAATAACTAAGGAGAAGGCGTTTGAGGTTGTAGAGGATATTAAAGGATGGCAATGACTAAAGGGATGGCGCTCTCCATCCCTTTTCTGAACTTAGCTGCAGAATCATAGAGTTGATAGTCTTGGTTAAAAGTATCATCTTGTTAAAACATAGTATATAACGTAGAACCAACTAAAGAATCCGTGAAGGATTGCCCAGAGAACGGATTTATGAATACTCCACGATATTGTTATAGCTAAAGCAGAACCGAATGTAATGGCACTTTTAGAACCAGCTGGTGCTTTGAACTTTTTTTCCTCCTTGTCTTTCATAACCTGCCCCCCAGTTTTCTGAATCTATATGTCCTTTTCTATAAGTTATTTTTCATTAAGAAGATTATTCTCTCCCGCCATTAATTATCTATTATTACAATTCACAAACCCTCAGTCTAATGCCGCAGGTACAGGTTACCCGGCTCAGACAAAAAAGAGCCAAGGGACCTGTCCCCTTGGCTCCATTCAATCCCTACCGGCCCACTGTAACTTCATTGTAACTCCTCCCTCCTACACTAAACCCGAAGGATGAAAAGGAGGAGTGGTTTTGATGGCTCGCAAAAAATCTTGGATTGGTTTAATCATTTTGATTTTTGTATGCTCGGTCACATTGCTTCCTGGTAATTCAAAGGCTGCAGGACAATTTATTACAGGCTCCTATGGGGGTAAGCCTTATAAATTGTATGTTCCTGATCAGTACAGTGAAAGTCAGTCTTATCCGTTATATGTCATGCTGCACGGGTGCACACAGGATGCCAGCCAGTTTGCGACAGGGACTAAGATGAATACACTTGCTGATGAAAAAGGGTTCCTGGTGCTGTATCCTGAACAGACCAGCAGTGCCAATTCCAACAAGTGCTGGAACTGGTTCGAATCAGCCCACCAGTCGCGCGGCAGCGGAGAACCGGCTGTTATCGCCGGAATGGTGAATCTTATTAAAAATAATTACTCTGTCCAAGGTGATCAAGTATATGCGGCAGGGCTCTCAGCAGGTGCAGCGATGAGTGTGATCATGGGAGCCTCATATCCTGACCTTTTCTCTGGAATCGGGGTGGGAGCAGGCCTTGAATACAAGGCTGCAACCAGCATGACAGGAGCTTTTACGGCTATGTCAAGCGGCGGCCCTAATCCTGTACAGCAAGGGAGGGCTGCCTATCAGGCAATGGGAAGCCAGGCAGGCTCCATGCCAGTCATAGTGTTTCACGGAACTTCGGATTATACAGTCGCTCCGGTAAATGGAAATCAGGTTATCACCCAATGGGCTGCCACAAATGATTTAGCCCAGAACGGCAAAGAGGATGGCTGGATTGATGATCAGCCGGATCAAAACGAGAACTTAACCGTACCTGGCGGAAAAAGCTATACTGTCAGCCATTATAAAGCTGGCGACGGCAGAGTATGGATGAAGAAAGTAGCTGTCCAAAGCATGGGCCATGCCTGGTCAGGAGGAAATGTGCAAGGCAGCTATACGGATCCCCAGGGCCCTGATGCCAGCCGGATGATGTGGGAATTTTTCCATTCATTTTCAGGCGGTGATGATGGAGGAAATGCAGACGATGTCCCTGCTACATCAGCAAGCCCTAAAGGCGGAACTTATAATCAGCCTGTCTATGTAGAGCTACAGACTAATAAAGAAGCGGCTACTTACTATACTGTGGACGGTTCGAATCCTACAGCACAATCCACACTCTACACGGGACCGATTTACATTTACGACGATACAACCCTTAAGTTTTTCAGCCAGGACAGCTCCGGGCAAAGAGAGTCTGTCAAAGAAGAAGTATATATCATCGAAGAAGATGCTCCTCCCGGGGACTCGCTGACATTCAGCGCCATCTCAGGGGAAAGCGGGTTTGCCGGCCGCTTCACAGCAGATGGCAAAGGCTCCGGGGACATCAAGGCTGGCGATAAAGGGATGTACAATACCGATACCTTCAGGGGAATTTTATCCTTTGACACAAGCACCATCGGACAGACAGCGATTGGGTCAGCAAAATTGCGCTTGTATACAAAATCAATCACAGGGGCGGTCACTGAAGTAAAAATGGACCTGAAGAATGGAACATTTGGGTCTGCCCTGATAGAGCAAAGCGATTATTCCGCCGCAGCCACACTCACCAATATGGCCAGTTTCCAGCCGGCTGCCGCATCTAATTACATTGATATAGATATTCCGGCCAGCGCACTCGCTCAAATCAACCGGAGCGGCAAGACACAATTCAGGCTAAAGGCAACAACAGCAGCGGGCTTTAATCAAAATTCAGTCCTTTTTTATGGGGGAGGAAATGAAGAACTTTCTCCGGTTCTGATAATAACTGGCGCCAACTGAATGAAAAAGAGATCAGCAGGAAGCCGCTGATCTCTTTTTTTCGCCCGGAACATTATCACCAATAATTCTTCATAATCTCCCGGGACCAGTCAGGCTGGCTGATCGGCTCTTCAGGGAGAAATTCCTCCATCACCGGCTTGATATCAAGAATCGGTGTCCCATTGATGCAATCAAGTCCTGTAACGGTCAGTTCCCTGCCTTCTCTTTTGACCATCCTTACAGTTGTCAGGCCTAATTGATTCGGTCTATTCTTGCCGCGCTGAGCAAAGATCCCGACTTTAGGAAGGCTGCTGTCATTACGGGGATGCCTTGCACCAGGCACAATTTTACTTTGATCCACCCGATGAAAGTAATAGATGATTTCTAAGTGGGAGAAAGATTCAATTCCGTCGAGCCCGTCCTCTGGCAAAGAATCGTCCAGCACGATCCTGCTGACCACTTCACCCCAATAATCGTCCTCTATTTCGTGTCTTTCATTATACGCAATCCCGACAGGATTTACTGTAATCATAGCACTGCTCCCTTTCTAATGGGCCAGGGGGTCAGGTTCCTTGGCTCATTTTTTAAGTCCGCTACCGCTTTTCTTTCCTGCATTTATTCAGAAACAGCGAAAAAGCCGCCTTGCAGGCAGCCTATTCCAAGTTAAATCGCGTCTCTATTTTTCCACCTAGCATCCTCTGCCTTTTTCTTCTCTAATATAACTTCCAGTTCCTTTTTCGTATCGGGATGCAAAATAATATTGCCGCTCAGGTCCATAGTAGAAGCTTTCACCCTTCTTCCCCATCTCCTCGAAAACGAACGCCAGTCACAAACCATTTCAAGAAGATATTTTCTGGGCATTGGCAGGGCCTGTTTATTTTTCGGGTCAACCACCCAATGCTCCCAGTGGTGCTTGTTCTTGTGCTGATGGTGGAGCCAGGCATATTTCCACTTTAATTCATCTTTGGAATCCTTTTTACCCTCATAGAAAAACTTCTTAGCATATGGCAGAAACTCCTGCGGGGAAAATTTTGACCAATCGTGGATCATCCCCTGCAGGAATAGCCCCTCTTTCCAGCACTCGATTAGGACATTGAGTTTATGTTCCAGTATATACAATGTGTTTTTCAAGAATGCCTGCAGCACGATACTCCCCCCATCCAGCTTCATTAGTTTCTTTTTGAAATCTGGAACTTTAATTTGCGTCGAGATCTCCTTGCCATAGATGGCTCTAAATTAAAGTTCCACAAAAAGGATAGGAATCCTTCTGCTCAGCGGATCATCGTCCTTTTTATTTCTCCATAAAACAAAAGCCAGCATCAGTATCAGTACAGGAGCTAAAGCAACCAGCCTCCAGCTATTTTCAGCTCCAAGGAAGTAATAAGCTATTGGAATTGATGTGATAAAGCTAATCAGCAGTGAAAGCCGCGATCTCCCAAACAGACCATAAAGGAGAGTGATAACAGAAAGGATTAATGATATTTGCCATAGCATCACAATTATATGAAACACCCCCAGGCAGTTAACTTATTTATTGAAAAAGTCGTCAATGGCTTCCACCGCCAATTCCAATGCTTTGAGTCTTCTATCAAGAAGCGTCCTTTGAGGACTGCCTGCCTTTAACTTGTCATAAGCGTTCTCAATGGATGGGAGTAAACCTATAAGGACTTGGCGGGCTTCTGTTAATTCTTCCGGAGAGTAATGATGGGGTTTTTGATTCCATATGTATTCCAGGGTATCAAGGCCGATGCAAGCGGCTTTGAATCGTTTCTTTACTAAATTTGTATTTACACCTTTTTCAGTCATTTGAGCCAATGCCTTTTCGAGTTTTCGAATGGTTGATTGAAAGGACTTTATTGCTTCCAGCTGATCTTCAAGGGAAACCTTTTCCATGTTGATTCTCTCCTCTCTGTGATGATCGTTTTCTTTCCAATCACTCAGAAGATACTACCGCACTAAATTTTACCATTTAATAAGGCAGTGTCCCAGCTTACTCTGCCCTTAAAGCAGAATTGTATTTCCTTAATTGGAAACGCTAGAAACAACATAAATATGCACTTAGAGATATTTGATTAGGAGGTATCTTGCATGGTTCTGACAAATCCTTTAAATGTGTCCGAAATAGGCTCGCTTTGGCAGACATATCAGGAAAAAACCTTGATTATGCGGTTTTTGGAATACTTTATTGAAAAAGCAGATGACCCGGAAGCAAGAAATATTTTGGGCGGATTATGGCAGGAGCTTGATTTTTATGTAGCTGAGATGGAAAATCTTTTTTCTGAACAGGGTATGGTTAAACCTGTGGGTTTCACATCAGAGGATGTCAACCTGGAGGCCCCCAAGTTATATGACAATGGATTTGATATCATGTTTGTCCGTGTATTAAAGGAAGTCAGCATGGGGCTGTACACCCTTGGCATGAATATGACCTACAACAAAAAGGGAATGGCCATTTATGAGGGACTCACAACTGTCACTCAAAAAATCTATAAACTTTCAACACGTTATTTACTTAAAAATGGAATTCTATCTCTCCCCCCAAAAGTGACAATACAGAAAAAAACGGAATTCATTAAAAGCAAAAAGTACATGGAGGGGTTTAAATTAATGGGTGAAAAAAGGCCTCTATCTGCCCTGGAGGTTGGAATCCTTCATCATAATCTTGAAGTTAATAATATTGGGATGCAGTTAATTACAGGCTTTGCTCAGTGCGCCCAAAACAAGGAAGCCAGGCAATATTTTTCAAAAGGGAAAGATCTTGCCAAGAAACAGGTCAAAGTTATGGAGGAATTGCTTCTGGAAGGGGATGTCCATCTCTCCGCGGCTTCCGGCGCAACGGTAACCACATCAACAGTTCCTCCCTTTTCTGACAAGCTGATGATGCACTGCATATATATTCTTAACGGGTTTGGACTGATCGGTTCAGGCACAGGGGGATTTTTCAGTCTAAGAAACGATTTGGCGATGAAAACACTGTTACTCGCAAAAGATGTCTATTTCTACGCTCAGGAAGGGATTGACATTAAGATAAAATATGGCTGGTTCGAGGAACCCCCGCAAATGGAAAACCGTTCCCAAATCATTAAGAAAGGACTTGAATAAAGGGAATGGCCATGGAAGATATTAATGGTAGTGCCGGTTCTTCCTGGCACTAATATTCTTGTGGAGGGATAAATTTTGAGTACACTCTCAAGCTTAGTTAAAAGGATTATTACGCTGCTCATAAAGATCGAATTCTTTATGGATACATTTAAGCACAGGCTTAACCACTTAATGAGAATGCAGCCTTTAACATAAGCAATAAGTATCTCAAGACTATTATGCTTCCACATTAATACAGAGAGACAGGTTTCCCGTCTGCTTGGGACAAGGAACCTGTCCCTTCTCTTTCACGTAAACCAAATCCTGGATATTTGCAGTGGGTTGATTACTGATTTTAATCTGCCGTCAGGATGATACAACTTAATAGAGTCCATTTTTTTAAAATCATGCGATGCTTTTTCCATATTGTCGAGCAGAATCTTTGTTTCACTTTTATCCAGTTTAAAAGAAAGAGATTGCCCCGACAGTAAAATCTCCGCCTTCACATTTCCTTTTGGATCGTGGTTTTTATTATACATTTGAAAGTCCTCCCAGTGAGCCAAGGGGACAGGTCCCCTGGCCCGTTTTGGCATAAAATCTGTCCTATGACTTTATATATATTCCATCCTTGCCGCATGCATACAGATGTGAGCCCCGCATAGCAACCGGCTCTCAAAAAAATCAAGTTCCCGTTGATCTGTTTCAATCAGCAGCACTGTTCCATCCTGCGCTGCCTGGCCGGCCACAAAGTTTAAATCTGACCTGTAATCATGCCACTTACGCAATATTAATTTCATTGAAATCACCCTGTCTTGAGGAGGTTCCTCCGTCCTTACTTGGTGCTGACTGAAATAAACATAGAGGCATCCTGCTTCATGAAAATACCGCTCCCATGATGGAATGTCCTGATTTCAGCTGATGTAAATCCTGCTTCAGATAATCTCATTTTCAATTGTTCATGCAAGAAGCCGTTGTGAACTTTCGGATGGCTGATGAGATCATTTTTATCAAAATCAACAATGATAAGCTTGCCGCCTTCATTGAGGATGCTGAACAGCTGCTGCAGGATTTTCTGTGTATCCGGGATATGGAGAAGGACGAGTGACATGAAGACGATGTCTGCCTTGAGCTCAGCCGTTTCCTGTGTAAAATCAGCATACAGCACTTTTGCGTTGGTGACGCCTTTACGGGAAATCTTCGTTTCCGCAACCTCCAGCATCTGTTCGGATGAATCTACCAGCAAAACGGATTTCACCAGGTCTGTTAGTTCCAGACTGACCAGGCCGGTGCCGCTTCCATAATCTATTAAGGATTGATCACTGCTGTTCTGCAGTTCAGTCCTGACTTCTTCAGCAATTACTTTCGCCCATTGCTTTCTTTCCTCTGTATCATATCTTTGAGCCATCTGCTCAAACACGTTGTTTTCCATTAGCTCTCTCCTTTAAGTGGCTAAGGGGGGCAGGTCTAAGCCTCCTTTGATTTTCTTTTCCTTTAAACATATATCTGATTCCTTTACCCGTAAGAGGCTCATCCTCATATCTTGGTATCACATGAAAACGGGCATGGAAAACATGCTGCCCGGCAGCCTCGCCGCAATTCCAGCCCAGATTGTAACCTTGAGGCTGATGCTTCTCATCCAAGTACTTTTTGACATCCTGAAGGAGACTGTAAGTTGCCCCCCATTCCTCCTGTGTTAAATCAAAGGCAGTTTCCCTATGCTTAATAGGTACGCTTAACCCGGCTCCCTCCTGCTGGCTTCCTTTTATTTTACTCTGTCCAAGCTGTAAAAACAGACAATCATGACAATGTTTTGATCCTGCTCAAGTTCCAGCCTGCAAAAAATACAGTTATCCATAATTGATCTCCTCACTTTTAGCGTCAAATCAGACTGTTGAAAACCACCACACCGCAAGCCCCATGCTTACCATCCCCCAGATAGTCGTCACGACGATCCACCAGACAACAGGCCGAGATGAAATGCTGCTGCTTTCCCCATCTCTTTTGATAGCAGCGACCCTGTGTTCCATATTCTTTTTCATGGAAACGAGAACCGCAAATCCGCCTATGAAAAAACCGAAAATAATCCAGAATAATAAATCCACATTTTAGCCCCCTTTTACTTTTCTTAAAAACCTGCACAAGCGCTTTTAAAAATATTGCTCAATATCCCCCAAATCAAACCCGTTCATCAAATGGTAACTCCTGCTGCTGCCTTTTTCATTTCTTTTGCTGAAATCATAAACCAATAAGTATTGATCATCGTAAATTGTCAGCCCGTATTTTCTCGCATCATTAGCTTTTAGAGTGATCCAATACGATTCTTCAAAGTTTAGAGAACCCATTTTATCTGCCTTTAGCTTCATTTCAGACCAGCTTTGGATCAGTGATTTTACATCGTTCTTATTTTCTAACACAACTTCTTTATCAGTAGAAGATTTGATTATTTCTATAGATGTAATCTCAGACATATCAGGCACCGCCTGGTTAAAAGTTGTGTTTCTTGAATTGATTATATAGATAACCCCAAGGATCATCATGATAGATAAAAATCCGAAAAGCATGAACTTCTTCAACCATTCTCCCCCTTCATTTTCAGCTGTGAATGCATATATGATTGACTGCCCGAATATTAAAGAACTTCAACAAAAAAAGCGTCAATCCTCCTTAAGATCAACGCACACAATTATTCATCAGAGTTAAAATCATTTCTTTTATGCCGCCAATACTCGTAAAAAGTATATAAGTTTCTTTCTCTGTTATAATGACCACTCTGTCTGTATTGCCGGATGGAAACCCAATCCTCATGGCTTCCTTTTCCTGCCCGCCATATGTATCGTCACTCGACACATCCGTAATAGCCGATAACGGTATTTCAATTTTATTTAATAGCCAGCTTATCTGCAGGTTCCCATTCTTCTCTGCCACTCTAACTTCCATGGTATCCCTCCTGTTAATATATGTATTACGGATAAGTGCCAGGAGAGTTTCATTTTTTGAGCCAGAGGGACAGACCCCCTGGCTCAAACTGTATCAAGAAGTTTATCCCTGCCTTAGATAATCCCCCGCAGCCTCAACATTAAATAACCCGCTCTCCCTTGCAAACTGCAATAGCAAATGGAGATGGGCCGCACCATATATAACAAAAATCCTTTCTTCATTGGAACTCACTAAGTTAACCAAGTTTTTATATATTAACAGATTGCGATAATACCAATACTTCGCTGTCCAAATAGCGCCCGCCGGGTTGCTGTTGCTGCCTGTCAGGGACATCTTCATATAAAGTTCCTGCCCCCTGGCAATATTCTGAGGATCATTATGCCAAAGCAAATAGTCTTTTATGGAATGATTCTGCAAGTATGTATTTGCTTCAGAAGTGATTTTCTGCCCTATCTCTGTGAATGCCTTATACTCTTCTGTATCTTCCCATTCTCTTAAAACCCCCAGGTCAGGAACACCATCCTCATCCTGATTCCAATCGACTGCATGTACTTGTTCCAAACCGCATTCCTTTGCCAGCCGGAATCCGACTTGATCGATTTCATTAACGGTTAATGCATAATATCGATTCAAATAAGAAGCATAATCATCATTCAATGTTTCTTCCTTTTCCTGCAGAACTTCCAAGGCAACCTTTGTCGGTTTAAACCTTCTTAAACAAGTGATAACCTCCTGGATTTCTGCTTGCCTTGTATCCGATAAAATATCCATTTTGTCTGTCATATACATATCTCCATTGTCTATGCCTGCAAAATGGTCTGTTCCGAAGATTAACAGAGTTGGCTTGATAGAGTACGCCCCCTTGGTAAATTTTTTAAAGACAGCGGAACAGGTTCCTCATGCAGCTTGGCACAAAAAACCTGTCACTCCCTTCCCTCTATTTAGCTATAACCGGTACCCACAACTCGCTGTTCGGAACTCTATCAGGCGCCAAATAGTTTTCAATACAAGGCAGATCTGCCAGTTCGTAACCTGAAGCAGGAAGCCATTCGGTATACAGGCGCTTCCATGCATCAGAAACGTCAGGGAACACAGCCCAAGAACATGCGGGAATCACGATTTTCTCCATGTCGCTTGCAGATTCACCAGTATAACGGCAGCCCATGAAATAATCGAATTCTTCATCTGTAATGGCAGCCTGTTTTCCGACTACGCCCAGTATTCCTTCCAGCTTGCATTGGGGATTTTCCCAGGATAAATCAATAAAACGCTGCAGCTGGCCAGATTCGGTCGCCTCTTTCCACAGCCCAGGGATTGTGTTGAAAGCGTCCTCCGTAACCACCTTACGCCTGACTCCAGCAATTTCAATATCAGCATCCAATACTTCAATACGGTAATCCATTTCCGCATCTCCTTTGATTGAAATTTGAAAGGAAAGCCTTGGAATGGCTTTTAGCTTGATTCCCTTGTTCCTGGCCGCCGATGGAGTAATTCCATGAAGATTTTTAAAAGCACGGCTGAAGGCATCCGGGGAATCATAGCCATAAAGAAGCGCCAGATCAATAACCCGGACTTCAGGGTTGTTTTGGAGCTCGAATGCCGCCTGTGATAAGCGTCTCCGCCTGATATAGTCTGATAAAGATAATCCGGTCATTGAAGAGAACATCCTTGGAAAATGGTAACCCGAACAGCAAGCTCTTCTCGCTATTTCTTTTCCATCTATTTCACCTGCTAAATTTTCCTCGATATAACCCATTGCTCTATTCATTCTCTCAAGCCAATCCATATTCAACCTCCTTTCTTGCTTACTGTATCTTAAAAAGAAAAGCTGAATCCGCCATTCCCTGTGCGGAAAAAGACGGATTAGAAGTCATACTTGTATCCAATACCTCTGAACCGCCTCGCCGCTGTCCGAAGAAATGACCTCATTCTCCAAGACCCCGCCAACCTTCTGAATGGTCCTGGCTGAAGCTATATTCTTCTTGTCACAAGTGACCAGCACTTTTTTCAGCCCCAGTTTTTTTGCTTCGGCCAGGCTCAGCTTCAGCTGTTCAGCGGCATATCCTTTGCGGCGTTCAGCCGGATGGATGCTGTAGCCGATATGCCCGCCCTCCACCAGCAGTTCCGGTGTCAGGCGATGGCGTATATTAACCAGGCCGACTGCTCTATCATCAACCATGCTCAGGAATTGTGTCGCGGGAACCCGGTTTGGCGCCAGCTCCCCTTTTGCCTGGCTGATGACTTTTTCAAGCCATTCCTCATATTTTTCATAGTTTTGCAGGGAAGAGCCTCCATAAAGATGTTCTCCCGAGTCCAAAAATGCTTTTCGGTAACTCATTAATTGATCTTCATGTATCTGTTCAGGTCTTATTAATTTCATTATGATCAGCTTCCTTTGCTGTTTTTCCAAAAAATGCATATAACTCTTTTCGCTGCAGGGCGGCAGGTTTCCTGCTTGCTGTTTAAAGAGCAGGCATGTTCCATCCCGCTGTGGGCAAAGAACCTGTTCTCGCTTTCCAATCCCGCAATCTCCCTTTACCTTTAAGCAGTTACAGCACTGCCGCCTCAATTCTACTTCATGCATACTTTGGAAAATAAAACAAAACCTAACATCAGCAGAAAATTATTTGGTGGTGCTTGCATGCAATTTTCCCGTATTCAATTGATTTTTGTCCTGATTCTATTTATTGGCATTTCCAACCATGTGCTCATCATGCCTCACTTGCTGGCCACAGGAAAACGAGATGCATGGATTTGCGTGCTGATTGCTTATGCCTTTTTACTGAGCTGGGGCTGTATCCTGTATTTAATAATGAAAAAAAATCCTGAGCGACTGTTTCTTTTTGATTGGATCAAAGAGCGGGCAGGAAGGACTGTTTCTCTGATCTTCATGTCGAGCCTTGCAGTCTTCGTTTTCACCATCAGTGCCATTTCTTTTTATGATTTGATTCAATCCGTGCATATTTACTTTTTGCCGCATACCCCTTCCGTTGCTGTCATGCTGCCTTTTCTGCTGATCAGTGCCTGGTCCGCCTATAATGGATTAAAATCGATTGTTTATGTTTCTGCAGTACTGCTCCCAATTGTATGGATGCTTGGAATTTTTGTCTCCTTATTTACCGCCGAGGAAAAAGACTATTCCTATCTCATTCCGGTTTTTACAGAGGGATATCCACCCATTGTAAAAGGAACAATCATTATCCTTGGAGGAAGCGCTGACCTCCTTGTACTTCTGCTTCTCCAGCACCGTCTTAAAAAACCGTTAACCTGGCGCAATCTTTTTGTGCTTATTTCAATCCTGGCCGGCCTGATTCTTGGGCCTACAATGGGGTGTTTATCTTCATTCGGACCCACTCTTGCAGCCAATATGCGTTTTCCTGCCTTTGAGCAATGGCGCCTTATCACCCTGGGAGAATATATTTCCCATGTTGACTTTCTGGCTGTATTTCAATTATTAAGCGGTGAAATCATCCGGATTTCTCTTGGCCTCTACCTTCTTACAAATATGTTAAAGGGTTATCCGGCTCTTTCGAATAAGAAGCATGTGTTTGTGGTAGTATCACTGGTTTTAGGATTATTAACACTGGCTCCCGTAAGCGACATGTGGATGCAAACGATAATCGGCCATTTCTATTATCCGGCCGCCTTCGCCTTTGCGGTGTTTATCTCGCTGGCATTATTGATCATTAGCTATCTGCCTGTAAGGAAAGGAACCCAAACATTATGAACATGGAGCGTTTTGATCATATACTTGCAAATGGAACGCTGACCGGTGAAGAGCTGAAGCTGTTCTTTGAACACTATGCCGATATTGAATTCATTCCCATTGAAAAAGCTGATGAGCTTCAAGCCTTTTATTGCAAAGGCATGCTTGATTCCAGGCAGCTGAATGAGTACTTCAATCGGATTCTGCTTAGTATCAGCAGAGAAGAACCACGGAGCTATTCTGAAATCCTGCCTCCTGTCCAGCATATTAAAAGCATGAAAGAAATGATCAAACTAGTTTTTTCCGGTTCCCTGATTGTATTCCGGGAAGGAACTCCATTTTTCTATGTGTTTGATATCAGCAAAGTGCCGCAGCGAACCCCTCAGGAATCATCAACAGAGGTGTCTATTAAAGGTCCAAAGGATAGTTTTACCGAAGAGATGAATACAAATATTTCATTGATCCGAAAGAGAGTGAAGTCAGAACAGCTTTATTGTGAATCCTTTACCATGGGTTCCATCAGCAAAACAGAGGTGTCTTTGCTCTATTTACATGACAAGGTGAATCTGAGTTTCATTGAAGAAGCCAGGCATCGGCTTCATGACTTTCAGGGCGAAAGTATTGTGAGCAGCGGCCAGCTGGAGCAATGGCTTTCTGATCGCTCCTTTTCTCTGTTTCCATTATTTGATTATGTCACCCGTCCGGACTTTGTAATTGAAAGCATGCTGCGGGGAAGGTTCATTTTAATTGTGAATGGGTCTCCGTCCGTATTAATCGGACCAACAAATGTGTTTGAACTGATAAAGTCGCCAGAGGATGTGCATTTCCCTTACTATTTTGTTGTATTTGGGCGGTTAATCAGGATCATTGGATTAGTCACTGCCATATTTTTGCCGGGGTTCTGGGTGTCTTTAGCATCTGTAAATAATGACCAGCTGCCATTTGCCTTATTGGCCACTCTCGTTGTGTCACGGGAAGGATTGCCGCTCCCAACCGGAGTGGAAGCTATTTTTATACTGGGGCTATTTGAGCTGTTAAGAGAGGCAGGAGTCCGAATGCCAACAGTGCTTGGCCAGACGGTTTCAATCGTGGGAGGAATCATCATCGGTGATGCTGCAATCCGGGCAGGCCTTACCTCGCCAACCATGATTGTAATCATAGCGCTGACTGCTGTCGCAAGTTACACGCTTGTGAATCAGTCGCTGGTTGGAACCGTCAGCATCCTTCGTTTTTTTACGTTAATTTTATCTATTTTCTTAGGTATTTACGGACTTTTCATTGGAGCTTTAAGCATCCTCATTTACCTGTCTGTACTGGAATCATTTAAAGTGGCTTATCTTGAACCAATTGCCTCACTCAAATTCAGAGAATATTTGGCAGCATTTTTTGTGAACCCCTTCGACCGCAAGAGGTTCGGAATTTCATTTATTCAGAAGCGGAGAAAATAGGATGATGCATAAGTTTGCTATAGCGTTAATGGCCATTATACTTCTATTCAGTGCCACGGCATGCGATATTGCAGAGATTGAAAACCAGAACTTTGCGACAGCCCTAGGGGTCGACTATCAGGACGGTAAGTATCACCTCTATATTCAAATGCTCGGGCTAGGATCGGTGGCGAAAAGTGAGGGCGGTGAAAAGGCGCCCCCTGAAGTCTATGTGTCAGAGTCGAGCGGAGAAACGTTTATCGATGCCTTTTTTAAAGCTTATGGGACAGCTCAAGAGAGATTTCTATGGGCACATGTCACAGCCATCGTTTTGAGTGAAGCTGCACTGGAAAAAGGGCTGGACAGTGTCTTTGACGGCTTGACACGCTATTATGAATTCCGGCCGACACCGTGGATTTTTGGAACAAAGGAGCCTTTAATCGATATTCTCTCAACCGGCGGGTTTTTTAATCAAACCTCGCTGAATACTATCCTTCATAGTCCCGAGAGCACATATAAACAAAACTCGACCATTAGGCCAATCAAGCTGAACCAATTTGCACGCGAATTTTTTGAACCGGCGTGCACCTCTTACGTTCCATCGCTCACTATCGTTCAAACGCAGTGGAAGAAGAACAAAAAGAATGAGCCAAAGCTCGCATTCAATGGTGCTTTTTTTCTTGCTGATCAAAAGTACAAAGGATATTATTCCTACGATCAGATACGAGGCATCCGATGGCTGACTCCGGAAACGCTACGGGCTCCCTTGCTGTTGCCAAATGAGAAAAAGCCTGAATTTCTTGCTGTACTCGAGGATCAATCTATTAAGGTTCAAACCGAAAAACAGGGCGAAAGTTTTCGCTTCACCATTTTCTACTACGCCAATGGAATTATCAGCAACCGCATTCGGAACAATATAATCAACCCCGATTCAATGGAAGAATACACAAAAAAAGGGGTCATAAAGGAAATCAGGCAATTATATCAGCTGGGCATAGAACACGACATTGACTTTTTAAACCTGGAGCACCAGCTATACAGACACTATCATTCTGATTGGAAAAAGCTTAAGGATCAACAAAACCTGCTCACTGAAGATAGCCTGAAGGCCATTGAAGCATATATTACACTGGAGCATTCAGGATCATTCAAAAACAGGAAAATAACGATAAAGGAATAAAGAGCCACGGGGACAGGTCCCTTGGCCCACTTGGGACAATACCTGCTCCTGGGCTTTTCCTCAGTTCTTCGCCTCAAGTCTGTTCAGCCATTCATCAACCAGCGCATTAAATACATCTTCCTGCTCAATCTGCAAATTATGGCCCGCCATATCGAGAACTGCAAAAGTTGCCCGCGGATAATCCTCTATCAGTTCCCAGGTATCACGGTAGCCTGTAATATGATCCTGCCTTCCTGTGATGATCAGCGCCGGGCTGTCAAGCCTTGCGGATATATCATAGCTAAGTCCGTACCCATTAGTCTGGATTCTCTCAAGGAACTCTGCATTTGCCAGTCTGGAAGGAAGCAAAACTTCTTTCTCGAACCTTTCCCATTCTCCCTCGCCCTGCACGACTCCAACGGAACAGAACTCTTCGGCGTCTTCTGGGGACAGCCTTGAGATTAAGCTGCTGTCCTTTTTTAATACAGCATGCTGAGGCAGGGTCCTGCCTGCAGACTCAGCTATGGCCACCGGCGCCAGCAGCATAAGTCCGCGGACACGATCCTGCCTTGAATAGGCGACCCCTCTCGCCAGATAGCCGCCATAAGAATAGCCGCAGACAGCAAACGGTCCTTCTGGAATGATCTCGTCCAAAAGCTGCAGCACAGCTTCCAGCATATCATCCGAGTTCCGGATCGAAGCGTGCGGCAGAGACTGTCCCATCCCCGGCAGATCAATATAAATTCTCTTCCAGCCGTCCCGCTTTTCGAACAGCGGTTCCATTGCATGCAACATCACTCTATGGTCAAGTGTCCAGCCATGCAGCATGACGATGGGATAGCCTTCTCCTATGGTTTTATGGTAAATGGTCATGTTATTTCCCCCTTGTTTAAAAATGCTCGCTCTCCCCATTCAATCTTTTAACCTCTTTTTCTAAATAATCCAGGCGTTTATGTATTCTATAAATAACCGGCAGATAAGCAATGATTACAATGATGATCCACCCCACAGGCATTTCCCCCTTGCGGCTTATTTTAAGAAAATTGTACCATATTCCACTTCCTGAATTTCACATTTTATGGCCTAATAGACGAAGAGGAAATTTATGTAAAGTAAAAAGGACATTCAGCCATATAGAATCAACGTCCTTTCAAAAGGTATTTATCCTCAGTCTTGCAGATCAATGAGCTTCCTTACAGCATCTACAATCACTTCAGGTTCATCCCGCTGTATATAATGAGCACTGTTTTCAGCGATCACCAGTTCACCACGCGAGGAAATCTCCAGCAGTTCCCGCTGCATATCGTTCCACAATGCCTGTGATTCAGCAGAATAGTGAGCCTTCTTCCCGGCTGACAGGACAATTAGCGGCACGTCTAACCGGCGCCTCGTATCTTTCAGCTGCTGGAGACTCTCCATAAACTCATCATAATTGCCTTCCCTGACGAATTGCTTATTGTAGGCTTCCTGAAAATCCTCCGGCATTGACGGTAGGAATCTTTCCCTGTACTCTTCAGGAGTTGAGTCAACCAGGACCAGCCCGCACACCTCATCAGGAAATTCCGTCGCATACATCCGCATGTTCCCGCCGCCAAATGAGTGGCCCACTAATAGGTAGGGCGGGGCAATCCCGGCTTCAGTGAGCAGCTGTTTTAATTCTTTTACCATCTCGCGGCTGGTTCTCGGGCTGTTGCTTCTTTCGCTTTTTCCGAGCCCTGCCCGGTCATAGGTGAAGACTCTCGATAGCATTGAGAGTTCCTCAAGTACCGGATCCCAGGCCTTTGAATAGTCGCCATAGCCTGCGTCCATAATGATTGTTGGATTTCCGCAGTTTCCGCCCATCAATTTGGCATATAGTTTGCAGCCCTTTATCTCTGCCATTATTTCTTTCATAAAACCCATTCCCCTCGTGTTTCTGAATGATTACCAGGAATCATTTAACAACTAACAGGCGGCTCTTCAACCAGCATGATTTGAGAATGCTATTTTTGAAGATTCTTCTTCATAAGAGATGCAATTTGCAGACCGTCATGCTGACCGGTTTGCTCCAAATGTTTACTGATTAATCCCTGCCGCTCCACGGGATGATTTTGGCTCAATTTAGCCTTTGCTTCAATTCTGGCGATCTTTATTTTAAGAGCAGCAATCCCTTTGCTCATCCCCTTTATGAAATCTTGATCTATGTGCTCCAATTGATATGGGCTTTCCGGACTTTCATATTTGACGGTCAAGTCATTCAGGGTATTGAATATCTCTGATTCATCTTCAATTATCTCCAGTTTTCCGTAAACATGTACAGAGACATAGTTCCAGGTCGGGACAGCCATTTTCGTTTCATACCAGGAGGGTGAAATATAACTGTGAGGGCCTTGAAAAATGGCAAGGACCTGCTGGCCCCCGGCGGTACTCTGATTGTTCGGACGGGCAAAATGTCCATATAAAGCATGCTCAGACTTCTTCAATATCAGGGGAAGATGAGTCGCATATGGTTCCCCGTTGTGCTGGGATATGAGCGTCGCAAAGCTGTAATTATCGATAAAATGACAGATCTCATTTTCATCATCAACCCTGAAATGCTTTGGAACATACATACTAATATCACCTCAATTGTTTATAGAAGCACCTTAACCATGATCAGATCTGTTTGTTCTTCATCGCCCATATAGAATGAATGGACCCCTGTTTGGACAAACCCCATCTTTTGATAAAAAGCAATCGCATTTTCATTCTGTTCCCACACACCCAGCCAGACTTTCTTCTTTCCCTGCTCCTCTGCCATTCCGATCGCTTTGTTCAGCAGATACTTGCCAAGTCCATGCCTCTGGAATGACTTCTTGATATAAATCCGCTCTATTTCAAGCGCTTCCCCGCCCATTTCCTCCGACTGGGCATCCTTCACATTGACCTTCAAGTATCCTGCAATCTCTTCATTGAAAAAAACAAAAAAGAACTGTGAAGACTTATGGGATAACTCTTTTATCAGCTGCTCTAAGTTATATGCCTTCTCCAGATAAGCATTCATATTTTCGGGTGAATTCTGGTCTTTAAAGGTATCACTGAAAGTTTCAATGCTGATCTCCTGCAGCTGGTGTAAATCTTCCAGGGTACATCTTTTCAAATACATCGACATTTTTTAACCGCTCCTTCATTGATCAATAGATTCTCTTGTTTCCTTTTTTCACAGATTCCCAGTCTTTTTCAACATTCTTTCTGACTCTTTTGAGAAAATGGAACATGGCTTCTGCTTCTTCTTCAGTAAATCCTTCTAATGCAACCTTGTTGGAATAATCATTTTCACTCTTGATAAAAGGGTACACACTGCTGCCCTTCTCAGTTGGATTGAGCCTCTTAATTTTCTTATTTTCAGGATCGTCCCTTTTTTCAATAAAGCCATTCATTTCAAGTTTTTTAATGGCACGGGCGGCTGTAGTCCGGTCGACTTTAATCATCTCGGCCAGCTTTTCCTGGATAATCCCGGGATTCTCACAGATCCGCACTACATACAAATACTGCCCTTTGGTAAGGTCATGCTCTTTGAATTCAATATTGCTGATTGAATCCAGGGCTCTTGCAATCATGCCTATTTCTCGAAGAATTTCCGTCATTATTTGCTCCTTAAGCCATATTTAATGTACTGACATGGATTAAATCTAACTTATTTTTGTTGCATTTACAATAAAAATACGATGATATAAATAAAAATAAGCACCGCCAGCGGCAATGCCTGTTTTTCATCCATCTCACCTCCCTGATTCCTTTTCCCATTCATAAAGAATATCCGGCAAATTTTCTTCATTCTCGAAGCCACGGCCGATAATGTTGAATCCATGCTTCTGATAGAAGCGCTGAGCATTCTCATTTACCTCAAAGGTGTAAAGGGTAAGCCGGCCATCTGATTGTTCTTTTGCCCTGCTGAGCAGTTCTGTTCCTATCCCTAAACCCTGATAGTCAGTATGAATATAAAGCTGGCTGATTTCGGTTTTATTATAGGCGACGATGCCGACTACTTTTTCACCCGACAATGCCAGAACGATCTGACACTGGCGTGCTAGGATGTTATTTAAAAAATATATATGGTCCTCAAAACTGTGGATTTCTTTCTGCCCAATTGCCTTCTCCTTGCTGTCCCTCCACATTCTCACGGTCTCTGAGGCATAGCGAGGGTGATACGGGATCATTTTCATTTCGTTTCTCCTGAGAATAATTCTGCAAAAATAAAATGATCATTGGGATTCCAAATATGCAGATAGTCCGCAATGTAGCCGCGCAGCCATAAAGCGCCTTCTATGCTCCTTAGATAAAAGCCCTTCGGGAAACCGTGGTCATCGCTAATCACGGCTGACGCAATGGTGATGGAGCCGGAAGGTGCCTGATGACGCTGTGATGAGTCTGCGGATAACCCTTCAGGCTGATCCTGATACTGCAGCCTCATGTAAGGACCCAGCTCCAGCGGACACAATCCCAGTCCCAGTTCACCCGCTCTTTTAAAAATCCGGTCCAGAGGAGCTCCCTGCTGAAAACCAAGCCCAGCCACCGTCAGTTCAACGGTTTCAATCATGTATGTTTCAGCGGAAGCCGTGAACAGATCCTCAGAAAACAATCTTTCTCCATACTCGTTCATCAGGATAGAGGCTTGCTGCAATCTCTGGAGAAGCTGCTGTTTCGTCATGCCGCCCGCTACTATTGTTCTTTTTACAACAGGGCAATCCGGGTATACTAGGCTGTTAATGGCCAATGTAATCACTCCTAATCTGTGCGTTTATATATTCATATTCAATGCAGCAGGCCTATTTCCTTTTCAATTCTCCTGACAAAAAATAAGACAAGCGCTCAAATGGCGCTTGTCTTGTTTTTACCGGGTACGAAACTTCCTTGAAACATAAATGAGCAGAATGGCGGCAATCAAGAATGGTGCTATTCTCCACTCCCATTCCATATTGATAATCTGGTATACCGAAAAGCCTTCAATCAGGATGGCCGGTATTTTTCCAAGGGTGCTGGCAAGGAAAAACGTGAGAAAATCGGTTTTTCCAATTGAAGCAATGAAAGTGACAAGACCTGAAGGGACAAAAGGAAGAATTCTAAGAGCGAGGATCAGGGAGAATGCTTCCTTGCCGTCGGCTTCCAATAGTTTCTGTACTTTGGGATGGGACAGGCCGCGCATATCCTTTAGCCTTCGAAAGCCTTTTCTGTAGAGGATGAAGGCAACGGCTGCCCCAGCGGCCTCACCTGCAAAAGATACGGCGATTCCTTCCCATAAACCAAATACAGCCAGATTTGCGGCAGTCAGAAAAACACTGGGTACAACTCCAAGCAGGCTGATGATTATGTTGATTATAAGGCTTAGCGCCAAGGCTATATGTGTATATGACTCAAATAAATCAATGATCATTTCCTTCATACTGAATGGGCATTCCTTCCTTATAAGGCTGTTTTGTGAACTTTGTGGCTTTTTTGATGAAAATTACTATAATAGTACAACCGAATGTAAAATATGTTAGTTCCGGAGGGGAAGGTATGGCAGGCTTTAGAGTTTTTATCTTTATATTATTAGGAATTAGCATTTTATTTGCAGCGGCATCCAAAATTCTAAAAGGTTCTGTACAGAAAGACAAGTACCTTAAAGCAGGCTTTTCAGCTTTAATAATAATCAGCATAGCCATTATCATTATCAGTCTGTTTATCGGCGGCTGGAGCGGTATGGGATATGGATTTATTGGAGTTTGTATTTTTATTGGAACTATTTTAACCGGAATTATAAATTGGCTTATGAATTATATTCGTAATCGAAAAAAATAGCCGTATACGTCAGATAGCTTTATTGCAATGGCTAAAAAAGAAAATTTAATACTTAAAACGGCTTATAGAATGAAACAGAGGGACAAAAAATGCCCCTCTGTCCTTTTATTTCTGCTCTGCTTCCCACTTGGCAATTTCCTCACGCACAATCGGCGCGACTTCCTTGCCCAGCAATTCAATGCTTTTCATGACATCTTCATGCGGCATGCTGCCGACTGGCACATGGTGCATGAAGCGGGTAATGCCGACGTTCTTCCGAAGGTCGATGATTTTCTTAGCAACAGTTTCCGGATCTCCTACATACAAGGCGCCTTCAAAGCTCCGCGCAGCGTCAAATGCTGTGCGGTCATAATGCCCCCAGCCCCGTTCCCTGCCAAGGACGTTCATGGCCTGCTGGGTCGGCGGGAAGAATTTGTCCGCTGCCTCTTCATTGCTTTCTGCCACAAATCCGTGAGAATGGGAGGCTACCTGGAGCTTGGAAATGTCATGGCCGGCTTGTGCTGCAGCCCTGTAGTACAGCTGTACGAGCGGGGCAAACTGCACCGGACGGCCTCCAATGATTGCGAGGACAAGCGGCAGTCCCAGAAGTCCGGCGCGGATGACAGAATCACTGCTCCCTCCGCTCCCGATCCAGATTGGCAATGGATCCTGGACCGGGCGCGGATACACACCGAGATTTTCAATTGCCGGACGGTGATTTCCAGCCCAAGTCACTTTTTCAGATTTCTGCAGTGCCAGGAGCAGGCCCAGCTTCTCATCGAAAAGCTCATTATAGTCCTGGAGATCATAACCGAAGAGCGGGAACGATTCAATGAACGACCCTCGACCCGCCATGATCTCAGCCCGGCCGTTCGAGATGCCGTCGAGTGTGGAAAAGTCCTGGAAGACCCGGACTGGATCGGCCGATGACAGGACGGTGACCGCACTTGTCAGGCGGATTTTTTTGGTCTGCGGCGCGGCAGCAGCCAGGAGGACTGCAGGTGAAGAAGCAGCATAGTCCTTCCTGTGGTGCTCGCCGACACCGAAAACGTCCAGCCCAACTTCATCAGCCAGGATAATTTCTTCAACAACCTCGCGCAGCCGCTGTGCATGGCTTGCAGTTTCTCCTGTTTTAACGTCAGGGGTCGTTTCCACAAATGTGCTGATTCCGATTTCCATTTTCATCTCTCCCTGATCGTTTAGTCTCTATCTAATAGTGCAGCACCGGCGATGCCTGGATGTGTCATTTCGTACGGATCCAGGATCAGGTCCAGTTCTTCTTCTGTCAGAACATCATACTGCAGGCAGAGTTCCCTGACAGGGGCGCCGTTCAGGATGGCTTCCCTGGCAATCCGGGCCGCCACTTCATAGCCAATATGAGGATTAACGGCTGTGATAATGCCAACGCTTTTTTCTACATATTGCTTCATCCGGTCCTCATTTGCTTCAATCCCTTTGACACAGTGGTCGGTAAACGACTTGAAAGCATTCGTCATAATGGTGATCGACTGCAGCAGGTTGAAGATCAGCACCGGCTCCATGACATTCAGTTCCAGCTGTCCAGCTTCAGAGGCCAGCGAAATGGTTTGGTCGTTGCCGATTACCTGAAACGCAGTCTGGTTGATCAGCTCCGGCATAACCGGATTAACCTTGCCTGGCATGATGGATGAACCCGGCTGCCTTGCCGGCAGAGAGATTTCCCCGAGTCCAGCTCTAGGGCCGGAAGCCATCAGGCGCAGGTCATTTGCAATTTTAGACATATTGATCATACAGATTTTCAGCGCGCTGGAGACCTCTGTGTATGAATCTGTATTCTGAGTGGCATCGACCAGATGCTCTGCCCCCTTGAACGGCAGGCCGCTGATATCTGCTAAATATTCGACCACTAATTCAATGTAGTGGGGCTGTGCGTTCAAGCCTGTGCCGACTGCTGTCGCTCCCATATTCAATTCATATAAATGCTGCCTTGATTGCTTGATGCGCTTGATATCGCGTTCAATCACGCGGCTGTAGGCTTCAAACTCCTGCCCAAGCCTGATTGGCACAGCATCCTGCAGATGTGTCCGGCCCATCTTGATCACATGGTTGAACTGATCAGCTTTATCCATAAATGCCTTGTGCATATTCTCCATAGAATCAATCAGCTGCTCAAGCACCTTTAAGATTGAAATATGCATGGCAGTCGGGAATGAATCGTTCGTAGACTGTGACATGTTGACATGGGTGTTCGGACTGCAGTATGGATAATCCCCTTTTTCCCTGCCCATGATTTCAAGTGCCCGGTTTGCCAGCACTTCATTCATATTCATATTAAAAGAAGTACCTGCTCCCCCCTGGATCGGGTCGACAATCACTTGATCATGCCAGTTGCCGGCAAGCATTTCATCTGCCGCCTGGACAACCGCGTCGCCAATGCCTGAGTAAAGAGCCTTGACCTCCACATTCGCCATTGCAGCTGCCTTCTTTACCATTGCCATCGCTTTGATCAGTTCAGGATGGATTCGGTAGCCGGTAATCGGAAAATTCTCTACCGCCCTCAGTGTCTGAATCCCATAGTACGCATGTGCAGGGACTTCTTTCGACCCCAGAAAGTCCTTCTCTATTCGAAAACCGTTTGTCTTGACTGACATCGTTGCCTCATTCCTCTTCTTTTCGCTATTTGTTTTTGATGTTATATCTTATTGCTAATCCCACTCTATTGTAAATGACTTCGGTCCAATATTCACCTTAAATTATCTGTTTTAGGATTGCCCAAATGCAGGAGGAACATTAATATGATTACCTTTGGAATCTTCTTCTATGGGAAGCCCTCCACTGACCTTTATCCTGCGGGATATCTCCCTTCCTTTTTTAGGAGAGCCCTCTGGTACAGATAGATGTGTTTTACTTTTTGTCTCCTACGACAAAAAAAAAGCACACCATTGTGTACTTTTTCGCCTGTTTTTAATTATGAACTGCCACAATGTTTATTCTGGATAGCTGTCCCTTAACCGGCAAAGCGGTAATAAATCAGGATAAACGCCGCCAGTACAAAGAGAAAGTTAAGGAATACGAATACAAATTGATCGGTTCTGGTTTTGTGCAGCTTGATAGGCGGGTTGTAGAATGAGATCCCCTCAATGATGAAGATGATCAGGATAATATGGATCATGAAGTGGCCGATTACTTCTGTCATTCCAAAAAGCATCGTTGTTGTAATGAAAATGACTGTGACGACAAATCCGACCACACGGTTCAATATGCCCACAACCAGTAAATAGCCCACGATAAACTCAATGAATGCAGCCATTACAATGAAGGCTGCCGGTGCGAAGCCGAATGTCGGCACTCCATGATTGGCCACAATATCAAGAGACATGCTTGGATACACCCATTTTTCAACCGCTACCCAGCAAAGAGATAAACCTGTGCCTAAATAAAGCAGCGGGAAACCTGCCTTCTCAAGGCGTGTGCTGCCTACCAGAAGCACGCCGATGATGGCTGCATAATACCCATAATCAAGCATATGGAAAATGCCATTATGCATGGTGACAAATGCAAACAGCCCGAGCAGCAGGATGGCCGCAACCTTTGTTGAGATATGATGGGGAATGAGCAGGAATCCGATTGCCGCCCAAGCCGCTGCAACAGCCGGCGTCCCTTCAAGATGGAATTCTGGTGCAAATAAGCTCCCGTTCGTGACTTGGATCATTAAAGCTATTGCCGTTCCATATTTCAAAATATATCGGCTGTATTTTCTGAATTGAGAGAGCCAGTCATCCAATCTCTTGACCGGTGCCCATTCGGTTGTTTTAGGAATGGCCAATGTCAGCAATCCAAGTATCACCGCAGCGGTTAATGCCAAGCCCATAAATAATGGTGATAATATATTTTCAATAGTTTCTTTCTGAGGAATAACATTTGTGAACCATTTCACATGAGCGTCTGTAAAAAAAGGCGTCATGACTATACCTGTAATAAGCAGTAGCTGGAATAATTTTTTCATGCTTGCTTCCTCCTTGTTTTATCTATAAACCATATGATTACAGTAATAATATATAACATTATAGGATCAATGGACGGATAATTCATGAACATTATGTGAAGTTTTTCACATAATAATTCTAATTCCCTGCCTTCTCCCTTTATTTTAAAAAACGTAAAAAACTTGTTCCACGTGAAACATTATCAGAAACTTTAGAGTAATCACCCTCGTACGACCATTCAGGCAAGCTCACGATATGCTATACTTGATAAAAAAATGGGTATGAGAGAAGGAATGTTTTATGGAAAAGCTGAATCCTAAAGCCAATACTAAACCCAATATGGATCCAGCCAAACAGTATTTATTTATCGCAGGGATCATTCTGGTTGCGTTTAACCTAAGGCCAGCCATCACGTCTTTAGGACCGCTGGTGGGAATCATCCAGGATGATGTCGGCCTGGCGCACTGGAGTGCAGGACTGCTGATGAGTCTGCCTCTCCTGGTATTTGCATTCATGTCTCCCCTGGTGCCAAAAATTGCTTCGCTCCTGACGAATGAACGGACACTTCTTATTGGCCTGCTTTCCCTATTCACCGGCATAGCCATCCGCTCGATTCCGATGGCCTTTTTTCTTTTTGCCGGAACTTTCCTGGCCGGATTGGGCATCGCTATCGGCAATGTTCTTCTGCCTGCTGTTGTAAAGGAGAAGTTTCCGAATAAATTTGGACTGATGACAAGCGTGTATTCAACATCCATGGGATTGATCGCTTCGCTCGCGTCAGGAATCAGCGTTCCCCTGGCAGTCGATGCCGACCTTGGATGGCAAGGCGCTCAAGGGGTTTGGGCCATCCCGGTAATTGCTGCGTTCACTGTGTGGCTTTTCCTTTTCAGGTCCCAAAAAAGCAGCCCCGGCAATATTATGCTGAATCCCGGAACAGCTTCAGGACGGATATGGCGGACACCTCTTGCCTGGCAGCTTGCGCTTTTCATGGGATTTCAGTCTTCCCTATTTTATGTCACGATCTCCTGGCTGCCGGAAATCCTGCATAGCCATGGCATCAGCATCGCGACAGCAGGGTGGCTCCTATCCTTCACACAGCTGGTAGGTCTGCCGGCCAGCTTTTTCATCCCTGTCCTTGCAGGGAAATATCAATCACAGATCTGGATTGCCTTTGCACTCAGCCTTTGTGCGGTCGCCGGCTACAGCGGCCTGCTGTACGGCGCCTCCTACCCTGTCTTGATCATCAGTATCATCCTGATTGGAATCGCACTTGGCGGCAGCTTCCCTCTCGCCCTCAGCTATATTGGACTTCGTGCCAGAAATGGCAGGCAGGCAGCTGAGTTATCAGGTATGGCCCAATCGACCGGCTATATCCTTGCCTCCATCGGACCGCTGTTCATCGGGTATTTATTTGATCTGACACATTCATGGACTCTGCCGCTCATTATGCTGATCGGAATTTCAGCCATTGTAATGGTGTTTGGGATGCTTTCCGGACGGAATCGGTTTGTATCGTAAGAAATTTTGGAAAAAGTAATGGAGGATGATTTCAACTTCCTTATAGAAATAAAAAATTTTATTATACATACATCTGGAGATTGAGGGGGCACATATGGATAGTTTAATTGTAGACTTGTATAAAAACTGTAAAGCAAATAATGGGGGGCATATTTGCTACCTCTACAATAATGAAGAAAACTATATTACCAATGCAGTTTCTTTTATTGTGGCAGGCATAAAAAACGGTGATAATATTCTTCTGCTTGAAAATGATCGGCATATACGCCAAATCAAAACCAGGCTCGAAAAGGAATTAACCACAGAAGAATTATCTTACCTGCAGGTTATAAATAATTTCGATTTTTACTATACCCATGGTAATTTCCATCCGCAGACAGTTGTCGATCAATTTATAAAAAACACTGAAACCCAACTGCAAAAAAGGGCCTCAATCAGTACCTGGGGATTTATTGAATGGCGGGAAGACCAGGAAATCTGCAACAGCATAGCAAAATATGAGCAAGAACTTCATAAACACCTAGATGGAAAAGGAATCGTATCTGTTTGTGTTTATAATGCGGATCGAGTAACCGATTCTTTTCAGCAAGTGCTGCAGGATTGCCATGGTATAGTCATGAATGAGAAAGAAGTTATACATGTGTCTCAATAAGCAATAAGGTTACCAACTTAAGATTAACTCGCTTCCCCGGTATGCAGGAAGCGAGTTTTTTTGAACCCTCCCATCTTATTTACAATAAACGTGCTGGTTTAAGGGAAGGCCTTAATGCTTTGCCCACCGGTATGTTCAATATGCTTTCATGGTGGAATATATGGGTGAAATTTCGGGAAGGTGCCTCAGAATAACAGATTAAAATTTTCTGACAATAACAGTTGTGTCCCCCTCCTCTTATAAGTAAGATGGAGATAGAGATGCAAGGAAAGGAGAATCAAGATTCTGCATGTGGCTGACACTGTAATGACTGGCAATGAACATAAATAAATATAGTCTCATTTCCTTTTTAGTGGGGAGTATGTCCATTTATTCTTATGATCATCATTTCAGGGGAGCTTGGTGTGGAGTCAAGAACTTTCCATCGGCCATGCAGACACCGTCACAGAGGTCTGCTTTTATTTTCGGGGAATTAGCATTTCTATTGCCCGCAGCCAAACGTCCCTAATAATTGGGGGTAAAAACTATGAGTCATTCTCAAAGAAAAATCGCTCTGGTTACAGGTGCGAGCAGTGAAAATGAAATTGGTACAGCAATTTGCCGCAAGCTGGCTTCACAGGATATAGATATATTTTTTACACACTGGCATTCTGATGCTGAGTGGATTGAACAATTTCAGCAGGATATTGCTGATATTGGTGTACGCTGCGAGGCACTAAAGGTGGATCTGACAGATGCAAATGCGGCATTGGCCATCTATGAAGAAGCTGCAGGCCGACTGGGCTCTCCGTCCATCTTGGTTAACAATGCCGCTCATTCTGTTAATAATGATTATAAATCGTTAGATGCAAGCACACTTGACCTTCATTACGCGGTCAATATGAGGTCCACCTTTCTTCTGTGTGCTGAGTTTGCCCGCCGGTTTAAAGACTCAGGTTCACCGTCTGGCCGCATTATCAACATGACATCCGGTCAGGATATAGCCCCAATGCCAGGGGAACTGGCTTATGCAGCGACCAAAGGCGCCATTTCTGCTTTTACGAGATCATTAGCACAGGAGCTTGCACCGCTTCGGATTACCGTTAATGCTATCAATCCAGGTCCAACCGATTCGACGTGGATGACAGACGGTATCAGAAATCACCTCCTGCCTAAATTTCCAATGGGCCGGATTGGCACACCGGATGATACTGCACGTCTTGCTGCCTTCCTGGCAAGCGAAGATGCTGAATGGATCACCGGCCAGATTATCCATTCGGAAGGCGGGTTTATGAGGGGATGATCCTGCAGCTCAAAAAAGGTGCCTGCCCCCCCTGTTCCGGGCAATGGCACCTCTTTTTTATCAATCCTTCGCCAAGTCCCTGCGATTTGCTGCCAATGGCGGCTGCTCCATCCATTCATTTTCAATCATCAGATTTACTCCATCCTCAGATAGCTTGAGGACCTCTCCAGTAAACCGCTCATAATCAATAACCAGATCGCTTCTATTGCTCTCTGAAATGGCTATTCCATAGTTGCCGATTCCGGCATAAATCCTCAGGCCAAAGTGGAACATCATTAATTTATCTGAAAATGGCGACTCGGTTGATTCGGTTACTTCCTGGTCAAAGCCCATGGGGACAGGCAATGAACACATCTCCAAGTAGCGGCTCAGAACCTTTATATGTTTCCGGGAAACTTCCTTTCCTCTTAATATATATTTCCGGACCTTATCTGATTTGGCTACCTGGCTGAAGGCTGAAGCCATACTGATTCCTAAATGATTCGTCTGAATATTTGCATGAAGATTCGTCACCTCTGACCCGGTGAGGGATTCCCTCCTCCCCAGCCCTTCCAGAATAAAGGACTGCTTATGAACAAACTCCGTTTTTTCCGGATATGGAATGCTTGGCGGGCGCACACTCAGTCCCTTTTCCAATAACAGCTCATTGGCCTCGGTCTTTAATTCGATTGTTGAGGTTAAGCACTTGGAATAGAATGAATGAATATCAGACCGCCATGTATTCTGCAGCACCCGGCCATAAGTGGCAAGACCGCCCTTTGCCATATTGTGTATATAGCGCAAATAAAAAACGTCGGAAAACAATCGCTTCGCCTCTAAATTCACATCTTCCTCCGTAAATCCCTGCGGAATCCGGATGCCTTCTTCTGTAAAGATCTCTTCTATGATCTCCACATGCTGCTGTGATAAGTCTAAAGCATGGGATGCGAGGTTCTGGATGTCTTCATCTTCAATATGCTGGAGAAAATAATTTAATATACAAACCGCCATACTGTCTGCCATGTAAGAAGCCCATAAATAACTCAATTCTGCGGCGGTCAGCTTTAAATGATTGTGATGAGTCTCCATGCCTTTTCCTCCTATTCAAGTCCACTAATATTTATTATCTCCTGAATAAAGAGAAATATGTTTGAACACATACCTAAGGGCTAAAGGGGAAAAGTTCCCTTTTAATAGCATACCCTTCCCAAGTATAAAAGACTTGGAGCCAGACACCATCCCACCTTGAAAGTCATATGCTACTAACGTATTCTGCCTTTTAGGAGCGATGTTCTTGTACTCTCATAATCCTTATTCACACCGTTTCTTCAACGGCCATAGGCATGATGTTAGATATCCATACCCTCATCATGCTGCCAGGCAAAAGTCTTTTTCCAAAGAGGAAGCCGCCGCAATCGCTTTGCTGCTGGGAATCAATTTTCAAACAAGCCGATTCGATTTGAATGAGTTTTGGCTAGGGGTGAATACAGAGCTCGAACACGGAAAAATCTCAAGCCAAACGAATGTGACAGGCGACGACCCACTCATCACGGGAAAAATTGCCCTCGCCCACCTTAACGAGTTTCCAGATTACTACAAACGGTTAAAGGTGCTGGAGAAAGAAGCAAAGGCTTATTGGAATAAATGAGGTGCCTTTTCCCAAAGGGATAAGGCACTTTCTTTAGGAATCCTGAGACAGAGAGACAGGTTTCTTCACTCTTTTCTTCTATACACAGCTAAAAGAAGAATAAACACTGTGCCAGCCGCAAAGCCTGCTAAGACACTCAGTGGAAATTCCCTTTTTATAAGACATACAATGAGCCTCCAAGCAAAGCCCCCACTAAAATGAATACCAATCGCAAAGAGATATTTTTCACAATGAATCCCCCTTTATATAAAAAAATGCCTGACTCCATCTGCACAGCGTGTATGCGTTTAGAGTCAGGCACCTTTTTCTAATGCTTATTCAACAATCCAGTCAACAATCCTTTACCCAAAACACCTTTCCTGGCAGCTCTTCCTTCATTCTTCCACCAGTAGGCCCTTTCCGGATTCTTAAGGGCTTCCTTCACCTCGCTCTGGCGTTCAACAACCGGTGCTGAGCCGCGAAGCGAACGGCCTGCTGTCTCTCTTACAAACAGAGTGACGATGATGATGCCGAACAGGCACATGCCCATCAGGTAATAAGCGGGCACCATATTATTGCCGGTTACGCTCACCAGCCATGCAACCAGCAGCGGTGTCGTGCCTCCGAACAGGGACGTTGCTGTATTATATGTAATCGCCAGTGCCCCGTAGCGCACTTTTGTATAAAACAGCGATGGCAGCGTTGCAGGCAATGATCCCTGCATAGTCGTCAGCAGCATGCCGAGGATCAGCAATCCGAAGAACGCACCATATGTGCTGCCGGAACGGACAAGCATGAAAGCAGGGATGCTCAGGACAACCGCGCCAATCAGGCCGGCTTTCAGGATGCGGTTCCGTCCGAATTTGTCGCTCAAATGCCCCATTGCCAATACCATCGGGATCATGACGATCATCACAAGAACAAGCATCAGGAGCCCTTTCCCTTCACTGTACCCGAGCTCTTCTGACATATAAGACGGCATATAAGTCAGAACGGTATAACTCATGACATTGTAGAAAATAACAATCGCCGTACAAGTCAATAATGCTCTCCAATGTCCGGCAAAAATCTCTTTTAGCGTGACACTTTCATTCTTTTTCTCTTCAATCGATTCATTCATCGCCTCAAAAGCCGGCGTTTCACCTAAATGATTACGGAAATAGAAGCCGATGATTCCAAGCGGAGCGGCAATGAAGAACGGAATTCTCCAGCCCCATGCCGTCATCGCCTCGCTGCCAAGCATAAAGGTCAGCAGCGTAACAAGGCCGGCGCCGGCAATAAAGCCGACCAGTGTCCCAACCTCAAGGCCGCTGGCCATGAAGCTGCGTTTTTTATCAGGAGTTGTTTCGGTTATGTAGGTCATAGCTCCGGCATATTCCCCGCCGGTTGAAAAACCTTGCACAAGCCTTGCTGATAATAGTAAAATTTGAGCTGTAATCCCAATCGCTGCAAAGCCCGGGATCAAGCCGATGCTGAGCGTGGAAGCCGCCATCAGGATCATCGTAATGGCCAGCACATTCTTCCTGCCTATCCGGTCACCAAGCATCCCGAAGAACATACCGCCGAGCGGACGAGCAATAAATGCCACCGCAAACGTGGCAAACGCGTATATTAATTGAAAAGATGGGTCAATCTCCGGAAAAAACACCCTGCCCATCGTAACTGCCAAAAATGAATAAATACCAAAATCAAACCACTCCATCGCATTCCCGATGGATGTCCCCATCATGGACTTCTTCGCCATCGAACTGTCAACAACAGTAATATCTTTTGCTTCTAGAGTCTCTTGCTGTTCCTTCACATTTCCCCCTCCTACATACTATCTAACTAACTAGCTTAGTAGGTTTTTCCCTTTATTTGGGGCTTAAAACATAATAGATATCAGAAGAAAGTTTTGGCTGTCAGGAAGGGAGAAACTTTCTTTGAAGAAAAAGAAAAAAGCTGCCTGACCGGCAGCCGCAGTAACCAAATAATAGAAGATTTTTATAGCTTTATTACTACCTCAGTTCCATCCTTCAATTTCGTTTCAACAAGGGTCAATCCGCGATGCTGGGAAATACCTTGCAGGAGCGGCTTTAGATCTTTTCTATCAATTTCAGGGAAGATGAACTTGCTTCCATCTTTCTCAATTGCGTTATTTATGAAGCGATTAATCTTTTTGGAGGTAACAATCAGCCCAGCTAAATTCAAAACTGCATAGGGAACAGGAATGAACAAGCGTTTATCCTTTGCTTTCACCTTGATCTTTAACATAATTATTCAATCACCACGAGCACTTTGTCGCCATTGGCCGAGATGATGTCAACGATTTGTCCGTCCAATTCGTTTTCAATGGCTTCAATGAGCAGGTCGATATTGATATCCTTCACATATTTCGCTGCTTCAGGGATTCTTTCGGCGATATTGGTCCCTACTCTAAGGACAGCCTTAACCAGGTTGATCGGCAAATTCACGTTTACATTATCGCCTTCTTTAGAATTCACACGAATTTTCAGCATTTTATTGCCATATGGTACATCTTTTTTTATGGTCACCAGCTCCGGCTGATCTTTGCCTTGCAAGACATTAATCAGCTCACCTGCCTTTTCCTTATCAAGCTTTCCTTCCTCAACCAGTGTTAAGACCCTTGAAATTTCATCTTTCATGGCCTATTCTTCCTCCTTTAATAACTGAATGGCTTTCTCTGCTGTGATTTCACCTTTTTCAAGCAGCGATACAATTTTTTTCTTATCCACTTCCGGTTTCTTTTGCGAGGAGTACCCCAGTGCAGAGATGATTTCATCCAGTTTTCCACGGACAGTCGGATAGGAGATGCCGAGCTCCTTCTCGACTTCTTTGATGTTTCCACGGCATTTAAGGAATATCTCGATAAAATGCAGCTGTTCCTGGCCAAGCGCCGCCAGTCTGGAAATCTCAAATTCGTTTTCTACCGTGGTTTGGCAATGGCTGCATTGCAGCTTCGTGATCGTCAGCGCGTTTGTGCAAACAGGACAATTAGTGAGTAAAGGATACGCCATACTGTTCTCCTTTCTTTTAATTAATATCATCATACAGCAAATATTTAATTTTTAAAATATACATTTAACATTTATTATAAAAAAATCAATTTTTATTAAATAATTTAACATTTATATTAAATAATTTAATATATACAATAGTTTAATTAGTAAGACCCAATCTCCATGAAGAACTGGCCGCCATCTTCAGCTTTACCAAAACCTGCAAAAAAGAAAGAGGATGTCCCTAATGGAATATCCTCTTTTTGCTGTTTTTATATTTTAAATTGACCTGTAATCTTATTTAATTGTTCAGACTGCTGAGCCAGATATTCTGCACTTAGTAATATTTGCTCCATCAAACTTGATGTCTGTTCCGTGGAAGCAGTAGTTTCTTCAATACCCGCAGCTGCTTCTTCTGACACACTGGCGATACTTGTGATCGCCATGTTCATGTGATTGCCTTTATCCGATAGTGCTTCCAGGTCGTTGGAGATGACAGCTACTCCATTCGCCATATTATCGATCAGAGCAGAGATTGTCTTAAATGTTTCCGATGTTTCTTTAATTTGCTGTGTTCCGCTTTGTACAGCCTCAAAGCCAGTCGTCAAAGTGCTGCTTACATTAACCGCCTCATGCTGCACTTCATAAATGATGGAAGTGATATCTGATACACTATGCTTCACATCTTCTGCCAGGTTTCTAACCTCGGCAGCCACAACAGCAAAGCCCTTGCCGGATTCACCGGCCCTCGCCGCTTCAATAGCAGCATTCAAGGCGAGCAGGTTCGTTTGTTCAGCAATTCCTGTAATGACATTTATCAGGTTAGTAATATTGTTAACTTTCTCATTTAACCCTTTTACCCGATTAACAGACTGTTCGACAACTTCTTCAATCTCCATCATCTTTTGTTCAGACTGAACCATTAATTGATTGCCTTTTTCAGTTGATGTTCTTACTTTTTCAGTTATGCCCCTTACTTCATTCCCAGCCTGATTCGTTTCTGCCATTCGCTGAATAAACCCGGATACTGATTCAGCAAGGGCAGCTGAGTCCTGTGCCTGATCCTGTGCGCCGGATGCCAGCTCCTCCATCGTCTGCGCAATTTGGAAACTTCCTTCTTTGACTTCGTTAGAGGAAGTCGCAAGCGACTTGCTCTGATCTGTTACAATTTCACTTGATTGTACCAGGCTTTGCATAATGCTTCTTAATTGGCTGCTCATGCTGTTCGCAGCCTCCATGAGCTGAGCGATTTCGTCCTTTGACTTTGTTTCCAGGTCAGCAGATTGCAAGTCTCCGGAAGCAATTTGCTGCATCCGTCTCACCACAGCGTTTATTGGCCTGGTAATGGATTGAGCACTCCAGATGGATAATACAATGGCCGTTATCGTGACGATAGCTGAAATGATAAGGAGAGAAATATTCACTGTACCCAGCGTTTGCAGAACAGAATCTCCATTTTTCACAATCAGTCCTTCTCTATGAGTGGACAGTTTTTCAAATCCAGCCATAATCTCTCTTCCAAGAGGCTGTGCCCTCTCTTTCATTATTTGGCTGGCTTTATCTGTATTCCCATTCTCTATTTCAGGAAAAACTTCATCAGTAACTATTGTTCTCCATTCCACACTTTTATTGATTAAAGTTTTCGCCTCTTCTGAAGCCCCTCTATTGATGATTTCCTCTTGCAGGGACTTACTTTTCTCCGTATAAGTCATGAATGATTCTTTAAAGGTTTTATCTTCCGGATAGAGTAAGTAGCCGCGGGCCAGTGCGATCCGCTGGGAAATATTAAATGCCAGTTTTTCATCGGCAATTAACAATGGCATTTCATCCTTCACAATATTCTGAACACTTTCGTTAGAATTAAGTATGGATAAGTAAGTAGTACCGCTTAATACCAGTATCATTGCCACAATGATCAGGTTAATCAACAGCAGCTTATGCTTGATGCTTTTCATTCACTTCACCTCAGGGTCTATGTTATGACAGTCTTCAAGACATATATCGTACGAATCTTGTATATACTTCATATGTAAATAATTCCAGAATCGGACTCAGCAAGAGAGCTAGATACTCTGTGTGAATCATAAAAAAGCTCTTCCTGATGAAGCCCTTTTCAAAGTTACTCCCCTCTGAAAGAAAAAAAAACTGCCGGATGGCAGCAGGATGATAAAGAGGCCGCTAATACCCTGGATTAACTGGCCTGCTATTCTTATTGAGATATTGTTTCACTATTTACTCCGAGATAGCATAAGGCATCCTTAACATCGGCAAAAGTGATTATGTTATTAAGGTCAATACCAATTGTAACTGCCTCTGCAGCCAATTGGGGCCTAACACCAGTCAGAATACATGTTACCCCGAGTAATGTTAGTACATTGTTGATATTAAAAAGGGAGTCAATCACTAAATGATCAATTCTATAGATGCCAGAACAATCTATGATCAAATGGCTGATCCCTTGCTTCTGAACATTGACCGGTACTAGCTCCAGAAGTTGTTTTGCCCTGTCAGGGTTCACTGCGCCCAGCAGCGGCAGGACGGCAATTCCATCTAATAGCGGGACAGCCTGGGACGCCAGTTCATTTATGTACATATTCATTTCACGCTGGGCTATTTTCTGCTGTTTTCTCTCCGTGATGTCTCTTACATAGGTTTGAATGGCTTTTGTTTCCCCTATCTTAATCGGGTGGCAATATAACTCAACATCAACCGGGGTTCCATCCATCCTATATATTGTTTCCTCAATAACCTCCGCCGGTTTACTATAAGCGCCGGATATTCTTTGGGTTATGGCGGGTTTAGAAGTTTCTTTGAAAATATCCAAAAGACTGGCCCCAATGACCTCATCCCTTGAAGCTCTAAAGAAGTCCTCTGCTGCCTTATTAATATAAATGATTTTAAGCTGTGAATGGACAATCAGCGGATCTAGAGCATATTCAATCACTTCTTTGTAATCAATGCCTTCAATATTCTCACTCATTATTTTCACTCCTTAATCTAAAGGGTAATCCTATATTTTGTTTTATACAAGAGGAGTACCTCTGTTCACCTCAGGCTCTAACAGCAAATGGAGGAAAAGTGCGCTCTTTAACCCGCTTTCCTCAACTCACATAAGCATTGACAGGAAATTCGGCCAATACCTATTGTTTTGTCCAAGAATTCTTGCCTCTTGTTATGGCCACGTCTTGTCCTCAATATTTGCTGTTTCATTTAGCCACTGGTTAAGATTTTTCTCGCTCATTTCAGATATGAGTTTTACTGTTCCGCCTAGTAACCTGCTGTCTGATTCAATTTCAGTCTGATAAAGTCCATACATATTTTCATTCTCAAGTGAATCAGCAGTATAATAAATGGATTCTCCTGTAATATTCCATTTGACACCATATATATCATTAAAAATGAGTGAGCCCGCAGGAGCCTGAAGCTCCTCATCCATATCAAAGTGGTAAATATTTATTCGGGCTGAATCATTATATCCACCGATAAAGGCGATTATATTTTGGTCAGGCGCCCAGGCAATACCACAGGATGAATGGTAGCCATTGTAGTCATACTTATAACCGATCGTTTCGGACAAATTGACCTTTTCACCTGTTTCTAAGTCAACGACAAAAATTTTGACGCCGTTACCGACGACAGCATCATAAGCTAAATACCGAGTATCATATGAAAAATGAAAACTCTGAATGCCGCTGTGATGTTCAGGTAAAGAAATCTCGAACTTTTTCTTTTTGCTGTCTATAATTAATTGATCATCTGCTACGGACAGCTGGTAGTCCCCTTTTTGAACACGATTTTTATTTTCTTGAAGCTCACCAACATCTGGATTTGAATAATATTGTATTTCCTTTTGATAGCATCCGTTTAATAGAATGGCCATGATCGCCATCAATATAGATAGCCCGGCTGTATTCTTCACCGGTTCCCCTCCTTTCCTATTCTCTATACGGAGCAACAGAACACTATCGTTCCATGGTAACATCTATTCTTACTTATTTGGGCGGTCATAAAGAAAAAGCCGCCGGATCGGCAGCTGAATATAGTGTCAGACTGGCTGGAAGCCAAGAAGCCGCTGTGTAAATAGTTTGCAGATGAGCTCCAGTCAACCTTTGAGGGCGCAATTGGCAGACTAACAGGAGGAGTTGGTAGATTATTGGGCCAAATAGCCAAATTACTAGACACCCCGAAAAACCCTCCCCCCTTTTCTTACCCCAATTGCCGTCTAAAGACCTTACCAGCAATCAAATAAGCAATGAACATAACGCCAAGGCACCAGGCAAGTGCGGTCCAAATCCCGCTTCCGGCAGCTCCACCATATAAGAGAGCACGGACCGAATTAACAATCGAAGTCACTGGCTGGTTCTCAGCAAAAATGCGAACCGCTTTGGGCATGGTTTCGGTAGGGACAAAAGCCGAACTGATAAAAGGCAGAAAAATTAACGGATATGAGTAGGCTGTGGCCCCTTCCATGGATCCCGCCGTCAACCCCGGAATGACCGCCAGCCATGTCAGGGCCAATGCAAACAGCAGGAGTATCCCGGCTGCCGCGAACCAATCAAGGATATCAGCATGCGGGCGGAAGCCCATTAAGAATGCAGTAAGGATAACCACTGCAACAGCGAGTGCATTTGACACCAGCGAAGTCAGCACATGTGCCCACAATATAGATGATCGCTTGATGGGCAGCGTAACGAAACGGGCCATCAGCCCGCTCTTCACATCATTAAAGAGACGTAAGGATGTATAAGCGACGCCCGATGCAATCGTGATAAGCAAAATACCTGGCAGTAAATAATTCACGTAGTTTTCCGTGCCCGTTTCTATAGCCCCGCCAAAAACGTAAACAAACAGCAGCATCATCATGATCGGCGTAATGGCCACCGTGACAATTGTGTCCGGGCTGCGCATAATATTCCGCATTAAACGTCCCAGCAGGACCGCTGTGTTACTTTTCATTTCCATCTCCTCCTTTTTTGCTGATGATCGCCAGGAATATTTCTTCCAATGCAGGCTGCTTTTCAATGTACTCCACTTTTGCAGGCGGAAACATCGCCTTAAGTTCAGCAAGGGTTCCAGTGGTAATGATTTTTCCATCATGCAGAATGGCGATGCGGTCGGCCAGCAGCTCGGCTTCCTCCAGATACTGGGTCGTCAGCAGAATCGTTGTGCCGCTCCCGGCAAGCTCCTTGACGGTATTCCACACTTCTATCCGTGCTTCGGGATCAAGTCCTGTGGTCGGTTCATCGAGAAAAATAACTTCAGGATTTCCAATCAGGCTCATAGCGAGGTCAAGCCGGCGCTTCATCCCGCCGGAATATTTATCTGCACGGATGCTTGCCGCATCAGTCAGGCTGAATCTGGAAAGCAGATGGCCGGCGACGTTTGCTGGATCGGATATTCCCCTTAGCCTAGCAATCATCATTAAGTTTTCCCGCCCGGTCAGCATGCCGTCTATGGCTGCGAACTGCCCGGTAAGGCTGATGCTCTTTCGGACTAGATCTGCCTGATGTCTAACGTCAAAGCCGCAAATATGCGCTCCGCCGGCATCTGCTTTCATCAGCGTTGAGAGGATGTTTACAGTGGTTGTCTTGCCTGCCCCATTGGAGCCTAATAAAGCGAAGATTTCCCCGCGCTGCACCTCAAAATCCACCCCCTTTAAAACTTCCTTGTCTTTAAAGGATTTTGTTAACCCTTTAACAGAAATCGCTGAATGGTTCATATAGATTCCTCCCTTTTAAATTGGCAAAAGCCACTACTTAGTTATACCGGTAATCAGTATTACTTATTACCAGACTAAAAATAATACTGAATAGCAGGCATCCATTCACACCTGACTATTCAGTAGGTATTTTTTTCAATCGTTATATTTCCGCCTTTATCCTCGCCCAATGGTATCATTCAGCTTCTTGCGGTATTTATCATTCCAGGTTTTCTCATCCTTCACCAGCTCATCACAGAAAGCAGCCACGTCCTCACCAGTCAGGTCAGTGACTTTCTTGCCTTCGGCTGCCCCTTCCTCAAAAAGGTCGAGAATTCCGATGAAGATGCGTTTGGTGTCTTTCCAATCAGTGGGACCGCCTCCTGCAGTCCACATATATTTCTGGATCGCTTTATACGCGGCAGTGTACTCGCTTGGAAGTGCCTTCGCACGCGCCTCCATCGCTTTCCATTCCCGCTTGTCTTCCAGGCTGCCGATGATTTTTTCAAAAATACTCATTTTGCATTCTCCTTTTTGATTGGTTTATTTTTAAGTTCATCAATTTTTTCCGAGACAAAGGCCCATTTGTCCCAAAAAGTCTTGAGTTTCTCCTGGCCAGCTGCGTTTAGTGTATAGAACTTTCTCGGCGGTCCAACAGTGGAAGGCTTTTTCTCAATATCCACCAGATTGTTTTTCTCCAGCCGCATGGTAATGGTGTAAACAGTCCCTTCAACCACCTCAGTAAAGCCGAGCTGCCGGAGCTGCTGCGTGATTTCATAGCCGTAAGTTTCACCGCGGCTGATGATTTCAAGCACACAGCCCTCAAGCACTCCTTTAAGCATTTCCGTGATATTTTCCAATTCTTTTTTCCTCCGTCTAATCTCACATAAATATTCAGTACTCTGTAGCACCGGTATTCAGTATTACTTATTACTAGCCATATAGTAATACTGATTAGCATTGTCTGTCAAGTACATTCAAGCTGTTTGCTGCCCATTTTTGCAAAAAGAAAAAAAGCCGCCTGGCTGGCAGCTATCGAGAATAGTGGACTCTATTCATTTAAGGAAGCGAATCTTTACTGCAGGAATCAGTTAGAAAACACTCTCCACTGCCCTTCAGAAACAACTTACCAGCAGGACGTCCGTCTCCCTGACAAGCGGCACCCAGCGGTCTTCATTGATGCTCGGCAATGCTGTGAGCTCCAATACACCGACAGAACTCCAGCCTAGACTGACCATAGGATTTCCCGGACTTCCGCTGATGAACTCCCAGGCTTTGACACCGGGCCCGACCCATGGGTTTCCGTACATCGCGGTTGGGATGCACAGGGAATTGGAATCGGCGATGGGCTGCCCCAGCAAATCAACCAGCGCACGGTGTATGCTTTTATTACTAACACCTGAAGATGTTAGCAGAAATTTCATAACGTCGCTCCTTGCCGCCTATTTTAAGGGAACCTGTCCCCCCATTAATTATTCCTTAGCCGCAGCAGACACCTGCCACATCACACCGAATTTATCACTCACCTGTCCATATAATGGGCTCCAGAAAGTCTCTTGGAGCGGCATGTCCACTTGCCCGCCATCCTGAAGCTTAGCGAATATTCCCTTCGTCTGTTCTAAATCATCTACGATAAGAGCAATCGTCACCTGGGATCCAATTTGGTAAGGCTGGCCAGGAAATGTGTCAGAAAGCATTAAATCCATATTCCCAACCTTCAGGTGAGCGTTCAGTACAAGGTCCTTTACTTCAGGCGGGGAAGGGAATTCCGGGTTGTCAGGCATGTCGCCAAACTTTTGGACGGAAACCACCTCTGCATTTAGAGCTTTTTTGTAGAAACTCACTGCCTCTTGTCCATTCCCATTCATTACTAAGTACGGATACATCGATTTAATCATCAAGGACACCTCTTTACCTGTTATTGAACATTCTTATATTTCAATAGGCTCTTGAAAATACCTGCTTGAGAACCTGTTAATTTTCTAAAAGGCTGCCTGTCAGGTCACTGTCCTTATTACCCGGCAGTAACATAATTACCGGTCTACATCCATTTGCCTTTATAATCCTCAATATATGTACGAATGTTTGTCGGCTTCATACCTGTGATCTCTTCATATTCATATGTAATCCCTTTGGCCATCCCCAATTTGGTGGGGAAGTGGATACCGATAACAACATTGACGAACGCTTCATCCACCCCTTTTTCCAGCATAAATTCTTTAAATTCTTTTACGGAAGGATTGGTGTACTGAACCGGAAAGCCCAGCACTTCGGTCATAATATCAGCGACTTGATAAAAGTCTAAAGCCTCATCTCCCGTGATGACATACTTCTTATTTTCATGCCTTTCCGGTTCTTGAAAAGCGTGTAAAGCTGCTTCAGCAAGGTCCCTTGTATCTACAAAGCTGGTTTTCCCCTTCCCGGCAGGCACAAAAATCTGCTGTCTCTCTTTCAATTCGTCCAAGAGAAAGTCATTTAGATTTTGCATAAAATAACCGGCACGGATAAAAGTATAAGGGACCCCCAGCTTTTTGAGCAGTTTTTCATTTTTAAAATGATGGATAAACGGCAGGAATTGAACATCTTTAACAGATATATAGACGATATGGCTGATATTCTTTTCCTTTGCCTGCTGCAGGAATTCTTCAAACTCGATCTTATCTCCGGGCGGGTAAATCAAAAAAATTTTATCAACCCGATGCAAGGCATTCCCAAAAGTCCCCGGATCTGCAAAGTCGAGCGCAGTAAACTCATAAGCCACTCCAAACTCGCGTTTAGCTCTTTCCACGTTTCTTACAGCGCATTTGAAGGGGATCGCTTTTTCTTTTAACTTTCTTGCCACCTCAAACCCGACTTTGCCATTAAATCCTGTTACGAGAATACTCATCTTATTATTTCTCCACCTTTAATAATTCTCCCAAGACAAATGCTGCAAATCCGACACTCCGCTCACTTCTTTCCTAAACCACTCCATATTACCTGCAAACTTCGACGAACAAGGGAATTCAATTCGCGCTGCGCGATTTCCCTGGATACACCTGATTGCCCCTCTGTAACCGGGCGGCTCCTTTGGATTTTTCTTGTATGTCCCAACATAGGGGGCCAGTTCATAATGATAGCCGATGGCAAGTGAATCAAAATACTTCTTGGATACAATCTCCTTCATTTGCCTGTATGTAAACTCATCCAGCCCCCATCGGATTACACTGTCACCATCAGGAAGCTCTACTTTCAATTTAAGGTATCTTCCAATCTGGTCCTTTGACACATCAAGAATCTGAAAGTTATTTAAGTTCATAAGCAGGGCCGTACCTCCTTCTATATGTTTGAAAAGGATGACTGGCAGTATGTACTGGGCATTGACAGGCGATCGAGGATAAAGTGACTCCGGAAAAGCTGGTGAATATTGCGGATTAAGCAGGATTTAAACCGGAATAAAGTTGAAATAGAAAGTGCTGCTATAGCGGGCTCCTGCTTAGTTATTTTTAGCAGAGTCCCTTTAGTTCACGTTCGCTTTTTTTGCTGTTTTATACAAAAGGAAGCCAGTGGCAATTGTTAGGACTATTAAGATCATATGACTAAGAATGGGATTAAGTCCGTAACTATATTGAAAATCATTTAATATTCCCGAGTATACACCTGCCATTATGGCTATTATAAAGATTCTCGCTATTCCCATTAAGACACCCCTTTCTATCAGTTAGAACAGCCTCTTACTAAAAAAATGAACCCAATAATGATCAGAATAGAGATCACATTAACCAGGCAGCCCTTGCCCGGTGCACCTGTGATAGCTTGAGTCCACGAATTATTTAAAGCTGCTCCCGGGTTTTTCTGCTGTTCTTTTGTCTTTAGCCGTTCTCTTTCTTTCTCAGACATTGCCCTCCCTCCCTGCATGCTGCCTATGCATTTTCTTTTGTCAGCCCAGCCACTGCTGATTGTACGCCACAATTCCCAGTATCGCCCCAACACCTGCGCCCAATGCTAAACCGACCCCTGCCCATCTAACTTCCTTCTTCTTTTTATTTGAATCCAACATAAAGCCCTCCCAACTTCATATCTTTATTTACTTTACGTAAAACCTGGAATACGGTTTCAACTTATATCGCGAAGCGGGCAACTTCTTATCTCATACCGAGGAGATTTATCTTAACCGTCAATCCATAACTCAACATACTCCTGGATGATCCGGGACTTATCCCAATTGTTTTGGAAGAAAGGAAAGATTTCATTTTCATAGACAGCCAAGCCAAATAATGGCTCAATTCTTTGAACGTTCAGGTACTCTTTGCGCAAGTCTTCCTCTGAACCCCACTCTACCCAGGAGCACAAGTAAGCTTTCAGCAATTCATCTACAAACTCTTCAGAAAAAAGTTCAGCTGCCTCACTCAAAAATACAGCGGCACTTAAAAAAGGATGGGACAGCGAACTGTCTGACCAGTCATAGATAATGGGCAGGCCTTCCTCCAGTATGATGTTTCCTCCAAAAAAGTCGCCATGCTCCAGCGACAATGGCACCAGCGGACTTTCAAGCATGCTGCAAATCAAGTTTGCTTCCGGGAGGCTTTCCGCCAGCCTGGAAAATTGGCCATCCGAAATAACGCCTTCTTTTAAAAGTGCTTCAGCAGCCGGCCTCAGCCCGCTAGTGACAACAGGCGCAATTGGACGAACCGGGACACCGGCTTCCCTAAGCCGCCCTGCCTCTTTGACAGACAGCTTTTGAGCCTTGGCCAGGGCAAGGAGCGCCTCCCTCCAATCCTGCTCTTTTCCAGCTTTGCCGAGAAGCTCTCCCCGGGCCTCCTTCATTAGCAGCCAGCCTTTGCTGTCATCAGCAGCAATCACAGCCGGAATATATTTTATGCCGGCTTCCCAAAGAAAAGAGCTGACAGTCACTTCATGCCTGAGGATCTTTGGCACCGCCTTAAAATAATACCTATCCTCATCGGAAATAATTCTATAAAGAGCCGAACGTTCCCAGCTTCTGATTTGCTCGAAGTCTATCCTCTCAGTTCGCAGCTTTTTCCTGACCCACTGCTCCATTTCCTCCCGCCAGTACGGAGAGAACCAAGGTACAGAGTGATCTGCCTGAAGGCTCTGCCATTCTTTTAGGAAATGAGCGTCCTCCGCAGAAATCAGACTGGCTGCTTCAGGATAAGAAGCCCAATGAGTATCTTTTTCCAAGTTTGATTCAAGAATAGAAACTGTATAAACCCTCACACCCTCTCCGGCATGTACACACTGCAGGACATTGGGCTTAACTCCAAGCTTTTCTTGTAAAAAAGCAGCAATCTCCCCCGTCTCTGCCAGGTGTGTCCGGTTAGGACTGAAGCAGGGCAAGGCGAGCCCATTTTTAAAGGTTCCGAGCAGTAACCGATCCTGCCAGACCGCAATTATTTTGTATTGCATATGTTCACTCCCTGCCTTTGCGTCTCTAATGAAAAATCATATTAAATAACTTCTGTAGATACCCGAATACTCCTGCCCGAAAAGATACAGCCCATTGTTTAGTAATTTTCTTGGGGCGTATGATTAATTTGCCCTTTTTAGAATTGTAACCCCAATTCATATGTTAAAATTAGGAAAATAGATGCGTAGCAGCAGAGAGGTGAATAAGAATGGATATCGCATTTGTGGTTGCCATTGCGGCACTTTTCTTTTACCAGATCTTCATTAAAGCAGATAAAGGCAAGTGGAGCGGCTATCATCCTGACTCTTTTTCAATATTAGCCCGGTACCTGTATTTCGGAACGCTGACTTCCATATATGCCTATTTTGCATTCAGGCTCACCTGGCTGCCGTGGATTGCGCTTTATTCTTTATTGGGGGTTATTATTAGTTTTAAACCGAAGGATGCAGAAGCAAAAAACGGAAAAAGAACGTTCGTACTGATTTCACTGCTTTTGCTCATTATCAATGTGATCAGGATCCCAATAGAGCCCGATTCATTTCAGGAATATATAAGCAGCAAAGAGACGTATCAGTGCATCCATAGTTTTGAATGTGTGAAAATGACTTCTGTAACAAATTCTGATGATTCTCTGGAAACAAAGGCCGAAGTCTTATCTGTCGAAGGATACACTTATCATTCGTATTTTTTATTCGCGAAAGCTTCTATGAAACTTGAAAGCGAGGAAGAGCGGAAGGGAATCAATATTGCGGGATTTTGGATTGAATATGAATGAAACAGTATTTTTGCAGTCTCTATAATAAAACAGCGCAGTCGATTAATGACTGCGCTGTCTCAATTACAAGTTCCTCGAAAAGGATGAGTGCTCAATTGATCATGCAGTGATTACATACATGTCAGTGTCCATTGAGCGGTAATGCGTAAAGGTTTGTTCTACCTGGTCTCTTTGTTCCTCATCAACTTCCACCATCACAAGGATATTGCCTTCCTTTAAATACCTGTTATATTCTTTTGCTTTGTCTTCCGGTATGCCAGCGCCTGTTAAAGCCCCGACAATTCCCCCGCCAGTGGCGCCGATGGCTGCGCCGCTTAAAGTAGTTGCAAGCGGTCCGGCAGCTGCCAAAGCTCCGATTCCAGGAATGGTCAGAAGTCCTACTTCAGCAATAAGGCCGACAATTCCGCCCAGTACACCGCCTGTGCCTGCCCCGATGCCCGCTCCTTTCCCGGCATTTTCTCCTCTGTCTGAACCATGATCAACCTCTTCCACATCTGTTTTATTCTCAATATTATCTAAGGTGTCATCATCTTTTGCAAGAACAGAGATATGGTCTTTATCAAATCCGCTGTCTTTCAAGCTTTCTATCACTCTCACTGCTTCATCCGAGTTCTGAAACACTCCGCCTACAATCATTTTTTCCATGGTAAAACTCCTCCTTTTACGAATTTATTTCCCAATGAGCTGCTGCATTTAACAGCGGGTATATTTTACCCTTACCCTGCATGAAATCTAGTAAACGCAGGTATTTTTTCTCTTCTCATATAGATGACAAAATTATAGGAATTGATATTTTTGGAACATTTCCCAAGTATCTCACCTGATATCCGAGTCAACCAGACTGCCGATCAGGACGAATCTTTCAGGTGCATTTCCAATATAGCCAAAAGGGTAGCAGGTTGTTACAGTCAGTGATGCTTCAGGCTTCGGGACGATGACAGTCCTGTCATCGGCGTCGACAATCCGGGTCTTTTCAATTCTGTAGGTAAAACTGCCTGCTGTCGTTTTAACTACCATCAGATCACCTTTTTCCACTTCACCCAGCCGGCGGAATACTGTATCTCTGTGGCCGGACAATACACTATTGTTATTCTCCCCGGGTAAAACACTTCCGGAAAAGTGCCCAACACCCTTTGCCAGCTGGTCCTCGTCTGCTCCTTCATATATTGGAATCGCAATTTCCAGCTTGGGTATGGTTATTTCACCGAACTTCTCCCCGGCAGCGGGCTTTTCCGCATAAAGAGGTTCTCCTTTGCTTCGTTTTACACCTTCCGCATCTTCACCGGGAACAGGCTGATGATCCGCCTTGACCTTTTCAACCGCAGAATACCCCTTTACCCAGCTGACAGTATGGTTTACGGCCAGGAACAATCCAGCGAAGATCAGGAGACAGCCAAGGAGAGGAACAATAAATCTGTTCCATCTGCCCATCAGCGGTCACCGAATTTTCTCCTGGCAGCCAGCATCATGCCTCCCAGCATGGCCACTCCAGCACCGAGCAGTGCGTAAGAAAGGGAATCAGAGGCCGTTTCAGGCATTTCAGCCCCTTTTTCGGTTTCGGCATTGCCTGGCGATTCACTTGTGTAGTATCTCAGTGCGTCGCCCAACTCATAAAGGAACTGGTAGTCCTCAGGAGTTTCCCCATACTCTTCCAGGAGCGATTTATATTCATCTTCTGTCAGTCCATATTCTTTAATCAATTCCATCTCATTTTCATCGGTCAGCACAGGGCCCACTTTCGCTACCAGATCTTCCAGTTGATTAAAATCGTCCAGGTTCATATCGTAATTGTCATTCAAATAGGTATTGAATTCTTCCACAGACCAGCCTAGAGGCTCCAAGTAGGTTTCCTCTACCCTTGACATGAAGACATCATCGTTCTCATCTGCGTCCGGCTTGTTATTAACGGTCCCTTCAATGGTTTCATCAGTCTTTTCCGGCTCAGTACTTTCACCTGTTTCATCAGTTCCATCCGTTTCTTCATCCGTTATATTGACAGGCTCATACCCTTCCTCTAACAGGGCATTTTCAAGGTCGCCGGCGAAATAGATATTATCCCTGTTCTCATATTGATCGAGCATAGCGACAAGCCCTGCACTATCAAGATTGTATTTTTCCATAATATCTAGAATGTTTTGATCCCCTCTGTCTCCATTAGCAATAGAATCCAGATCAATCGGTTCGCCAAGCTCACCCTCAAGGTCTCCCACGGTGTCATAATCAGCTAAAGTGGTTCCATAGTTATCTTCTAAATAGTTATTCCAGTCCTCTTCTGTCCATCCAGTCAATGCAGGATATTGATCCTTCACCTCATCATATTCAACTGCACCTGCAAAATGGGGAGCAGTTCCTAAGGCCAGAGTTGAAGCAACTGCTGCTGTCATAATCTGTTTTTTCACACTTGACTCCTCCTTTTTTTAATACTTTTGGCGGCTTTGCTGGAAAATACATTTTTCACTGCCAAAATAAATAAAAGCCAATCTATGTTGTTTGGCCTATATTTTTCAGTTACCCGTAAGAATTAAGATAAAACGGGAAATTGGCATTTCGAGCCAGGGGGTCAGGTCCCTTGGCCCAGAACTAATTATGAAAAAACAAAAAGGTCCCCTGCCCCAGCTTAGTAACATCTCTACAAAGCCGGGGACGGGCACCTATTCAGGAAGCTTTTTGAGCCGGGGGGTCAGGTCTTTTGGCCCACACAATTTGGTTATTTTTCTTGCCCAGCCGTACTCCCAGTAAAAGCTGAATAACTTGGCGCTATTCCCTGAAAGGCATGAGGCTTAGTATTAATGTTTAACGATTAAGTTCAAGGATAATATAAAACAAGGTTTTATATGCCATAGACCTATTGAATCATAACACTAAGAGTTTTTAGGTTAAAAAGACTTGGGTTTAACTTTCTAAAGAAATAATCAGTAGTTTAAAAGAGTAAATGGGGGAGTTTTTTGCCACGAAATGAATTAAACACATACAAGAAAAGGGATCCATATTTTGATAATGCACGGTTTATCCTTGTTGCCCTGGTAGTGCTGGGACATTTAATCAGTCCCGCCCGCCATGACAGCGATATTATATTCTTTGCCAACAACTACGTGGGCTCTTTCCGAATGCCGGCCCTTGTCTTGATTACCGGTTTCTTTTCAAAACGTTTTAACCAGGACGGGTTTTATAAAAAAATCACACTGTCTATCCTCATTCCATACCTGATTTTTCAATGCTTCTACTCTGTATTGAATGATGTTATCTATGGCCATGAGGAAATAAGGGCTGTATTGCTTCAGCCAAGCTTCGCCATGTGGTTCCTGCTTAGTCTATTTTTCTGGAATTCCCTGCTTCCTGTTTTCACCAAATTCAAACATCCGATTACAATATCACTTTTTATTGGCGTGGGAATAGGCTGGCTGGACAGTGCAGGGCATTATTTGAGCATTTCCAGAACATTTGTCTTCTTTCCGTTCTTTTTAATCGGACATTATTTGAAATCAGAACACTTCAACTGGTTTAGGAAAAAGTTTGCTAAAGTGGTTTCTCTATTGAGTATCGGGCTCAGCTGGCTTATTCTATCTCACTTTTCCATGCTTGAAGCCAGATTGTTCCTGCTTGCAAGGTCACCATATGCGGAAATTGCCGATTCATACCTGGAGGGGACATTATTCAGGATAATTTTTTACATAGTTATGATGCTGGGAGTGGTTGCTGTCCTCCCTTGGATCCCAAAAAGAGAGACCTTTTTTTCCTATCGGGGACGAAGAACAGCGTATATTTATTTACTGCACATACTAGTAATCAAATTAATATCAGTACTTGAGCTGCCGCATGGAATCCAGCTTTGGCATTTTGCTGTTATTCCAGCAGTGTGGCTTTTGATCACGTTCGCCACAAGCTCTGATTTCATCGTTAATTTGACCAGACCGCTCGTAGAGGGGAAAATAGCCAACTTCCTTTTTAACGACGGCGAACAATCCCCAAAGCAGACAGCTGTAGACTACAGAGAATGAGAGCCGGGGGGACAGGCACCTTGTCCCAATCCGCTGCACCGGGACAGCAGGCCTCCCCCTATCTCCTTTTGTGATTTGTTTAAATTAAAGTTGATGCTCCTCAATCAGATCAATATTCCTCTTATGTAAGACATAATCCTGGATTTGCTTTCCTATGTTTGCATATAGTTGAATTTCTATCAGCTGTGACAACGCCAGCCACTTTACACCAGTCTGATAAGGGTCTGGCTGTTCTGGAAGCCTTGCAGCTGAGCCGCTTAGTCTAGTACATTCAAACATCATCACTAGAGTATGGACCGGCCCATATTTTTCGCCATTCAAATGCGGCGCATATTCATAGACAAAGGCCAATGGGCCGACCTCCACTTCAATGCATGCCTCTTCTTTAGCTTCTCTTTTTACGGCGTCAATTATAGACTCGCCCGGCTCCACACCTCCTGCAGGCAAATCATACACGACCCCTCTGTTTGGGTCGTTATACTCTGTCAGCAGAATTCTGTCCTGCTCGATAATGACTGCACCTGCTCTAACCCTTATATGGTAAGGCATCTTTTATTCCCTTCTTAAATGGCGTCATCTTCTTTAGCTACCGCACTTCTCCTTGAAAAACATAAGAAGCAGATTGATTCAGCAACTGTTTGATTCCATTTTTATGGTAAGGCATCATTTCATCAGCAGTTTCTAAGCTTACCCATTTTACTTCTGCTATCGTTTCAGTATCTTGTATACTAATTTCACCGCTTATGACTCTTGCTTTAAATGTGATAAAAACAGCATGATGATCATGATTCATCATCATCGCTTCATTTACAGAAAGTATGTGATCAACCTCAATCGTTAGACCTGTTTCTTCTTTAGCTTCCCGAACAGCTGCTTGTGATAAGGTTTCTCCAGCTTCAACCGAACCGCCCGGCAAAGACCAGTTATCATATTTAGAATTCTTAACTACCAATACCTTCTCCTGTTTTTCGTCAATGATAAGTGAATAGACTACATCTACTCTTTTCATGAACCCCCTCCTTTTTTCTGCATTACATACCTTTCTTTACCGCATATAAAAATCCCTTCTTTTACCAATAGGGCCGTTTTCCAGGTTAAAGATAAAAAGTATGCTATAATGGTTATCAGATTATAAATACATGTTGGGAACTACGAGACTTTACTTAGTCACCTCCCCCATAGTGGAAGGAGGCTAAGACTGTATGTCCTTAGACCACATGAGAACAATGTTAACTACCATACAGGAATATCCTAACTGTGAAATTTCTTTAACTTTCAATGATGACAACCAGCAGCCGGTGTTATATGTATGCTATAAACAAAACCTATTCGAAGTCACACATGTCCAGACACATGCTGTTGACACATTTTATACAGTAGAATCAACACTCAAAGCGATTGACAATGAAATAAATTCTAAATTGCAAAAAAACCTCTGATTAGAGGTTTTTGTTTGCCTGCAGGACGGAAAGCTAGTTTTGCTGTCCTTGCCCTATAAAAATGGGACAGCAAAACTGCCCCATTGTCTCTTATATTGTATACCTAAAACAACGAAAGCCCTGCCTCTCTTTCATCCTTACGGCTCCTTGTCCGTGCCAGTGTGAATCAGGATTGACCAAAAAATTAAGTGACTGTTTTATCGAGTTATTTGATGATATTTTAATCGTAGAAATTGAAATGGATAGATGACAGAAATAACAAAAGAGGTTAATTCTAAAGGTGAGTTAAAGAAGTTGAGTGTCCTGGCAGCCTTGTTGTAAAATGGATATTTCCAAGGAGGCTTTAACAGAAGCTTTTTATTTGAGTTTCAGTGATTCCTTTCATTAATCCCAGTTCACTGATCAAAGTTTCATGTGCGTTATTCAGCATTTGCCTTTCGCTTGTGTTAAGTGCTTTTTCTTTCTTCATACGCATTAAGTCACGTACAACTTCCGTACATTCTTGGATTTTGCCAGTTTTTATTTTATCCGTGTTCACTTTATACCTTTGCTTCCAAGGCAGTACTCTATCTGTTTCTCCGTTTTGAAAGATGTTTATGAGGTTTTTTAGCGCAACTATGTCAGTAACAGGACGTATGCCTGAACTCACTAGCTTACCCTCAGGAATCATGACTTCCATATTGCCGTTCAACATTTTTATGACATAATACTGTTGTTTTTCCCCTAAAATTTCCTTTTCTTCAATTGCTTTAATCATCCCTACTCCATGCATTGGATAAACAACATTATCGTCAATTTGAAACAAATAATCTCCTCCATATCGTAACTTCCTTAAGCTTAACACATATATAATTTTTTATCAAATTTTTAATGATATCATAAATTAATTTTTACTGTCAATAGTTTATCCTTCGAAAATTTAAAAAAGAGCCAAGGGGACAGTTTCCTTGGCCCACCCATATAAAAAATGGAACAGTACACCTGTCCCTTGTCTCACTTAAGAGATCGTATAATTAAATAAGAGCTCTCCATTCTGCGGATCTCTCTCATTCATGAACTCAAATCCAATGTTAGTATATAAGCGATAAGCTGTCCTGTTTTCTTCTTTAATACTTAAGTAGATAACATTTACATCATATTGTCTTGAAGCAATCTCAATCAGTTTCACCATCGCCAACTTACCCAGGCCCCTGCCCTGATATTTTTCATCAATCATGATTCTGTCAATCCAAGTATCTTTATTGGGGCCAAAAGAACCGTACATGGCAAAGCCAATCACTTCTTCATCCCTATATACAGCCATCGGCTGCCATTCACTGTAAGTATCCGCTTCTTCTAAACACTCATCTACAGTTTCAATGAACTTTTCCTGCCCGGGCTTTAGTTTGATATTCCTGACTTCATATTCATTGAAAGCATCAATTTTTCTGAAATGCACATTTTTCATGCTATACCTCCGCTCTTGGTAAATACCTTCCCTGGCCAGCAGCTGTTTTTCAACTTAAAAATCCGCTATTTTAATAACAATTGCAGTGCGAGGAAAATGGTCAAAAGCGATATAGCTGTGATGCCGTAAGCAAACAGGGATTTTTTGTTTTCTCTGAAGGCTTGGATGCCCAGCATGATAAGATTTAATGACATTAAGATATAAGCGATGTATAGCAGCTCACTGTATCTATCAAAGTTCAATGATAAAATGACTATTAACGCAGCTGGAAAGATGAGCATGGCCCTTAACTTTTTTTCCATCGTATCTCTCCTCTCATAAGATGCCTTTACTATAATATACCAGTATTAACCAGACGCCTGTACTTGCTTGAAACAAGAATAAGCCGCCCGGATGGCAGCAGCTCCTGCTTTCAAGTATACTGACCGGATAAAAAATTAATCTCCACAGAGAATTGCGATTTGTCACATATTCCTCTCGCTGTATTCAACGCCCATGCCATCTAACCATTCTCTAAGCTCTATTCTCGGCATATATTCTTTTAATGTATAGATAAAAGTATCATTTTCACTTTCAAACTCCAGCTGTTCAGGCTTGCTATTATTTAGAACAATGACAACCTGATCGATTTCCTCCCAAAAAGTTACTTCTTCTTTAAATCCTACTAGCGGTGTATGGTGAATCCCTGTTGAGTCAATATAGGTATATGTATGAATGGCAGTAAAAATAAGTACAAATGCAATCAATATAGTAAGCACACCAACAGTTTTCATCCAAATTTTCTCAAACAAGAAAGCCAGAACACCGGCTGATATAAGCAGTCCGCCCACTATATTCACCATATAGGCTTTACTCGGCGTATCCTGAAAATAAACAGTGTCAGGGATTATATTTATTTTTTGATAAAACATCATTATCAGAAAGCCCAGAGGAAGCCACCCCAAAGCAAAGATAAGCCCTAAGGTAAATATCTTCGGCCTATTTGAAAATTTAATTTCCAACTATATCCCTCCCCCAAAATCTAAATCGGACGGGAAGGTTTCCCGCACAGCATACCAATTGGTATGTATTGGTAATAAAACTTATATTGTTTAAACGAATAAGGGGTGATAAAGGTTACAGTTTAGGGTAAAACAGTTGGATTTATGAATATTTGCGTTAACAGTTTAGCTGACTGCCATAATAAAGAATGTTAGCCTATGTGATAAAGGTGTGTTATGGTTTAGATGAATCATCCAAAGGGACAAGAGACTTTTCTTAGTCACCCCACATTAAGGGGGCAAAATTTGAAGAAAATTAATGTATTTTTAGATGACTACAGGAAACCGCCGGATGGCTTTGTATATGTGAATACAATTGTGGAATGTTTAGAACTGCTCCGAACCTGCGAAATCGGCCACTTATCACTGGACCATGACCTGGAAAGCAAAAGAGAAAACGGTATGATGCTGGTCAAGATTATGGTCAGGGAAAAACTCTCTGCTGACCATATAACCGTTCATTCAGCAAATGCGGTTGGCGGCAAGGCCATGTATAAATGTCTTAAGCTGGCCCAAAGCAGCCATATTTACTCCTTTGATACGACCCTCTCTTTAAGACCCCTGCCCTTGGATTCTTATACTCCCATTATGCTGAAGCATTACCAATAACATAGATTGGCCAAGGGATGTATATCTCTTGGCTTTTTACATAATTTCCAGCAGTAATGTAATAAGCAGAGACTGGCCAAAACAGATGACTATATCATTTTGCCAATAAGTCTTAGCAAACAAGCTCCATCTGCCGCCAAATAAACTAAACAGCCTTGCAAACATCAAGGTGAAAACCCATATGCTCATAAATGTAATGAGTAATCCCATTCTACCTCTCCAATAGGCAGCAGATTGCAGCAGGTTTTAACATACGCACCAGCTATCTCAATCTCTTATATCCACAATCAGCTCCCTTGTCTGAACGATCCGGTAATACCCACTGCAGAACACTGCACCTCTCGGCTTGATGGCTATCAATACCGAATTGATAATATCTGCGGCTGAAATGATGAAATTAATCCAGCTTACAAATAACAGGAGGGTATGAATATCCCCTGATGCGAAAAGCGCCACAAAGGCTGGCACCACTGACAATCCTATAAGCGGCAGACTCATAAAGACCCAGAATCTTCTTTTGGATAAAACGGCATTGGTATTCAGCCAAAAAAATGTCCCGCTGAAAGTCAGGCTTATATCGCCTTTTTCTATATACAGCGACAATATGCAGAAATTCGTGAAAAAGGAAGACAGCAATTCCTATTAGAACCAGAATATATAGGGGAACTCCAGTAAACAAACCTCCCAAGAGGCCTGGCGCCAAAAAAACAACAATCTGAAGTAAATTAGCAAACTTGATAAAGTGTTCCCGGAACCAGCTGTTCTGTATGAAAGGGGTCCATTCTGAGGAATTCATATTGATTTGAGGCAAGCGGCGGAACCAATGAATCATAAGGGGGGCACTCCTTTAATTTCTCTATCAGTAATGAAACCTGCAAGATTACAGGAACTAATATAATCTGCCTGCCAAGTTATAAGGATCCATTTCCCAAGTCTCATAGGGAACGATATTCTTTGATTTCATCGCATCCATTGTCCGTGACTTCATATGCGGCCGGGTTATATATTGGCCAATATTGTGTTCATTTAATAGTACGAACCCGGCTTCCTGGATCTCTTCAGGCGGAAATTTGATCTCTCCGCTTATGTATGCTGCCTTAAAAACAACAGATAATATCTGCTTGGTCGAATTATAATAAACGCCTGTAATGCCAACAGGTTTGATATGAATTCCGGTTTCCTCAAGAACTTCCCTTACGACTGCCTGATCCAGCGGCTCCCCAAGCTCCACCTGGCCCCCGGGCATTTCCCATGTATCCCTTCTCCATTGAACCTTCACCAGCAGCACTTCATTCTTTTCGTTTTCAATAAACGCTGAAACCGCAATAATATGTTTAGGGATTTTATGCATATCAGTGCTCCTATAGTTATTTATTTATAGATTCTGGAAGGAGTATGATAATCCCTTTTTTATCCAAAAGGATGTTTATGTGAAAAAGAAAAAGCTGAAGCAATGCAGTTTACTTATTCTTTATCACTGCTTCACAGCTTTTTATAAATGCCAATGTCTTTTCGAATAGTTTAGGCTGGATTTCCGGATATGTAAGGTTAACGGGCAGATCTCCATACAGTTGGATCTCCACTATTTCTGAGTCTGGCAGCTGGCCCAACTCCTTTATGACTCCAAGGTATAGCCTTCCGTATTTTTTAGCAGCTGCATCGTCCAGAGAATAGTCACATATCGGCATTAACTCGCCATCTATACAACCTGTTTCTTCATACAACTCTCTTCGAGCAGTTTCCTCCATGTTTTCTCCAGATTCTCTATGTCCGCCTGCAATTTCCCATGTGAGTCTTTCCTTATGCCTGACATAGACCCACTTTCCTTTATAGATAGCGCTTATTACTGCAAATTCCAGCAGTTTTTCATCTACAGAATCTACCTGATAAAACTTGAGTTTCATATAAACACCTCTGAATATTGCCTCGATTTGTTCAATCCTTCCTAGTACGGCAGTGGTTCCTTTATAAAACTAGAAAAGCCGCCTTGGCTGGCAGCTGTTCTAAAACCCGCTTAAGAGCAAACCCTCAAATGTCTTACTACTCCTTACCAAGCGACAATAAGCTTTTTAAATTATCATCTATAAATTTATTATCGTGACTGTTGATTCCGCGCCCTGCAAAATGGCCCCATATTGAATCGATAGGGTTATAAACAGCATTGGGTAAAAGGCTTGCTTCGTATTTATTATCGGCTGCTGTACAGAATAGGTCTGTGCTTCCCGGCATGACGCAGGCAAGCGCTTTAATGCTTCGGAGTGCCAGGTCAAAATCTCCATTATAAGCTGGATTGGCACTAATATCTGCATATTGCCCCGTCCATAGCATAGCCAGAACATTATGCGGATCCATCTTCATAAAGCTGTCTTCCCATACGCCAGCTATAAAATGTTCCAATGAGTCAAACCCCATCTCACGATAAAGTTCCTCTCTGTAATATGCCTGCGATAAGCCCCAGCCTCCATATACACGGCCAGCGGCTCGCATTTCTGTTGGTGTCAGCTCGTTTAGCATACTAGAGTCAAAGCCAACTGCGGCCATGAGCGAAGCCTTCATTCCATCCAGAACCATAAACGTATGCGGCCAGGTTTTTGCACTTCCGCAGAATGGTGCCATTCGTTCCACCATATCAGGGTAGCTTGCGCCCCATTGGTAAGACTGAAGGCCTCCCATTGACCATCCAAGCACGAGAGCGATTTTTTGTATGCCAAATTTCTCGGTGACCAGCCGATGCTGGAATGTAACATTGTCATAGATGGTTACCTGCGGAAAAGAAGACCGGTCAAACGGTGCCGGCGTATTGCTGGGAGAAGAAGATAATCCATTCCCCAGCAGGTTTGGAACAATAATGAAATATTTCCGCGGATCCAGAGCCATGCCCTCTCCTATCAGCCATTCATTCTGAACATGCTGGTCGCCAAAAGCAGTTGGATAGACAATGGCATTGTCCTTCTTTTCATTTAATTCCCCATAAGTTTTATAAGCAAGAAATGCGTTCGGCAGCGTAACTCCTGATTGCAGGGTCACGTCCCCCAAGTTATAAATTTCATAATCCATTATTTTGTCGCTCCCTTCCATTTGAAACCCTCAAATTTTTGAAAAGGATTTCTTGTGGCTAGTATAATCCTGTGATAACCTCAAGAAAAGTGAACAAAATTCACAGCAGTGTTCAAAAATATTGAAAGCAAAAAGGGGGCATTATAATGGAATTGCGCCAGCTTAATACATTCCGTACAGTTGCCACAACATTGAATTTCAGCCGGGCTGCTGAAACGCTGAACTACGTTCCCTCCAATGTTACGATGCAAATAAAAGCATTGGAGGACGAGCTCGGCGTCCGCCTCTTTGACAGGCTGGGCAAGCAGCTGGTTCTCACCACTGCAGGAGAAAAATTTCTGACTCATATCCAAAGCGTCCTGGAAAAACTGGACGAAGCCCGAAGTGCCGTTCATGACAACGAAAATTTAACCGGTACACTGACGATAAGTGCCAACGAGGTTCTTTGTGCCTATCGGCTTCCCGTTGTCTTTCAGCTGTTTCGTTCACGCTATCCGGGAGTCCGCATCATTTTCCGCTCCGTTTCCAACCTTGAGCTCAAGCAAACACTCTTCGATGGTGCCGCAGATGTCGTCTTTATGCTGGATGAAACCATCCTCTCAACAGGACTTGAAGTGGAGCCTTTGGTGGAAGAGACATTCCGCTTCCTCGTCGAACCGAATCACCGTCTCGCGAAACAGTCTATCCTGAAGGAAGAGGATTTTCACGGTGAAGTGTTTCTCGTTAATGAGAAGGGCTGTATTTACCGGAATATGTTCGACCGGTCATTTGAGAAAAAAGGCATTGATAGTATTACATATCTGGAATTTCAAAATGCCGAAGCTATTAAACAATGCGCCATCACGGGACTCGGCATTGCCTTTCTTCCTGAAGTCACGGTGAAAGCAGAAATTGAACGCGGAGATCTTGTAGTCCTTCCATGGGAAGTTCCCGGCCTGCATGTTTATACACAGATGCTGTGGCATAAAGACAAATGGCTTTCTCCCATTATCCAGGCTTTCATAGAAGCTGTCAGGGAAGTCATGTCGATAGAGCCAGATAGTGAAACTGTTTAACCATCTATAAGTGGCTTAAGGAAGGCAGCGGTCTGCCTTTCTTATGTACTGTTTTAGGATTGTTTTTCATTACCTCTGTCCGACATATTAACAGATTGATGATGTTAAAGTTCAAACTCTATCTTTTTGAGGCACCATGCTCCTGATCCCCAGTCACCTGTCCCCTTACTCAAAAACCTGCCGCTGCCGCAGTTCAATCTGCCCTTCCCCATATCCCTGCGGGTCCGGCATCCGCATGGCCCACTCGATGGCTTCTTCCTTCGACTTTTCATCAATCAGAATGCACCCGGCGATTAGTTCATTCGTCTGCGCAAATGGGCCTTCTGTAATCACCGGCTCTTCTTCTGGTTTCGGAAATGAGATGCGCACTCCATCTGAACTGGGATGAAGTCCTTTCGCCATAACCCTTACGCCTGCCTTAACCAATTCCTCATTGTACTTCGTCATGGCATCAATTAGTCCAGGCTGGGAAGATTACGACCTTCCGAATTCTTTGAGGCTTTGACGATGAGCATGAATAGCATGAAAACCTGCTCCCTCTTTTCTCAAATTGTATGTCTTGCACTTGTCTGTTTTACATTCAACTCCGATAATACCTAACTATGCCTCCAACTCCCCTGCAGCTTCCGCACATAGACAATCTGCCCAATATGATACGCATTGTGTGTGGACATATTCCCAATGATAGCCCACCATTCCGCCGACTCAGGGAACCCTTCCACTTCAATTTCCAGCTTTTCCTGGGAGAGCAGATCCTGCCACTGCAATAGCACCTCTAATAGCCGCTCCTTTAACTCACTGAATGATTTATTTTCCGGTATCACAAAGCTTTCATCATTGCTGCCAATGGGTGGAACTGCATTGACGTGACCCTTTTGATACCTCTTTTGCCAGGCTTCATTCCAATAAAGGAGATGCTGCACCATTTCGGCAATGCTGTTGCTCTCCCCATTTGGCTTCCAAAAAGCATTTTCCTCTGATAAGTCTGCAACTGACTCTGAAAACGGAATATACCAGCTTGGATCTTTCGCATTTGCAGACAACTGGTCTATCAGCACCTCTCTAGCCTGAGCCATACTCGCCACACTCCTTTGATGAGATAATGACTATTTCGCTGCGATTCCCCGACTTCCTGCCTGATTGATAAAATGTGACCATAACAGAAGCCTTGCTGAGAACATCATTCTTTATTTTCCAATAAAATACATAAAGAGGATTATATCCACGTAATAAATGTTAATATATAGAAAAAGGAGGTGGGGAAAATGCCTTTATGGATATTATTGCTGGCGATTGGAGCCTTTTTCTTTGGTCTGGGGAAATTAATTGATTTTCACTACAGCAGGGAAGGCCGCAGTATAGACACCTCAGCGTTAAGGGAAAGCACGAAGGATAATTTAGGCGGGAGCATTTATTTTCAATAAAGGCCGGGAGCGGAGGCAAATCTCAGTATAGACATCAAACCATTAAGGGGAATCTGAAAGGATAATTTGGGAGCAGCAGTTATTTTAGAAGACATTGTACCAATGTCCTCTCCAAGTCATGGTTTCTGTGAAGGTCTGAAAGATACTTGGAGAGGAAATCTCTGTGGTAAGAAGAGATGCTCAATCTCCGAACGCCGGGCACCCGATATAAAAAATTTATTTATGCAGTAATAGCGGTATGTGGTTACTTTGTTTATGGATATTCTTCAGAACATGAATGATTTGATTTGGTTCAGCAGTACTATCAGCAAACCCCAATAAATCTGCCTTTGCTTCAGATATAATATGCATTCCAATTCCTCAAAAACCTCATTTTTTGATTGCTTGAATAAGTTACTCTCCCATAACTCCAGTTAGCTTAGCATGGAAAAACTCTTTTATTTTTCCAATCCGAATATTTCTTATTGAAATTAATATTTATGAACCGATAGTACCTTTAGGATATTTGTTATTTTCTAAAATTGAGATTGAATAAGGGGAAGGTACGTTTGGGGAGAATGAAAAAATTTGAATTTAAATTAGGGACAAAAATAAACCTGATTGTTATATCTATCATAATTGTTTTATCTGCAGTTATCGGATTTGTTGTAAAACATGAGGTAACAAAGGGAGTCCAGGAATTCGCAACTGAGAAAGCAAAAGGGGACCTGAGGTTAGCATATAGGTATATCAATAAATTGCATCCTGGAGATTGGGAAATTAGGGGAAATAAACTTTATAAAGGTTCTGCTTTATTAAATGATAACTACGAGATAGTAGATGAAATTGCGGAAGATACAGGAGATACCGTAACAATATTCCTCGGAGATACCCGCATAACGACAAATGTAATGATAGATGGCGAACGTGCCATTGGCACAAAAGCGTCCACTGAAGTGGTTAATACTGTCATTAAAAATAAGTCAAATTACTACGGCCAGGCAAACGTTGCCGGTAATATGTATCAAACAGCTTATATGCCTTTACAGACTGCTTCAGGGGAAGTTATCGGCATTTTCTATGTTGGTGCCTCTGAAGAAAAAATAAATGCAATACTTTCTTCTGTTTTGTCAAAGCTCCTATTTGCTTTACTGGTTATGGCTGTTTTAGCTTCTATGATTGTCTATTGGTTCACCCATAAGATGAAAAAGAGACTTGCCAATATTGCAAATGCCCTTGAAATGGCGGGCAATGGCGAGTTTACTGCGAAGATTAATGACCGCTCAAGAGATGAATTGGGCTCTTTATCTGCGAGCTATAACCAAATGGCTGAAAACCTTAAAAAGATGGTTCATGAGGTTATTTTTACGACTGAACAGCTGGCATCTTCATCTGAACAGCTGACTGCAAGCTCTGAACAAACAAGTATCGCAACAGAGACCATAACAAAATCGATTCAGCAAGTAGCTAACGGCGCGGAACATTCTACAACAAGTGTGCAAGAGAGCTCATTGGCACTGGATGAAGTTGCTAAAGGGATTCACTCCATTGCCGAAAATGCTTCTGTGGTTTCCGAAGTAAGCATTCAGGCAGTTGAAAAGGCTAAAGAAGGCGGAATGTTTGTCAGCAATACGGTTAATCAGATAGATAGAATTAATCGCTCTGTTACAGCTAGTGGAAAAATCATAAAATCACTAGAACACAGATCTCAGGAAATAGAAAAAATAACGAAAGCAATTACAGATATTGCGAATCAAACTAACTTACTGGCGTTAAACGCAGCAATAGAAGCAGCCAGAGCCGGAGAGCATGGGAAAGGCTTTGCCGTTGTAGCAGATGAAGTAAGAAAGCTGGCTGAACAATCCCAGCAGTCTTCTTCGCAAATTTCGGCGCTCATTAAGACAATACAAGAAGACATGGAGCAGTCCAACGAGTCCATAGAACAGGTTTCTGTTGATGTAAAAGAAGGATTAGCCATTGTTAACCAGACAAGTGAAAACTTTAAGGAAATTCTTGATTATATGGGAAGACTAACAGAACAAACCAATGATATGGCAGCAACATCTGAACAAATCTCAGCAAGTACACAAGAAGTATCGGCAACAGTGTCAGGCATTATCAACATATCTGAAAAAACCTCGATGCATTCACAAAATGTAGCTGCGTCAGCAGAGGAACAACTGGCATCAATGGAAGAAATAGCTGCATCCGCTACAGCATTGTCTAATCTGGCGGACGATTTGAAAGAGTTAGTCAGCAAATTTAAGATCTAACTCCTTTACGATATAAACCTGCAGCGGAAATAGGTACCTGACCCCACATTTGGTAAAGCCATAAAATATGCGGGGTCACCCACTATTCCTCCACAAAAATTAAAGGTGCATCGGCACCAATAGTGGAGTTAGTCCCAGACCCGGATTCTTGGGACCCCTGCGGTTCTTAAATAATCTAATAACTGCCCAGTATGAACGGATTCGTGATAAGCTGCCCGCAATAGCATGTCACCTAAACCTCTTATGTATCCTGACTCGGAGCGGTCAATTTTAATATTTTCCAAGTCTTCCTCAGAAAATGATTTTATAGTGTCTATAAATTCTCTTCTGTGAGTTTCTGCAAAATCCAATTCATTTTGTACCGATATAAACGGACGATTTTCGTACGGCGAATTATAAACGGTTAAACTCCCTCTATTTCGAATAGCCAAATGATAGTAGTGTTCACTTTCTAATACGTGCCGGACCATTTCCAGACAATTCATTGCTTGATTATCGGGCTTCCAAAAGAGCTTTGCATCAGGAATAGTTGTCCAGACTTTAATGCTTCTTCTTCTGACTTCATTTAAGTTTAAAATGATTAAATCGATTGAATTCATACAAAAGCCTCCTCTTCTTTTTAACAATTATACACGAATGTACGTTCGCTTTAAAGAAAAAGAAGAAATCTTTAGATAACTGTCAAAATTATTTAAGCGGAGTTTCATTACAGCTCTTTCCGTGCTAAAACTGCTTCACTCAAATTGATGCCCCAGCATTTTCAGCAAAAAATAAAGGACCCTAATAGGAAGCTAGGGTCCTGATCATTTTTATTATTCTGGCCGCTCAATCGTAAAAACTTCTCCAATCTTGGCATAATCATTCCCAGCCAGCCTGCTGACGGCAGCAAGCCCCTTCTGGTCGATCCGTCCCTTTTCATATAGATTTTCTTCTATATGGAATTGGACAACCTTCCCGATGATAAAGTCGGCACCAGGTGAGTCTGTCCCGCCTAATTCCAGGGCATGTTCCAGCACGCATTCCATCCGGATTTTTGCTTCCTTTACGCCGGGTACTGTTATTTTTTCGCTTGCCTCTGTTGTAAAACCGGCCGCCTCTATTTCGCTCTGTTCAGGAGGAAGGCTGGCCGCTGTTTGATTAACCTTTTCGACATTGTGCTCATCAACGATGTGAACCACAAATTCCTTCGATTCGAGAATGTTTCGGGCTGTATCCTTTTGCCTTCCCTGCGCCCGCTGGATAGATAGGGAAATCATGGGCGGATTGGCTGAGACGATGTTGAAATAGCTGAATGGTGCACCGTTCACCACACCGTCCTTTGACATGGTGGTCACAAATGCAATAGGCCGCGGGATGATGCTGCCGATGAGAAATTTATAATTTTCCCTTTCCGGCAGGCTTACAGGATCAATGGAAAGCATATGAATCATTCCTTTGCGAGTTAATCTAATTCTCTTACTCTGATCGGGATCAGACTCTGTTCTAACTGCCCTCTGAACTGCTCATACTGCTCGGGAAGCATCAGCTTCTCTCCCATTGTAGCCTGTGATTCATCATGTGCAAAGCCTGGAGGATCTGTCGCTATTTCAAATAAAATTTCCCCATGCTCCCTGAAGTATATCGCGTTAAAATAATTCCGGTCTTTGACTGGGGTGACAGCATATCCATTCTCAGCAATATAATCTCTCCAGCTTAGCTGATCTCTGTCATCACTTGCCCGCCAGGCGATATGGTGGACAGTTCCGGCACCCATCTGGCCCCGGCCGACCGGAGTCAGTTTCAGGTCAATGATATTGCCGATGTCAGCGGAAGAGCGGAACCGGGCGATATCCTCTTCCACACCGACTCTTTCAAGCCCCATCACATTCTCCAGAAGGTCAGCTGTTTTTGCAGGCTCCGCTGATAAAAGCGTCGCTCCGCCAAAGCCCTTGATCGCCACTTCCGGCGTAATATCGCCGAATCTCCAGGTGTTAGCTTCCCCTTCTTCTCTTTCTACAATTTCAAGATGCAGCCCATGAGGGTCATCAAATTCCAGATAGATCTCTCCAAAGCGCTCGATTTTTGTAAAAGGGACTTCAAACTTCTGAAGCCTCTCTTCCCAGAAACTCATCGCACCCTTTGGAACAACATATGATGTCACACCAACCTGACCATCCCCAATGACCCCTTGGCGGGCGCCGGCCCATGGGAAGAAGGTGATAATCGTTCCAGGCTTTCCGCCTTCATCTCCAAAATAAAGATGATATGTGCCCGGATCATCAAAATTCACTGTCTGTTTGACCAGGCGCAAGCCCAGCACCCCTGCATAAAAATCAAGATTCTCCTGCGGATGCCCTACAATTGCCGTAATATGATGAATGCCCATTGTCTCTTTTTTCATATATATTCTCCTTTCGTTTTGAGCCAGGGGGACAGGTCCCTCGGCCCACTTGGGCCAAGGGACCTGTCCCCCTGGCCTTTCCGACATATAACTTCTGAGCACATCGATCAATCGGCTTGATCAGGATCTGCTCAACCTTTATACCCTTTTCACATTTAATTTGAATACAGGTGCAGATGTCTGCACCTGTATTGATGGACACTGCCGTTTATCGGATGGTGGATAAAGCTGTTGACCAAGGGATCAATTGATCCAGCATTTGATTGACTGAATCCTCTTGTACTTCTTTCGGCTTGAATTGATTGCCATTTTCAAAGTCTGTGAATAGAGACAGTGCAGGATGTACGCGAACGTCAGCGACTGACAATTCACCCAGAATGCCGCGCAAGTGTTCGGCAGCACGCGCCCCGCCTACTGATCCGTAAGAAACGATTCCAGCTGCTTTATTGTTCCACTCAACACGCAGGTAATCCAATGCATTTTTCAGCGCGCCTGTGATAGAGTGGTTGTATTCCTGCACAATGAAAATGAATCCATCCTGGGCAGCAACGATTTCTGACCATGCTGCAGCCCCAGAAGCATCTGCGCCCGCTTCGCCAAGCAATGGAAGCTTGTAGTCAGCGATATCAATGATTGTATAATTCGCGTCACCGCGCTTGTCAGCTACTTCTTTCACCCATGCACCTACTTGCGGACTTACCCTTCCTTCACGTGTAGAACCTAAAATAATACCAATGTTTAATTTTGTCATCGTTTCTTCCTCCTCTTTCTTTGTTCCAAAAAGTTTATTTAGAAAACCCATAGAATAGCTCCCCTTCCAACATATCTCCAGAGCCGGGGGGACAGGTACCTCGGCCCGTTGGGGCCAAGGTACCTGTCACCTTGGCTCAACATATCTCGAATTCGAGATATGTTCTCAAAAAAAATTAAATGCGTTCTGCCCTGCAGCCGATTTTTTTCATTAGATCAATCGCTTGATTGACTTCATCCGCACTTAACTCATCGAACACTTCACCCATTTTGCTTTCATGCCGGGGGAAGACTTGATCCATCAAAGCCTTCCCCTCAGCTGTCAGCACCGCATAAATGACCCGGCGGTCTTCTGGGCACCCCTGGCGCCTTACATACTTTTTCTGCTCTAATTTATCCACCACATAGGTGATGCTGCTGCTCGAAATAAGAACTTTCCTGCCAATCATCTGAATAGGCTGATCACCCTTATGGTATAAGAGCTCAAGGACAGAGAATTCCGTAGGATTCAAGTCGTAGTTGGCTGCATCTTTGCGAATCGCTTCTTGTATGGCTTGGGAAGCACGAAGTATGACCGTTACAGCTTTCAACTTATCATTCATACGTCTTTCTCCTTTAACCAGCTTCACCTCAAGTTCAACTCGAATTATGCTGCTGGATTTACTTCTAATTCCACTTTGATTTTAATATCCTTGCCTACAAGGACGCCCCCTGTTTCAAGAGCTGCGTTCCAAGTCAGGCCGAATTCTTCACGGTTGATTTTCGCTTCTGCTTCGAATCCGTATACTTCAACACCCCAAGGGTTTGTTCCTTTGCCGCCGTATTCTACATCAAAAGTAACCGGCTTTGTCACGCCCTTGATTGTTAATTCGCCTGTTACTTTATAATCGTCGCCGTCTTTTGCGATGTTTGTTGATTTGAAATCGATCGTCGGGTGGTTTTCAACATCAAAGAAATCCGCTGATTTCAGATGGTTTTCGCGGTCCTCACTGCGCGTATTAATGCTTGCAACATCAAATGTGAATGCAATTGAAGCTGTTGTCAGATCTGTTAAATCTGCCGCTTCCACATCTGCTGTATAAGAATCAAAAGAACCTTTCACCTTTGAAACCATCATGTGCTTCACTTCAAAACCTACTGCTGAATGTGATTGATCTACTGTCCACTTTGCCATTTAAAATCTCCTCCAAATTGTCATTTTTATTTATCTCGAATTCGAGACATGTTGTCAAAAAAATAAGCTGCGATGTTTATTCCGAAATAAATTATCTTTAATTCGAGATAAATTTATCATATATTGGGAATGGAAGTCAACAACTTTTTTTTGGGGGAGAAAATGGGCCAAGGGGTCAGGTCCCATGGCCCACTTTTAAAAAGAGCCAAGGGGCCTGTCCCCTTGGCTCAAACGAAACTTTTTACCTGATGACTCGTAAGTGAATTATTAAATACTGGAGCCGCTGCTCGTTATCCGAGTGAGTGATTTGGAGGAAGATGATGAATGAGAAATATTGTTATCGTTTCTAAAGTAGTTGTGGGCGCCAGGCCAAATCCTTTTGGAATTGACCGGGGATTGAATATATTCAAAAAATCATATTCAAAAACGCTTGAGAGTCATTTAAATCAAATATTTTTGGAAAAGGGCCTGGATTATAAAGCATCTGTGGATTCAACATATGACAGTCTGACAGAATTGATACAAAATGGTGCCCGCTTACTTTTAATTTCCCCTTATATAAAAGAATACGTTGATGTGCACATACTAAATAATGATCGTTATTACATATTAAGCGAAGAAGAGTTCAATAATGGGTATACAGAAAACATTATTGCCTTTTTGAAAGAAATGAATTAAACCTGGCGGTGCTGGACCATTTTCTCAAATCGCCTGAGCCATGGGACCTGTCCCCTTGGCTCAATTCACTCCCCTTGTTCCTCTCCATTTTCTCTTTTCTTTTCTGACATCAAGTAAGCAAACGCCACCCCCGCCGCAAGAAGGGAAGCAATCACTGAATAGCGGAATATGCTAAAAAAGTATTCTGCGTAGGGCGTCACGGTAGTTGAAGTGTATCCCTCATAATTGATTACTTCGTCTTCCCTCTTCGTAAAAGCAACCAATATAAAAAATGGAATAATAAATGAGTAGACTCCTGTTTTCACTAAGATTTTTTCCATGGTTACCTCCGTTTTTCGTTTTAAATTTCTTTATGCCGGCCAATCCGCTTCCGGCAGGCTTAAAATTGTTTTTGCCTTTTGCCATTAACCTCTAAGGCTGCACTCAATCCGGCTGCTTGCTAACAATTTCAACATTCTGTTCAGCAAGCAGCGAATAAAAGGCGCTTCTCTTCACAATAAAATCACTTTGCAGGTCAAATTTATATGTCCCAGCATCTTTTATCTGAAACTCTAATTTGTAGGGAACCCCATGTTTGCTTATTTGCGTAACTTTTTGAATTCTGTCCCATTCAAAGTTCTGTTCGCGGGCAAAAGGCGCCTTTACCATTAGGCCTTCTTTGATCAGATAGGAATGGGTTTGAAAGGACTGCCAGAGGAAGAAGACTGCAATCGCAGATAAGAGGATGTTAGATAGGATCACTAGGGGCGCAGCCTTTGATTTAACGATATAAAAAAGCAAGGCAACAATGACAAAAAGAATGGCATACCCGATAATAAACAGGAAATAGGCTATCTTAGGTGTACTGAAAAACAGATGATAATCAGGCTGAAAATAAAACTTCTGAATCGCATTAACGCCCAAAACACTGATTGGGAAACAACTGACGGCTAATATCAGGCCAAGAGCAAACAACTTTGGCCCCAAATCTTTTCCATGTATCACTTCCACAACTCTCACCCACTCTCATTTCAATTAACTATCTTATACGGACATAGCCGCCAAAAGTTTCCAAATTTTAGACTATTCTTGATTCGGTGTTTAATTAGAACAATAAAAAATGCCGCCATGATGGCAGCAAGTTGTGAATTGGGTATGCCACGGGGACAGACCCCGTGGCCCAGCTTCAAAAAGAGCCATGGGGTCTGTCCCCCTGGTTCTCCACCATACAGGTAATCACGACAAATAATAAGAATGCGAGCAGGAGCAGTGTGCCGCCGACGATGAAGAAGACCATGACAAAGGTTTCATTGAGCTGAAAGGGATTTAAGTTGTACATCCACATGCCCGCGGTCAATCCCAATGCTCCCGCCATTCCCAAAATACTATGGATGGCTACCAGCTTTTTATATTTAATCTTATAAGCTTTATAGAATATTCCCCATGCAAATACGGAAAGCCAGCCGACCAGCAGAAGGTGGGCATGGACCGGCCTGAGGGCATAATCCATCTGTCCTGCCATATGAGATCCTAAATATGTGCCAATGACGCCAAAGATGGCGGCAAATCGAATTAACCGCAGACTCCAGATTTGTTCCATTTTTTCCTCTCCTCCGCTATGCTTTTTTATATAACTGGAAGGGTGATTGTAAAGACCGTTCCCTCACCAAGCTTGCTCGCAACACTGATGTTCCCATTATGCAGGTCGATGATCTGCTTGACGATCGAGAGGCCGAGTCCGGTCCCTCCTTTTTTCCTCGCTGAATCAACACGATAAAAACGGTCAAAGATCTGATCCATCTCTTGCTGCGACATCCCTGCCCCTGTGTCTTTGAATGTAATCACAAGGTTTGTTTCTCTTTTCTCCAAACCGATCCACATGCTGTCTCCCGGACTGCTGTACTTGATGGCATTGGTCATGAGATTATCCCAGACATTCGCCATCAGCTCGGCATCATATTTGAAAACACAATGTTCGAGATTGTACGAGACTTCTATTTCTTTTTCCTCTATCAGCCATTGATACCTCCGGATCGCCTGTTTGATCTGCTCATCTGCCCGAACCTCTGAAACCTTCATAGGATACGCTTTTTGATCCAAAGAAGTCATGACCAATAATTGTTTGGTTAAATGGGAAAGCCGCTTAGATTCATCATTGATGATCTCCGAATACTGCACCCGTTCAGCCTCGTTCACATCTGACTTCAAAAGCTCGGCATATCCCTGAATATTCATGAGCGGTGACTGAAAATCATGGGATACATTGCTGATGAAGGACTTACGGGCTTCATCATTATGCTGCAATTGCCTCTGCATGGTGGTGAAGCTTTGTGCCAGCTGGCCAATTTCATCGCGGCGCTTGATCGACAATTCATAATGGAAATTTTCACGGGTCAACTCTTTGATCGCCTCTGTCAGCTGTGTAATCGGCTGGATCAGATGCTTTGCAAACCAAATCATTCCGATGATGCTGACGACTGAAACAGCCAGAATGAACCAGGCAAGAATCATGTGTATATCAGAGAAAAGCAGTTTGTTGTTTGGGCGGATGAACAGTGCGAACTGCTGACCATCAGAAGTAAACGGCACCCCGACCGTATTCCGGACATCATTAGAAAAGTGGCCCATCATAAAGGGTTGGCTGGAATCATCACTCATCCCGTGATAGATCTCTTTTTTGTCCAATACTTTCCTGGCTTTTCCAGAGAGCTCTGTTTTCAAAAATGCCTCTCCAAAAAACTGTTTTTCCCCTTCTTCATTCATCACGAGCACTTGATAGCCCAGCTTCCCTACCGATTCCAAATAGGATATCAGGGCAGTTTGGTGGCCGGGCATTCCTTCAATGCTCGAGACGACTTCCTCTGCAATCTCGACATTCTGGCTGTCAATCTTCTGCTTGGTAGTGGCCGTGTATACCCAGTTTGCCAGGAAAAACCCGGTGATAATACTGATAGCCAGGATCGAGAGTGCAGCAGCTACAAACTTCCGGTACAGTGTCCTCACCTGATAACCTCCAGCTTATAGCCAATTCCTCTCACAGTTTGAATTTCAACCGTCGCCCCGTATTTCCTGAGGCGATCCCGGATCCGGTTGATGTGGGTATTCAGTGTTTGTTCGCTTCCTTCATAATCAATTCCCCATACCTGCTCAATCAATAAGGCACGCGGGGCAATCTTTTGAATGCGGGAAGCAAGAATGCTCAGCAATTCAAATTCTTTCAGCGGAAAAAGAATGGTCTCCTGATTGATCATCACCTCAAAGTTTTTGCGATCCAGCACCATATTCCCCGCCTTGACCACTGTTTCCATTGCCCGCTCCACCCTCCGCAGGACAACAGCTACACGATACAACAGCTCCTTCACCTCGAAGGGCTTAACAATATAATCTTCCGATCCGGATAAGAAGCCCCGCTCCTTATCATCCAGCTGTCCCTTTGCCGTCAAAAGAATCACAGGTATATCATAATCCTCTGACAAAATCTTCGTCAGTTCGAACCCGTCCATTCCCGGCATCATCACATCGACCACCGCTAAATCAACGTTCATCCCTTCTAATATCTTCAAAGCTTCTTCTCCATCATTCGCTTTGACTACCTGGTACCCTTTCCGGCTCAAATGGATGGAAACAAGCTTTTGAATATGGACATCATCATCTACAACCATGATTTTCATGAACGGACCTCCTATTGGCGAATATGGCGGACTGCCTTCGCCATTGTGCTATTGATTATTATGAGAGGTCTGATGGTCTTTCTCAAATGCTAATATCAAGGCTGGCAGCAGCACTCCCCGAACCAGGAAAGTATCCATCAGGATACCGACTGCGACCATGAAGCCAAATACGAATAAATCAGCAATCGGCATCGTGGTCAGGGCCGCAAAGGTGGCAGCCAGGATAATCCCTGCAGATGAAATCACTCCTCCCGTATTGGTCATGGCAATTTCCAGGGCCTTTTTTACACCATGGGCCTTTCTTTCCTCCATAAAACGGGAAACAAGAATGATATTATAATCCACTCCCAATGCCACCAGGAAGATGAAGGCATAAACTGGCACGCGGGTGCTTATGGCATCGATACCGAACAGAACATCCGCCAGGAAGCTTCCAAGACCCAATGCAGAGACATATGACAGCAGGATGGTCCCCACCATATAAATAGGCATTTTAATAGAACGGGTAAGGGCTATTAGGAGACCCAGAATCAAGACCGTTTCAAGAATTATGATAATTACGATATCTTTATTGTTGACGTTCCTCTCATCAACCAGCTTTGCCGTAACTCCTCCATAATACGCTTCCCCGTCAATGGAAAGATGCCGGAGCATTTCTGGTGATGACTCCTGAAGATACTCCATAAAATCAATTGCCTCTCTTGAATAGGGATTCATGGATAATGCGACACTTAACTTTAAAGCCTTGCCATCCTCAGTTTGTCCACCCTCCCGGACTGATGCGATGCCGTCCAGACTTTCCAATTCAGCCCTAATTCCGTCCCTCTTTTCTTGTGAAAGTGACTCTTTGCTTTCAATGAGCAAAGTAGAAGGAGCAAGCTCTCCCTTATCAAACTGGGACTCCACAATTTCATATCCGACTCGGGACGGCAAATCTTCAGGGAACTTCTTCACTGTATCGAATTCAAACTCAATGTTCATCACATTGATTGCTGTCACAACCAGGAAAATCCCTGTCAGACCGCCGCTGATCCATGGTTTTCTGACCACCAGCCTTGCAATCGATTTCCAAAACGTGTGTTTCAGGCCCTCTTTATTCCCATATTTCGGCACCTTCGGCCAAAACGCCTTACGTCCAAATAAAGTAAATAACGCAGGTACAAGCGTAATGGAAGCAAGCATAATAAAGAACATGGCCAGTCCGAATACCGGGGCAAAGTTCTGATAATCACGGAAATCAGCGAAAAATAAAACCAGCATGGCGGCCATCACTGTACCGCCCGCGAAAAAGACTGGTTCACCCGTAGCGCGCATGGCATTTTTCATCGCCATATATTTACTCTCCACTTCATTAAGCCCTTCACGATAACGGGAAAACACAAATAAAGAATAATCAATAACAGCCGCGAAGAGCAGGATGCTCATAATGGAAGTCGTCGAGTTATTGATTTCCAGCCCGGCAGCCCCCATCAGTGCAACACTCTGATTCACCACCTGGTAGACGATGATCGTGGCCAGAAGCGGGATAAATGCAAGCATCGGCGAACGATAAATAACAATCAGCAGCACCAATACAATCACAATCGTCGCGAGCAGCAACACGACATCGGCCTGTTCAAACAGCTTCGTCGCATCTCCTGCAATCCCCGCAGGCCCCGTAATGTAGAATTTTGTGCTTTCAAATGTATCCGCAATTTCATTGCCGACTTTTGATGCTCTATCGTTAATTTCTGAATAATCCTTGCTTCCAAGACCTTTTTCCAATTCCATCGGGACAATTGCCGTTGATTCATCTTCGGAAATGAACCCTTCCAGTGCCTGGGGAGGAAGCTTGCTAATATCAACGATTCGATCAATCCCTTTAATATCTTCAGCCAGAATTCCTTCCACAATTTCATTGACTTCATCTAATTGAATATCACCGGATTTATTATGAAAAACAAGGATTCCAGGGGTTCCCTGCTCATTTGAAAATAACTCTTCTATCTTATCCTCAGCGACCATCGATGCCGCCTCATCAGGGAGTGATTGGAAATTACTCACTTTATAGTCTCCAAGACTTGGCCCGGCACTCAAAGCTATCATCAGCACCAGCCAGACGATGATCGTGGTCCACATCCCCCGTTTTGTTGATACCCAGTCTGTAATAGGGGTCAGCCATCTTTTCATTGCATAGCCTCCTTTTTATTATTTGCTCCCCATTATAAATTTCTAATATAAATTCAATATCAACTTTTGTTTACAAAAAAAGGCGCCTGGCCCCACATACTTCAAAGAGGGACCAGACACCTTTTTATAAAATTACTCTTTAAGCTAAATACGGAGATCGAAACTCCTCAACAAACAGCCCGGCCTCTCGGATCTTCCCCCGGGCTTGAGGGCAATCCTTATTCGTACCAATAAACATATAATAGTCATAACCAAAATGAACAAAAAACTCTTTTCTGAAGCTTAATTTACACCAGATAGCTTCCCTCAAGGTTAACCTCGCCATTTCCGTGATTTCTTCTTTCCGGACGGCTTTCCCTATCCAGATATATGATAGGAAAAGCAGTTTCTCCTGGACCGCTGCCGCTTCCGTCCACATCTCAAGAGCATTTACATAAAGTCTGTCCACGGCCGCCTCATCCATAAAAGCAGTGATGGCTTGAATGTAGTTTGTTTCAGTACGCAAGTATTCCTCTTCACCGACCTTGGTGCCTACCTCTGAAAAACTAGTCCATTCGCTGTCATCGAGATAATTGCCGTATGCATCCCTTTTTTGAGGATCATATTTTGTCACTCTATAATAATTCACTTTGCACCTTCCTAACGTTGGGGTATGGGGAAAGTGCCAAGGGGTCAGGTCCCCTGGCCCTACTTCAAAAAAGTGAGCCAAGGGACCTGTCCCCCTGGCTCCTTCAATCTTGTATGGTGATGCCGGGACATCGCTTTTTTAACTCAGCAATAAACTCCCTTTTCTCTTTTGGAGAAATTTTTATACTTCCGAAGGCTGTTGTTTTATTGAAAATTTCAAGGGCATCCCTCGATGACAGTATTCTGTATCCAGTAAAAATATCATTTGCAGGAGATACCTTTATTATATTTTCGTAAGAAATCCTGCTTCTAAACGGTCCGCCTTTTATAAATAAGTAATCTTTATAGAAAATATATTTAACCGAAAAAGCAGTCCATAAAATAAAACCCGTCACTATCAGGAAAGTTGAAGTAAGTATAAGAACCGCTGGCAATTGGGTGCCGCCTTCAATGAATAATGGAAAAAATAAGCCAAAAGCAATCACGAGCACAGCAGCCAGTATTAAACTAGTAAAAAAAGCATCTATTTTTGAATGAAACACCATAAAAAGCACCTCCCATAAATAAATATCTTATTCTATACGTTTTAGTAAAATGAAAGTTTCAGACTGGATGGGTGACCCAAGAGGCCGGGGGGACAGGTCCAGTGGCCCAGCCTTAAAAGTGAGCCAAGGGACCTGTCCCCTTGGCCCAAGGAGGCCGTGGGCCCACCCGGCAGCCCAGCCCACCCCGGCCCCTATCTTCCATCCGCCACGATATGGATGTCTATGTTGGATGTTTCTCTCATGATCATGTTGACGATGGATCCTTTTTTAATTTCTTCCCATCGGGTCCTGGCTGACTGGCCTAAGAGTATTTGGGTGACATTCAGTTTTTTTGCTACTTCAATGATGACAGCTGCAGGTTTCCTGCTGCGTTTCTCTTCTAATATTATTGTCGCATTAAACTGTTCTGCGAGCATTTGCCATTCTTTTATTTTCTGCTCATTAACCGGACTGCTATCACTGCGTTTTTCTGCGGTTACATTCAGGATGCATAGTTCAGCTTTCATCCTATGGGCCATCCGCCAGCCCCGCCTGATTAATTTTTCTGCAGTGGGGCCGTATTGGACGCAGACTAGGATTTTCTCATTTACACCGATAGGGCCGTTTTCGAGGCTGCCGCTGATCTGCTCGATCCTTTCATCGACATCATTGGCAATCTCCCTTAGAGACAATTCACGCAGTGCTGATAAATTATTCACCGTAAAGAAATGGGACAGGCTTTGTTCGATTTTCTCTGGCGCATAAATTTTTCCGTCCGAGAGTCTCTTCCTCAATGTTTCCGGCGGGATATCAATCAGCTGGATTTCATGGGCCTTTTGCACAAATGTATCCGGGACCCGCTCTCTTACCTTTACCCCTGTAATTTGCTGGACGATATCATTGACGCTCTCGAGGTGCTGAATATTCACGGCAGAAAAAACATCGATTCCCGCATCGATAATGAGGGAAACATCCATATACCTTTTTGGATTTTCAGAACCCGGGATATTGGCATGGGCCAGCTCATCGACAATAACAAGATCTGCTTTTCGTTCTATGATGGCCTCTACATTCAGTTCATAAAATTTCTTCCCCTTATAGGGAATGATTTTTAAAGGAACCTGTTCAAGGTCTTTTATTTGCTCCTCCGTCTCTATGCGGCCATGGGTCTCTATGAAGCCGATGACCACATCTTTTCCCTCATTCTTCAAATCTGCAGCATCTTGCAGCATTTTATAAGATTTGCCGACTCCAGGGGCTGCCCCTACATATAATTTTAGTTTTCCGCGGCTGGATTCAGTGATTTCATGAAGTATCTCTTCAGGTGTTCTTCTCCTAAAATAAGGGTGATTTTGTTTCATTCCCGTCACCTCGATTTAAGATCTGCCTACGCAAAAGGCACCCTAACCAATATGATTAGGGAGCTATTTTACTACTGCAATAATTTCTCTAAGCCAAGATTAAGCATCAGGACATTGACGCGTTCTTCCCCAAACATTCCTAGATCCTTGCCTTTGGTATTCTTTTCAATCAGCTTTGTTAACTGGTCTTTCGATAGCCCAGTTTCATCCATGATTCTGTTAACCTGGGCCATGGCTCCCTCCACTGAAATATGGGGATCCAGCCCCGAGCCTGAGTCTGTAACCAGATCGACCGGGACTTCATTAATTGGCGTATCAGGATTAGCTGTTTTCCAGGATTCTATTGATTCTTCTACCCGCTGGAGGAGATCCCCATTAGAAGGGGCATAATTATTGGAACCTGATCCTGCCCCATTATATTCTATGGCTGAAACCCTTCCATGGAAATATTTTGGATCTGTAAAATTTTGTCCGATTAATTCAGATCCGACCACTTCATTTTGTTCGTTATAAATCAAGCTTCCATCTGCCTGATCCGGCATGATGGCCTGTGCAATTCCTGTTGTTGCGATTGGATATATCAGACCGGCGAGGATCATGATGGTAAAGCTGGACCTGATGATTGGCCCGGCAATCTTTTGTTTGTTTTCCATCAGCAGCTTCCTTCTTTCGTTAATAGATTAGATAAAAAGTGAGACAAGCATATCAATAAGTTTGATTCCGATGAATGGTACAAGAACACCGCCCAAACCATAAATGGTTAAATTTCGTTTAAGTAAGCTATTGGAGCTCATCGGTTTATATGCGACCCCTTTCATGGCAAGCGGGATCAACAACGGGATGATGACTGCATTGAAGATCAAGGCGGAAAGGATGGCAGACAATGGCGTTGACAGCCCCATGATGTTTAAAGCTGACATCTCGGGAATGGCCAGCATGAACATGGCCGGGATGATGGCAAAATATTTCGCGATATCATTGGCGATACTGAACGTCGTCAGTGCTCCGCGGGTCATAAGCAATTGCTTTCCTATGGAAACCACTTCAATGATTTTAGTTGGGTTAGAGTCCAGATCCACCATATTGGCGGCTTCTTTGGCAGCTGTTGTACCGCTGTTCATCGCAAGGCCAACATCTGCCTGGGCCAGCGCAGGTGCATCATTGGTGCCGTCTCCTGTCATGGCTACAAGCTTTCCTTGAGATTGTTCATATTTAATCACTTCAATCTTATCTTCCGGTCTACACTCAGCGATGAACTCATCCACGCCCGCTTCCTTCGCTATGGTAGCAGCGGTCAGCGGATTATCGCCTGTTGCCATGATGGTTTTGATGCCCATTTGGCGGAGCTGGTCAAAGCGTTCTTTCATTCCGGGCTTTACGGTATCCTTCAGATAAATCAGCCCAAGAATTTTCCCTTCCACCGCAACGGCCAAAGGAGTACCGCCTTCTCGGGCGATTTCCTTCACTTCTTCATCCAGATCGACAGGAATTTTTCCTCCCTGTGCCTTCACCCAGCTTTTGATTGAATCGACTGCCCCTTTCCTCACCTGGCGCCCATCCTTCAGATCAATCCCGCTCATTCTCGTCTCTGCTCTGAATTCGATGACCTGGCCCCCTGCAGCTGCAGATGCATCAAGCTTGCTTCCCTTTTCCTTCAGTAATTCTATGGTGGAGCGCCCTTCAGGTGTTTCATCATGCAAGGAGCTGATCCCCGTCCAGTAGTGGAGCTCTTCTAAAGAAGCATCTCCCACTGGGATGAAATTGCTCGCCATCCGGTTCCCAAACGTAATCGTACCCGTCTTATCCAGGATAATCGTGTTGATATCCCCTGCAGCTTCAACTGCTTTCCCTGACATGGCAAGAACGTTGAACTGGGTAACACGGTCCATCCCCGCGATGCCGATTGCCGACAGCAGTCCCCCGATCGTCGTCGGGATCAGACAGACAAGAAGTGAAATCAGTACAGGTATTTCAAGCGAAAACTCAAGATAATTCGTGAAAAACGGAAGAGTAACAACCACGATCATGAAAATTAACGTCAAGCTTGTGAGTACGGTATTCAAAGCAATTTCATTAGGCGTCTTCTGGCGTTCTGCTCCTTCTACTAATGAGATCATCCGATCTAAGAAAGACTCGCCAGGATTGCTGGTGATTTTCACTATAATCTGGTCACTGACGACTCTTGTTCCGCCCGTAACAGAGTTAAAATCGCCGCCTGCCTCCTTAATGACAGGAGCCGATTCACCCGTGATGGCTGATTCATCCACAGATGCCAGGCCTTCGATGACTTCACCGTCGCCGGGAATCATTTCGCCTTGTGAGACCACGACCACATCGCCTTTTTTTAGAGAGGTGGAAGCCATCTTCACTGTTTTCCCATTAGCTTGTAAAAGGATTGCTGTAATTTCCTGTTTGGATCTTTTCAAAGAATCAGCCTGCGCTTTTCCGCGTCCTTCAGCGAGTGCTTCAGCAAAATTCGCAAATAATACAGTAAACAGCAGAATCAGGGTCACTGTGATATTGAACCACGGTTCAACCTCGCTTCTGCCAAAGGCATCAGGCGCAAAGCATAAGATCAGTGTAATGATGAAACCGATCTCCACCACGAACATAATCGGATTCTTCACCATTTTTCTCGGGTCAAGCTTCGTAAAAGAATCCTTAAGCGCCTGAACCATCATCGCTTTATCCATCATTTTATTTTCATCCTTATTGTCTTTATGGTTAGGCTGCTGGGGAACATGGGGCTGAAAAGATTTTTTGTCCTCTTTGCCATGCAGCCCTGCAGCTTGATTTGCTCCTTTTAACAAATGATTAGCCATGATTATTCACTCCCACCTACAATGTCAGATATTCTGCGACTGGCCCCAATACAAGCGCCGGGAAGAATGTCAGTGCACCTACAATAAAGAAAGTACCGACCAGAATCACTCCGAAAAGTGGGGTATCGGTGCGGAATGTTCCGATGGTCTCGGGAACAACCTTCTTGGATGATAGTGAACCAGCGACAGCCAGCATGGTGACAAGTCCAAAGAATCTTCCTGCATACATGACGATGCCTGTTGAAATATTCCAGAATGGCGTTGCATCCCCAAGGCCTTCAAAACCAGATCCGTTATTGGCAGCAGAAGAGGTATATTCATACACAACCTGTGAGATTCCATGGAAGCCGCTGTTTGAGATGGCTCCGGCACCAAGCGGCGTATACAAGGCAATTGCAGATGCACCCAGTATCAAAAGGGGATGCATCAGCATCGTCAAGGCGATGAGCTTCATTTCCCGCACTTCTATCTTCTTGCCCAGGAATTCAGGTGTACGGCCCACCATCAGCCCTGAAAGGAATACGGCAATCATGGCATACATGATCACATTGATGAATCCTGCTCCAACCCCGCCGAATACTGTATTTAAGAGCATATTGGAAAGGGCCAGCATTCCGCCTATAGGTGTCAGCGTATCATGCATCGTGTTGACTGCACCTGTTTCAGAGGCTGTTGTGACAAGCGCGTAGAAGATGGACTGGCCTGTGCCGAACCTGACTTCCTTCCCTTCCATGCTGCCTTGATCTGTATTGATTCCCAGTGCATTCAATGCAGGATTGCCTTGATGTTCATAGAACAGGGCAGTGCCAAGGAATAAGGTGAAGACCATCAGCATTGATACAAACAAAACACGACCTTGTTTCGCATTTCCGAGTATTTTTCCATACGTAAACGGCAAGGCAGTCGGCAATAGCAGCATAAGCAATATTTGAATGATGTTACTGATGCTATTCGGATTTTCAAATGGATGAGCTGAATTGACTCCAAAAAAGCCTCCGCCATTATTGCCAAGTTCTTTGATGGATAAAAAGGTCCCGACAGGTCCGCGTGCGATGTCCTGGGTAGTTCCCTCGAGCGTATTGACTGTTACAGAAGGCTCCAAAGTCTGCGGAACCCCCACTGCGACCAGAATTAATCCTGACACAATAGCGATTGGCATCAAAACACGCGTAATCGCTCTGAATAAATCTACAAGGAAGTTGCCGATTTCTTTTCCAGACAGTGCCTTGACAAATGCGATGGCAGCTGCCATAGCCGTTCCCGGTGCGGCAAACATCATGAACAGAATCCCAATCATCTGTCCAAGATAAGAAAGACCCGACTCTCCGCTGTAATGCTGCAGATTGGTGTTGGTCATAAAGCTGATGGCTGTATTAAAGGCTAAAGTTGGATCCATGCCCGGATTCCCGCTCGGATTCAAAGGCAGGACGCCCTGCAGCCGGAAAACCATATAGACTAGGAGAATCATAAATCCATTGGCTAAAACAAGCGTCATGGCATACTGCTTCCATGTTTGGTTTATCTTTTTGATTCCGCTGATTTTAAAGAGAATGTTTTCGATCGGGCCGAACACTCTATCCAGCCCTGTTTGGCTATAATCAAAAGCCTTTGCCAGATAGATGCCGGCAGGCTTTGCTATCAGAATCACCGCCGCCATAGTAACAATGATTGAAAGAATCGTTGTAATCACCTTTTTACCCCCAAGTGGTTAAAATTTCTCCGGATTAAGTAATACATAGAATAAGTACAATGTAGTAAACGCCGTAATGCCAAGCAGCAGAACCATTATTCGTTTTCACTTCCTTGCTTTACGGCTTCAGCGGACCAGCTGGCAAGTCCGAGCATCAAAGCCGGCAGGATGATGAAAAGGCTGACCATGATAATGTCTGACATTCTGATAACCTCCTGATTTCTAACTTAATAGACATGAAATATTGCTGCTTTTGGAATAAACCACATATTTTGCTCCATATGCGCAATAAAGGCGCATTGGATAGCCATGAACAGTGGCAGCGACAATGATAGGTGCACAAGTGCTGTTCCTGATGACCTTCAGCAGGATGCATGTTTCTGCAATCTCACTTTCAAAGACAATCACCTTCCTGAACCGCCCCTGGAGAATTAAGTATTCATCTTTGGGGCCGAACTCAACCACACGCTGATGGCCCCTGCTTTTTAAAGCTCTGATCACTTGAGGATCAGCTGAAACAAGGCAGCATGAATGCGAATCGCTCAAAAAGCTTTGTACCCGCAGGAGCACCTCTTCATTTGGAATGCAGACAAGTATGGCATCCTCTGTTTGAGGCAAAGTCAACATAGTTACCTCCCTTCTTTTTTGAAAGTCCTCATTTACTCGTTGCCCAGAGATCATCAAAAAGCAATATTATGCCTGGAAATCATGAAAGCGTCTGTTCTCAGTTGTTTGACTGGAAATAAAAGCCAAATAACGAAAACAAAAATAGACCAATGATTACTTCTCCCCCAATATGAATTCAAGAGCGCAGATCATCCACATCTTCGTAAAGATGCAAAAATACTGCATGGAAAATCTCTTGTTCATTTGGAGAAAAAGCATCCATTGGTCTACTTAACACCCAGCCGGCTGGCAGCAGCCCTCTATGTGTTCTGTCTTCCATGTTCACTTTTTCAAGATAGGCATAATAAAAAGACCTTCTTATTACTCAAGCTGCCTCGTTCGCTGTTTGGCACAACAAAAAAGGCCCCCTGAAAAGGCGGTCTTTATGACCTCCTTCGCTTTAGCCGACGAAGTTAGCTGACGGGTAGGATGGCGAAAGAGTTTGAATCTCATCCCTTCTGCAATGGCAGAATTAACCCCTGTTGATTGGTTCCTCCGTTCTCGTCTCCGAGACTAGGCCGAATATTGAGTTGTTTGATTGCTGTTTACGAAAGCAATCGTACTCCTGCTCCTGGAAATTGTAAATCAGAAGAAAATCCCATATTTGACTGTTTTCAGCGATATCGAGGATTTTTCTTAAAGTTTCCTCGCTAATTCTAACTAATTGGTCCTTTTTCAATGTTTTTTGAAATTCATATTTTTATTGACTTTAGCAGCACCCCTCACTAACATATACCTTGAAATTCGGTATAACTTTGAAAATCTCAGGGAGGAACTGGAATTGCAATCTTCTAAACGACGATTAGAGGCTGAATTAAGCGAAGCTTTCATCAAGCTGCAAAGGGAGCTGATCGGCCGCGGGCCGCAGGAGACCAGGACTTATATTGTGGAGGATATGGTCATTGCCAGATTCAAAGGTGTCCTGACTGTGGAAGAAAAGCACTTGGTAGAACATGAAACCGGCAGGCAGCTTGTTAAAAAGATGCGGCAGGTTCTCAGAGAAATGTACAGTACGAACTTTGAGGAGATAGTCGAAAAGCATACCAAATGCAAAGTCCTTTCAAGCCACAGTGACATCAGCACCAAAATGGGAGAACGCATGGAAGTGTTTGTGCTCGATAAGAACCTGGAAAAATGCCTTGAACATTAAAAAAGCTGTATTTCTTTGAAAAAGAGAGCATTTCCGAGAAAAGTGGATTTTCCCAGTTAAATTTAATCCTAATTTCTTATTTTCCGGGTTTTTCCTTTGCGCTAGTGGGGAGTATGATAAATTCTAATTCTGACCTGATCCGCTGAATCCATACAGAACGGAGGAACCAACCGATTATTCCAGAATAATCATGGGGTGAAGCTGCAAGGCCGGGGGACTTCTGCCTTCCGAACCCGTCAGCTAACTTCGTAAGCGTTGCAGGAGAGAGGAGCGATATCCATCCAGCCAGCCTGATTACAAATAAATAACACTGAAACGCTGAATCTTATAGAGCGGGGGAACCAACTTTTGACTGCAGGCCGCAGTCTTGGGGTGAAGCCATGAATGGCAGGGAGACTCTTACCTTCCTAATCCGACAGCTAACTCCGTAAGCGTTGTTTAAGAGAGTGATCGTTGCCATAATAGCACACGTTTGTTTACCTGTGCCAAAGCTGCGGAGAATACTCTCTGCAGCTTTTTTAATTTCTGTAAAGGGGATAGTATCGGTGACTCAAGTGTCAGAGCAAAATAAAAATTATATTGAAATAAAAGAAGCACAGAAAAAATATCATATTGAACTTCTTCATCTTCAATTTGTTGATTTAGAAGGAATCCTTAAGCATGTAACTATTACCTTTGATCAGCTGGACGATGCCTTAGAGGGAAAAATCATGTTCGATGGCTCCTCCATACAGGGATTCAGCCCTATCAACCAATCAGACTTATACCTTAAGCCGGACATAAACACTTTTTCCGTCATTCCATGGTCGATAGAAGAAGGATATAGTGAAGCCAGGCTTTTGTGCAGTGTGGCTAATCCTGATGGCACCCCATTTGAGGGTGACCCCCGCAATGTGCTGAAGAGGACGATTGAGAAAGCGGCAAGCTATGGTTATTCAATCAGCATCGGCCCGGAACTGGAATTCTTCTTATTTGCGATGGATGAGGAGGGCAATCCTACGACAGTACCGCAGGATAGCGGAGGATATTTCGAGCCGGCCCATGATCTGGGTGAAAAAGTCCGTTTGGAAATCTACCGGACCCTAAAGGCCATGGGATTTAAGATTGAGGCCTCCCACCATGAGGTAGCTATGGGCCAGCATGAAATTAACTTTAAGTTCATGGATGCCCTGGCTTCAGCCGACAATGCCACCACCTATAAATGGGTCGTGAAAAATATCGCAAAAAACTTTAACCTGCACGCCTCCTTTATGCCAAAGCCGCTTCAGGGGTTAAACGGTTCCGGCATGCATGTGAATATCTCACTGTTCAAAGACGGGCAGAATTCATTTTTTAAAGAAAATGATCCCAACGGCCTCTCGGAAGATACTTATTATTTCATAAACGGCCTGATGAAAAACATCGTGTCCCTTACAGCCATCACAAATCCAACCGTCAATTCCTATAAGAGGCTTGTCCCTGGGTTTGAAGCGCCTTGCTATATGGCCTGGTCCACGTGCAACCGGTCCACGCTGATCAGGATTCCCTCATCACGTGGAGCCGCAACAAGAGTGGAAGCACGCCACCCCGATCCATGTGCAAACCCTTACCTGGCTTATGCGGTGATTGCAGAAGCAGGGCTGGAAGGAATTCAATTAAAGCAAAGGCCTGTAGAGCCCATTAATGAAGACATATACAGCATGCCTCAAACCAAAAGAAAAATGCTCCGGATCAGCCACTTACCGGACAATTTGGAAACGGCACTCGATCTTATGGCAGACAGTTCTCTCGCAAGAAAAATTCTGGGCGATCACGTTTTCCGGAAGTTCATTTCTCTAAAAAGAGCCGAATGGAAGGAATACCGGAACACAGTTCACGACTGGGAGCTTAAGAGGTATCAGATGAAGTTTTGAATGAGCCAAGGGGACAGGTCCCTTGGTTTATTTTCTCCCTAACATCTGATCCTGCTGATCCCTCCTGACAGCTAAAACTAAAGCAGCAAACCAGCCAATCAAACTCCACCCTAAAAATAGATTTATAAAGTATATTAAAACTCTATTAGACTTATTTCTTCTCTTTGCTATGATGCTTGGGATAAAATAAAAAAATGTCCCGATAAGTAAAGGTATAATTTCCATTTAATTTCTCTCCTTTAGGCCAGGGGGACAGGTTCGTTGGCCCAGCTTCAAAAAGAGCCAAGGGACCTGTCCCCCTGGTTTAGCTAGTTCAGTATAAACTCCATTTTTCTACTCTTCGTTGTCATCCCGATTGACCTGTAAAATTCAATGGCAGAAGTATTTTCCTCAGATACTCCCAATTCAATACTATCGACTTGGAGGCTTCTTCCAAAACCGAAGACATGTTCAGTAAGTTTTTTCCCGATACCTTTCTTTCTATATGCTTCAGCAACACACAAACTCTTTATATATAATATCTTCCTCGCCTTTACAAAAGTATTTTCAATTATTTCTTCTTCCTTTGCCACTGTAACGCCGACTATATCATTAGAAATCACAGCCACAAAAATATGGTGTTTGCCATCAATTAATTGGCTTTCAAAAAACTCCTGTTCGACTGGAGTGGAATTTTCCTTGTACAAATCAGGCCTGACAAAAACATGGAATTCATGAACCTGCCTAAATAATGGAAGCAATGTCTCATAATCACTTTGAATGGCATTTCGAATATGTATATTCATATTTTCCCTCTCATTAATTTTCTAAAGGTATCCAGCCCTATTGTTTTATAAGAAAAGCCACCGAAGTTAGCCGCTGATCTGAAATATTCTATTCTTACAAGAAGGCTGACCCTAGTGTAAAAATAAAATCGAGTCCCAGGTCTTCAGCTCAGTAAACGGATTCTTTAGTCTATATGACTATTCCACTATTCCCATTACCTATTACTAAAAACCAAAGCATTATCAACAAAGACCTTGCAGTTTACTGTAAAAATACCGCCAAGGGTCACCTTTATGTTTCTGGTTAAACTATCATTGCCTTTAAGTACACCTTCCAGAGTGGCTCTAACTGCCATACCTAAATTCTGATGGTGTATAAAAGTATGTGTAAGACCTTTTTCTAGACAAATAAAAAAGGACAAAGTACCCTCTGAGTTATCACCACAATAACCATAGGAGAGGAGCACTTTATCCATGCCCCATTTTAACATAGACGACCTTGATTTTGCCAATATCCTTAAACTTTCTATGCAGGACCTCCTTAAAGAGAAAGCAGAAAATATCTTGCGTGAAGAGATAAAGAATGTCCTAGAAAATGAGCCTGTCGGCGAAGAAAACTCCCGTAATGGGTACTATTCACGGACTCTTGACACCATTTATGGCCGGATTGAGGATCTGGCAGTTCCCCGTGATCGTAAGGGCGATTTTACTACCCAAATGTTCGAACCCTATCAAAGACGTATGGTGGCCGTAGATGAACTCGTTGTCCAGCTCTATCAACATGGAGTTGGTGTTCGGCAGGTTGGGCTGATCATGAAAAGTCTGCTTGGTGAACAATATTCCCCAGGGACAATCTCCAATATCACTTCGGCTGTTATGGAGGACATTATTGAATGGCAGAATCGGCCTCTGAAGAAACGTTACTGTGCTTTATTTCTTGATGCGCTATTCGTAAAAGTCCGCAGAGATACTGTAGGCAAAGAGGCTGTTTATATTGTTTTAGGTATTAATCCAGAAGGCCATCGGGAAATCCTTGGATTTTATGTAGGCGGAGTGGAATCATCAAACGGCTGGCAGGAAATCCTTCTGGACTTACGTAAAAGAGGCGTCCAGGAAGTGTTAGTTGGCGTATTTGATGGACTTCCAGGTCTCGAAGAGGCCTTTAAATCCATTTTTCCAAAAGCTGATGTTCAACGCTGCGTCGTTCATAAGGTACGTTCCACCATGAATAAAGCACGAAAAAAAGATCAGGCAGAGCTAAGCTTGGATTTAAAAAGAGTATACACTTCAAGCACATTCGAAGAAGCAGAGAAAGTGTTGAAAGAGATTAAGGAGAAATGGAAAAAGACTTATAGCCGGGAACTGGCTTCATGGGAAGAGGACCTCCCAGTCCTCCTAACTTTTTTACACTACCCTGAAGAAATACAAAAGTATATATACACGACAAACCTAATAGAGCGTACCAATAAGGAAGTGCGTAAGAGGTTAAAGACTATGAACAGCCTACCTAATATTGAAGCAGCCGAGAAGATTATATACCTTACTTCTATCGATTATAATGAACGGTGGGCAAGAAGGAAGCTAGGTGGGTTTGGCTTGGCCTATGAAGCAATAGTGACTATGTTTGATCAGCGATATCCAAAATCGTAAAAAGCATAGTCAGTGAGTCAGGCAGCCTCGGCTGCCTGACTCCCCCTAAACTAAATAACGATAACTCATGAAGTGCATATGCTTACACATAATTCTTGACGGAACCTAAATTCTCATCCTGTAATTTACCATCAACATATAACTTCTCACCATAAAACCAGGAATTAACCACTTGAATATGGTGTCCCTCATATTTAAAATCAAACACTTTCTTCATGTTGAATTCCTCCTCTCCCTTTAGAGTATACGAGTTGAAATACAATAAGTTCCAAAGAGCCAGGGGGACAGGTCCCTTGGCCCATCTTCAAAAAAAGCCGAGGGACCCGTCCCCCTGGCCCGGAATATCTTAGAATATCAATTCATGGGTTCGCCCCGTAACAAACATGTACAGTCCGAATATAGATAGAACCATTCCCAGATAAAACGTCCAGCAGTTGTCTTCTTTATCACTGTCAAAAGTAAAAAAGGTTATGGAACAAAAGAGAAGATTTATAACAGGAATAAAGCCGTATTGATGTCCAATAGCAAACGCGACGCCCCCCATAATCAGCCCGATAATCCCATACGGATTCTGCCCTTTAATTCTTTCAATATACTCCTTCTCTTGTTCAGACAAACCCTCATGCCTGTCCCCGAAAATGTCCATATGCTTCATCCTATTAAGGAAATGAATCAATTTACCAAATGTCATATTCTCACCTGCTTAAGAAGGCCGCAGGGACAGGACCCCTGGCCCAGTCTAAAAAAAGAGCCAAGGGACCTGTCCCTCTGGTTCTTACCTATGCCCATCTTTACGGGCCTGTATATATCCATAATAAGCACAGGTGCCATTTTGGGATAAGTCTTTCACTTCAAAGCCGCAGGTCTCATAGAATTTGAAATTGTTTGCTGAGGTATGCGCGAACCAATCACCATGGGGGAGCTTCTGTACACAGAGTTCAACAAGCTTCTTCCCTATGCCTCTTCCGCGATATTCTGATAGAACAGCTAAATCCATTATATTGGCAGCCATGATTTGATCAGAAATCACACGTACCATAGCAATCATTCTGTTCTGATCCCAAACTGTAAATGCCCAGGTTGAGTTCTGAAATATCAAAGTAAACTTCTCTTTTTGCCAGGATGGCGTATTCCTTGCCCATCCAGCATCTTCAAAAATTGCCTCAGCCTGGTCAGCAGGAACCTCCTCAGTGCCTTCTCTAATGACCAACCCATTGAAATATTGATACATGAGCAGTCCCCCTTTATATAATGCTTAACCAAATTTATTCTCGGTGCTGGGTGGAATTCCCTTTAATTTTTTGCAGCCACAAGTACAGGTCCTATGGCTCACTCTTAAAAAAAGGTGCCAAGGGACCTGTCCCCATGGCTCACATTGGAAATGAATTGCCACAATGTGTAAAATACAGAAAAAGAGATTAAAAGGAGTATATCTATGAGACTATTGGTGCGCGGTGAGAGAGCAAAGCTTAATGATTTTAGTTCTTCTAAACAGCTGGAGTTTGTGGTGGAGGTTCAGTCCGGGATGGAGGTTGATGTTACATGCTTCGGCCTGGATGGAGATAAGAAGCTTTCGGATGACAGATATATGATCTTTTATAATCAGCTTCAGTCACCAGCCGGTGAGATCAGCATGAAGGCCCACAGCAGCGGCTCGGGTACATATGAAATCAATCTGGACAAGCTGCATCCGTCCGTAAAGAATCTAGTGTTTACGGCGGCAATCGACGGAGAAGGCACCATGTCGTTGGTTTCATCCGGTACCCTCACTGTGAAAGCGGACGGACAGCCCATTTTGCAGTACAGCTTCACAGGCAGCGATTTTCAAAATGAGAAAGCAATCATTATCGGCGAGGTATACTTGAAGGATATTTGGCGGATTGCCTCGGTGGGAAAAGGCTTTGATGGAGGCCTGGCTGCCCTGCTTAGGCATTTTGGCGGAGAAGTGGCCGAAGATGAAAGCGGACAGACGCAGCAGCCTGCTCCAGAGATAGCATCAGCCCAGCCTCACGTCCAACAAACAGTGCCAGCTCAGCCTGCTCCGGCACAGCAGCCGCCCAACAGCAAGAAAGTCATGCTGGAAAAGAAGATGGAACAGAAGGCGCCAAAAATTCTCGATCTCTCGAAAAAAGTGAAGGTGTCCCTCGAAAAGGCAGGCCTTCAGGATCATAGCGCCAAGGTAGCATTATGCCTTGATATTTCCGGATCTATGTCAAGCCTGTACCGTTCCGGGAAGATCCAGGAATTTGCCGAACGGATTCTGGCACTTGGCACAAGATTCGACGACGATGGTTCGATTGATATCTTCCTTTTCGGCCAACATGCACATCATGCCGATGAGCTGACAATTGATAATTTTGATGGCTTTGTAAACAGGCTGAACCAGGCTTATCCGCTCGAAGGCGGCACTTATTACGGGAAGGTAATGAAAGAAATTCGCCAGCATTATTTCGGATCTGCGGGAAAACGCTCCAGTCCGGAAGCCCGTAATATGCCTGTATACGTCATGTTTGTAACCGATGGGGCTACCTTTGATGAACGTGAAACGCGGAATCATATCCAGAACTCCTCCTACGAACCGATTTTCTGGGAATTTATGGCCATCGGCAAATCCAACCGCGACGCAAGCAAAAAGAAAGGCCGGCGCGGATTCTTCAAGGCCATGTTCCAATCAGACTTCACCTTCCTCGAAGAACTGGACAACATGGACGGACGCTACCTCGACAATGCCGATTTCTTCAGCGTCGAAGACCCTAAGGCGATTGCCGAAGAAGAGCTTTATGACTTGCTGATGCAGGAGTATCCGGAATGGGTGAAGCAGGCCAGAAGCGGGGGATTGATTCGGTGACAGGACCTTTTGGACAGGTCCCTTGTCCAAAGCCTCAATTAGAGCCAAGGGACCTGTCCCCTTGGCTCTCCCATTTCATCCGAGAGATTTAAACGTTAAATTTGTATGTTCAATAGTTGGTGTTTAAAAAATTCAGTATTGTATTACTTTTTACGAACTTCTTGTTTAATCGAAAATCCTCTGTTAGAATTCAAAAATCAACTTCATACGATCCTTATATAAATATGGAAATATGGTCCATAAGTCTCTACCCGGCAGCCGTAAAATGCCGGACTATAAGGAAAGTTAGAGCGCGGCATGGGATATATGTACCCAGGTGCATTCTCTTCTTTCTTTATAGATTAAGAGAATGCACCTTTTTTATTTTTTCATAAAGGTCAAACCTCTGAAAATAATAAAGGTCGGCAATGGAGCTATTTTAAGGGAGGCTAATGATGAATATCATGTATAGTTTAATATCCTTAGTGGGTTTACTGTTTTTAGCTTGGCTCCTCAGCAAAAATAAACAATCCATAAAATGGCGCACGATTATCATGGGTATAGCGCTGGAAGGGATTTTCGTTTACTTTATGCTCAATGTTTCCCTTGGCCGCTGGATTCTTGAAAAAATTGCACAAGGCGTGCAAAATGTCATGAACTATAGCCAGGCAGGCATTGAATTCTTATTTGGCGGCTTTTTTACGGAAGGAACCAATGTGGGATTTGTTTTTGCCATTCAGGTCTTATCTGTTATCATCTTTATCTCTGCTTTGGTCTCGGTTCTATATTATTTACGGATCATCCCTATCGTTGTACGCGGACTCGGCTGGGTTGTTGGCAAGGTGTTTGGCACAACCCGTGTTGAATCCTTTAATACAGTTGCCAACACAATGCTGGGAGTTGCAGAATCTCCGTTACTTATTAAACCTTATCTGGCAAAGCTGACACGGTCAGAATTGTTCACCGTTATGGTTGGAGGTACAGCATCAGCGAGTGGTGCCATTCTTTTGTCTTATGCTCAAATGGGTATTGATATTAAATACCTGCTCATATCTGTTTTCTCTGTACCCTTTGTCTCTATCGTCATGTCGAAAATCATGGAACCTGAAACCGAACAATCTGAAACCGCTGAAGATGTCAAAATGGAACAAGCAGAACACTCAAATGTGTTTGAGGCCCTTTCAGAAGGAGCTATAAGCGGAGTGAAGCTTGCCGCTAATATTGGTGGTTTGCTTATTGCGTTTATTAGTATACTGGCACTTGCAGACGGCATATTAGGCATCATCGGTACGGATTTAGCCACCATTTTTGGCTATGTATTCTATCCTTTCGCTTTACTTGTCGGAATTCCTATTGAAGATGCTTTTCGTGCTGCCTCCATTATCGGAACAAAGCTTTCAGCCAATGAACTTATTGCATTCCAGGACCTCCTCAAAATACAAGAGCAGCTAAATCCGCAAACTGTTGCGATTTTATCTGTGGCATTATGTAACTTTGCAAACCTGTCTACTATCGGTCAATTAATTGTCGGCCTTGGATCCCTGGCACCTTCAAAGAAGAAATTAATTGCCTCTCTGAGCTTTAAAGCCATTATCGCCGGTACAATGGCAAGCTTTATTACAGCAATTTTTGTAAATATGTTTATCTAATCTTGAGCCAGGGGGACAGACCCCTTGGCCTACCTGTAAAATATAATGGTGCCTGCCCCCACATACTAAGCTACAGCACATGTTGGGGCAGAACCTTTCCAATCTATTCATCACTGTTCTTTCCTATCCATCACAATCTCCTTCATCCGCTCTGTCCCAACAGCACCCACATTCAATACATTTTCATCTAACCAATAACCCATCTCAAAAGATGAGCCATCCTTAAGGTGAATTCTCAAAAACACTCTCCTGTCACCTTTAATTTTCTTATAGACCTTATCAAAACCGACATACTCCAGCGAAAGAAAATCTCCAATAAACTCCGTTGTTTCCTGCTCTGTAAAATCGGAGATATGGCTGCCATCATAATCACTTTCCAGACTCATTTTCACTACCTTTCCTTTTATATCCAGTAAATCAGAAAGTATTTTAGCTTTGTTGTTTTCACTTACTTGATACACTTGATTGCCCGCAAGCACTCTGAAATCGGACCTGTACCCGGCAATTTCATAAATCTCTGTCCCAACAGGCAGAAAGGCAGCATCCCCATTTTTCAGTTTATGACCTAAACAGGCATTATCTGCTAATGTGTAGGTAACCTCACCAATTTTTTTACCCTTCTCCGGCGCTTCACCTTCTGATAAGCCTTCATCTCCTCCCTCGTATTTAATTCCATTTACCATTAATACATCTGCCCACTCTATCACTGCATTTGGCGGACAATCATTTGCAGTACTTCCTGTGTTGGAGCAAGCAGATAATATGAAAATCAATATAATGGAGATAAGACCGAGCTCCTTAACCAAACCATCACTCCTTGTTATAAGAGATTTGAAAATAAACATGATGGTAAAAATGCGCCATACTTATTAGACGGAGGTTCCGCCTTAATCGATACATTTTTTTGTGAGATAATGAGCCAAGGGGACAGGTACCTTGGCTCATAGGCTGCATGTACTCAGTAGCAGCCCATAACAGAGCATTCTAAAAAAGCCGGTAAAAAACTCAGGCATTGATCAGCCAAGTTTTCTTGTTAACTATCATTACAGAAATATTAATACCTGTTGCCCTGCAAGCAGGATGACCCGCTGAATTAAAATGACCTTTATATTAAAGTTTTAACATGTAGCTTTAACAAAAATGAATCACTCAACACGCATACTGTGAAATAAGCAACATATACAGTTTTACTATATACAGCACTCTTTTAAAGTCGAACTGAGATGTTTCATGCCAGCACCAGCAACAGGGACCTGCTCTCCGGTCTATCCCCTTAGCCCATACCTCTAATAAGCCAATCTCTTCAATAGATAATATTGTTGATGTTCTTTTGCAGGATGTTCTTCCACAGTCCCAACCACTTCATAACCATACTTTTGATAGAATTCAGGCGCTTGAAAACTGAACGTATCCAGTTGAATCAACCTGCATTGATTGGTCATAGCGATTTCCTCAATGCTTCGTAATAACTTCTCTCCATAACCGTTACCCCTTAGAGTTTCATCAACCCATAAGAAATCTATATGCAGGTGATACCAAAAAATTGTTCCTGTGATCCCACCCAAAATGTTTTCCTTTTCGTCTCTGAGTATAGAGCTTATGTTTTTCACTGGATGTTGTTTTACTTCTTCAGGGACATTCCTCAGATTGTGTTCAATCACTTTCTTTCTTATATATTCACTATCTTCCCGGCTCCACTGCTGGATTATCTTCATGCTTTCCCCTCCTTACTAGAGCTACAGGGACAGGCTCCATGGTTCAAAACTGCACACTAAAACCGTTGAATTTATGGATTCCTGTACCAAATTTTGTGAGTTCATTTTCCCTCAAAAACTTAACTGCCCTTTTAACTTCTTCCAAAATATTAGGCTCAAGCCCAAGAGTGTTATGTGAACCAAAAATCTTAGAAACGTTTGGTATGCAGGATATCTTTTCTAAAGAGTTTACTAAATCAACAGGATTTGTGGAGGGGTAAAATGCATATATAGGGGTCTCACTATAAAGTAAATCTCCAGTAAATAAATATCCGTTTTTCACATCAAAAATGGCTATATGGCCAGGAGAATGTCCAGGAGTATGATAGACGATCAACCTTCTATCTCCCAAGTCAATAATATCACCATCTTTTAATATACCTGCCGGTTCCCCTTGGAACGGCTGATATATATCAGGATTAAACGTGACTGGCGGGGGCAGGGTCAAATCTCTGCTGACATCTTTTCTTATTCTCTCTAATGACAACCCCTCAATTCCATTCACCAACCAATCTTTATCTCCTTCATGAACAAATATCTTCTCGAATTCCCCGTGACTTCCTATATGATCTGTATGTACATGAGTAGTCAAAACGCGAATCGGCAAGACAGTTAATTGATCAGTAATTCTTTTTATATTATCAATTCCAAGGCCTGTATCAATTAAAACAGCCTCTTCTTTACCCGCTAACAAAAAAGAATGCACTTTCTCCCAATGGCCGTATTCACTTATTGCGTATGTATTCTCGTCAATCTGTTTCACTGAAAACCACGGATCCTTAATCATAATAAGCCCCCCTCATTACAATCTAGCACTTTCATAAACCTGCCAAGTGTATTCTTTATATAACCAAGGCATTCCTTCAAGTCCGCCTGCTGTTTCTCAACCAAACAACCATCTTACACAGTCCCCTTTAGTCTAAATACAAACTCTCTCCCTCCACTTTCAACATAGTAAGATACGGAACCAGCAGTGAACCTAAAAAAGCAAGCAAAATTCCACCGCCGAGGTCTAAGTAAATGTTGTCAAAGGGAGCTATGATTCCAGCAAAAATAGTCAAAGGCCCTATTACTAAAAAAGTATTTACTAGCCTTCCCCATAATGTTACATAGTGTTCAGAACCACAGTTATCACATATTACTGGTTGGTTTATCTCTCTCCATAAAATACGATATATCTTACGCCAGCTGAATGGAGCCTGGCATTGCTTACATTTTTGCATAAAGCTCATACCACCTGTCTAATTTTCCTTGTTTCTCACCTTCTACATGTAACTTCCGAATACTTCACCACTTATTAAAATCAAACCAAAGCTGTCACTTGGATCTCATATAAAATACCTCTTAGATGTGCTGGCAATTCGGCCTTCCGCGCTGCTAAATACTTCTCAATCCCGGTTTTCAGCTCTTCACTGGATCGGTTGCTTGTCCCATCAATAAGTACTTTTAATACTGCTTCTGATTTATCGAGAGGACAGTGTACCTGGACATCAGCATAATTTTTTTCTTTTATGTAATCTGCAGCGAAACCTTGTAGAATTGTCATAGCATGCTCTGTCTCTACTTCCTGCAGGCTTCTTTTCAAAATTTTTATAGTATAGTGGCTTAAATCTTTTGGGGGTATATTTTTTTCTAAATAGGCCAGCAATTCTTGTTTACTGCTATTTTCGTCCATTTGAATCCATATAACCGGATCTGTACCCCCTGTTGAAAAGCTGAAAAATCCAAATTGATCCCATGCAGCTTCAAGAACTTTTCCGATACGCTCAGATCGTTCCTCAGTCTCATCTTTTGTAGGCACTTCTTCCCTATTAAAACTCAAGTCAAAAATTATAAGGATAGCGGCTGATATCATTATGATGAAAATCGACTTTTTCATTATCTTCCTCCACACATCTTTTTTTGCTGTCCAATATGATTAGACGATTAAACCATCTTAATAGATACATTTTCTGGAAACCTTTTGAAATTTTGCATAGTTCCCTCACCCTTCAATCCGAATAGATATAAACAATATGGAAAATATAATTATGTAGTAAACACTGGAGGGAATACATATGGCCCAAGCACAATCCTTATACGAAAAAGTAGGCGGAGAGGAAGCCGTTGCCAAGGTAGTGGATTATTTTTACGAGGAATTGGTCCTGAAGGATGAAACGGTCCAGCATTTCTTTGTGAATACAGACATTGAAAAGCAGAAGCAGCATCAAACGAAATTCATTAGCTTTGCCCTTGGCGGCCCAAAAAACTATACGGGCAAGTCGATGGCAAAGGCTCATGAAGGGATGAATATCCAGCCGGAGCATTTTAATGCCATCGCCTCACACCTTCATGATGCCCTTGCCCATTATGGAGTCGATGAATCTGATATTGGCCAGGCACTGGAGAAGGTTGCCTCGCTTAAAGACGATATCATTTATAAATAGGCCAAGGGGTCAGGCCCCCTGGCCCAACCTCAAAAAGAGCCAAGGGACCTGTCCCCCTGGCTCTTACCTATGCGAGTCATGAATAGGAGTGAATAGATCTTCCTCGGCATTCCTCACGACAGAAAAGTGCTCCACATTGTAATGGCCATGCAAGGTCCTGTTATGATGCTTGATGATCTGTTCGGCCGGCAGCACGTCACTGTCAGCGGTCGAATGGCCATCACCGACTAAAGTGACATCGAAGCCGTTGACTGTGGCCGTCCTGACGGCGGTGTCGATGCAGTATTGCGTGGCACAGCCCATAATGACAAGATGGCCGATTTCTTGCGAGTGCAAATGATCCAGGAGCCCTGTCCCATGGAATGAATTAGTGGCCGTCTTATTGAAAATCACAGCACCCTCAGGAACCTCTATCCCATTATGGATCTGAAACCCCTCGCCTTCTCCTCCCGCAATATCAAGGTCTCTGACAAAAACGGCCGGAACTCGCGCTTTCCTTGCTTTGCCAATAACCAGATTGATATTTCGGATCAGCTGCTCTTTATTAAAAACCGGACTGCTCTCTCCATGACTTCCATCAATCAATGCCTGCTGAGCATCAATCACCAATAATGTTTGCTTCAAAATGATTTCCCCTTTCAGTATAAAATGCTGTTTGGCTAGTTAACTGCTTCTTCTATCTCCCTTGTAACCATCCATCTCCCGTTAATCAGACCCCAATTTTCAATAGTAAACAACCTTGCCAGTATCTCCCCATCCTTCACAATCAACTGTTCATAAAACACGACAGCATTTTCGTTATTCCTTAGTCTGATGACCCTGTTCTCAAAGCTCTTCTCCGCTCCCAGAAAATGTGTGACCGATTGTCCCATGCCATCTACTGCTTCCTGCTTCGTGAAAAAGACTGGTTTTTCACTTTCACCATTGAAAAAGGCCACATAATATTCATCTGCCATCCTTTCCACCATGGATGTATCCCCTGACTTCATGGCATGGCTCCAGCCGCGAATAAACTCATCATGGATTTTTGTGAATTCGTCCAAGCGATTATAGACTTCAAGCATTGTCAGGTCCTCACTTTCTTTTTCTGCTTAATGCTCTATTGTTCGGCGTGGCAAGGGGGTTTTCCTTCCTGGAGCCAGCGAATTAAAAGAACCTGTCCCCAAATCGGGAACAGGTTCCTTTGTTATGGTCAAGACTTTTAGTATGTTAAGGCCCTACTCAGCCAGCCAAACTGAGTCAGATAGATAAAGAACGATAAATCTCCCCAAGAATCCCCTTCATCTGATGAACCCCCAAGTCCGTATTCATCATGATGACAAGGCCCGTGCCCTTATATGGATAAGCAGCCATCATACATTGAAAGCCGGCTCCCCATCCAAGAGAGGAGATTTCAAGCTCTTTATCCGATCCGTCTAAAAACACACCCAGACCTGCCCAGTCTTTGCCTTGCTGTTGGATTATTTCCTTTGCTTTCTCTGCAGAGAGACCTGTTTTGCTCTTACCTTTCATAGCATTCATCAACTCAGTAACCAGCCCGGCTAATTCAGCAGGGACTGTCCATAGTCCCGATGCAGCTGGATATGGATAGATAGAGTACTTTTCCTCTATTAACTGCCCAGCTTTGTCATGTCCGCAAGCGTAATTTTTACCCGAAATCAGCCCTGGAAAAGAGCTGTTTTCCATTTTTAAAGGCTCAAAAATCAACTCATACGCGAGATCCTCAAATGATCCTCCAGTCACATCTTCAATCAGCAGCTGCACGATGCAATAGCCGGCATCTGAATAATGAAATTCACTCCCTGGCTCATATGCCACCTCAATAGGGACTCTGCAAAAAGCTGTCTTTCCTTCTAATAACTCAACTATTGAGGGTACTTCATCGTTCAAATTAAGTTCTGGAAAACTGCCATCCGGATCCACTACTCCTGATTGATGGCTGAGCAGCTGCCGTAAAGTAACTTTATTGTTAGCAGTGAATCTAGCATCAGGGACCTTCCAGCTTTTCAGCCTGCGGTTTACATCCTCATCTAAATCGAGACTTCCTCGACCCGCTAATACCATAACAAGCATCCCCGTTAGAAACTTACTGATTGAGCAGGCATTAAAAATGGAATCACCTTTAACTGAATTAGTGGTGCCCGCTTCCCTCAGGCCATACTGCTCCTCCGCACTGATCTGGCCATCTTCAATCAGCACCAGACTCAGTCCTGTACCAGAAAGTGATTCATTCTTTCCTTAATATTTATAGGATTCAGTCCCATTTCACACCCCATTTCCATATAATTCTACCATTGCTTAAAAAGGCTCTGTTAAATAATAGTGTTGATATTATGCCAATAGAAAAGGGCACCTGGCATTCCTTTTCTGGAAACAATCACCTAAATGGTAAGCTGAAGATATAACCGATATAAAAGAACAACTCTCGGAAAAAGAATGGTACTTTACTATTCAATGTCTTATATACGGAACTTTGGGCAGGTGATGAATATGCCTCCATTCCAGTATCCTTTGCCATGAGGATTGCTCTTTTCATATGCAAAGGGTCACTTACAATAATAAATGTGTTCAAGTTTTCCTCATTCGCAATTTCATAGGCGTATTTTAGATTTTCTTCTGTAATTTTAGATTTAGTCTCAATAAAAATATCCTCTGAATTGACATTGTTTTTAATAGCATAATTTCTTGCTACTTCGGATTCTGCATATTCATCATCCTTGCCCTTGCCGCCAGTAAAGGTAATTTTATCCACATAATCATTCTCATAAAGCCAGATAGAATGATTTATTCTCTCACGCAATACAGGAGAGGGTTCGTCATCCCAAGCAGCTGCACCAAGTACCACAGCCGCATCAGTTTTAACTAATTGATTTTTGTTACCAAAAGACCAAATGCTAATAGCCGAATAGATTATGAAAATAATAATAATAACTATTATGGCAAGAACTAATCTTAGCCCGATTTTTTTGGTCAATTTACATCAGTCCTTTGCAATATTACCGATATGCTGCAAACCTATGTTTTTCACAAGTAACTTCTGTTGATAGAATACTATCTTAAATTGGAACCAACTCAAATAATGGCATCACCAGAGTTATTTAACACAGCCTTTTAAAAAAAAGAACCTGACTCCCTATTAGCCAAGTTCCCCCATACCACTCTAATTTCCCCAGTTTCACACTACAACTTCCTCAATGATTGAACTCCCTTCAGTGCTTTCATCATCAAGCCATTGCCATTTTTCATGCAGCCTGATTCTTCCGTCCGGCAATATTTCAGGAGTAGAAACACATTTTCCGCCTCTGAGCTCATCCCTGCTGTTCACGTGATTATACCGAAATTCCAGGCAGCCATCTTCCTTCACAATCCCAATCAGCGTCCCCTGTACAATATCGCCGCCGCCATAGGCTGCCGAGATGATTTGCCCCTCCTGCCTATAGACAAAGAAAGTCTTTGAGGAAACCTCTCCATTCTCTGTATTTTCAACAGACACAAACGAACGTCCATCATAATTGATCATTGCTTTTCCCTCCTGGCTGCTGTTGTTTAGTAAATTATATCATTTAGCACCATTTATGGAGTAAGAAAAGCAAATCTCAATTACAGCAAGCTTGACAGTCAGATTAAAACTAAACCGCTGCTTTCCAACAGTTCTATCGGCTATAACGCATCTTTTCAACTAAATGCTGTACAGCATACAATAAATACGCTTTATAATGGATATAGAAAAAAAACTGAAGATAGCTTAACCGATTCAAACGCATAATTCCTATCTTTTTAAGAAAAGGCATGAAGATCCATGTAAAAATAGCATGAAAAAGCGTGTTCAGCAGGATGAATTTCTTGAATTTCCCATACGAAAACTTGAGGATCCACAAGGATACAGGCATGTAGGGGCCCAGGTCAAAAGGCAATTCGTCCCTTATAAACGATTTTGGTTTATCATAAAATTGCCAAAACTTTTTTTGATGGCCATAAATATGGTTTATGATTTCAAAAATACCGATGATGGCACCCGCCGGTGAATATCGTTTAAAACTGCGCTTATCGATAAACAGCATCGATATCCAGGGAATGATAATGATCGTTAAATTAAATAATACATGCCGCCTTGATGTCATAAATCTACTCGACCTCCCTTTGAACAATCCTCTGTTTATAAATTGTCCAGATAAGCAAAAAAAATCCACTTATATAGAGAGAGGGACAGGTTCCAAAAGAGACGGGGACGCCTGTCCCTTTGTCCTTATTGCTTTCCACCCAAAAAACGCCAAGACTCCTTCGCAAACAACAGCTTCACCATCCAGTCCGGCCCATTCCCCTCTTCGAAATTTCACCTCCACTCATTGGCTCAATACTTCATAGTACATCCCGGTAACGAAGTTAGATAAAATAGACATTTATTCGCTGATGCTTAATCGTGCGCATTTAGTTACGGTAAATAATTTCTTACTTTGAAATAGGCAATGCGGTGTTTGACAAAAAAGATGTTTCACATGAAACAAGGGAATTAATATCCATTAATTTCCTATCGATACTCTTAAAATCAATCTTCAACCTCAATCAATAAAATTCTCTCTTTAAAACCTCCGCGCTTCTCTGCTTTCTTCTCCCGCACCTTCTCTACCTCTTCAATGGAAGATCCGTGCTGATGAGCTAATGAGTGAATAATCTCCAATAAGTCGGCCAGCTCTTCCACCGCATCCTCTTTGGTTCCCGCAGCACAATACTCATCCAGTTCTTCATAGCTTTTCTGCTGCAAATACTTAATATATTCCTGATCATTTAGTATCCTTGCCGAAAACTTCTTTCCGCTTTGCTCAATAATTTGCGGTATCTTATCACGGACTAACTTATTGTAGGTTGGCATCTGTATGACCTCCTGGTAAAGCCGGGGGGACAGACCCCCTGGCCCATTCTTAAAAAGAGCCAAGGGACCTGTCCCCCTGGTTCCTCAAGACCCCTGCCAATTTATCCAGCTTTCCCCGCCCCTCAATCAAGTACCGCGTCCCTTCTTTCCTCAGGTATCCCTGTTCACAGAACTGGGCGAGTACATGCAGCAGATGCCGATAGGAAACTCCGAGGAAGTCACAGACGGTCACATGCTTCTCTTTATACACATCCCCATCCGCAGTCTGCAGGATGAAGTCTGCTAGGCGATTTTCGAGCGGGAAGGCGAGGCTTTGGGAGTATTTAGCAGCCATATGGGTGGCTTTGAGGCTGAGGAATTTGGTCAGTTCGCGCAGGAATAGTGTGTCCTCAAGCATTTGTTTCCGGCATTGGCCTAGGGGGATGGCGAAGCAGATGGTGCGGGTGGAGGCCTGTATGCCTTTTGTGTAGTAGACCTCATGTAGGAGCTCCATCTCGCCGATATAGTCATACTTATTAATGAAGTTGATAAGGGAAACCTTTCCGTTTTGGTAGGTGATGTAAATCTTGGCTTTCCCTTCAATCACATAAAAAAGATAGTCAGGGCGCATGCCTTCGCGGATGATCCATTCGTCGCGCTGGTATTCGTGGACTTCTATGCCTTCTTCGATAGGGAATGAGAAAAGATGGGCAATGCTGTGCTTCTCGAGGTAACGCTGTTTTTCTTTCTGCTGGACTTTTTTCATTCTGCATCCCCCTCTTCCTTTTTCTTCAAAATAAACTCAAAATATGAGATATCTCATATTATTTTACTTTTCCTCTTGGTATGATGCAATCATTGGAGGAATGTACGATGAATTCACAACGCTGGATGAGTAGACAATTTTTTAGTTTCTTTTTTACCTGGGGAATTTTTCTTCCTTATTGGACCGGGTGGATGATTCATACAAAGGGAATGACGGTTGGCCAGGCGAGCCTGATCATGAGTCTCGGGCTTGTGGTGCGCGGCCTGTCGACGCTGTTTGCCTTCCCCTATCTGTCAGGGAAATTCAGCAGTAAGGTTCTGATCAATGGAATGGGCATCGGGACTTTTGTTATTTTGCTGCTTTGCATCCCTGCCGATTCGTATTCGACCTTGCTGGCTGCGGTCCTGTTTCTGCACTTCTTTTATCCGACCCTGATGCCTGCGATGGATACGGCTGCCGGTGTGCTTGTTCAACATAAGCAGCTGAAGAATTATGGCAAGAGCCGCTCATGGGGATCGCTGGGGTTCATTATCAGCGGCCTGATCCTGACGATGTTCACAGGGCGGTTCGGGGACGGCTTCATCCTTTGGGGGCTGCTGTTCGGTGTCTTTATGCTGGTCTGCCTGGGAATGATGCAGGCGCCTGATGTGCTGTCACAAAAGCCAAAGGCGGACGCCGGGAGCAGAGGCTCGCTGCTGAGGCCGTTCAAGGCCCGGCATTTCGGGATTGTGCTCGTGATCGTCATCCTGCTGCAGGCAGCACATGCTTCTTATTACAACTACGGCTATATTTTCCTGCAGGAAATCGACGCACCGAAATACCTGATTGGGGCAATCCTGAACATCGGCGTCATTGCCGAAATCCTGTTCTTCCTGATCGCTGACCGTGTCTTCCGCAATGTATCACCGGGCTCCCTGCTGGCACTGGCAGCACTCGGGAGCACAGTCCGCTGGATCCTTGTGTTCGCCTTTCCGAATGTGGCGATGTTCTCGGTGTCGCAGGTCCTGCACGCCCTCTCCTTCGCCATGGGGCATTATGCATTCATGAAATACATGATCCAGTACATCCCGCCTAAGGATGTCCCGATCGCCCAGGGCATCTACTCCGCTCTCGCCCTCAGCTGGAGTACGGCAGTCTTCACTATCTTTGGCGGATACTTGTATGAAATTGAGCCAAGATATGCGTTCCTCGGGATGCTGGTGTGTACGGTGCCTTCGCTGATTGTAGCGATGATTTATCGGAGGATGGCGAACCGGAAAGATGTGGCTGCCGGGCAATTAGCTGGATAATCCGCTTTTTCCATTATTGAATACCTGGAATGTACCAGACAAAAGCCTTTTGGAGACCTCAAGCTCCTAAGGCTTTTTCATTTCGATTTGATCAACTTAGAACAGGTGAAAACCAGCCAGCACTTTCTTTCGTCTAATAGTGTGAGAATGTAATAAGGTATCATCGGAGGAAAAATGAAAAAAGCGATCAAGATTGTTTTTAGTGTAAGCTTCATAGTTTACTTATTTGTATTAGCATCCATATTATTCTTAGGTTCGAGGGGATTTGCCTGGGATGGCATGTCATTAAAAGACTATATAAGGCAGTCTTCAAACTTCATTCCCTTCAAAACAATCGGTATGTATCTTCAAGCCTTATCGGATGGAAGGATGAACATGGATATACCTGTTAAAAATCTTCTTGGCAATTTTGTTTTGTTTATGCCAATGGGTGTTTATCTTCCTTTCTTTATAAGGAAAAAGAATAGCATAATCCTGTTTACAGCCTCCATGACGGCCATGCTTATAACGATAGAAATCATACAGGTTATTACGAGAAGAGGAAGCTTTGATATCGATGATTATATTCTGAATATGCTTGGTGCTTTGATAGGTTATGGGATTTGGAGGTCGGGGTTTGCCCGGAGGATGTTAAGATAAAGAGAAAGCTGCAGCACTTCCCCCAGGAAGCCTGCAGCTCTTTCTTTATTCAGCAGTTGTACTGGTTTCAACACTGGCCGGTTCTCCATCCAAAAATGCCTGGATGGCTTCAGTGTTCTGTTCAAAATCAATATCGAGCGCCAGTCCGATTCCGTCATATCTTTGGTTTGTAAATGAATTATCGACGGGAATTCTCAGGGTTTCCACTGTCTCCGGCTGTTTCAGGGCGAGGCTCTTCATCAGGCCGAGAAGATCTGTACCCTTAAGGTTTGTCTGGATATACGGCTGCACGGTGCCGAGCATCTTCGGCAGCTTAAGGACACCATTAGCACTCAGGAGCTGGTCCTTCATGGCATTGATGACCTGCTGCTGGCGGCGGACCCGGCCGAAGTCAGCTTCGGCATCTTTGCGGAAGCGGGCATATCCAAGCAATTCCTGCCCATTCAGCCGCTGGAGCCCAGGCTCAAGGGAGACACCGATATTGGCGGACATCTGTTTCTCTACATCAATTTCAATCCCTTCTGGAGCAAGGGCATCAACCACTTTTTCAAATCCTTTAAAGTCAATCAGGGCATAATATTCAATATCCAGATCAAAATCATTTTTCAGCGTTTCGCGGAGCAGGTCCGGCCCGCCCAGATAGAAAGCAGTGTTGAGTTTGTAATTTTTATAGCCCGGAATTTCTGTGTAGATATCCCTCATGACAGAAATGACCTTGGCCGTTCCTTCTTTCGGGTCATATTGCGCGACCATGATGGAGTCTGTGCGGGACTTTTCTTCATCCGGGCGTGCATCGACTCCAAGCAAAAGAACATTGATCTTGTCATCGAGGCTTTTCACCCCGTTGAACTCAATCTCCTCCTCCTGCTGCTTTGCCTTCACCGGGTCTGCCATGTCGACACCCGCCTGGTATTGGTAGACGAAATAGCCGCCGGCTGCCGCAATCAGCAGCATCAGAACAGTTAATACTTTCCATCCGCGTTTTTTCTTTTTATTGCGTGCTAGTCTGCTCATGTTATCTCCAATCCTTTATATGGTCTTTGTTTTTTTTATCGGGAGGGCGTTCATGGCCCAATGGATCACCACTGCATCGTCTAAATATCCGACCGGAAAGAGGTAATCCGGGATGCAGTCAACAGCGGCAATGAAGTAAAGGAGGGCGCCTCCCATCAGGGCAAGCTCCGTCTTTGTCCCTTTTTTCAGGGAGAATTTCTCGTACATTTCCTGCAGCTGCTGGATAAAGGGGCCCATGCCTGCCACTTTTTTGACCTTCTCATCAAACTGGCTGAGGATCGTGCCGGCTCCTTCCCCTGTCTGTGAAAGCTCTTCATATTTTGCCAGCTCCTCTTTCACATCTTCGAGGCGGAACTCCCCGTCCATCAAATGAGCCGTTTCAAGGATATCCTGAATCTGGCCAATCGAGTCATTGCGCTCTGATGGGGGGCCGACCGGATAGCCTGCAGCCTCGTATAATCTGGAGATCGGAACGCTCAAATGCTCGGCAAACCGCTGCAGGTGCTCAGGGGTCGCCTTGCGTTTTCCGTTAACTATCTTCGAAATCACCGCTGGATCAATCCCCGCCAGCTGGCCCAGCTTCCTCATCGACCATGACCGCTCTTTCAGAAGCCCCTTCAGAAGCCCGCCAATTTCCTTGCTATTCTCTGCCATGCTCTCTTTCCTTTCTAGCTATGTCACTTCTATCAATATTACAGAGAATGTTGACGTTTTGTCAACATTATTTGAGAGGGCGTGCCGGGAGAGTATATATTCTATTTAATGAGTGATTTTTATCCCTCGTAAAAGGGGTTGCAGACGCTTATTTGCGGGTTTTTGAGTTTATTTGTGACTTTCATGATATATTTGCGACCTGCCCATCCTGCGGACACAAAAAAGAGACCGGCTCCAGTCCGGTCCCCTATCTTACTATTATCGGCTCACCCAACAATCCTAGTCCCATGAGCCTCCCGAACATCCAGCTCCGCCGCAAGCTCAGGCAGATTCTCATCCGTAATTCCGCCGCCCGGCATGATGGTAATCCGGCCGGCCGCATGATCAATATACCCCTGAAGACGCGGCAGATTCTCCAGAATTCCAGTATCAGCTGGCCCTCCATGCGTCAAAATCCGATCCACACGATGCTCCGCGAGCCAATCGATGGCCTGCAGCTGTTTGTCATGCCGGATATGGTCAAACGCCATATGAAAAACAGTCTCTAGCCCATCCGCAAGCTCCAATAGAACGCTCATAGCTCCCTCATTAATCCAGCCATCCTCCGTCAGGCAGCCGAATACCACGCCATCTGCGCCGAGGTGCTTAAGATGAATAATGTCTTCCTTCATAATCGCAATCTCTTCTGCGCCATAAACAAAGTCCCCGCCCCTCGGCCTTATCATCGCCATGACTCCCACGTTATGCCTGCGGCAATATTCAATTGCCTTCACCGCAACGCCATGGCTGACGGTTGTCCCTCCGACCGAGAGATTATCGCACAGCTCCACGCGCTGGGCGCCTTTGTTAATCTTCTCAGGAATCAGAGTCAGATTCTCCACACACACTTCCTTCAGCATCTTCCTCATCCTTTCGGCTTAAAGCATGTCTCTTAAATTAGATTGGATTGAATCGGGCAGCATTTGAAAAAACAGCCCCTCAAATAGGATATCCAATACGCCTGCTGCAATTAATAGAAGCAGCAGGATTACCAGCCATCTCTTTTTCGCCATCTTCATCCCCCTATCCTATAAAACCATTCACAAAGTACATGAGCGTTTCTTGTTCTTCATTGGTAAGCGGCCGGCCGTAAAACGCTTCAAGCCCTTTTTTCATCTTGTCCTGATCGCCTTCGTACACTGCCACTAAGTGGGACAGAGTCCGGAGCAGGCTCGCCTCCGCCTGGTATTCTTCTTTTGTAATAGGCTTCCAGTGGGAGATGATATACGTATCCGCATTGAACATCTCAATTTTATCAAGCATGTCGAGTGTTGCCTTAGCCGTAAAACGCCAGGTTGGCGCATACATCTTCGGCGCAGTCGCATCGGCCAGAAAGACCATCCGCTCTTCTTTTATATAAATAATGACCGAATCAGGGGCGTGGTCTCCGCCCACCTGCTTCAGGACGCAGGTGATGCCGCCAAGGTCGATCGTCATTTCATCCTTGAATGTTATGTCCGGCAGGCTGATCCGGATAGGCCGTTCCTGCTGCGGGAATTCTTCCTTGATTGCGTCCGCACAGAACTGGATCTCAATTCCCTCCTCAACCCGCTCGGCCAGTGATTGGTCATCCCACTTAAATGGGACCAGTTTTTCCATCTCCACCCTTGTATCAACAGAAGCAATCGACGGAATATCCAGCGCTTCAAGCCCGAAGATATGATCCCAATGCCAATGGGTAATGGCTGCCATAGTTGGCTCCGGCCTACCCGCTTCTTTTAATTTTTCCAAAAACAGCTTTGCGTGTGCCGCAGAATTGCCGGCATCTATCATTAAGGTATGCTTATCCCCCGAGACAGCCATCAGGATCGGCCTGTCTGTCGGGCCGACAGGCGTTAAATATGAAATCCTGTCTGACCATAGAACCAATTCTTGCTCCATCATTCAATCTCCTTTGGCTGATTTCTATGCCCTTTCTTTATAGCATAATTCAGGGAGATAATCATGGCCATCTTAATGTACTTCTTTCACCTTAAGCGCTGCTTCCTTCTTCCCTCTGTAAAAATAAAACCCATAGAGCAGAAGGAACCACACAGGCGTCAGCAGGAGCGCCGGCCTAGTTTCTTCGGCAATCAGCATGATGACGAGGATCATCGCAAATAATGCGAGGACGAGATAGTTCACTAATGGAGTGAATGGCGCCTTGAATGCGGATCCCGCATGCAGTTCAGGGCGCGTTCTCTTATATTTCAAATGGCAGATCAGGATGACGCCCCATACCCAGATGAAGCAGATCGCACTGATGGTCGTCACAATGGCAAACGCCTGCCCTGGCAAAAGCTTGCTTAAAAGAGCCCCCGCGGATACGACCAATGCAGACAGCCAGAGCGCATTGGCCGGCACATGCTGCTTGTTCAGCTTATTCAGGCGTGACGGTGCCTGATTATTTTTGCTTAGGTTGAACAGAATCCGGCTCGTTGAGAATAATCCGCTGTTGCAGGCAGATGCCGCTGATGTCAGAACAACGAAATTGATGATTCCTGCCGCAACCGGGATTCCGATGAGGCTGAAGGTTTTCACAAACGGGCTTTCTGCTGCATTCAGGTCCGTCCATGGATTGATCGACAAAAGGACAACCAGGGCGCCAACATAGAAAAACAGGATGCGGAGCGGGATCTTATTGATGGCAGACGGGATATTTTTCTGCGGGTTGCTCGTTTCCGCTGCCGATACGCCCACGAGCTCAACGCCGACGAAGGCAAAGACTACCATCTGGAAGGAAAATAAGAAGCCTGACGCCCCGTTCGGAAATGCTCCCCCATGCTCCCAGAGATTGCTCAGCGAAACGGTTCCCGCATCAGTCTTAAATCCGGTAATCAGCAGAATGATGCCGACTGCAATTAACCCAATGATGGTGATTACTTTTATTAGGGCAAACCAGAACTCCAGCTCCCCGAACAGCTTGACCGTCAGCAGATTAAATCCGAGCAGAATGATCAAGGAGATAACAGCCGGCACCCATTGCGGGATGTCGAACCAGTATTGGACATAGACGCCGACTGCGATCACGTCGGCCATCGCGGTCATGATCCAGCAGAACCAATAGGTCCAGCCTGTCACAAACGCCGCCCGCGGCCCCAGATAGTCCTCAGCGATGTCTGTGAAAGACTGATAGCCCGCTTTTGAGAGCAGAAGCTCCCCGAGCGCCCTCATCACAAAAAACAGGGCTGTACCGACGAGAAGATACGCGAGGATGATGGACGGTCCTGCCTGCTGGATCGCTTTCCCCGACCCCAGGAACAACCCTGTCCCGATCGTTCCGCCAATCGCGATCAATTGTACATGCCTATTGGCTAAATCTCTTTTTAACTCCTGCTGTGCCATTCCTGATTCCTCCTCTTATAATGGGGTCTGACCCCTTAGATGTGAAATATTAAACACAAAGTTTTACTGCAATAAAAAAAGAGACTGGGGCATCCCCAATCTCCTGATCATCAGAATAACGAATATAAAGGCAAGTCATAAGGCATGCCAAATGTATATCCAATACTCTTCTGTCCTTTTGCCTGAGATGGTGAACCCTTCGGCGCCGCGGATACCCGCGGTCTCTCCAGAAGCTGCTCCTGCCACAGCACGACCCATGGCATTCATAGCTTGTTATAAAATTATACAGCAATATTTTTTATATAATAGTAGCGAACGGAGCGTTTGTCAACCGTTCAGTTTTCCTTTTCTTACAAAAAGTAAAAGGCGCCTCCCCGGGGGAAGCACCTTTTACACTCTTATTTAGACAGATTCAACGCCTTTTCGGAAACATAGAATTCTTTTCCGTTAAAGACCGTGACGCCATCGAGCTTTTTCGTGACAATTCTGTTGTTCTGTACTATATGAGCGATATTTTTGTTCACAGGCAGTTCGATCTTTGTCTTGCTTTTTTCTGCGATAAAAACCGGGTTGTTCGCATCTGTTACATCAATGCGGGTCTTGTAGCCTTTTTTCTCAAACGACTCTTTCGCATTGACGAACAGCTTGTCTGTCACCGATTTCAGATTGAAGCCCATATGCTTTGCCATTGCTTTAGCAATATCTGTGTTATCGATCAATCCAAAAGGCCTTGATGGTCCATACGCGTACAAGAATACATCCTCACCGGTATGCCCGCCAGTGGAAAAGCCGATATTCGCGCGGTTTGCGAGCATCTTGGCCATGTCAGACTGCAGGTTTGCGGACGCCTTCAATTTATCGAGTTCTTCTTTTGTCAGATTATCCAGTCCGTACAAGCCGGCCACTTTTTCCATGTTTGAGCGGTCTGCTTTCAGTTGGCTTAAAGCCCCTTCAAGTGTCATCGACGCTTTTTTCAGCGGGTCGATATAAGCTGATACAGGAATTTCCGGGTAATTGCTGTTTGTGTTGACGTTCCCCATTGTGATTCCGCTGTTTCCGTGGTCACTGACTGCGATGACCATTGTGTTGCCGTCTTTTTTCGCAAAATCGAGTGCTTCTTTCACTGCCTCATCAAATGCCAGCACATCACTAAGAATTCCGACGGTGTCATTGGCATGCGCTGCCCAGTCTACCTTGCTCCCTTCAACAAACAGGAAGAAGCCGTTTTTATTCTTATCAAGCGTAGTGATCGCTTTCTTCGTCATATCCGCCAGAGAAGGCTGGCTGCTCTTTGCAGCCTTTCGGTCAAAGTCATAGACCATTGCGGAAGGAGCAAATGAACCCCAGATTTTATTTGACTTCGATTTTAAGAGGGCGTCCCTTGTCTCGACAAGCTGATAGCCGTTTTGGCTGATTACATTCAATAGATTCTCGCCATCTACGCGGGCATTCTTGGTTGTACCTGGTGCCAGAGATTCTTTGCCTCCGCCAAGGACTACATCAATCCCCTGGTAGACCTGCTGTTCGGCAATGTCCTGATAATTGCTGCGGTGTGCCGCATGGGATGAAAACCCTGCAGGCGTTGCATGCTGAATTTCAGATGTTGAAATAATCCCTGTCGACTTTCCAGCCAGCTTTGCTCCCTCGAGCACATTGGCCACCGGCCTATGGGCATCCTTCTCGCTGACTGGAGCGACGCCCGGTGTATTCACCAGTGCAGGCAGAAGCCCGATCACCTTGTCATTGCTTTTATTGCCTGTTGCTAAAGCCGTTGCAGCAGGTGCAGAATCTGTGATTGCCGATTCAGCAGAATGGGTGCGCACTCCCCCGATGAGGATCTCGTCCATCGCCAAATTTCCGCCTTTATACCATCTCGCCAGGTTAGTCGCCCCTGCGCTTGTCCCATCCATAACCATCATGATGACATTGGCAGGCTCTTTCTTCTTGTTGTCCTTCGCCTCAGCCAGGTGATTGTTAACCGCAAATCCAAAAGAAGAAAACACAACAGCGGCAGCTACGGAAATCCCGGCAACCTTATTCCTCAAATGATTCTTCATTTCAATTCCCCCTTTAAATGATAGTTTCTAATTATCAGCATAATGAGGATGTATTAATTTTCATGTTATGTTCTGTTAAGTGATTGTAAATCCCAGGAAACAGACAATATGGCATGTTTTATCCTTTGTTAAAAGTGAACTTTTATTAGGCAATATTGCTCAGTCAATGACTGGAATGAGCAATATCTGATACTTTCCTCAGTAATCTTTGAGGGTGTGATCCTTTTCTTCATCCCTTCACCCTATCTGAAATTATGGTAAGGTTATCCATATACGATAGAAAGCAGGGTGGCACACTATGTTGAATCAACAGCTCTATGATTTATATAAAAGATATGATCCAGGCATGCTCACAGCTCTTGAAGGAAACCATCTCAGCAACCCTCTTCTCCTGAAAATAAACGATGCGGAACAATATCAAGAAGCCGACTTGAAAGTAATGTTTTTTGGCCAGGAAACAAATACATGGGAAGGCGGGCTGGGCTCTAAGAGCATAGAAGAGCTGCAGGAGACCTACTCCCGATTTTTTGGCGAGGGGAAGTGCTTCCGCTATGGAGGGCCGTTTTGGAACACGGTAAAAGATTATACCGGTGACATTAAGGAAGCATACCCGGACAAGCGTGTGGAGATAGTCTGGAATAATCTTATCAAGCTTGGAAAGGAAAGCAGCAAAGGCGCTCCCAGGAAAGGTCTGGTGGATATCCAAAAGAAAACATTCCCTGTGATCAAGGAGGAATTGGCGATACTGAAGCCTGACGTTGTTTTATTTTTCACCGGACCGCGATATGACCAATACATTAAAGCCGAGTGGCCGGATTTGACCTACCATGAACTCACTCATGAACCTGCTGGAAAACTAGCAAGGTTAAAGGGCGGATCTTTGCCTGTTCAAGCTTTTCGAACCTATCATCCTAATTATCTCTACAGGGCGGGCAAACCATTTTACAACGCTGTAAAAAAGTCCATCATCAGCAGCATTTCAGTTATAACAAAAGTATTTTCTTGAAAAAACAGGTAATTATCATTACACAGGGAATATATTGGTGAAAGATTGAAGTGAGGAGGAATGAAGATGTTTCAGACATTGGATGGTTTTTTAAAGCTATGGAGCTATGAAGCGCATACAACACAGAAGGTCCTCGACCAGCTGACAGATGATTCTCTGTCCCAGGAGGTCACTGCCCAGAACTGGACACTTGGGAGGATAGCCTGGCATACGGCAACCAGCATTGGTGTGATCGCCTCACAGACAGGCCTCGCCTTTGAAGCACCCGCCAAAGATTATCCGGTCCCCCAATCAGCCAAATTCATCTCTGACATCTACCAAAAAGCGAGCAGCGCTCTCGCCCATGCAGTCAAGGAGCAATGGACCGACCAGTCCCTCAGCGAAGAAAAAGACTTTTTCGGCCAAAGAATGTCAAACGGACAGCTGTTATTCTTAATCATCCAGCACCAAACACACCATCGCGGGCAAATGACCATCCTTATGCGCCAGGCTGGATTAGCGGTTCCCGGTGTTTACGGACCTGCTAAAGAGGAATGGGCGATGATGGGGATGGAAGCGCCGCAGATGTGATGATGAAAAGAACTCTGCTGCTGCTTTTCCCATGCGTTTTGTTTGTTTTCGCAGCTTCCGCCCAGGCATTAAGCTGGGCCTACCCTTTCGTCGTCTGGGACGGAAATGTTTATGAAGTAACAGAGGAAAAAGTGCCGGAAAGCCAAATCGAAGAGAAGATTGGCGAAGTAGAAACCCGGCCCGACGACATGACGGGGGACCACTACGGGAATGCTTCCAACGAATACCCTATTGGAACGAAGTATTTTGAGATTAAAGATCTGCCAACTGACGAGGGCTTAGCTGTTGAAATTGCGGACAATGAATGGCAAAAGGCAGTCTTCGCCCATGAAGCACCTTTTCATTGGATGGATGCGGTTCCTTATATCCTGCTCACCGCCCTATTGCTGGCTTCTGCCATCGCTATTGCTATCTACCTTAATAAACAGAAATAAAACAGGTGCCTTCCCCGCTGGTATATAATACGGGGCCAGGCACCTATTTTTATTCCTTTTTAGGCAATAATTCGTTCACATTTTTGCCATAAATTCCTCTTAAGATTATCCTTGTACCCAATTTGGCTAAAGGAGAGAAATGTATGAATTTTTTAAAAAGATCTTTTTTAAGCGTGAAAGCCAGGAAAGGTAAAAGCCTGCTGCAAATTTTTGTTTTCACGGTCATTTGCGTCCTGGTTCTGGCCGGCCTATCCATTCAGACTGCCGCCAAAAAATCAGGCGATCTTGCCCGGCAGAAGCTTGGCGCCAACGTTACCCTGCAGGTCGATATGGAAAAGATGCGCCAGCAGATGCAGTCCCAGCAGACGAACGGAGAACGCATGCGATTCCAGTCTGCCCCGATTCCTGCGGAAGCAGCAGAAGAACTGACCTCATATGAACAAATCAAAGGCTATAATTTCTATTCTTCTACTACTGCCCTTGCTTCAAGCTTTGAACCAATCACAAATAATGAGTCAGGAACAACAGAAGAAGGCACCACAGAATCAGCTGCTCCGGGCGGCAGGATGGGCGGCGGGATGGCCCAGGGAGACGTCAGCCTTCAGGGAGTAAGCTTTACTGATTCCACTGCGGAATTCATGGACGGCACTGCTTCAATCATCGAGGGTGAACATATTACGGAAGACGACCTGGGAAAAAACGTTGTTCTCATTGAACAGACTCTTGCAGAAGAAAACGGACTGAAGGTGGGCGACTCCATTACAGTGGCCAATCCAAGAGATGATTCTGCCACACTCGAGCTCCAAATCAAAGGTATCTATAAAACAGCTTCCACAGGCTCTGACCAGGGGATGGACTTTACTGCCATGATTCCATATAACAAGCTTTATATGCCTTATACCAATGCTGCTGCACTTAAAGGCAGCGGCTATGAGGGGACCATTGACAGTGCCACTTACTATATTGATGATCCTGATGATATGGAAAGCTTTGTCGCACAGGCGAAAAAGGAGAGCAGCATTGATTTTGAAACCTTTAAACTTGATGCAAATGATCAGCTGTACCAGCAGATGGTCGGGCCAATCGAGAACGTAGCAAGCTTTTCAAATAATATTGTTTATCTTGTCTCTATTGCAGGTGCCATCATTTTGGGGCTGATTGTGATGATGTCGATTCGTGAACGCAAATATGAGATGGGCGTCCTTTTGGCAATTGGTGAACGGCGCTGGAAAATGGCCGGCCAATTCATCGCTGAGATTCTTCTCGTTGCGGCGCTTTCCCTCGGAATTGCTACTCTCAGCGGCAATATCGTGGCCAAAGAAGTGAGCGACCAGCTATTGAATCAGGAATTGCAGTCAGCTGCGGAAACCTCAGAACCTGAATCCTTCCGCGGCGGGGGGATGCGCTTTGGCGGCGGAATGCCGGGTATGCCTGGAGCTCAATCAGAGCAGGCTGAAACCATTAAGGAATTGGACGTAAGCGTCACAGCAGAAGATCTTGCCATGCTTGCAATGATTGGCATTCTGATTGCCGCCCTGTCTGCCCTGCTGCCATCCTTAACGGTTTTGCGTCTTCAGCCTAAAACGATATTGAGCAGACAGGATTAAAGGATGGAGGAGACAAAATGACTTTACTCAAATTTAAAAATATTAGTTATTGGTACAAACAAGAGAATAAAAAGCATATGATCCTTAACAATATCAATGTCAGCTTTGAGAGGGGGGCTTTTTACACAATCATCGGCCCATCCGGTTCAGGAAAAACGACGTTCCTAGCACTTGCCAGCGCCCTGGATGTGCCCAAGGAGGGAGCGGTATTATATGAGGGAAAGGACATAAAGAAAATCGGGCTTACAAAGTTCCGCAATAAATATGTGTCCATTGTCTTTCAATCATACAATCTGCTTCCCTATATGACAGGGCTGCAAAACGTCATGACCGCAATGGAAATCACTGGTGCCAGACATACAAATAAAAAAAAATATGCCTTGAACATGCTGGAGCGCGTCGGCATCTCCAGTGGGCAGGCTTGGCAGAAAGTGCTGACATTAAGCGGCGGCCAGCAGCAGCGGGTCTCAATCGCCCGGGCACTCTGCTGTGATGCCGATCTGATAGTGGCCGATGAACCGACAGGGAACCTTGATGAAACAACAGCAAGCGAAATTGTGAACCTGCTGAAGGACCTTGCCCATAATGAGGGAAAATGCGTGATTGTCGTCACTCACGATCAGAATATCGCCGGGAAATCTGATATCACGGTCAAGCTTTCAAAAGGGAATATAACCATTAACAAAAGAGAAATAGCGGAAACACTGGTCTGATTACTCAATAAGAAGAGACTAAGAATCAGGTGCCGGTCCCCATGCTTATAGCTTTAGCAGGATGGGGACCGGCACCTGTATTTTTTTCGTTATTCTCCCGGCTCCAATACCACGAGCTGATCCCCCGCATTCAGCATCAGCTTTTCTTTAAATGTAACAAATGCAAGATCGCCATTTTTCCGTTTTACGCACAAAGGTGTTCCATTTGGCTCCAGTTCTTCTTTTACCAGCATTTGTTTCCCTTCGATTTCAACTGTCCTTATCTGATAGCCGATGTTGACCTTTTTATTCAGTTCGGTGAAGGTTGCTCCTTCTCCAAACAGCAGATGCGCTTTAATGGCAGATGAGATCTCCCGGTGCTCTGACTGCCTCGCAGCAATTGGCAGGGAGAATGTGTTGTTATATCCGAATTCAGGGATATAAGTTTGGCACACAAGTGCATTATAAGCCGCATCCCCCTTCATGGCGAGAAGGTTATTATAAGGACTCTTGTCGATCTCAAAATCGCTGTGCTCTGAAAGGATTTCTCCATGATAGGTGGCAATTCCCAGCTGCCTTGCATGGTATAGCTTGTCAAAGGAAGTATCCGTGATCAGGGCTGGAATGCCCAATTCCTTCAGGTGAGTGGCAAAGGCAATGGCAAAGCTGCTCGCTCCCACAATCAGGACGCCGGAAGAATCCGGATTCGCCAATTTCAGCCTCCGGGCAATTGGACCGATGGAAAATCCATGGACACACACGGTGATAAAAACAAGGGCGAGTGTCAGCGGCGTTAAGATTGAGGCATTAGAATAGCCATCTTCAATCAATAGTGCAGCAAAATACCCCGAAACCGTCAATGCAACGATCCCTCTGGGCGCAATCCAGCTCACAAGGGTTTTTTCCTGCAAGGTCAGTTCTGTGCCAATCGTTGAGACCCATATCGATAATGGACGAACAAGGAAAAGCATAATGATGACGAATAAAATGATTGGCCACGTGAACACGTCCATGATCGTTTCCCTTGTCAGGGAGGCCGTCAGCAGAATAAAGATTGTCGAAGTCAGCATGACCGAAATATTTTCCATGAAGTGGCCAATGCTTCCAATTGAATGGACATATTTCTTTGTCCGCGCAAGTGTCAGCCCCATGACAGTTACAGCGAGCATTCCGACCTCGTGCATGATCGCTTCGCCAAGCACGAAACAAATCAGAACAAAACAAAAGATAATCGGTGACTTCAAGTATTCAGGCAGCCACCCTCTGCCGACTAAAAGGCTGACCAGAATCCCAATTGCATAGCCGACTATGATGGCGAACAAGGAATCAATGAAAAATGGAATGAAATCACTGATATGCACAGGCTTATCTAAGGTTATTTTAATAATCTCATACGCAAAAAGAGCCAGCAAAGGCCCAATCGGGTCGACGATGATGCCTTCCCACTTCAGCACCGAAGAAACCCGCGCTGATAATTTTGCCTGCCTGAGCAACGGAATGATGACCGTAGGCCCGGTCACCACAAACAGACCCCCAATGATAAAGGAAATTTCAAGATCAAGCCCGGCAATATAATGTGCCGCCACAGAGCCCCCGACCCATGCTAAAAGGGCGCCAAGGGTCACAATGCGGAAAACAGATTTGGAAATCCCCTTCAGCTCCCGGATATCCAGGCTGTTGCTTCCTTCAAATAGAATCAATGCAACAGCTAGAGAGATGATCGGACTGTAAAGCTCCCCAAGTCCTTCCTGCGGATTGATCAAACCCAGTACAGGGCCGATCAAAAGCCCGGCAACCGTCATAATCACAATGGATGGCCACTGAATCCGCCAAGCAAGCCATTGTGAAAACATACCGAGTACGATGACGACCACGATGCTGGTCAATGTAATTTCTGGCTGAATGTCAATCACCTTCCTGATTGGAATCTTTTTCAACTATATATCGGAAAGTTTACCAGACAAATGGATGGAATAAAAATAGATGGGTCTGCCTTATTTGTTTTTTTAAAAGAGGGACAGAAAACCTGTCCCTCCGTTTCTCTATATTCCTTCAGCACCGCTCTTTTCCTTTCTTACAAACATCGACACAATCAAGGTAAGAACCCCTAAAGCAAACATGAACATATACGCATCATTTGTCCCAAGAATGGAAGACTCCAGCGCCACTTGAGAAGGCCGCAGCTGATGGTTAGCTTCCAGCAATTCGGTTGCATGGATAGAACTCCTGCTTGTAAATATTGTGATGATCAAAGCCGTCCCGATGGACCCTGCCAGCTGACGCACGGTATTTGTCACAGCCGACCCGTGGGCATTCAAATGGCTCGGCAGGGAATTCAATCCTGCCGTATTCAGCGGCATTGTCAGAAAGCTGATTCCGATGCGCAGGAAAATGGTCCGGATCATTAAATAATTGTAGGTGGTCGTTTCTGTCAGATGGGTTACCGCCCAAATGGAAGGAATCATGAACAGCAGACCGACCATTATAATCGGCTTGATGCCGAACTTATCCAGCAGCTTTCCTGAGACAGGCGACATCAAGGCATTTACCAGGGCACCCGGAAGCAAAAGCAGCGCTGTATCCAGGACGGAAAAGCCCCTGCTCGCCTGCAGGTAGATTGGCAGCAGAATCATATCCGCATACATCACGAACATGATCATTACGCTGATGATGGTTGTTGTCGTGAACATCGGTATCTTGAATACGCTCAGGTTCAGCAGCGGATCCTCTGAACGCAGCTGGCGCAGGCAGAACAGCGCCAGGAAGGCCAGGCCAATTGCCATAAAGGTCAGCACCTCAGCACTTCCCCAGCCTTTATCCCCTGCATTGCTCAATCCAAACAGCAGCCCGCCGAAACCAATCGTGGACAGCAGGACACTAGTGTAATCGAGCTTGGCTTTCGATGTTTCCGATACATTCACAAGGAACTTCAAAGACAGCAGGATGACGATCGCCACAAGCGGCAGCATGCCGATGAAAATCCAGCGCCAGGAATATTGTTCAATAACAAAGCCCGCGATTGTCGGACCGATGGCCGGCGCAAAAATCATTGCCAGCCCGATGAAGCCCATCGCTGCCCCGCGCCCTTCTTTCGGGTACACGACCAGGACAACCGTCATCAGGAGCGGCATGATAATTCCGGCCCCTGCCGCCTGAATCAAGCGCCCGATTAAAAGGAATTCAAATCCCGGTGCAGCCGCACTGACTAGCGTTCCTGCAAACAGCAGAAGCATCGAGCTGAGAAACAGCTGCCGGGTGGTGAACCTCTTCATCAAAAAGGCCGTCACTGGAACCAGTATCCCGTTCACCAGCATAAAGCCCGTGATCAGCCATTGAACCGTTGTCGGCCCAATATCAAACTCAGTCATCAGATCAGGCAGAGCCACATTTAAGATCGTCTGGTTCAAGATGGATAAAAAAGACCCCAAAAGCATGACAGGTATAAGAATCTTTCGATTGATAGACTCATTCATTTTTAAAAACCCTTTCCCCTATAATTAATTGACGTTATGTTAATTAATTGATATGTTGTTAATAAAGTAGATGCTAACATGCGAAAAGGTAAAAATCCATTTACACTTTCCAGTAAAACGTAAACTAATCGGCATTTTTTGTTAATGTGTCAAAAAAGTCTAGGATTATAGTCAAAGGAGGGGCAATATGTCTAACCAGGAAAAGATAGATCCCCGGATTATGCGGACCAAGCGGATGTTCAAGGAAGCGCTCGTGTCCCTGCTTCTGGAAAATGGGGACCAAGGCAAATTAACGGTCCAGAAGCTGGCCGACCGTGCCGAATTGAACCGGGCTACCTTTTATCTTCACTATCAGGATATCGAGGATCTCAAGGAACAGATGGTGACAGAGGTGCTTGCAGAACTGACAGAGACGATCCACCCTTTATTCGAAGAAAACATGGATAAAACAACACCCATCATCGTTTCTTTTTTAGAGCATTTCTATGAGCATGCCGATCTCTTCAACGTAATGCTCGAAAGCAAGGACTTCCGCAGCAGGCTGTTCGACATCATCATCGAAATCATCTCCGCCCGGCGGGAAAGCAGAAAAGGAAAAAGGCGCAGCACGCAGGTCCCCATTGAAATCATCGCCTCCTCTACCTTTGGCATTATTTCCTGGTGGATACAAAAGGGAATGCCTTACACGCCGGGATATTTGGCAGAGCAGATTGATAAGGTGTTCAGGAGCGGGGGACACCATCATTCAGCGGATTAAGAGGAGAACTACTGTTAGGCACAGATTTTCCCTACAGATAGTACGCTTTTGTTTTGGAGCAGATATACTATAAAACAAAATGCCCTGGCCATTACGGAGGGCATTTCAAGTTATTTTTGCTTGGCAATTTCTGCTCGATTCGGTGCAAGAGGAGGCTGTTCCAGCCATTTATTTTTTACCATGATATCAAACCAGTTTTTTGTCACTAGAAGATTCTGCAGGATAGTTGCTTCGTATGTAGTGACCAGGTCGGTTCTCATCGAGGATGCGAGGCCGGCACCATGATAATTTTGTGCGGCTTGAAATAAGAAACCCATGTGATACATGATGAGCTTATCGGAAAATGGCGAGTCGGTTGACAGGGTAACTTCTGTTTCCCATGACTTTGGAACTGGCAGATTATCTGCCTGCATAATTTTGGCTAGTTCCTTTATTTGTCCATCAGCGGTATTCTGAGAGCTGGTCAAAAACTTCCTGACCTCTTTAGATTGGGCAATCTGACTAAAGGCAATAGATAGAGTTTTTGCCATGACACTTTTTTTCAGATTTAAAGAAATACTGATGATTTCCGGCGCTGAAAGTGTTCTGCCTTTGCCAAAATATCCGTCCTTGAAATCCTTATCGACAATGAACTGAGGCTGTTCGTACGCATAATACAGCGGGTCTCTTTGAAAAAGCCCTTTTTCAAGCAATAACTCAACCGTCTGATGATACATTTTTTTAGCATCATTATCGCATGAATCATAAAACTCCCTTAGATCTTTCCGAACCGATATGCCCAATGATGTGCTATGCCCCAGCAAGCCATGTATGGTCATGATGTTTAGATAATTCAGGCAAAATGTATCTGTGAACAATCTCTTTTTTCCTGGAAACAAGTCAGTTTCGTTGAATCCGATCGGAACAGGAAAACCCTCATTCTGAATAAACGTCTTTATTTGCGCTTTCTGCCGTTCGAATATCATGATTGCTTCGTTAAAAGTGCTTTTGATTTCTTCATCCTCAATAATGGAGTACATATATCTATTAACGATATCCACTGCTGTTCCGTTTATGTACTCTCCCCATAAGGACCCGATTTCAGAAGATGTCAGTTTGAAATTTTCCTTATCCATATCCAATCACCTCCCAAATATTATGTCCATTTGTTAGAAAGTCATCATATTTTAGGTGTGAATTTTTAATGCAAAAATAAAGCAAGACCGATTCAACGGTCTTGCTGGTCAGATTATTTCAGATATGCCTTCAACGTCTCTTGAAGCGTGCCCTTTGTTTCAGCATCCTTTTCAAAGCGGATGCCGGCACGGACCATCTTTTTGACAAGATCCGGCCTCAGCCCGGTGAGGATGGCCTTGGAACCCATCATGCCCACTCCAGCCAGAACCTTTTCAAAATCATCCATAACATCCTTCTCCATCATGGCAATGCCTGACAGATCTATAACAAGGGTCTGGATCCTTGTGGCTGCAATTTCATTTAAAACCTTCTCTTCTATTATTTCAACTCTATAGGTATCCATTGAGCCAATCAGAGGAAGGACGGAAACCGTTTCACTGACCGGAATGATAGGTACAGATAGATGTTCTACCATTTCCCTCTGCTTAAGAAGCATCGTATCTTTATATTTGGAGTAGCTTAAGAAGAAATTGTTAAGGAACTGGTCAATCTGGTCATTCACCGCTTTTTCCAGTTCAAAAAAATCTGAAGCCGGGATCTCTTTATCTCTTTCCTCATTAAGGCTGCCGATTATCTGCCATGTCGTTCTTCTTATGGCCTGAACCCATTCCAGTTTCAAAGAAAGAGTTAAAGAATGCCCTGCCCAGGCAACCCCTTCTTCCTGAGCAAATGCAATGAGGTCACTTTCATTGTCATCAACAATAAAGTAAATTAATTTCCTCGCATTTTTTAAAAGGTCAATATTCCCCTTGTTCAAAATCTCATTAATCTTCCCCGAAACATTCACTGCTTCAGACAACAGCTTGTTCTCGAATTCTTCCCCATGGTTATTAATAAATTGTATTAACTCATCCTTCAAGATTCGTTTGATACTCATTACTACATCCCCCTACTATGTCTTATGAATAAAAAACATTTACTTATACCCGGTTATTATATCAGTTAAACTATATTTTTATTTTTTTTTGAGCCAGGGGGACAGGTCCCTTGGCCCAGCCGGGAATGAGTTCTTTTAAAGAGTGAAGAAGGATATTCTCTTCATAAACAGAACCTACTATGTGACCGTTATTTTACTAGGAGGGTTCATATGAAACTTGGGGCATTTTCTGTTAGTTTAAACGTGAAAGACATCAGAATCTCAAAAGCTTTTTATGAAAAATTAGGATTCCAGGCTCTTGGGGGCGATACCGCTCAGAATTGGATCATCATGAAAAAATGAAAGCTGTGTGATCGGATTATTTCAAGGCATATTCGATAAAAATATTCTGACCTTCAATCCAGGCTGGGATCAGAATGCAGAAAACACCGATTCATTTACAGACGTACGTGAACTCCAAAAGCAACTGAAAGAAAATGGAATCCACATCCTGTCTGAAGCAGATGAAGCTGGCGAAGGCCCGGCGCACATAACCATTGAAGACCCTGATGGGAACCCTCTCCTGATTGATCAGCATAGATGATCGTGCCAAGGAGAGAGAGCCAGGGGGAGAGCCAGGGGGACAGACCCCTTGGCCCAACTTGTAGTTAAATTACACGAAAAGGCCGGCCAATTATCTCATGAAGCTGGCTGAAACAGGGCAAGTAGCCGAGTTGGTAGAATCTAGCCTTCAATTAATTGAATTATGGCTTGAAATAATCGAAAAATGGCTTCAATTAATTAAAATATCGGCCGGATTGATTAAAAAACCCGGCCAATTGATTTAGTTGAGGCCAATATGGAAACTTCTTCTCATGACCTTTCTAATCCTTACCGCAAATATGGCCGGGGGGACCTGTCCCCCTGGCCTATATTTGCGACTTTCCCGGAATATTTGCAAATTTTTTGATATATTTGCGAGTTTTTCAATTTATTTGCGACTTTCCAATTTTATTTGCGAGTTCTGGAATATATTTGCGACTCTCCCTTGTTAAGGTCATATAAAACCCCTAGCTAGCCCATCCGACAATGACCAGTGAATCGTATTCCTTAAGCAATGGGAAGGCATATAGCGTATACAATGCCAAAGTTGCCCCGGACAGAACTACCCATATGATCGCTGGCATCGGCACAGATAGTTGCGAGATGGAGCCGTTCGTCAGCAGGAAGAAGCTTCCGAATAACTCCAAATTTATGGTCAGCAAGTCTCTCCGTGTCAGCACCATTTGTTTGCGGAGGACCAGATATAAGATGATCATCACAGGAGCCAAGTACTGCAGCAGTGTTGCCACCGCAGCATTTCCATGCTCAATCGAAGCCATATAGGTGTATTGGACAGCAAGCATTCCGAGCAGCCCAAAAATAATCAAACGAATAGCTGAGCTCTTCGTTTTCCACACACCAAGAATTTGGGCACGATCTTTTGCAAAGTACTGGACAGCCAATAGCAAAACCCCTGCAATGAGCAGCCAGACGGTCCCAGCCAATCCACATCAACCTGAAAATCCTGAAAAAGCTTCTTGGCCGCTGTACCGCCAATCCCCCAGAACATAGCGCCCGTTATAACAAGAATGATACCCTTACGCCTGTCCATAATTGATTCTCCACCTTTCAGGGACCTGTCCCCTCGGCCCGCCACCTAATAACCCAGCTTAAAAACAATCTCCCCATCAATCACCCGGCCATCGGCCTCAAATCCAAGCTTTTCATACAATTCCTTCGCCCGGTCATTCTCCGGCTCGAAGCTCAAGTAGATAACCTGGTGGTCCTTATCTTCCTTGATCTGTTCAATCAGCTTCTCCATTGCAGCTTTCCCATAGCCTTTGGACTGATATTTGGCATCAATCATCAGGCGGTAGATCCAATATTCCTTATCGTCGAAATCCATGCAGTACATTGTAAATCCAACCAGCTCTTCCTCATGGTAGATTGCCAGGCACTGACACTCTGGATAGGCCTTTGCCTGGGCAAGCGAGAACAGATTCGTCGCCACAAATGATTTTTGCTCTTCTCCTACCTTTAGATCAATCACATCAAAAAAGTTATGTCTGTCTACTTCTTTTAAATGAATCATCATATCCCCCCTGCATCTATGTATTTTGCTTCGTACTACTGACAAATTTCTGGATGACCCGCTTATGCTCATCCTCCCGCTCTGTGAAATCGCCGCCTGTATATTCTTTTACCACACTTCGCCAAAAGCTTTGGGCAGGCTTATTCTTCTCAATCTGGAAAATCTCCCAGCTGCCTTTATGCAGCCCGAAAATCTCCTTCGCCACCTGCTTCCCAAGCCCTCCCCGGCGGTATTTTTTCATTATAAAAAACTCAGTGATGGAAAAAGACCCGTTGTCTCCCGCCACCAGCACAAACCCGGCATAGCGTTCGGCCAGCCTGATCACATACGGGAAATGGTCTTCTTCCGTCCAATAGTCGCTCAACGGATAATCTCTGAATCTCCCATCTTCCTCAACATGCGCATCGATGAACTCGGAAAAGTCATAAATATAGAACTGCAATAAATTCTGGAGCGCTTCCTTATGCTCTTCTCCTGCTTTGATGATTTCGTATTCCATCCCTGCACCCCTCTGACCAACATCTTCTGTATATTCACCGCCAAATAGTGAAAATCCTTCTATACAAAAAAGACAGCCGGGTGTGTAACACCTGGTTGTCTTTAGAGGGCTCATCTGCGCATATATTCAGCTCCAGTCGCTCATGCCGCCTTTTACATTCGTAATATGTTTAAGCCTGCCTTTTTCAGCAGTTTGCCTGCTTTATTGCTTCTCATCCCGCTCTGGCAGATACGACCACTTCTTTTTCTTTGTCCAGCCCGTTTGATTGGCCATGATTCTCATGCAGAGGGATATTTTTAAATTCCTTGATAGTAAATCCAAAATCCCGGACAATAAAAGATTTTTCCCAATAAAAAAAAGGGCCATTACAGCCCTTTCCGATAGGTAATCAACAATCCGTAAACTAATTCATTTACTCTCGTTCTTATACGCTTTTATCCAGGCAGCCTCTCAGGCGCTGCTCAATATCTTCCGCCATTTCCTGCAGCGGCAATTGGTCCAGTATGCTGATCAGGGCTGTCGGCCGGGGAAGGCCGATTTTCGTTTGGCCCTCTTCTTTATACACAACAATTTTGCAGGGCAGGAAGTATCCTGCAAGTTTAGTTTCTTTCAGTACCCGCTCTGCTTCTTTCGGATTGCATACCTCAAGGACGATGAACTCTTCATCCAGATGGCATCCTTTTTCCTCGAGCTTCTCCTTGATATCAAATGTCCATAGAACCCCAAATTTCTCCTCTTTCAGGTTTTCCTCCAATGCAGTGACTGCATCCTGTATGGATTTGCGGGTGGTGACTGTGTAATGAAAATTCATCGGGCTTCATTCCTTTCAATTAATGAACTGTATATTGGCTTGTATTTGCCTACACCAGAATACTTGCAGGGGTACTAAACTATGGACTTATTCTGCCCGTCCGGCAGTAAACTTCTTATCTTTTTCAAGACAAAAAGGACCCTTTTAACGAACACCTTAACAGAGAGCATGGATACTGTAAGAAAGGAGTGAAAGAGTATGGCTGATATTGGTATATGGTCGCTTTGACTGCGGGGATATTATCGTTTTTTTCTCCCTGTGTGTTTCCGCTTCTGCCCGCTTATGTCACACATTTGACTGGCGGGACAATTGACAATGCGAAAATGCAGGTCGAGCGCAAGCTTTTCGTCCGATCTTTCGGATTTATTATTGGCTTCAGCCTGATATTTATTACATTGGGAGCGTCTTACAGCCTGCGGGAAAAAAGCCAGGGGGACAGGTCCCTTGGCCCAAAATGGGCCAAGGGACCTGTCCCCCCGGCTCTTTTACACTTTCAATGTCCTTTTCAAAAATTCCCTTGTCCGCTCCTGCTCAGGGTTGTTGAAGATCTGTTCGGGACTGCCTTCTTCTGCGATGACGCCTTTGTCCATGAAGACGACGCGGTCGGATACTTCTTTCGCGAATTCCATTTCGTGGGTAACGATCAGCATCGTTTGGCCGGAACCGGCCAGTTCCTTCATGACTTTCAGGACTTCCCCTACCATCTCTGGGTCAAGAGCCGATGTCGGCTCATCGAACAGCATCACATCAGGCTCCATGGATAGTGCCCTCGCAATGGCGACGCGCTGCTTCTGGCCGCCTGAAAGCTGCTTCGGCTTGGCATTGATATATTGATCCATGCCCACCACTTTCAAATACTTCATGGCGACTTTCTCCGCCTCTTCCTTAGAGCGCTTCAGCACCTTGACCTGGCCAACCACACAATTGTTCAGGACATTATGATTATTGAAGAGGTTAAACTGCTGGAACACCATCCCTAAGTTCTGGCGGTAAGCAAAAATATCATGCTTGTCGTCAAGGATATTTTCGCCATTATAGATGATCTGGCCGCCGCTCGGTTTTTCCAAAAGATTGATGCAGCGAAGAAGGGTCGATTTCCCGGAGCCAGAGGAACCAATGATCGTGACCACCTCTCCTTTCTCTACTGAAAAATCGATGTCCTTCAATACTAAATTCGTGCCGAAGGATTTGCTTAAGTGCTGAACTTCAATGACTTTTTCCATACTCTCTCCCCCTTCCCTTACAGATTATTTTCACCTTTGCCCAGCAGATCGAAGTTGTCCGGGCCGTCTAATTTACGCTCGAAATAACGCAGAATCCTTGTGACAATGAAGGTCATGACAAAGTAAATGACACACGCCACAAAGAATGACTCAAAATATCTGAAATTATTCCCTGCGACCGATTTGGTCATAAAATATAATTCCGATACTGATATAACATTAAGGACAGATGTGTCCTTGATATTAATGACAAAATGGTTGCCTGTTGCCGGCAGTATATTGCGGATGACCTGCGGGAGCACAACATTCCACATCGTCTGATAATGGTTCATCCCAATCGCCTGGGCTGCTTCGAACTGCCCTTTATCAATGGAGACGATCCCCCCGCGGACTATTTCGGCCATATAGGCCCCTGTATTGATCGATACAACAATGATGGCTGCTGCCAGGACATTGATATCAACGCCAAATGCCAAGGCGGAACCATAGTAAATGACCATCGCCTGGACGATCATCGGTGTTCCGCGGAAAAATTCGATATATACCGATAGGATGAAATTGATCACCTTCAGCATGATTTTTCTTGGTCCCCGTTCTGGTGCAGGGATGGTCCGGACCACTCCTGCCAATAAGCCGATGCCGGCGCCGATAATAGTTCCGATCAAGGAAATGAGCAGTGTGATCCCAGCTCCCCGAAGGAACATCGGCCAGTTTTCCGAAATGATTCTAACGATCCAATCGAAGCTCATCTTTCTCCCCCTCGTATTCATCATAAAACCGACTGTAAAGCGTACAGCCGGTTCTATGTCTGTCTTATTGTGCTGCTGGTTGGTTCTGGATGGCTTCATCCATAATATTGGTGCGATCTTCTTCTGAAATGCCTTTTAAAATTTCGTTGATTTTCTCTGTCAGTTCACTGCCTTTTTCAAGTCCGACAGCGATTGCTGTATCATCTTCGGAAGTTTCGAATCCTTCCTCAAAATCAACCATCGCAAAATTGTCATTGGCAGCAGAAGCACTGACTGCCTCAGGACGCTCAGACACGTATCCATCAATGATTCCGGATTCCAATGCAACCCTCATCGCAGGGAAATTGTCCATCGCTGTTTCTTTGGATACACCGTCAATCTGGTCGATCACGGAATAATGGAATGTATTCAATTGAGCTGTGACTTTGGCTCCGTTAAAGTCCTTGAGGCTAGTGGCGTTCTCATATTTCCCGCCTTTTTTCACAACCATAACCAGCTGGGAATTATAATAATTATCTGAGAAATCAATTGTCTCTTTGCGTTCTGCCGTTGGCGACATCCCTGCAATGATGGCATCGATCTTGCCTGACGTCAGTGCCGGCACAAGTCCGTCCCACTCTGTCTTCACGATTTCTAATTCCTTGCCAAGTCCGTCAGCGATTTTCTTGGCAATTTCAACATCATAGCCGCCCGCATATTCAGCAGAGCCTTTAATTTTCACACCGCCATTGGAATCATCTTTCTGCGTCCAGTTGAACGGAGCATAGCCTGCCTCCAGGCCGACCTTGAATGTTTCACTTTCTGATGAACCTGAATCTGAACCTGAACTGGTGCTTGATCCACAGCCGGCCAGCAAAAGTACCGCCGAAAGCATACTTACTAAAAATAATGAAGCTTTTTTCATGTTTTCTCCCCCTATATTTGTATGATGAGAACAAAATAAAAACGACCTAAGATTAACTTAGGTCGTTATATACATATGCCCATAAGTCCTCTTTTTTTCCCTAAATGAGATAGCACAACTCAATAAGCCGGGAAGCCCATTGAGACAGTCCTGCAGCTCTTAACTGCAGACCCAGCAGGCAATACTGAGATATATATGCCCGCTTCGGCGATATTTCCTTCTCCCTAGCATCATCGCTTCTCAAGCTCCGCTAAAGACTGTTAAACATCGCGCCTCTACCTCACTAGCAAAGTGAGGTCTTATTCAATTTTCTCTAATAGTCTACAACTATATAAATAATCTGTCAATCCTTCGTCCTGGGCATTATGTCAGGTATGATTTTCCTAGGTAAGATTAGTCTAAGTCTTCGATTGAATCGGCTTCTACATAAGAAGGAACAACAAGTCCTGTTTTAGCACCTTCTAGGTTTTCACCAAGACGTTCCATATCGTCACCATACTGATCCAGATAATCTTTATGTGTCAGCGGAAGCCAGCCTGAAACGGTCGCATCCGCATCGCCATTGGCAACAGCCGTGAACATTGGGCCTGCATCTAATTGAACCATTTCTACATTATAGCCGATGCTTTCCAGCACTTTCGCTACAACATTCGTGCTTGCAATCTCGGAATCCCAGGCTACATAAGAAAGTGAGATGTCTTCCCCGCTTACTTCATCTGCGCCGTTTGTCCACTCGGCTACTTTATCGCTATTGTCTTTCACCCATGTTTCGGCAGCTTCGGCAGGGTCTGTCCCTTCCTGGATCGCAACCATAACTTCACCGATGTCGTCATTTGTCCAGAAAAATTGGTCAAGCACCTTGTAGGCACTTGGCTGGTCTTCTTCCAGGCCTTTGCGTGTGAAGGTTTCGATTTTCTCTGCTTCACCGTAGATCCCTTTAGGGTCTTCCAAATATTTAAGATCATATTTAGCGAACATCCAGTGCGGCGTCCAGCCAGTTACGATGATAGGCTCTTCATCTTTGATGGCATTGTCCAGCTCAGCAGCCATAGCAGCCGAAGAAGATTCAACCAGTGTATAGTCTTTCAAATTATCATACTCTTCCAATGCTTTATTGGTTGCCGACATGATTCCGGCACCAGGCTCGATGCCAGTGATTTTGTAATCCACTCCATCACCGATCGTGCTGCCTTCCTTTGAATCTTCAGAATCATTACCGCAGGCAGCCAATCCGACAGACAATGCAAGGATTGAAGCCAACCCAGCCATACGCAATTTTTTCATTGTATTTCTTCCCCCTTAGTTTTTAGTGATTCTTATATTTTGAGAAATCCGGTCAAGCACGATCGCCAGTATGACGATGGCAAGACCAGCTTCAAAACCTGTACCGACTTTCAGTTGAGTCACGGCACGGTACACATCTGCACCCAGTCCCGGCGCACCTACAAGGGATGCGATAACAACCATGGATAAAGCAAGCATGATGCTTTGGTTGATTCCAGCCATGATAGTGTTCATTGCCAATGGCAGCTGAACCTTGAATAATTTCTGGCTTGGCGTTGAGCCAAACGCGTCAGATGCTTCTACAAGATCCTCCGGTACCTGGCGGATCCCGAGATTGGTCAATCGAATTGTCGGCGGCATCGAGAAGATGACAGAAGCGATGATACCCGGTACAACCCCAATCCCGAAGAAAATGATGGCCGGGATCAAATAAACAAAGGCCGGCATCGTCTGCATAAAGTCAAGGATCGGAGTAAGGATGCTTTGCGCACGATCGCTTTGTGAAATCCATATTCCAATAGGTATTCCGATGATGATCGATATAATGACCGACGCCAGGACAAGGGCAAGCGTATCGATCGTCCCATCCCAATAGCCGAGATTATCAATCAGCAATAATCCTATAGCGGTAAATAATGCTACCGTCCAGCGGCTTACCCACCAGGCCAATCCTGCAAAAATCAAAATCAGCAGCAGCGCCGGGATCGATTCCAATACCATGACAAAGAACTCAACAACTGCTCCAATTCCATCTGTCAGGATGTCAAAGAAAGGGCCCAGAATGTCTTTGATCCAGCTGACTGCACTATCCACCCAGCTGGCTAACGGAAGCTTCGGCAAAAATGTCATATGCTTTCCACCTCATTTCCTTTAACCTCTGCATTCAGATCAGACTCCAGCCCTGCAAGTGCACCAAGGACAGCGCCCCTTACAATGACTCCCTTGAGCCTTCCTTCCTCGTTAATGACAGGCAGCGGCAGTACTGCCGTAGCCACCTGCTCGAACAAGTCTACGAGAAGGGTCTCCGGTTTAATGGAATCTAGATCAGTAATGAGGATTTCTTCAAGGGGCTGCTGATTCTTGACCGCAGCTGACGCAGCTTCAATGGTAACGGCGCCGAGGAGCTTCTGCTTGCTGTCGACAACGAACAGATGGGATATCCCTTCATTCTTCATGACCTTTACAGCCACACGCGGGCCGCGGTCTATGCGCACCATTTCAGGGCGTTTCATGACATGCTCTGCCGTCAGGACCTTCGATAGGTCAACGTCTTCAACAAACCGCTCCACATATTCATTGGCAGGGTTTGTCATGATTTCCTCAGGTGTCCCGATCTGGACGATGTTCCCATCCTTCATCAGGGCAATCCGGTCGCCGATGCGGAGGGCTTCATCAAGATCATGGGTGATGAAGACAATTGTTTTTTCCATCTTTTCCTGCAGTTCAAGCAATTCGTTCTGCATATCTTTGCGGATCAATGGATCGAGCGCACTGAACGCTTCATCCATCAGCAGGATGTCAGGGTCATTTGCAAGGGCGCGCGCCAGGCCGACACGCTGCTGCATACCGCCGCTCAGTTCGCTCGGATAGCTGTTTTCATACCCTTTAAGGCCGACAAGCTCTAATGACTCTATTGCCTTTTGTCTGCACGCAGATTTTTCTGCTCCTTGGATTTCAAGGCCGTATTCAGTATTTTCGAGAACAGTTCGGTGAGGGAATAATGCGAAGCGTTGGAATACCATGCTCAGTTTCTTCCGTCTTACTTCCCGCAGCTCTTGGGGATTGAGCTTAACGATGTTCTTTCCATCAATATGTACTTCTCCATCGGTTGGATCGATCAGCCGATTCAGCATCCTGACCAATGTGGATTTTCCGCTCCCGGATAATCCCATGATGACGAATATTTCCCCGGCATACACATCAAAGCTCGCTTTATTGACTCCGACGGTCATCCCGGTCTTTTCGAGTATCTCCCGCTTTGATTTCCCCTCATTCAGGAGCCTGACTCCTTGACGGGGCGATTTACCAAAGACTTTCGTAACGTTTTGGACGCTTATTTTCTTTTCAGCCATAAATCCACCTCTAACCTTTGTTTATACATGACGATTTCTGTCGAATTGAACTGTTTTTTTCAGCGTACTTAAAAAGTATAAGGGACTTTAGTTGGATGTAACAAACCTGTTAATCCATCAAATTCCATCAATAAAGTTCGTACAGTTTAAACTGTACGTTCTAAATTATCTTATTCTTAGATTTCTTCTAATATGCTCCCTTTCTCGCTGCTTGCATTTGCTTTACTTTAGTGAATGCAAACTTTAAAATGAATCAAGATGAGAGGATTGGCAAATTCATTTCTCATTTGTGACTAGAATGGTGGTGTAGCATGCATAACGAAGAATTGGTCGCACAGGCACGGGAAAGAGTTATAGAAACTGTGGCGAGAAACATGCATTTATACGGGGTTACCCCCTCTATCGGGCGCATCTATGGAACCCTCTATTTCGGAAAAAAACCTATGACATTGGACGAACTGAAGGAAGAGCTTGAAATGAGCAAAACCAGTATGTCCACTGGTGTCAGAACCCTGCTGGAATTGAATATGGTTGAAAAGGTCTGGCGAAAAGGAGAACGAAAAGATCTGTACCAGGTCAAAGGGGATTGGTACCAGGATTTCATCGATCGCTTTTGTACTCAATGGAGAAAAGGGACACAGATGAACCTGGCTGCCTCTCTTGCATCGCTCAAGGACCTGGAACAAGTCCTATCACATACAGAAGATGAAGAAACGGTTAATAAAGCCGAGAACGATCTCCAAAAGATCAATTATGCCATTGAATACTATACCTGGCTCGACAAAGTCATTGATCTTTTTGAATCAAGGGAGATCTTTGAACTGACAAAGTCTGAGGATGACAAAAAGGAAGAGTAGATGCTCTCCAAAAAGGTGCCTGCCCATTGATGGGACAGGCACCTTTTTGTTTTAGGGGGAACAGGGGCAGGCACTGGCTGGCTCAAGCCCTTTTCTGGACCTGTATACACAGCTGGCGATAGGCGTCTGATTCGTAGTCCATTCCCTTTTCATGGTAGGTTTTAGCCAGCCATTGCAGAGGTCTCGGGTCAGCAGGCCTCAATTCCATTTCCCAGCTGAAGCATTCAACCGCTTTATCCAGCTGGCTCAGTTCAAAATACAGCTCCCCAAGCAGCTGCATATCGTCGGGATCTTCATAAAGCTTTTGCATCCTATCAATTTTTTCAACTATCGCGAGCCTCTCATGACTGTCTTTTAATGGCTTCAGCCAGTTTTGGATATAAGGCAGCTCATGAGTATTCAGCAGCGAGATGACAAACTTTTTAAGGAGATTGTCAGCTTTTTCAGGGAATCTGTTTATATATTGCCTGATAAGGGGATACAGCATTTCAGGCTGCAAAGGCTGATTGTCCGGCTCCCACTCTTCCAGCATTTCCCCAATGGCGTATATCTGCGAATCATCCAGTTGAAAAGTATAGCTTTGCATCAGATTGAAGACTTTGTCAACTTCATGATTTTGTATATATTTTTCAAATACATCCTTTTGTAATGGAAGGAAGGCAGGCAATTGAAAAGATAAGGATTCTTGAATTTGGAGGGAATCTATTTCTGTATGCTGAGCAAGCAATTTTAAAAGATGGGCATAGCAGTCAGGTGATGGGGATGCTATGAGTTTGTGTATGGATAAGGCGATGAGGTCCATCCAGCGGGATTCTTTTTCCAGCCGGTCAATCAGCTGCTGGAAGCATTCTTCATCCTCTCTCTGGGAATAGAGAGTCTTTTCTGCAAAGATGGGGTCTTTGGCAAACAGCTCTTCAGACTTTGCACTGTACAGCCAGGCATATTTGCTGAAGATCATGTCATTGCTGTGTGAAACAGCCAGACTTGTTTTTGGAGCAAATTCCATGATCAGACGGATCATCTGATATCCTGAAAAATAGTCTCCATTGCGGCGGTATTCATAATAGACGGATTTAATTTCATTGAACAGATCCCTTTTGGGTATCAGTGATTCGAAGAAGGTAAGGATAAGTGACTTTTCTTTGGGGGTATATTGCCTTTCCAGCTTTTTTAGCAGCTGATTAAAGCTGATGCACTGGCAAGGGTGATTCGAAGAAAGCAGTGTTTTGATAAACGGGTGGGGACTTTCGAAGACCATGCCTTTTTTGAAGGCGTGCTCAATGTAAGAATGGCGGCGGAGTTTGGCGGTTTTCAGCGCTGTAAGAAATTGATATTTATAAAAGATGAGATAATAGGCTTCATTTTTTTCACTGAACGCTTCTATTACCTGGCCTTGCAGATAGAATGCAACCCGCTCTGCATTTAAACTGATCTGTTTTTTATGATCAAAAAGCAAGAATCGATCCTGGCTCATGTCAAATCCCCCTTATTTCTGCTAAAATTTTTGGGTATGTTTCATTTGTAAAAAATAACTTATATCAGTATTTTAGCATATATACCCGCCACACCCTAATCCCCGGGCTCTGGCATACAAGCGCCTTCTCCTTGCCTGGCATTCTGCCCTGCCCGTGATTTCCTCAATCTTTGCTGCTATTTCCTTCTCCCAGGCTGGAGAACATATCGCCAGGGTGTCCACTGCCATTCTTGCTGGATGCAGCAGATGATTGGTGAATACATAGGTGCTGCACCTCTCTGCATAGAAGCAAAATAAAAACCTGCAGTGAAGGTTATGAGTGTGGAGAAAAAAGGGAAGTCATGTATTCCAACAGGCTCCTGGGATACATGAGTGTGGGGAAAAAGAGAAGTCATGTATCCCAACAGGCTCCTGGGATACATGAGTCTGGGGTAAAAAGGGGAGTCATGTATCCCAACAGGCTCCTGGGATACATGAGTGTGGAGAAAAAAGGGGAGTCATGTATCCCAACAGGCTCCTGGGATACATGAGTCTGGGGTAAAAAGGGAAGTCATGTATCCCAACAGGCTCAACCTGCAGTGCAGGTTCTTAGTTTGCCAGACGGAAGTCTTTCTTTCCTTCATCTATAAATTCCGGTTTTTGAAACACGCTATTGCTGTCCTGCCGGCTTTTCTTCTGATATTCACTGAATCCGGAGATCTCTTTTTCTTCCCAGATCCAACGAGTTTTCTTTTCCCCGCCGCTAACGTAATACATATTATTGTTGATGCTATTGCCTTCACTTTTCCTGAAAGGGCTGCTGATCAAGAGGCTTGATTCACCTGCGACCATGATATTATTCTGGATTATATTATGTTTTGCATTGTATTGGATGAGCATTTGCCCGCCGTCCTGGTATTCCCTGTCATTCTTATACAGTACATTATCGGTAATAAGAGACTTGACCGTATTCCCTCTTTCCTCGTCATACCCGCCTATGGCAATGCCGGCACTACTATTTTCAAAGATTATATTTTTGCGGATTTTTATCCCGCTTGTCGACTTCCCTTTATGTTCACTGGCTGCTTCTATGCCGATGTCATTCTGATAGACTCGGTTCTCCTCAATCGTTATATCCTTTCCTCCATCCACATAAATGCCGCCGGCTGTATAGTGGGGGCCATATGCAGGATTTCCATAGCTCGATATCTGGCTGACGGTATTATGGCTGACAAGTCCATTCCTGGCCTGGTCATAAGCCTCACGGGGCGATGTCCCTTCAAATCCGATTATATCTATTCCTATGTTGTCGCTCTGTCTGACCGTGTTATCAGTTACTGTAAAATGAACCACATTTCCGTTTAAAACAATTGCTTCACTCCAGCCAAGCTTTAAATCCTCTACCAGGTTCTCCGAAATCTCTATATCTTCAATCGCTTCCGGCGCCTCTGTTCCATAGACAGCAATCCCGTGGGCATTGCCGTTTTCATGCGCCGTTTCAATGTGGTGAACATGGTTCTGCAAAATCCTGATACCCTTTCCGCTGCCGCTGACAGAGATGCCAATCGGCACCAGCTCCTCATTCCTTGTTTTGTAATTTCTGACTTCAAAGCCGGCAATTGTGATATAGCTTTTATTATGAATGGATATCAGACCCTGGTGGTCCCAATTTGCCTTAAGGATTGTTCCGTCCAATACTGCTTTCTCTTTATTATATGACTTAAGAATAATAGGAGCGTTCTTCGTTCCGGATTTCCTGATAACAACCTGTTCCTTATAAATACCTTTTCTTACATAAACGACAGTTCCCGGCTTTGCTGAATCTGCTGCCTTTTGTATGGTTTTAAAAGGCTTTTGTTTGCTTCCTGGATTTTTGTCGCTGCCGTTCGGCGACACATAAAGTCCTTTTTCCGGTGAAGTTTCTGCCGCCGTTTCATGGATGAACACTCCAATGGCCCAAAAAACCAGGATCAGCACCATCCCTGCAGTCCATTTTTTCATTAATATTTCACTCCTGTCAGCTTCAAGATCATAAGGCGTCCATTCCTTATCCTATTAAAAGTACACACATCCATATAAGCTGATTTCTATTTCAGCCTGCTTCATAATATCGGCCAAAACCTCATCCATTTCAATAGAAAAAAGTTAAGCATAATCATCCGCAGGCTGCTTCTCTTCATAATAACAAAAAGCACAACAGTGCATGCTATGGGTGCAAGGCCCCTTTGAAAAAAAGAGTGGGACAGCAGGGTCACAGGATCCTGAATCTTGCTGTTCCTACTTTATAATTTTTCTCCCAGTTTTCTGAATTCTAAATATTCTATTGACATCATCACTCTTACCATATACATTAATGATAGTGATAATTATTATCAATTACGTTCAGAGAAGGAAGGATAATCAAGATGAATGCCAAACGAAGATTTTCTATTTTTACAACATTCCTGATCGCTTTGCTGACTTTTGCATTGGCTGGCTGTTCAGATGATCAATCAACGGGAAACTCAGAAACTGCCGGGAATTCCAATAAAGATAAGACTGAATCTGAAGAAGCTTCTGCTGAGTATCCAATCGTAATCAAACATGCCTTTGGCGAAACTACTATAGAAGAAAAACCTGAACGCGTTGCTACGATTGCATGGTCGAACCATGACGTCGCTCTTGCTCTTGGTGTTGTGCCTGTAGGCTTCTCAGCCGCAAACTATGGTGTTCAGGATGACAGCGGGATGCTGCCTTGGACGGCAGATGCACTGAAAGAACTGGACGCAGAAACTCCGGTTATTTTCCAGGATACTGACGGGCTTGATTTCGAAGCCATTGCTGATGTCAGCCCTGATGTCATTCTTGCAGCATACTCAGGCATCACTCAGGAAGAATATGATACACTAAGCGAAATTGCTCCAGTTGTTGCCTATCAGACAAGCCCTTGGGTAGCCTCATGGCGCGAGCAGGTAACCTACAATTCAATGGGCTTGGGCATGGAAGAGGAAGGCAAGCAGCTGATTGCCGATACAGAAAAACTGATTGCAGACAAAGTGAGCGAACATCCGGAGGTTAAAGGGAAGAAGGCTGCATTCGTAAGCTTTGATGCATCTGATTTGTCCAAGTTGTATATCTACTCTCCAGCAGATCCGCGCGGTGCATTCCTTTCTGAGCTGGAGATGGAATATCCTGAAAGTATCACAAGCCAAATGACTGATCCAAACAGCTTCTATATAGAAGTAAGTGCTGAAAATGCTGATATGCTGAACGATGCTGAAATTATTGTATCTTATGGAAATGATGAAACACTTGCAGCTCTGCAGGCTGATCCTATCCTTGGGAAAATCCCTGCAGTAGAAAGAGGCTCTGTCGTCATCATCGGAGATAACACGCCGCTTGCAGCAGCAGGAACTCCGAGCCCGCTCTCAATTGAATATTCCATTGACGAGTATCTGACATTACTTTCAGAAGCTGCGGGCAAAGTCGAGTAAAATGAATCATACTTCCGTTTCAGAAAATAAGCAGCTGCATCTGCCGAGACATTTCATAAAGGTGCTGATTCTTTCCATTGTTCTGCTCGGCATATGCGTATTGGCTTCGCTTGCTTTCGGGTCCCGCATTGTGGGATGGAATGATCTGATGGACGGCTTGTTCCATCCAGAAGCAGAGAGCCACGGAGCAAATGTGGTGCGCCAAAGAATCGCCAGGACTGTATTCAGCTTAATGTGCGGAGCGGCATTGGGAGTTTCCGGTGCCCTCATGCAGTCAGTCACCCGCAATCCTATTGCAGATCCAAGCATATTGGGAGTCAACACAGGGGCAGCATTATTCGTTGTCTGCGGAATTTCCTTTTTGGATATAGGCAGTGCGGGCCAGTATATCTGGCTTGCATTGGCTGGGGCATTCATAACTGCCATTTTTGTATTCGGAATTGGTTCAATGGGGAGTGGCGGCGCCACGCCCCTTAAACTCGTTTTAGCGGGTGCTGCCACAAGTGCTGCGTTATCATCACTTGTAATGGCGGTTATGATTCCCCGCTCCAACGTGATGGATCAGTTCAGATTCTGGCAGGTGGGCAGTGTCGGGGCAGGGAATTGGGACTCTGTCTCCATTTTCATCCCCTTTCTTATCATTGGACTGCTCATCGCCGTCTTCACAGCTCCCGCATTGAATGCATTGGCATTAGGCGATGAAGCTGCCAAAGGGCTGGGAGTGCGGACAGGGACCCTCAGGCTTTCCGCTGCCTTTGGCGGCGTGCTGTTATGCGGTGCCGCGACGGCACTCGCAGGCCCCATCGGCTTTATCGGTCTATTGGCTACACATCTCATCCGGCTCGTCATCGGCCCGGATCTGCGGTTCGTCATCCCAATGTCTGCTCTTTCAGGCGCAGCCATTTTAACCATAGCAGATGTGTGCGGCCGGGTACTCGGAAGTCCCGGAGAGCTTGAAGTCGGTGTAGTTACAGCCTTTATCGGGGCTCCTATATTAATCTTAATAACTATGAAAGCGAAAATGCGTGCTTTATGATGAATGAATCCATGAATCTTATTATGATGGGCAGACTAAAGAGACGACGCCGGTTTGTCCTTGTCACTTCGCTTCTTGCCATTATCGCCTTTGCCCTCTGCGCTGCCATGCTTATGCTGGGAAACACGATTTATCCTGTTTCAGATGTCATTAGTGTTCTGATGGGCGAAAAAGTAAAAGGCGCTTCATTTGCGGTGAGCACCATACGGTTTCCAAGAATGCTTGCAGGTGTTTTGGCCGGGTTTGCTTTTGGCGCTGCCGGACATGTATTTCAAACGATGCTCCGCAATCCCCTGGCAAACCCGAATGTAATCGGCATAACGGCCGGATCAAGCGCCGCTGCAGTCTTTTGCATCACCGTCCTTCATGCGGGCGATACCTTTGTTTCTATCGCATCCATTATTGGCGGGCTTGCTGCAGTGGCTGTTATTTTTCTATTATCAAAAGGTTCTTCTTTCTCAATCGGCAGATTAATCCTGATAGGAATCGGCATCCAGGCCATGCTTGATGCTGCCGTATCCTACTTACTGCTGATTGGCCAGCAGAATGACCTCCCTGCTGCCATGAGATGGCTGACCGGCAGCCTGAATGGGGCGAAGACAGAGGGCCTTTATCCCCTCATGATTACAGTCCTGATCTTTGCACCCATCCTCATTGTGCTCGGGAAAAGGCTGGATATGCTGGAGCTTGGCGAACAGGCAGCCACCTCACTCGGGGTGGATACCAACAAGACACGATTGATGCTCATCATCAGTTCAGTGCTTATCATTGCATTAGCCACCGCGGCCACAGGACCGATTGCATTCATCGCGTTCCTTTCTGGGCCCATCGCCAAAAGGCTGGTTGGTGCTGGTTTCTCAAGCATTGTCCCGGCAGGCCTTGTCGGCATCATTTTAGTACTGGCAGGAGATCTTATCGGACAATTCGCTTTCGCTGCCAGATATCCTGTAGGTGTGATCACAGGCATTATCGGCGCTCCATACTTGATCTACTTGCTGATCCGAATGAATCGAAAGGGTGATTTATAATGAAACCGACACATGATTTTCGGGCTGAAGGAGTCACTGCCGGATATGATCAGAAAACCATCCTTCATGATATAAGCATCAGCATTCCAAGCAGCCAAATAAGCATCATCATCGGTGCCAATGGCTGCGGCAAATCTACCCTGCTCAAAACAATGGCAAGGCTGATCAAACCTGATTCCGGACAGGTCACACTGGGGGGAAAGCCCATTCATAAAATTCCGCCAAAACAGCTGGCCCGTGTCCTTGGTCTTCTTCCGCAAACCCCGGTCGTACCTGAGGGGATAACGGTTGCAGACCTGGTTGGACGCGGAAGATTCCCGCACCAGTCGTTTTTGAAAGGCTGGACTAAGAAGGATTATGAAGCTGTTGCTGAAGCAATGGAGCTGATGAAAATCACTGAATTTGCCGACCGGCATATTGATGAACTTTCAGGCGGCCAAAGACAGCGTGTCTGGATTGCCATGGCGCTTGCACAGCAGACTGACATACTGTTCCTTGATGAGCCCACAACCTATTTGGATATCACCTACCAGGTTGAGATCCTCGACCTTTTGACAGACCTTAACCGGAAGCACGGAACGACAATCGTCATGGTCCTTCATGATATCAACCTGTCTGCCCGTTATGCTGACCATATTTTTGCTCTTGATAAAGGAAGGCTTGTGGCAGAGGGAGCGCCATCAGAGGTTATTACAAGCAAATTGATTGAAGACATTTTTGGCCTTCACTGTACAGTTGTAGAAGACCCTGTTGCAGGATGCCCCTCTGTAGTGCCTATAGGGCGCCATCATGTAAAAAGGGAATTCTCTCTGGCCTAAACTCCTGTCCAAGCAGAAAGAGACTGCCGGCACACTCCCATGCAGGGCTTGTCCGCAGTCTCTTTTTTCTGTGCATTTATAGGTGATCTCATAGTTAAAGAGTCTGGCCTGCCGGACTGAGAATCCTATTATCAAATTCCTCCATAAAGAACTCCCAGGCAGCAGCCAAATGAAAGAGGCTGGCCCAATGCGGCTTGCCTCTTTCATTGTGAATGGGTTCAGGCCCCACTTTATCACACTTTCATTTATGCACTTTTTTCAGCATTCAGTTTATTTTCCCCGATTTTCTCGATTTCTTCCAGGCTGCGGCCGCGGGTTTCAGGGACACATGTCCGGATAAATACTACCCCGAGGATACAAATGATGCCGAAGATGGCAAACACGGCTTCCTGGGCCATATTAGCGGTCATGATCGGGAATAGAAGCCCGACCAGGAAAGAACCGATCCAGTTAAAGGATGAAGCCAGTCCGGAAGCACGTCCGCGGATGGCAAGCGGGAAGATTTCCCCGACGATGACCCAGGTTAAAGGGGCCCATGTGAATGAATATAATGCTACATAGATACTTAAGAAAACAACCATCATCATCGGATCTGCATTAGGAAGCAGGATATTTAAAACAGCCGGCAATATAAATGAGAGCCCCATGATGGTGCCGCCTGCTGTCAGTAAGGTGCGGCGGTTGAATTTGTCGGCAATCAGCAGGAACACCAATGAACCCAGTACAAGGATGACCCCTTGGATGATCGGCCACATCAATGCGGAGCTGGCTGCGTGTCCTGTAGCATTTTCCACAATTAATGGTATGTAATAAAAAATGGCATTAGCACCCTGGAATTGCTGGAAAGCAGCGACGCCCACACCGGCAATTAATAAATACCGGTATTTATTGCTGAAAAGTGTGCCCCATGATGCTTTTTGGCTGGCCTTTCTTTCTTCTTGGGCCGCATCCTGGATATGCTTTATTTCAGTATCAATTTCCTGTTTGTTAACCCTGATATAGCTCAGCACCCTGCGGGCTTCATCCAGCTTATTATTTTTGATTAAAAAACGCGGTGATTCTGGAAGCCTTAGCATTCCGAAAAATAAGATGACAGCCGGGATTGCAGCCAAACCAAGCATTAACCGCCAGGCCATTGTTTCCGGCAGATCCTTCAGCAGGAAATCCACAATATACGAAAGCAGCATTCCTGATACAATCATCGTTTGATTGATTCCTGACAATCGTCCGCGCAGGCGTGCCGGTGCCATCTCTGACATGTAGGCCGGGACCAGTGCGGAAGCAGCACCAACTGCCAGGCCTAGTAATACCCGGGCAACAATCAAAAAGAGAATCCCATCATGCGGGGCGATCCCTGATAAGATGGAGCCAGCCACAAAAATTACAGCCGATATCAGGATCATTTTGCGCCGTCCTAAGCGGTCGGAAAGCTGTCCGGCCAAGGCACCCCCAAAAATAGCTCCTAACATGACAGAAGAAGTAATCCAGCCTATAGCACCGGCTTCATTCTGAAGGTTCCAATCACTTTGCAGAAAAGGCAGTGCTCCTGTCATGACACCGATATCATAACCAAAGAGAATGCCGGCAAATGCTCCGAAAAAATAAATGAAGCCGCTTGAGATTTTCTTTTCATTCCCCATTCCAGTTCCTCCTCAAGGTTGTCTCTAACAGTTGAAAATACGAAAGGCAATTAGACCATGTGCAATGCGCAAAAGTTCCCCTCATCCCTGTTGCATCGATCTTCTTGTATCAAATGCTTGTCCGAAATCCTGTTTGCGCTTACATTAAAGGCCAGAGACTCATGCCTGATTGGCATCTGTGCCTCATGTTCTTATATATGCTTGATTGGAACTCCCGGGAAGCAGGCCCCCCAGGAGAATAAATATATTACTTGATTACAACATAGTCTAAATCAACAAGCTTGGCATAAGAGATAATTTTGTCTGCTGTTAGATTCAAAGAAACAACCGTATGGTGGCCTCCGCCGTTTTCAAGCCATGCTTTTACCCCATCCTGGAAATTTGGCTTCACTTCCCAAAGTACACGGGCAACAGGAAGATTCGGTGCAGGAACTGTCGGTTCAAATGCAGCAATTTCGTTGATCAGCAGTTTAAAGTGAGTTCCGAAGTCCGCCATTGAAACGACCACGCCGTCTCCGGCTTTTCCGTCAAACACCAAACGTGCAGGATCTTCACGATCACCGATGCCCAGCGGTGATACGACAATCTTCGGCTTGCTGCTGGCAAGTGAAGGATCTACTTCAAGCATATGAGATTGAAGGATCGATTCCCGGCCGGCTGCCAGCTCATATGTGTAATCTTCCATAAAACCTGTGGACTGGTTACGGCTCATTACTTTCAGCAGGCGGTCAAGTGCTGCCGTCTTCCAGTCCCCTTCACCCGCAAAGCCGTATCCCTGAGCCATCAAACGCTGAACAGCGAGGCCGGGGAGCTGTTTCATCCCATGTAAATCTTCAAAGTTGGAGGTAAAGGCAGTGTAGCCGCCTTCATCAAGGAAGCGCTTAATCGCAATTTCATAGCTTGCTTGCACTTTTACGCTATTCTCCCAACCTTCCTTACTATAGCTGCCATAATCAAACTCGTACAGGTCCTCATATTCTGCCATTAAAGCCTGAATCTCTTCATCCTTAACATCATTTACATATTGAACCAAGTCTCCGATGCCAAAATAATCAACAGTCCATCCAAACTGAATTTGGGCTTCAACCTTGTCTCCTTCGGTTACAGCAACATTGCGCATATTGTCGCCAAAGCGGGCAACCTTGATATGGAAGCTTTCGTTATAAGCAGCCGCCACGTCCATCCAGTCGGCAATCTGCTGCTGCACCTCAGGGCGCTCCCAGTAGCCTGTAACAATTTTGTTTTGCTTCTTCAGCCGTGCATTGATAAAACCATATTCACGATCACCGTGTGCAGATTGATTCAGGTTCATGAAATCCATATCAATTGTATCCCAAGGTATGCTCTCATTGAATTGCGTTGCTAGATGAAGCAATGGCTTCTGCAATAATTTCGTGCCGCGAATCCACATCTTTGCAGGGGAAAAAGTATGCATCCAGGTAATAACACCGGCTACTTCGTCGCGGTAATTTACTTCTTTCATAATGCTTGTGATTTTATCTGCGCTGACAGCCAAGTCCTGCAATACGAGCGGGTATGGGAGGACACCGCTTTCATTCAATGCATCGGCCATTTTCTGTGCGTTAGCCCTGACTTCTGCCAGCGCTTCTTCTCCATATAGATGCTGTGAACCTACGACAAACCAAAATTCTTTTTTTCCTGTTGTTAGCATAATCATCCTCTTTTCTTCTTTTGATGGATTGATAGAAATCTATTTTTGGCCATAATAAGCATTCTTGCCGTGCTTCCGGAGATAATGCTTATCTAATATTCTCTGCGGCAGCGCCTCAGCAAAGTGATTTAATTCCCGGGTAAATAAATTCATTTTCGCTACTTCGTCGAGCACTACACTATTCAATACGGCTGCTTTTGCATCCTTGCCCCATGTAAATGGGCCGTGCCCATGAAGCAGGACGCCCGGGACAGCTAAAATATCCAAACCGCGTTCTTCGAATGTCTCAATGATCACCTTGCCTGTTTCTGCTTCATAGCCCCGGTCGATCTCCTCTTGCGTCAAATGGCGGGCACATGGCACGGAACCATAGAATGTGTCGGCATGAGTGGTTCCCATCGCCGGCACATCAAGGCCGGCCTGGGCCCAGATTGTCGCCCAGGTGGAATGGGTGTGCACAATGCCGCCAATCTCCCCATAATGTTTATATAAAACGGCATGGGTCGCTGTGTCTGATGAAGGCCGCAGTTTTCCTTCAATAACATTGCCGTCTAAATCAAGGATCACCATGTCACTGGGCTTCATCGTTTCATAATCGACGCCGCTGGGCTTGATCGCAAACAAGCCCGTTTCGCGGTCTATAGCACTGGCATTTCCCCAAGTATGCTTCACAAGCCCATATTTAGGCAGGTCCAGATTTGCTTGATATACCTCTTCTTTCAGTTGCTCCAGCATGGCTATGCCTCCCTTAAAGCACCAGATGATCAACAGCAGCCTGTTCAATCATCAGCCCTTTTTTATATCTTTCGAGAAATTCTTCAAACCCTTTTACATCTAATTGGTCAGGATAGATTTCATGTCTCTCAACCTCTTCAAAAACTCTATTATCTAGAAACTCTTCTAAGCTTTCTTCACCGTTCCTATTCATCATGTAAGAAGCAAGGATCGCCATCCCCCATGCACCGCCTTCCCCGGCTGTGGCTGTGACAGATACCGGCGTGTTCATGGCAGCCGCTGCCATTTTTTGCCCGACAAGTGGTGTCTTGAACAAACCGCCATGAGCCAGAATACTATCGATTGCGATATGTTCTTTCCGGGTCAGGATATCCATCCCCATTTTCAGCGCACAAAAAGCGGAAAACAAATGCGTCCTCATGAAGTTTGCCAGATTGAAAGTGCTCTCCGGAGAGCGGACAAATAATGGCCTTCCTTGTTCCAGGCCTGTGATATTTTCACCTGAATAATAGCCATAGCTTAGCAGGCCGCCGCCATCCGCATCTGCCTCTAATGCTTTGTTCAGCATCACTTCAAACAATTTATCTTTATCTGCTTTGTGCCCCATAGCCTCGCAAAATTCACTGAACAGCCCCATCCAGGCATTAAGATCGCTGGAGCAATTATTCGCATGCACCATTCCAACAGGGCTGCCGCTTGGAGTTGTGACCAGATCGATTTCCGGGTATACCTTTGAAAGTTCTTTTTCTAATACAATCATGGCAAACACGGAAGTTCCTACTGAAACATTCCCGGTGCGTTTCCTCACACTATTGGTGGCGACCATTCCTGTTCCCGCATCGCCTTCCGGGGGACAAACCGGAATGCCCGGCTGCAGATTTTGTGACCGGTCGAGAATTTTTGCACCAATTTCAGTCAGCTGGCCAGCCTGTTCGCCTGCACCAAGTACCTTAGGAAGAATGTCCTTCAGTTTCCAAAGCCCTTTGGCCGCTATCAAATCGTCAAACTGCTTTACCATGGTTTCATTGTAATCCTGCCTGGATTCATCTATAGGGAAGATGCCTGAAGCATCCCCGATGCCGATTGCTTTTTCACCAGTAAGCAGCCAGTGGATGTATCCAGCCAGAGTGGTTATATAATCGATGCGGTTCAAATGTTTCTCGTCATTCAATATGGCTTGATACAGATGGGCGATACTCCACCGTTCAGGGATATTGAACTGAAAGATATCGGTCAATTCTTTTGCTGCAGCACCGGTAGTCGAGTTGCGCCAGGTCCGGAATGGGACGAGCAGCTCCCCTGTTTTATCAAAAGCCATATATCCGTGCATCATAGCCGAAAATCCAATTGAACCGATTTTGCGGATGGTGATTCCGTAATTCCGTTCAACATCCAGCTTCATTTCACTGTAAGCTGCTTGCAGGCCAGTGATGATATCGACTAAGTTATACGTCCAATAACCATCCTCCAGGCAGTTCTCCCATTCATAACTCCCGGAAGCAATGGTTCCAAAGCTGCTGTCAATCAGCACTGCTTTAATACGGGTGGATCCTAATTCGATTCCAAGTGATGATGTCCCCTCAGCAATCGCTTGTACGATCTTTGTATCATTCATGTTCATATTCCCCTTCCCAGGCAGCAGTATATATATATAAGGAAGTGCTATTATTTTTCATGCCGCACTTCTTTGACAGCGATTTCAAAATGAAAATCGGCAAGGAAGCGCTTTATTTCATCTACAAACTCAGTATAATTTTTTGTACGTACATTTGTCAATTATAAAGGTAATTAATACATACAAATTATTCAGAGTCTTGATAACAGAAGTACAGTACTTATTTCCATTCCTGCAAAAGCATGCTAAGATATGTCCATATATAACTCTTGGGCAGTGAATTTGTACGTGATCAGCCAGGAAAGAAGTGAAACTAATGAAACCAAAATATCAGATCATCCTTGATGATATTAAAAATAAAATTCTCTCCGGAGAGTATCTTGTAGGAGAACAGATTCCTACAGAATCAGCTCTCCAGGAAAAATACACCGTCAGCAGACATACGATACGAAAGGCCATACTGGAGCTGTCAAATGAGGGATACCTGCGGAGTGAAAAAGGCTCCGGCACCTATGTCAGCAGCCAATTCCAGTCAAAATCAAACCGCAATCATAATAAAACAATCGGCGTCATTACTACTTATATTTCTGATTATATTTTTCCCTCCATCATCCGCGGCATTGAGAAAAGATTGAAGGAGGATAATTATTCACTTTTGCTGGCCAGTACCAACAATGATGTCGAGCAAGAGAAAAAAGCGCTGGAAATGATGCTTTCATACGGGGTGGATGGCCTTATCATTGAACCTACAAAAAGTAATCAATATAACCCCAATATTGCCTACTATCTGTTGTTCAAGGAGCAGGACGTCCCTTTTATCATGATCAATGCTTATTACGAAGAATTAGAAGTCCCCTTCCTTTCCCTTAATGATGTAGAATCCAGCTATCTTGCGGCAAAAGAATTGATATCAAAGGGCCATACACAAATCGGGATCATATCAAAAATGGATGATCTGCAGGGGAAATATCGGATGAAGGGGTATATAAAGGCGCTTCAAGAAGCAAAGATACGATTCCGGCCGGAGCATGTTCTTACATTTACAACAGAGACAAAGCTGGATTTATACTCAAATTTAAAAACCTTCCTGGATGAAAATAGAGATATTTTATCAGCAGTTGTATGCTATAACGATGAAGTGGGATTAGAAGTGGCAAATGTGTGCAGACAACTTTCCATTTCCATTCCTGATGAGCTGTCCATCATCGGCCAGGATAATTCTTATATCGCCCAAAATGCAAATATCAAACTGACAACCTTGACGCATCCGCAAGAACAGATGGGGCGGGATGCGGCGGATTGGGTCATCAAAAAATTGCAGGGAAAAAAGGATCTGCCAAACGAAACCTATTATCAGCCTGTGCTGATTGAAGGGGAAACAGTCGAAGAATTGAAGTAAGCTATTCTTCCTTAATATAAGCACTTAAAAAACAAAAAGAGCCAGACCCCTCCTTTGGATAAGATGGGGCTGGCCCTTTTTGATTTCTATTTAAAAATCTTCCTTTTCGATCGGATGTGATGCCTCATAGATCAGCACATCCAGCTCTTCTGTATATGCTGCTGTCTGCTTCTCTGACCAGCTGAATTCTTTTTTCATGAACAAGATGACAGAATCCTTATGTTCCCGGACCCATCCAATATCAAAGAAAAGGGCGCCAGTCCTTCTGATGAAGAAGTCGACTGGCTTGTAGGCCATCTCATAGTCAATGCTGTATCTTAAGCCCGCGTAGACGATCGGATCAAGACTTTCTGCCTGAGCCTTTTCTTTGCCGTTTTTATAGATATCAAAGACGATGTCCACATTGGAGCCGTAGCGCTGGACAAGCTTCTTCGCTGCTTCTTCGGTCAAGCCCAGCTCTTTTCCTTCATCCGTTTTGTTTTTCATGAACGTTTTGAAGCCTTCAGAACCGCCCACATCCCCGCCGGATATAGGCAGATGCATGGTTGCTGTTTTAGGATAGTCTGTTCCTTCTTCTTCACCCAGCTGCTTTGCCACTAAATCTACGATGCTTTCCGCCATCTTCCGGTAGCCTGTCAGTTTGCCGCCGGCGATAGAGATGAACCCGGAATGCGATACAAAAATTTCATCTTTGCGGGAGATTTCAGAAGGCGATTTCCCATCCTCATGAATCAGCGGCCTTAATCCGGACCAGCTTGACTCTACATCATCAGCGGTAATCTTGATATCCGGGAACATAAAGTCGATTGCACCCAGGACATAATCACGGTCTGCTACCGTCATTCTTGGATGGGCGATATTCCCTTTGTAGACCGTATCTGTCGTACCTACATAGGTCTTGCCTTCACGCGGGATGGCAAAGACCATGCGGCCATCAGGCGTGTCAAAGTACACGGCCTGCTTCAGCGGGAATCTCTTGCCGTCAAATACGAGGTGGATCCCCTTGGTCAGCTGCAGCGATTTGCCTTTTTTGCTATGATCGATTTCCCGCAATGTGTCAACCCATGGGCCTGCTGCATTGACGATTTTCTTCGCTCGAATTTCCTGCACCGTTCCATCGGTCAGGTCTTCCGCTTTTACGCCTGCAATCTGACTGTTTTCATAGACAAGATCAGTGACTTTCATATAATTGAGTGCGAGTGCTCCTTTTTCAACCGCCTTTTTCATCACTTCAAGGGTCAGGCGGGCATCATCTGTTTTATATTCAACATAATAGCCGGCGCCGTTCATCCCCTCGCGCTTTAAAAGCGGTTCGCGCTTCAGGGCTTCTTCCGGCTTCATCATTTTTCTTCTTTCGTCCTTTTTGACACCGGCAAGGAAGTCATATACCCTCAAGCCGATATTCGTTGTGAAAGGTCCGAATGTGCCTCCCTTATAGAACGGAAGCAGCATCCATTCCGGTGTGGTGACATGCGGCCCGTTTTCATACACGATAGCCCGCTCTTTGCCGACTTCTGCAACGACCCCGATTTCAAATTGCTTTAAATAGCGCAGTCCGCCATGAACAAGCTTTGTGCTTCTGCTGGATGTACCGGCAGCAAAGTCCTGCATCTCAACGACAGCCACCTTCATCCCTCTCAGGGCAGCATCCAGCGCAATTCCTGCGCCTGTGATCCCGCCGCCGATGACAAGAAGGTCCAAAGGCCCCTTCTGGATTTTTTCCTTTATATCATGTCTTAATAAGTTGGTGAATTTCATCAAATCAGTCCCTTCAGGATCATTGTATTCATGTAACAGCCTGGCTCCAGCTTATAAGGAGCTGTCTTGTTTTTTAAAGCTCTATAAGTCCCATACCCGTAAAACAAAAAAAGAGACCACAAATCAGCCCTGCTTTTCGTTGCCGAAAAATAGAGCGATGTGGTCTCTCGAGTTCTCCATCCAAATATATTAACTTGTTTTTAGTATACCATGATAAAGCTTAAAATTAAAGCATCCAGCTTGCTTAATGGAATATTATGGTACTTGTTTATTTATACTCACGGGTGGCCGCAACAGCTTTTTTCCAGCCTTTATAAAGTTCTTCGCGCCTTCCTTCGGCCATTTCTGCCGTGAAAGTGCGGTCCTTTTTCCAGTGCGCTGTGATTTCCTCTTTTTTGGACCAATAGCCTACAGCCAGGCCGGCAAGGAAGGCAGCACCCAGTGCAGTTGTTTCATTGACTACCGGGCGGTCTACAGGGACGCCGAGGATGTCGCTCTGGAATTGCATCAGGAAGTCATTTTTGACCACCCCGCCGTCTACGCGCAGGGATTTCACCTCTGTACCGGAATCCGCCGCCATGCTGTCCAGCACATCTCTTGTCTGGTAGGCAAGCGATTCAAGGGTCGCACGGATAAAATGCTCTTTTGTCGTCCCCCTGGTCAGGCCGAAAACCGCACCGCGTGCATCGCTGTCCCAATACGGCGTGCCCAGTCCGACAAAGGCAGGGACCACATAGACGCCTTCTGTGGAATCGACCCTGAGTGCATACTGCTCGCTGGCTGAAGCACTGTCAATCATCCTCATGCCATCGCGCAGCCATTGGATGGCAGAACCGGCTACAAAGATGCTGCCTTCGAGCGCATATTCAACCTTTCCGTCCACACCCCATGCGAGCGTCGTAAGCAGCCCATGTCTCGATTTGACAGGTTCTTCACCGGTATTCATCAGCATAAAGCAGCCGGTTCCGTAAGTGTTCTTCGCCATTCCTTTTTCAAAGCACGCCTGGCCGAACAGAGCGGCCTGCTGATCGCCGGCGATGCCCGCAATCGGAACATTATGTCCGAAGAAATGATAGTCCACTGTATGGGCATAAACTTCAGAAGATGGGCGGACTTCAGGAAGCATGCTTTTTGGTACAGTCAGAATGTCAAGAAGCTCTTCATCCCACTTCAAATCATAAATATTGTACATCAAGGTCCGGGAGGCATTGGAATAATCGGTCACATGGGCCTTTCCCCCGGAAAGCTTATACACCAGCCAAGTATCAATGGTGCCAAACAGCAGATCGCCGTTTTCTGCCTTCTCTCTTGCACCTTCCACATGATCAAGAATCCACTTTACTTTCGTGCCTGAAAAATAAGGGTCCAGCAGAAGGCCGGTTTTACTATTGAATAGATCATTATATCCCTGTTCCCGCAGGTCGCGGCAAATAGGTTCTGTCTGGCGGGACTGCCAGACGATGGCATGGTAAACGGGCTTACCTGTATGCTTATCCCAGACAACCGCGGTTTCACGCTGATTCGTGATGCCGATGCCCGCTATTTCCTCCGGTTCCACATCAGCCTTCCGCAGGACAGATGCGATACAGGCAAGGATCGAGGTCCAGATTTCGCTCGCATCATGCTCAACCCACCCCGGCTTAGGAAAAAACTGCTCAAATTCCTGCTGGGCCGTTTCTACGATTTCGCCGCCTTTATCAAATAAGATGGCACGGGAACTGGTTGTGCCCTGATCAAGTGCCAAGATGTATTTTCCCATAGATAATCCTCCTCCCGTTAGATAGAAAAGAGCTGGGGACCATACAGGCCCCTTGCTCTCTATATATTTTGCAGACTATTAAAAGATCGTGTAAAGCGCTGTATTTGCCAGTGTGATCAGCGTCATCAGCAAAGTATTGATGAAGGCACCCACATAGACATTTCCTGTTTTTCTATAGAAGTAGCGGTTAAATAGCGCAGCTACAAGAAGGGCTGGCACCAGGCCAATTACGATGATGGAAGAAAGCGATTCTCCCGGATAGCCGGCAGTTCCAGTCGTAAACAACAGGCCGTAATGGTAGGCCAGGTAAAGAACAAGCCCGCCGATGAAATGGAAGACAGAAATGAGATAGCCTTTCCATCCATTATACTTCACAGTCGCTGTATTCATGTTGACGGACAGGCCGACAACAAAGTAGTAGATCAGGAATAATGGTGCATATTTCAGCAGTGCTGCCAGATGCTGGCCTTCGAATGTTTTTACAGCGAATGTCCAGATGCGGAAGTCTACCTGGAAAAGGGCATCCATCAGATAAAGAACCCCGTAGCCGATCGCAACAGCTGCAATGGCAGTGATAAGCGAAGCAATAACTGACTTGACGCTTGCTTTTACCCCATAATTCTTAATCGTTGCACCTTCAGGCTTTTTCGCAACATAATGGTAGCCGACCATCATCATCAGCGTGATGATTGCAACGTTGATAGCCCAATAAAGGACCGGGTTCACAGTCGGAGCTCCAAAAAGCTCTGTCGTCGCAAGCATTTTATCCTGCAGTCTCAGATATATATATTGAACCACACTTAGAACGAGCATGATAGCAGAAACTGTCTTAATGCTGCGCTCTGATTTTTTCACAAAAGAAGAGATCAGGACAATGGCAGACAGGGCAATGAAGATCATGCTGATCTGTCTTAGTAATCTCATTCCATAGATGTCTCCTCCGTATAGTGCTGAGAAGAACAAGGCAGGGAAGAGACCGCCGGCAACAATCAGGATCAAGCCTGCCAGCTTCGCGCCATTTGTTTTCGGAGCAGGAAGCGGCTCCGGTCTTCCTGTATAAATGCTGTTAAGGAACGGCAGCTTCGATAATAGGGAAACAACTGGTACAAACAGCAGGAAGAATCCGATCAGCGCGACAAAGGAGAACCACTCTTTAAACATCCATGTCTGCCCATCCTCATCCACTGTTAATGCTTCACTATAATCGGTAAAAGCCATATCATAAAAATCGATTGCATATCCTGTAGACGTTTTAGAGAAGTGATTCCAAGGGTGTGTCTCATTTGGCTGATAAATGATTCTTTCTCCGCCATTTACCTCATACACTTTCCCAGCTTCAGGCTTTTCCGGGTTGCCCAGGAAGCTTTGGCCTTCTTCGGTGCCAACATAGTTTTTCTTCACAACAGGCGTACCTGCAGCTGCTGCTTCTGCATCAAAGAAGAATTCATCATACTGGCCGGCGATTTTTCCGGATGGCCTTGGCCCGTAAGAGTTGTTGATATCTTCAATAGTATAGCCGAGAGACTTCAGCCACTGATAGTCAGATCCCATTGTCAGGGAGCTGTAGATTTTCCTGATGCCGCTCTCCTGGAAATCTGCTTCATCGAGTATAACGGCATTGGTAGAAGAGAAGCCGCCCATACTGTGTCCGGAAACCGCAATGATGCCATTGCCGTTTTCATCTTTCAGAACATAATCCTGGTCATACATATACTGGACAGCATCATAGATTGCATGAGGCCAGAAGGAGAAGAATGGAACCGGCTTTTCCATTGTTCCTGTTGAGTGGCCATGGTCATACTGATCCAAGGCGAGCACCACATATCCTCTCTTTGACATTTCAATGGCCTGTGCATCCTGCATTTCTGCAGAATTCAGGTAGCCGTGCGTGGCCACGATGGCTGGCCTTGCTTCCTGATCAGCGCCATCCGGCTTATACAGCAGCCCTGAAAGCTCCCCTCTTGGCGTATCAAAATAAATGCGTGAGACATCCACATCCCCGCTTGAACTATTAAACCGGGAAGCACCAAAGCTTCCAGCCAGAATTAACAGCAAAGAAATCACTAATAAGACGACCGGCTTCTTTACTCTATTCATCTCATATCCCCCTTTTAACCTATTGATATTCAAGATATATTGCCTAAATAACCAGATCAGATAGACAAAAAAGACACATTAAATACCCCTGAATCCTGAATTCAAGGCATTTAATGTGTCTCCTCATCTCGTCACGGATTATTAACTTATCCCTAGTGTAAATTCTAATGAAAACGTTGTCAACATAATTCGACAATTTTCTGAACAGTGGTCCATTTTAAAATAAGAAAAAGTCCCTGTCACCATAAATCCCGATTGGAGGTGGTGACGGCAGAAGCACCATTATTCAATGCGCTTTGAATATCCTCTTCGGTACGGATGAGGCCCCCTGCGATCAGCGGAATATCTGTTTTCTCATGGATTTCTTCCATGATGCCCGGGATGATGCCGGGCAGGACCTCGATATAATCCGGTTTGACTTTCCGGCTGATCCTGACATTATGCTCCAGCACATGACTATCCAGGGCAAACAGTCTTTGAATCGCAACCACATGATGCTTTTTCGCCAAGGAAATGACATTAACTCTGGTAGAGACGATGCCATCCACCTTCACATTATTGATCAGATATTCAATCCCATACTCGTCCACCTTCAGCCCCTGAACGAGATCCGCATGCACAAATACCTTCTTCCCGCTCTGCTTCGCATACCTGACCACACTTTCAATCTGCGACAGGCGTGTCTCCAGAAGAATAATATGCTCATGTTCTCTCTTCAATACATGCTCAAAATCCTTCATATTCCGGATAGCCGGGATTATGCCAGTAAACAAATGATCACATCCAGTTTGTGTTAGTAGAAGTCTGTTAGGTACATTCTGCGGGTTTGAGCAGGATTTAGCAATAGCCTAACACCTGACATATCTCCTCTTAAAACCAAGGCGGCCTCTATCCGCTTCTTTCTGCAGATTTTCGTATGGATTCAGCAGACTTGGCTTTTTCTTTTCCCGCCTCATCTCTACCGCACCAACTTCCCGGGCGGTCGCGAGCGCCTTTTCATGCAGAGGCAAATAGGAAAGCCCGACAGTGTAAATAAAGTTGCTCATAGAAGATTTCGTTCTTTCCGGCGCGTCATGGATCGACTTTTTCACAAAATCAAGCATTCCGGCGACCTTTTCTTCCTCAAATTCATGGTCCTTCCGATTCCCGAGCAGCCAGCAGTAGCAGCTCCAGCCTGCCGACATCTTCAGCTCGTCACCGCTGGCAATCCATTTATCCGCAACCTCCTGGGCAATATCCGATTCTGATAAAGTGACGGCAACCACATAGTCTGAAAGCATATAAAAATATGCATCCTCAATCCAGCGCTCATAATCGGCTTCTGTCATTCCATTCGGATCTGCAATGATGCCGGCAAAATACATGGCATCATAATTGCCTGTCGCATAGAGCTGCTCAGCTAAGCTCTGATCGATCTTTATTTTCTTCGCCATCGGCTTCATGGCCCCAGTCGCAACGCCAAAGAGAGGCTCATGGGCGCCATTGGACAGGTATATTTTCTTTGTCCGTTCCTTGCCGAGGGCTTCAAGCTCCTGCATGACTGTTTTGAAATCCATCAATCGCACGTCCTTCCACTACATTTTCATCTATATAGTCTCATTCTATCATCCAATACATCAATTTATCCGGCCGATTCCTGCACAATTATTCATAAAAATAGGCTGCAATGAGAATTGCCGCTGATTTTTTCCTCTATCCCTAACTCAGCACGGAACATTAACAAAGCCTAAGATAAACAAAAAAAAACAGACGAGTGAACTGGTCTTCTCCCGTCTGTTTCTATTTTAATTCAGTCTATATTGATGATTTGATCATTGATGATGATGCTCTTAATCGAAGATTTGTTTAAAAATACACGGTTACCTTCCGGATCGAGGCTATACTGCCATTTGAATCCAATGTCCGTTGTACTTGTTGAACCTATACTTAATTCAATGATTCTATCATCACTTGTCATTACCATAACCTTAGGACTGATTGTTGGTAAGTATTCTGTCTGTCCATCTTTCCGGCTTCCTTCAATCCCCAGTCCAACGGCCGAAACATACAGTGTTTGCAGTTCCACTTCTTCATTTTGCTGCTTGAGGGTTAAATCTACATCAATCTTATCCGAACGGTCATGTGCTGTAAATTTGTTTTTAAAAGGCCCATCAGCAATGACCTCTCCTGTATTACCGTTCACTATATCATCAGCTTTAATTCTTATGCTTTTGCCTTCCAGGCTGCTTGATGTATCTACATCAAACACTGCAATCATCTTCTTGCGGTCTTCTGTCAATTTTTGCTCAACCATATAGCTTGCCCCATGGCGTACATCCAGCTCCAGATTTGAAATGGCAGCTCCCTCAGGGAAATCAGTTCCATCTACATTCTCAAAGGATACAATAATAAGCGAGCTTTTTCCTCCGCTCAAACTTTCTTCTATCCTCATTTTTATCCCGGATTTCACAACCATTTGATTCTCCGTATCTTTCACAAAGCTATTTGTTCCCCCTCCAAAAAACTCGCTGAAATAACCTTTCTCCTGGGATGCAGCCACTGTTGTTGAAGTACCGATCACTAGTATAGCAGCACCAGCCATGATCCTTTTTCCCATGTCACTGAAAACCTTCCTGCCTGTTTTGTTTTTGCCCATTTTTTCATCATCCCTTCTGCTCATATCGTTTTTCGCAAGCAATCTTTTGCTTACGAGTCGATTATATCCGGGAGAATTAAAGAAATTTCTAAGAAAGAGATAAGATTATTCTAAGTTACATTCCTGCCTATCATATTGTTAGTGACTTTAGAAATTTGGGGCTTATTTGTATAAAACAATGTTTCTCAGGTATCAGGCACAGCTTATATACAAAAAAGAGGCATTCCATCCAGCCGCTTATTGGCTGTTGAATGCCCCTTATGTATGAGTGGTAAAGTTATTATGGCTAAAACCTCATTTACTAAAGAGATAGTGGTTCACAATTAACAAAGAAGCGATCAGACACACGCAGGGCTTCTGCTTGCTTGCGTTTCAGCCCAGTTTCCGATCTGAGGCCAGGCACACCTGAAGCTATTTCCCCTCAATCGGCCGGTCAAACACAAATACTGTCATGGCGATATCTTCTTTAATGTTGATATCGGAAAACAGCCTGATCACTCTGGCGTCCATCAGGTTTTCAAATTTCAGTTGGACTTCCGGCTTTTTGTAGATTTCTTTTACAAATCTTGTTCTCGTTTCATGGACCATATCTTCCCCTTGTGCCGAAGTGATCATGAACTTCTCCACATTGGTCAGATTGCCTCTCATTTCACTGACAGCCCAGGAACCAATGAACTTGGTGGTAATTTCTTTAGGTCCATTTCCAACGTATTCTTTTCGGATTTCACGGACAAGCATACTGAATTGATGTTCCAGATTCTTTGCCACGATCTGCCCCTCCTATTGATACACATTAGTTTGTTATAAAAAAGGAAACCCATTCACTTTTTAAAATGAATGGGCCAGGATTCAGGCTTATTCTTTTAAGCCTTCCCCCATACCTTTTAATAAATTGAATCCAAATCCGAGCACACGGTTGATGTCAGGATCTTTTAAGGCCTTCATTAAGTCGAGAACCCCAATTTTACTATCCTCTTTTAATCCCTGCTCAGCCTTTTTCATTCCTGCCATCAGGCTTTTTGATAGCTTGGCAGTTGTCTCTGGATTGAGCTGGGTAAGGATACCCCCTGCTGCCATCGCGTTATTGATCATGTTTGTGACAGGCTCTCGTGTCAGCTGGCCGATTGCTGCATGTGCAGCCTTCTCTTTTGCTTTCAGAAGGCTTCCGGCAGCATCCAGTATCCCGCTGTCGTGCAATTCCTGCAGGAGAGCCAATGTCTCAAGCAGTGAATCTTTATTTTCAACAATCCCGGAGAGAAGATTCTCCAGGGATTGCTGCTTCAGTTGTTCTTCTGTCAGTTCTGTCTTTTGAATGATGCTAATCGGTTTTGCCATCAGGCATTCCTCCTGTCATAGGTACCAGGATTGACATGTTCATTGACAGTGCTAAGCGGTACATAGTCACCGCGTTCCCACTTGCGGTAGATTTCAAGCCCCATTTGCGGTGTACGTGTCGCATAGCGGGGATTGTACTTCGGAAGTGGATTCTCTCCATTAAGCTGGAGGATCTCCATCCGCACCTTCACTTGCTTGTAGGCAGGTGTATGTGTCACAACGTCAACCGCACCGCCGGTCAGGAGGTTGACCGCACTTTCATGGCTTGAGGAGTGCATTGGCACATAGACCGTTTTTCCAACAACGCGATCGGTTACAAGGACCGGCAGCTTGATCGCACCATAAAGCGAAATCAGGCGTACAATCGAGCCTTCCTCTACACCGCGTTCTTTGGCAAGTTCCGGCGATACCTCAACGAACACTTTAGGGAATTTATAGTTCAGTCCCTCTGATTTATGAGTCATATTTCCTTCATGGAAATGTTCGAGCAGTCGTCCATTATCCAGTGATAGATCGAATTCATCCGGGAAAACCATTGGCGGTACATAATCGAACAATCCAAAGCGTGCCTTTTTATCAGGGAAGTTAAAGCCGTCCTGGAAAAGAAGCGGTGTGTTCGATCCATCCTGAGATCCCCAATGGAAGCTGTTCCAGCCTTCAAGAACATCATAGCTGCACTGGCTGAAGAATGGAGTCAGACTTGCCATTTCGTCAAAAATCTCTCTTGGGTGAGAGTAGTTCCAGTCATAGCCCATCTTTTTAGCGAGCTGAGTAAGGATCCACCAGTCCGGTTTACTGCCGCCCATAGGCTCTAATGCCTTGTATAGACGCTGAACACGGCGTTCAGTATTAGTAAATGTTCCATCTTTTTCAAGAGAAGGAGCACCCGGCAGAATCACATCAGCGAATTGGGCTGTTGTAGTCAGGAAGATTTCCTGCACCACAAGGAAGTCCAGCTTGGCAAGCATTGCCTGTGTATGGTTAGAGTCAGCATCAACCCATGCCATATCTTCACCAGCAACAAACATTGCCTTCAGATTGCCTTTGTCCACTTCACCGAGCATTTCAATATTATCAAGCCCTGGGTTTTCAGGCAGTTCTACACCCCAAGCTTTCTCAAATTTTTCACGGATCTCTTTATTTGTCACAGACTGATAGCCAGGGAAGATATTAGGCATCGTACCCATATCGGCAGCACCCTGAACATTATTATGTCCGCGCAGCGGGTAAGCGCCTGCGTTCGGACGCATCATGTTTCCAGTTGCAAGAAGCAGGTTCGCAATGGCAACTGAAGTGTGGGAGCCGGCGATATTCTGTGTAACACCCATCCCCCAGCAGACGACTGTTCCATCTGCGTCACGGATCATTTCAGCCATTTCTTTTAATGTTGCAACAGAAATGCCTGTAATGCTTTCAGCTTCTTCTAGCGTATAAGACTCGATCATGCTCAGGAACTCATCATAGTGGTTCACATGTTCTGTGATGAATTTCGCATCATGCCAGCCCTGGTCAATCATATACTTTGTGACTGCGGAAAGCCATACATAGTCAGTACCTTGCTTTGGACGTACAAACAAGTCGGCACGGTCACCCATTTCATGCCTGCGCACATCGACGGTGATCAATTTCTGGCCGTGAAGCTTCTGCGCACGCTTGATGCGTGTCGCAAGGACTGGATGTCCTTCTGCCGGAGCACAGCCTACTAAGATGACAAGCCCTGCACCTGCGATATCCTGGATCGTTCCAGAGTCGCCGCCGATTCCTCCTGTTTGCTGCAGTCCCCATGATGCAGGAGACTGGCAGTAGCGTGAGCAGTTGTCGACATTATGTGTGCCGAACACCTGGCGGGCCATCTTCTGGATAAGATAGTTTTCTTCATTCGTGATCTTAGAGGAAGAAATGAAACCTAATGCATCGCTTCCGTAAGTATCTTTGATTTCTCCGAGGTTTTTGGCCACAACAGAAAGAGCTTCATCCCAGCTCGCTTCAACAAAGACATCGCCTTTACGAATCAATGGTGTAGTGATTCGTTCCTGGGAATTGACAAAGTCCCACCCGAATTTACCTTTCACACAAGTAGAAACACTATTGACCGGTGCATTCTCAGATGGTTCAATTTTAAGGATTTCACGGTCTTTTGTCCAAACTTCAAATGAACAGCCGACACCGCAGAAAGTACAAACGGTTTTTGTTTTCTCGATTTTCGTTTCGCGCATGGCTGCTTCTACTTCTGAAACGGCCATGATTGTTTGATAATCCGGCTCAACGGCTTTAACAAGATCAATCATTGGTGTAAGCAGGTCATCAGACATGCTTGTCATGAAGCCGGCGTTTCCAAGCATTGATTTTTCCATCAATGCGTTACAAGGACAAACAGATACACATTGGCCGCAGGATACACAAGAGGATTCGTTGATGCTTTTTCCTCCGTCCCATAATACGCGCGGCTGCCCTGTTTCCCAATCAATGGTCAGCGTTTCATTTACCTGAAGATCCTGGCAGGTTTCCACACAGCGGCCGCACAGAATACATTGGTCAGGGTCATAGCGGTAAAACGGGTGGGACGTATCGACTTCATAGCCCTTAGAGCGATGCGGACGCGTCTGGTGCTCAATCCCCATCATTTCTGCTGTATTATGTACACGGCAGTTGCCATTGTTGTTGTCACAAACAGTACAGTACAGAAGATGGTTTTCCAGAATGCGGTCCATTGCTTCTTCTTGGGCGCCTTTGGCAATTTCAGAAGATGTGGCAATGTCCATGCCGTCTTCCACAACTGTAGAACACGCACGCATCAGATTGCCATTCACTTCACACATACAAGTATCACAGCTCTGTACCGGTCCAAGAACCTCGGAATAGCATATATGCGGATGTTCGATTTCCTGCTGCATCAAATAATCTAAAATACGAGTTCCTTCTTCAACCTGGTGTGCTGTTCCGTTAATCAGAACACTCACTTTTTCCCCCACGGTAAAGCCCCCTTAGTAAAAAACTTAGCTAGCCTTCTTAATCTTTGATGATTTTATTGATGATTGAAGAGCATCCCTATGAACGAGCCAATAGAACAAGGCCACGAAGACTCCTCCGCCAATGGCATTTCCAATTGCAACCGGAACAAAGTTCCCTAAATAATCCATCCATGTAAAATGCCCTGCAAAGATAGCTGCAGGAATGATAAACATATTGGCCACAACGTGCTGGAAGCCGATGGCAACAAACGCCATGATCGGGAACCAGATCGCAAGGATCTTACCGCCGATATCATCTGCCCCAAAAGCAAGCCAAATAGCCAAGCAAACAAGCCAGTTACAGCCAACAGCAGAAACAAGAGTCGGCCAGAATGCCTGATCTATTTTCGCTCCCGCAACAGCAACCGTTTTTTCCAGGAATACACCGGTTTCTGTCATTCCAACCACATGCCCAAAGAAATAAGCAACAAAGATAGCCCCGATAAAATTACTTACTAAAACCAGCAGCCAATTCCTGCCCAGCTGTTTGAACGTCGCGCGCTTGGCCAGAATAGCCATCGGAAGTGCCATCATATTGCCTGTCAGCAATTCCCCTCCGGCAATAACGAGCAGCATCAGCCCTACCGGGAACACCGCTCCGCCAATAAGCGAACTTAAAGTGCCCCACTCATGCGGCAAGCCGGCAACCACCCTTACGTATAATAAGAAGCCCAACGAAATAAAAGCTCCGCCTAAAAATCCTAATAATAATGTGTGAGATGGCCGCATATTTGCCTTCTTCACACCAGCTTCAACCGCCTTTTCAGCGATCTGCTGCGGACTATGAAATGCCATATTCTTTCCCCCAATGATGTTCTTTATGGTCCATGTATCATTCAGGCAATAAGGCTGTCTCTCAGGACCATCTCTCTAGAATCAGCCTGCCGTATTAGAGGCATAGGAGCAAGAACACAAAAAAAGCCCACTATAAAAAGGCCCCATGCTTTTGCATGTACCATTTTTACAGTGGGCTGAAAGCTTAGCATTATGTAATACCAGCAAACCTTCCCGCTTCATACGAAATGAAAGAACAGGATGTACAGTCAATGTTAATTAACTAACATCAATGAACGTTTCATCCTCTATAACTTTTTAATTTTATCATAGATTCTTCGATTTGCGAATAGTTCTTGAACTTTTTTACAGTGGATACAGGTGAAAAGGCCAGGGGCTGGACTGGACTCTTATATCTTGTCCAGCAATTTTCAAGTATAATGAACCATATCTGATCATGCATACAATATTTCTTAAAGAGAATTCTATCCATATGACGAAAAAACAAAAAAACGGGGTTAAATAATGAGTAAAAGTTTTGCGGATTATCATTTAAGCGAAGAAATACAAAGGGCACTGGGTGTGTTAAAATACGAAACTCCAACAGAGGTACAAAGCAAGGTCATTCCCTTGGCAATGGAAAAGCAGGATCTTGTCGTAAAAGCTCAGACAGGGAGCGGGAAGACCGCCTCCTTCGGCATTCCTGTCTGCGATATGGTTGAATGGGAGGAAAAAAGCCCGCAGGCCTTAATTCTTACCCCAACAAGGGAGCTCGCGGTTCAGGTCCGTGAAGATATTACGAACATCGGCCGGTTCAAACGCATCAAAGCAGCGGCCGTCTACGGAAAAGAACCTTTTACGAAGCAAAAGGAAGAATTAAAGCAAAAAACGCATGTGGTCGTTGGGACACCTGGACGGGTTATGGACCATATCGACCGGGAAACGCTTGTTTTGGACCAGATCAAGTATCTGATCATTGATGAAGCGGATGAGATGCTGAATAGAGGGTTCATCGATGAAGTGGAAGCCATCATTAAAGAGCTGCCTTCCGACCGGGTGACCATGGTCTTCTCTGCTACCTTGCCTAAAGATGTTGAAGCTCTTTGCCATAAATATATGAAAGACCCTGTTCATGTAGAGATCGAATCGACCGGGGTAACCGCGGAGACGATCGAACATTTCCTAATGGAAGTGAAGCAGGATGATAAGCTTTCACTGCTTAAGGACATCACAGTTACAGAAAATCCGGACAGCTGCCTCATATTCTGCCGGACCAAAGAACACGTTGATACGGTGTACACTGAACTGGATGATGCTGGCTATTCGTGTGAGAGGCTCCATGGCGGACTGGAGCAGGAAGATCGGTTCTCTGTTATGGAAGGCTTCAAAATGGGGAACTTCCGCTATCTGATAGCCACAGATGTAGCTGCCAGAGGGATTGATATTGATAATGTGAGCCTTGTCATCAACTATGATGTCCCGATGGAAAAAGAAAGCTATGTGCACAGGACCGGAAGAACCGGCCGCGCCGGAAACAAAGGGAAGGCCATCACGTTTGCCACACCTTTTGAAGAAAAATTCCTTAGAGCGATTGAACGGTACATTGGCTTTGAGATCCCTGTCATAGAAGCGCCAAGCCAGCAGGAGGTAGCTGCAGGCAAAGCGGCATTTGAAGAAAAAATCAGCGGCAGGCGAGTGGTCAGAAACAATAAAACAGCCCGAATCAATCAGGATATCATGAAGCTCCACTTTACCGGCGGCAAAAAGAAAAAAATCCGCGCCGTTGATTTTGTCGGAACCATCGCCAAAATCCCCGGAGTTACAGCAGATGATATCGGCATTATTACCATACATGATCAGATGTCATATGTTGATATTCTGAATGGGAAAGGGTCATTGGTTCTGCAGGCTATGGAGAATGCGACGGTTAAGGGGAAAAAATTGAAGGTTAGTAAGGCGATTAAATAAGAGCCAAGGGGACAGACCCCTTGGCTCTTTTTTTCCCCCTACTTATAATCATTAATCGGCCCCTGATCCATCAAAACCTCTACCATATTCGAAGCTCCCATCACTAGTTTAGGCCTATACTCAGAGTTGGGTGCACTATATAGCTCCAATGGACTTATAATCACTCCATCGTCGGTATTATGGAGTATTCCAGGCACACAGGTATAGATCGTATCATTATTATTCGCATTCTTGGAGGAAATGGTAACAGAAGTTCCGCTGTGGTTATCAATACTCATGGATACCTTGTATCTGTAGAATGACCCCGTTCCATTTGACTGAGCCGAATATACGACAGGCACCACTGCCAAAATATCATTGGTCAGCCTCAATTTAATGACCTCTTTCTTTGTGGATCCGCTGAATCTTCCCACATCCCCCATATGCTCTACTGCTCCATTGCCAAATCTCTTGAGTGGCGGTGTCCCCTGGGCCCCGAACATGGCCACATCTATCTGCCTGCCATTCTTTGTATAAACTAGAGCATAGATATCATAGTCCGTCCCTGTCTTCCAGGAGACTGTTGCCGTAATTTCAGGTGTTTTCTCAATTAGTACCGGCTTTTGGCCTTTATCGAGATTTATTTTCCCTTTTGCTTTTTCAAGGCTTATCGGCGGCAGAGTATTTAAGCTGCTTTTCTGTTCAGTGACTGATTGTGTTTTAGCAGGTTCTTTTATAACTTGTTCATCAATTGCTTTAGGTTCATAAGGCTGTTCCTGCTCCTCTGGATCAACCTCAACACCGTAAAGCTTACATAAACCTTCAAGACCTGAATCGAATCCCCGCCACACTGATTTTGCCTTTGTCTGGCCATTTCTTACATACAATTCCAGTACTACTATTCCATTTTCATTTTTAAAAACAGATGGGATAAATTGAATTAATTCCCCGCCCGCACTGATCTCCGCCTTTAAATTCTTCACATTTGAAAAGCCGGTATGATTATCTTCGGTTAGCGTGATGGCTATTTTAGCAATACCCGCAGGCAGTTTACTCATATCAAACTCAAGTTTATGTACCTTTGTCTGACCCACATTCACAGACGGGATAAGAGCAGCGGCTCCAGACATACTTTTCGGCTGATTGTAAAAAATGATCCCGCTGTCTCCCTGTACCTTGCCTGAATCAGTCAGCAGGAAAGCGGTCAAGGAGATATCTATTATATTGGACGTTTCGTAGCTGACAGTCACAGTCCCTTTTGGAGAACTCAAAACTGTATTTGCTCCCATTTGAAGCAATGAATTCATATAAACCAACCCTTCTCATAAGCATTGTTTTCTGCAAGAGCAATCTTAACATTAGATGATTATTTTTTCTTTTTCAGCTCTAAAAGCATAGGTGCTATATTCAGCAAAATAGAAACAATTGTCAAGAACCATAATGCCTTTTCCATGGCAGGTACCACATCCATTAAAGCCGGCCAATCCTCACTCCTTACCCAATTAGATACAGAACTGTATTCTGCACAGAGTGTCAGAGCGGTAAATGATAGTCCCATTGTCATCGCAAGTTTATAATCTTTTCCGGTTTTATACATATAAAGATTTATAAAAGTTGCTGCTATGGCGACAACTCCCAGTATTAGCCACATAATTATACCTCCATCATATTTTAAGAAGAGCATTTATCTTTATCTTATTTTGTAAACTGGCTTATTTGCTGAATAAGCTCTTCATCTATTCTAGCAAAAAACTACTTTTAGCTTAAAATGATTTCTTTTATTTCAGAAAATTCGTTTCGTACTAACAAGGAGATTAGTATCGGCACTTAAGTTTTCACCTGTTGCGGTGCAATTTACTTCTAATAAACGCTTTAAAGATTGCAACAAAAACAGGGACACCAATCCATATGCGAATTGTGTCCCCATAAACTATGTTTTAATCGACAAACCTGGCCTATAAGCCAGGTTCTTTAGTGTCCATCATCATTCTTCAATCAGGCTGACTTTATACAATTCATCCCTCTCGGTTTTCGTGAGTGCAGCTGCTTCTACTTGTTCTTTCAGATAATCTGCAAATTTATCAAGGCTTTTGCGTATGGCCGGGCCGCTGCCTGAGCCTATTTCTTCAAGCGCCTTGAAAATCGCCTGCATGACTGAAAAATCATCTTTCCCATAGTGGCTGATCTGCCTGAAGGAAGTATTCAAAAGATCTTCAAATGGACGATGCGGAATAAAAACTTTCATTCTTCCTTCATCATCAGAAATGGCTTTAACACTCCCATTTAAATGGCTGGCAGAAGACAGGCAAACACTTAAGTAATTGATGCACTGGATGGCTGTATTGGGGTCATTGATTCCCGGAGATACCGCCCTCAAGGCCACCTCAGCAATTTTTTGCAAACCAAATTCCACATCTTTATAGGTGGTCCGCTCTGTCCCTACAATAACTGCATCCTCAAGGCCTTCCGGAATTTCTTCCTGATTGTGGACACAAAGCAGATCATGCTTATCTGTGACAAAATGGCCGATTGGCTTGAGGACCTCAATGATACTCCCCTTTTCAGCAGCATGCTGCATCAGCTTGTCTTCATTAATATACTGAATATAGCCAAACCGTTTGGCCTTTACAGCCTTTGCTTCAATGACAACCGATGGCCTGACCTGCAGCAGGGATACACGGTCATCCTCCTCAAAAGTTTCTTTTTCCTTCTTAATCATATCCAATGCATCATCCGCAAGCCTTTCAATCAGCTTGCCGACCTGAATGGATGTGGCAACATGGTAGATGAAATAGGCGAAGAAAGCGAGGCAAATAAAAGCGATGATGACGCCAATAGTAGCCGATGCCACCGTATTTCCGATAGATTCCCTTATAAACAGCAGCGTAAAAATACAATAAACAAATCCGCCAATGAAGACTCCAAGCACCCTCATCGTCACCGGGTCCTGGATAAAATTCTCCAGCGTCCTTGGCGAAAATTGAGAAGAATATGTAGTTAACACAACCATGGTGGTAGAAAAAGTAATGGTCGTCATGGTCAATAACGAGCCCGCAATGGTTCCAAGAATCGTTTTGCCCAAATCCAGCCCCACAAGAAATATCTCAGGGTAAAATGCTTCCAAATAAAAATCAACATATACGACAACGATCGCAAGAATCAATGCCACAATCGTATACACAGCCGGAATGAACCATGTACCTTCCTTTATTTTGAATAAGAACTGTTTAACCAATCCCCTCCCCCTTTCTTTGGTGCTTTTTATTGTTTTTGCCCTAATATTCTTTAGGTGAAACAAAGAAAGAGGCTGAACCGCAGTACGTTAATTTGATGCTGGGGTCAGGCGGTTATAATATGCTTCCTCAATGAGGACCTCTTCTCTCTTCCTTTTACATAGATGAACCCTGCAAAAGAAATATAAGCGGAGATTTTCCGGCTAAATACAGAATGGAGCTCGTTTTGAGGTAAATAAGGGGAGGTTTTCCGATTACGCAAAGCAAATTATCCTATTCTCACATTTTTCGAGTCAATAAGCGGGATTCTTCCGTCTATTAAACAGACATACAGGCTTCTTAACCTGATCGCCTAACCGATAAGAGCAGATCCCCTGTGTTCCCGGTGCGAGGATTAACATCTTTTTTACCAGTTGGGAAAGCAGGCACCTCTTTCACATTCATTGAACGACCTCAAAAACAGTGCCCTGGTTAAAATCAGTCACTTTCATTGAGCTATAAACTCCTAAATATAATCTAGTTTGGTTCAGATTCGTTCCCAAACTGACATAATAAGCTGATTGGGATCTGAAATCATAATCGGTTTGAATCACACCAAAATCATTTTGTTTTCCATTAGGCCTCACGCCCGTATAAGCTAAAACACCTCTAACCTGATCCTGGGATCCTTTTCGGGCAAGGTCGATAAACACAACGCATCCTGTTAAACCGGGGATGCTGTTCCCCATATATGGCTGAACTCCTGTAAGTGCAGTTCCGTCGAACTTATCAGTTCTGGAATCACTATGAAAATAGCTGGTTAGAGGCTGAAGACGAGTCCCTGAAAGGGCTGCGGCTTCATTGTAATAAGCAATGGTTTTCTCATTATAATCCGGATTATTCATACAACTGCCAATGGTTGAAGTAGGAAAAGCACCTTCCCAACCCCGCCAGCCAAAGTTAATAACTTTTTCCTGGTCAAGCTCAGAATTCATCACAGAAGCTTGGACAAGCTGTTTAACCGGTATTGATTTATAACGAACGAATGAAAAGATCGACTCAGCCAAGTCCTGTCCGACATTTCCTGCATATTTAATATACTGATGATTGAATCTTTGAAATGAGATGCCCGGTATATTTCGGACCCCTTTGGCCATTACCGTGAGCGTACCCTGGATCGCTGCCGGCAGCTCATTAAAACGTGTGACAATGGGAGGGTTACTGATAGCTGTGTTCTTGCTGACATCCATTTCAATTATTTTACCCGCGATCTCTAAATCCTCCTGGCTTAAATTAAATGGATCATAGCCTGCACCGCCATCTCCGGTTGTTAAGACAAGTTTTCCTGTTTCAGGTGAAAAATTTAAACTATTTATGCCATTATGATTTGAAAATGGCCTTCTTAAGTTAAGGAGTGTCCGCAGTTTTCGGGGCTGGCCATTCGATGGCAGAATCCATTCTTCAACTGTATCAATATGGTCATACATAGTATCTCTATTTATCCACCTTAAGCTTAAAGTGCCGGGATCACACGGGTCCGGTTTGAAATCTTCATGAGGAGCACCCGGACCTTGTGTTCCAGCTGCTGAATAATGAAGATAAAAAAGACCGTTATAATAAAAGCCGGGATGAAACGCCAGCCCGAGCAATCCCCGTTCATCATATCCACCATTAGAGCCGCCTAGTTTTATGACCTGCGAGCGAATATCTAAAAAAGTCCTTATATCTCCATTTCCTATATAAAAGATCTCTCCTGCCTGGGTTGCAATAAATAATCTTTCAATTGAGTCACCTGGAAGTATAGCTGTTTTCAAAACAGAGGGTAAATTGATTCTGCTTACAATGGGCTGTAATCTAACTTTTATATTTTTCAACCACCTTGGCCTCCTCCTGATTTATTCTTTTATAAGAATATGATTAGAACTGTTCTATAAGTACTAATTCAGGCTGAGGTGGCCTTGAGGGCGGTATCTCCGGGAATCAATGATCCCAATACAGCCATCCAGTGCATCAATTACTTAAGTGTTTGCCTGTCTGCGGCCTAATGGGAGTGTTAAAGCCATTATACTATGCAGATAAGTTATTAAATTAATGCAAAAAGGATGCCTCGTAACTGGCATCCTTTTATAGTTTAAAAAACGTTGAAGCTCACGGACTGGGCAGATTCCCCGACTGCACGTGAACCTCACGCATGTTAAAAAATCTCTAATTTTGCAGCAAGGACTCTAAAACCTCATTCACTTATGATAAGGCTCCCCCCGATTTATCCGAAAAGCCCGGTAAACCTGCTCCAGCAAAACCAATTTCATCAGCTGATGCGGAAAAGTCATCTTCGAAAACGACAGCTTCTCATCCGCCCGCTGCAAAACCTCCTGGCTCAATCCAAGCGACCCTCCAATAACAAAGGCAATTTTGCTTTTTCCGTATGTAGCCAATTTATCAATCGTATCTGCTAGTTCCTCAGATGATTTCATTTTCCCTTCTATCGCAAGGGCAATGACATGGGCATCAGAATGGATTTTTGCGAGAATGCGTTCGCCTTCTTTCTGTTTGACCTGAATCATTTCGGTGTCGCTCAGTTCTTCGGGGGCTTTTTCGTCCGGGACTTCGATGATGTCCATTTTGGCATAGGCTGACAGGCGCTTGAGGTATTCGTCGATGCCCTGTTTAAGGTACTTTTCCTTCAGCTTTCCGACGGTGATGATTGAGATATTCACTATTCACAACCCTTTACAATTTAATTACAAACAGCTTACAAACAAGATATCCACAAAAGTTATCCACATATCCACATTTTATATCCACATCTTGTATGGAATCACTTGTTCGCCACCATATATACCGCCCTATTTCGACAATATTCACAGATTGTTGATAACTCGCTGTCTTCAATTTTATTCATAACCGGGAACGTTTCATACTCGTCCACCACGGTATCAATGGCTATATCAATGTGTTCTTCGCAGCTGTAGATCATTTTGGCACTCCTATCAGTTTTTCCTTTTATTATAAGAATTGTGGATAAATTTCATTCTTGCATATGTCGAAATACTTATCCACATCCCATCGTAACACCAAAAGAAAAAACAGGAAAGCCTCTTGGCCTTCCTGTTAGATTCTTCTGTTTAGATTGTTTCACCTGACAGCTTCAAGGTCGTTTCCTGCGCCTTGCCGCCGCGGTAAAATTTCACTTTCATCTGATCTCCGACCTGCTTATTATTGTACAGATGCTTCCTGAGATCGATGACATCATTGATCTGTTCGCCGTCCATTTCGACAATAACATCAAATTCCTGCAATCCTGCCTGGTCGGCCGGTGAGTTAGGAGACACACGGATGACTGCAACACCGTTTGTCACATCCTCAGGCAGCTTCAGGGCTTCCTGCTGATAATAGGCTGGGATTTCATTAACAGAGCGCAGCTCAACGCCCATATACGGCCTTTTCACTTCCCCGAATTGTTCCAGGTCGCTGATGACCGGCTGGGCCGAGTTGATCGGGATCGATAAGCCGATTCCTTCAACCGTATCCTGGGCAATCTTCATCGAGTTGATGCCGATCACTTGACCATTGATATTGATGAGGGCACCGCCGCTGTTCCCCGGATTGATGGCTGCATCAGTCTGCAGGACTTCTGCCTGCCAGTCTACTGTCCCGTCCTGGTTGATATCGACCGGTATGGCACGCTCAAGGCCTGAGACAATTCCCTGGGTAACGGATCCTGAGAAGGTCGGCCCGAGCGGATTGCCGATGGCGATGACCGGCTCGCCGATCTTCAGGGCGTCCGAATCACCGAATTCAGCAACCTTTTCAATTTTTTCCCCTTCGACCTCCAAGACGGCAAGGTCGGTCCAAATATCGCTGCCGCGCAGCTTGGCCGGAATTTTCGTTCCGTCTGCAAGCGTTACTTCAAGCCTTGAAGCTCCTTCCACTACATGGTGGTTGGTTACGACATAGGCTTTGCCGCCTTCTTTTTTATAAATAACGCCTGAGCCAGTTCCGGCTGTCTGTCCGTCCCCTTCTTCTGCACCGCCTCCTGACCACATGCTCGCATTCTGGATGTTATCGATGCCGACGACCGCATCGCCGGCTTTATCGACGGCCTTTGTGACATCTGACTGGACATCCAGCGAGACATTTCGTGTGACAACATTATTACTGGTGCCGCCAGTATTGGCCTGGCCGGCATCCTCGTCTGCTGAATAAGGGAGCACATCATAGTCAATCAGCTTAGGGACTGCGACAATAACCAGTATGGCGCCGAGAATGACGCCGATGAGGCTGGCCAAGAAATAGCCGCCCTTGTTTCCCTTTTGCTTTTTATAGCTGTTTTGATAATCCTGATCATAATAACCCAAATTAGACCAATCCTTTCTCTCAAAGCTGCTAAGAGTTATTCTTCCTTCTATCCAATATTATACTCTCGTGGCCAGGAATTTCTAAGCAAAACAAACTGCCTGCGTGAATCTTACGATTTTGTTCATACTTTCGTCCAAGACTGATCAAAAAGTGAGATTAGGGGCGTATTGGAGCCAGAAAAAGGCATAAAAAAAGAATGGCATAGCTGTACCATTCTTTTTTCCTATTTATTCCGCTGGTAAACCTTAAACCGCTGTCAGCGGGGTCGGAGCCTTCGGGTCAGTGTCATACAGGCTGAACTGTTCCCCGACAAGGATTCCGCGAGATTCCAGCGTCTGGCTTACAGACATCCGCGCCAGATCTTTTATATTGTTATCTTGGCTTAAGTGGGCCAGGTAAATGCTCTTTGTATTGTCGCCGGCCACCTCGCTCATCGCAAGCGCTGCATCTTCATTGGAGACGTGTCCAAAGTCGCCGAGAATCCTTCGTTTGATATTCCATGGATAGCGACCCATGCGAAGCATCTGCACATCATGATTGCTTTCGAATACAAACGCATCAGCATTCTTGATGATTCCCTTCATCCGGTCGCTCACATAGCCTGTGTCGGTGATGAGGGCAAGCTTCTTGCCTTCATGATGAAAAATATAGAACATCGGCTCGGCCGCATCATGGGACACGCCAAAAGATTCGATATCAAGCGAGCCGAAGCTTTTAACGGTTTCCATATCAAAGGTGAATTTCTGGTCGAGCGGCACTTCCCCGATCAGGCCGTTCATCGCCTGCCACGTCTTTTCGTTCGCATAGATGGGAAGGCCGTATTTGCGGGCAACGATGCCAACGCCCTTGATATGGTCGCTGTGCTCATGGGTGACCAATATTCCGGACAGATTGCCGAGGCTGCGGTCGATCTGCTTGATCAGCGCCTCCATCTGCTTGCCGCTCAGGCCAGCATCCACGATAAAGGACTGCCCGTCCGCTTCAACATAAATCGCATTTCCCGTACTCCCACTGGCGAGAACACTAAAATGCAAAGACATATTATCACTCCACTATTTCAGTTTTTTCTTCCGAATCTTCTCCCAGGTCTTTCTTCTCACTGTCGAGACTGAGGACCTGGCCTTTAAAGGCATTGACGAACAAATTCTCCCTGCCATCCACGACGACTCTCCAGGCAGGGCTCAGCACCCAGGTGGAAGAGTCATCCTGGATATTGGAATAATATCCTTGTTCCACGTCTGTAATCTTGCTGCCTTCTTTTAAACTTTCATTTCTATAGAGGGCCTCAATCGCCACTGTCGGTTCAATCAGCTTCTTTTTATCACCCTTCAGATACTGTACTTCTTCAAACAGCGTCTGTCTGTAGGTAACGATTTCCTGATCAGCATTCAAGTAAAAGGTGAGCTCCCCATTCACATTCTTGTAGAGGAATTTCCCCTCAAACTTCTGATAATAGGTAATCTTATTGCTGTCATCGCTTTTTTCCCAGAAACCGTATTTGTCGCCTTCATAGATGTTTTGCCTGACAAACTTATCAAGCTCGGCCTGATTGAAATCCTTGCCCACCTTAAAGGGCTTGTTCAATGTGGCATTCAGGGCATTTTCCTCGAGGGTGGAAATTTCCTGATCCTTCAGGGTCGTTTCTTTCAGCTCTTCCAGGTCCTCTTCTGCAAAATTCTTCGAAACCGCGGTCAGGTTGCCGTCCCGCAGCTCTCCCTTAGGCAGGACTGTTTCGAACTTAATGTTGGCGCTCTTGAAGCTGTTTTCCAGCTCCGGAAGCGCCTGGCTGCCATCCATGCGAAGCTGGGAGTATTCATAGACCAGGTAAATATCCAGGATGAGGAAGGTCAGGATAAAGATCGTTTTAATTCTGCTCCAATCCATACTCATTCCCTCCCGGTTCCAATGTACTGATCTGCTGCCACTTGCCTTCGTATTTATAATACCAGGAAGGCTCAAGCTGGATCAGCTCCGTTTTTGACTTCTTATCAAGCTGATAGCCGAGCGTGATATCCTCCAGCTTCCCGGGTTCAAAATCCTCTTTCTTCTGCAGATAGTCGAGGACTTCCGTTCCGGATCTCAGCGTAACATCAGCAGAACTAATCAGGTTTGCCAGCTTGAAGTTGTTCCGGAAATAGGCAAGGATTTCACTCCCGCCCCACCGGAGCTGGATCTCTGACAGATTCAGATCCTCGCTGAAAACCGGATAATTATTGCGGTAGATCCGGAAAAACACCTGGTGTTTATTCTCATCCATCCTGACGTATCGGTAATTATCAGTCCAGCCGCCATGGGCATTCACATAATTGATGCTTTTCTTCAGAAGATTGTCAGGGCTGAGGCTTTCATTATCCTCAGGGGTAGGATTCTTGAATTCAACCTTATTCTGGTCGATCCTCAGCAGGCTGGATTCATTCGTGAATTCCTCCCCGGTCCCAAGATAGCTTTTCTGGACAGAATCCAGATCCTCGAATAAGGCTTCTTTAAATCTTTCGGAATCATATTCTTCCGATAAAAAGCTGTATCTCGGCATTTCCACTTTGTTTTCCGGTATGAAAATCAATTTCTTCCCGGTATCAAAAGAAGCATAGCGGGCAAAGGCAGGATTGGCTGAAGCAATCGCCAGCCTGTAGAACCTGCTGTTGAAATTCTGGATATTTGAAAGCCCTACACTCGTCTTGTACACCCTTTTTCTTTCCGTGTCGATAAAGTAGACGATTCCGCTTTTTTGTTCAGTTTGCATGTCTATGACCATCTTATTGAAGTAAATGTTCTCCAGCCGTCTGTCTTTAACCTGAAGGATTTCTTTATAAAGATTCATCGGCGTGATTCCCGGGTACATGATTTCAGCATGGCCTGCTTCCTGCACAAAGAGGTCAATATTCCCGACTTCGTCTGTTATATCCGAAAAATCGTCAAAGCTCCACTTTTTAATATCAGCAAGAATCCTTTCTGTTTCCTCGGTGGAAAAGGTGCCAAGATGCTGGTTGCCAGCATAATGGAACAGGGCCATATTCGGCTCGATGAGATCCCCGACATCCTTCTTTGCCTCCAGTTCAACTTCCTGGACAGTGTTTTCCTCTCCAAGCTGCTCGGAAGTAGGCTGATATGTCCAGAGACTCCATGTCAGCAATATGCTACCTGACACAAGAACTGCCAATATTATTGATTTAATATCTTCATAGGTCATTCCCAATCATCCTCATCAGAACGAACGAAAGGAAGCGTAAAGGAAATGGTCGTGCCCTTTCCTTCTGTACTTTCTGCCCATATCTTGCCGTCATGGGCTTCCACCACCTCTTTGGCGATGGCAAGCCCGAGGCCGGTGCCGCCAAGCTTTCTCGTTCTAGCTTTATCCACTCTGTAAAAACGTTCGAACACTTTATCAAGATTGTCCTTTGGAATCCCGACACCCTGGTCGGAAATCCTGATGAGCAGCTGCTCCTCCTGCTCAACGATGTCAAAAGAGACCTGTCCGCCTTCAGGTGAATATTTCAGCGCATTTGAAATGATATTATCAACAACCTGTGTAAGCTTGTCCTCATCAATTTCCACAAATGCCGCATGCTCCTGCAGATTGCGCTGGAAGGTCACATTCTGCTCTTTCGAAAAATCGAACCGGTCAATGATCCGGTTGAAGAAGTCGACAAAATTGACCCATTCCTTCTTCATGCGGTAATCCTTGCTGTCCAGCTTTGAAAGCTGAAGAAGATCGTTGACCATCCGGATCATCCGCTCTGTTTCTGTCCTTGTCACATTAAGGAATTGGGGTGCAATATCTTCATCATGCATAGCCCCTTCTGCCAGTGCTTCAAGATAGCTCCTCATCGTCGTCAGCGGTGTCCGCAATTCATGGGATACATTCGCCACAAACTCCCGCCGCTCCAAGTCAATTTTTTCCTGTTCGGTAATATCATGCAGTACAGTAATAAGTCCATTAACAAAGCCTGTCTCTTTTTGAATAACAGAAAAATTGGCGCGGAGCACATATGGAGTCGTCTCTGTACTATAATCCAGGATGACGGAATCCCTTTCAGCAAGCAGCTCTTCAAACGTATAATCTTCCTCAAGACCGAGCAGATTCACAATAGGGCTCGACAGCACTGTTTCACGTGGAACATTCAGCATTTTTGCTGCCGGTTCGTTGATCAAAATAACCCTCCCCCGCCTGTCGGTCGCAATCACGCCGTCAGTCATATAGGAAAGGACTGAAGACAGCTTGCGGCGCTCGCCTTCTGTAGTAGCCTGGGCTTCCTGCAGCTTCTTCGTCAGGCTGTTGAACGTGATGGCCAGCTGCCCGATCTCATCATAGCCATACACTTTTACTTTTCGGGAGAAATTCCCCTTTGCCATTGCCAGCGCCTGCCGCCTCATGTCAGACAGCGGCCGCGTGATCGTCTGTGCGAGCAGGATGCCGAGCAAAGCCGTGATCGCAAGCGCTATGATGATTCCGGATGCAAAAATGCTGTTGATCTGGTTCTTTTGTTCAAAGACATTTTCGATGTCTGCCTTTACATATACCACACCGACGACTTCTTCATTGGCCGATTTAACCGGAGAAGCAAGGACCCAGACCCTTCGGTTTCCAAGGCTCTGATCTGTATACTCATCGCTTTTTGGGGCCCGTGTAGCCAGGGCTGAAGTCGTGAGTGCATCTACAGCCTTCTGATTTACATAACCATCTTTATTGGAACCAAGGACTTTCTGCGTTTCACCGTCAATGACCCTGAGCTCGATGATATCCTTGGAAGTGTAGTCACGCAGAATACGCTGGACCTCTTCCTCCTTTGTCGGCAGATCCTCGCCGGCAGGACGATCCTTAGTGATGATTTCTTCCAAATAGACTGATAGCAGGTCGACTCTTTCCTCGATCGCTGTCTGGAAATTGCTACGCAGCGTCTTCTCAAGCTGGCCGACAAAATACACTCCGATGATCTGCATGGCAATGATGATCAGAAGCACATAAATTAAAACAAACTTCAGATGGATCGAACGGAAAAAACCGACTTTTTTCATGATGGCTCTTTACTCCTGTTCCGGATTCCTCAAATAATAGCCTACTCCCCTTCTTGTCACAATCCAGGTCGGATGGCTCGGGTTGTCTTCAATCTTTTCGCGCAGACGCCTTACCGTAACGTCGACTGTACGGACATCCCCATAATAGTCATAGCCCCATACGGTCTGAAGCAAATGCTCACGTGTCATGACCTGTCCGATATGTTTGGCCAGGTAGTGCAGCAGTTCAAATTCACGGTGCGTCAGCTCGATTGTTTCACCGCGTTTGGAAACCACATAGGCATCCGGATGAATGACAAGGGAACCGATCGCAATCTCATTCGACTCTTCCTCTTCATCGGCTTTTGCAGCAATCTGCTGGTGCCTCCTTAAGTTTGCCTTCACACGGGCGATAAGCTCCCGGTTTGAGAACGGCTTTGTCACATAATCGTCAGCGCCAAGCTCAAGCCCGAGCACCTTATCGATTTCTGAATCCTTGGCCGTCAGCATGATGATCGGCATTTCATACTTCTTCCGCACCTCGCGGCATACCTCCATGCCGTCGCGCTGCGGCAGCATGATATCAAGCAGGATCAAATCAGGCTTGACCTCTTCCACCTTCTCGAGCGCCTCATTGCCGTCATAAGCGCAATGCACCTCATAGCCTTCCTTTTTTAAATTGAACTGCAGTATATCCGCAATCGGCTTTTCATCGTCTACAACCAATATCTTCTTATCCATACCCATTCTCCTTTAAAAAGCAGATTATCTATCATATATCAATTATTTTTCTCTGTTCATCAAAACATAAGTTCTCTATTTTACTTTACCATGTTATGCGCCGGAATTCATCTAATAGCGATGGGTGGGTTGTTCCTAGGTTATGAAATTTCTGGAAGAAGTAAAAACAGAGGCTGTTGCCTTGTCCAGCTTTTTAAGGCCTAGAGGGAATGCAGCCTGGTGCTACTACTTTCAAGGCCTCAGCCCTGTTGTCTCCCATCCTATAGAAAAAGTCTCTAGCATCCACACTAGAGACTTCCTCCTATCGGTTCACATACTTCAATGGATCCTGCATGCTTCCGTTCTTATACACTTCAAAGTGAAGATGTACGCCGGTAGAATCGCCAGTTGACCCCATCACGCCGATCTTTGTTCCTTTAGGGACAGTCTGCCCTGCACTTACATTAAGCGAAGCCATGTGAGCGTATAGCGTCCTATATCCATTCTGGTGATCAATGATGACTTTATTTCCATAACCATCTCCAGTATTTCCGGCTGAAACGACCTTGCCGTTGTCAGCAGCACTGATTGTCAGACTGCCAGGCCGTGCGATATCGATTCCTTTGTGCATTTTGCCCCAGCGGTAGCCAAGCTTGCTGGAAATATAACCGCCGTCTGCAGGCCAGGCAAAGCTGCCGTCGCCGCGGGATGGAATCACCTTCGTACCCTTGATGATGATTTCTTTAACAGGCTCTTCAAGCACCTTTTCAGAAACAGCCGCCTTTTGAACAGGCACGCCATTTTGTTCAGTAATCTTGTATGTGACCCCTTTAACGCCGTCCTTGCCTTCCTGCTTCACCTTCGTATCGCCCTTGAACATGCTGCTGTCTTCAATGACCTCTTTTTCAAAAGCGATTTTTTCCTTCTTATATAGCTCTTTCTCAATAATCGCGTGGATCATCGGCTCCAGAACTGTTACATTGACTTCCTGGCCGACCTTTACGATGCTGTCTTCCTTCATCCCCGGATTCAGGTCAAGGAGCTTATTAAGATCCAGTTTATGCTTAGCGGCAATCTTGCCGAGCACATCGCCCTCCTGGACCGTATATTTCTTTTCTTCCAATGTTCCTTTATTTAACAGCCTTAATGCCTCTTCCTCTGAGAGGATTAGCTTCGGATCAGCCTTCATTTCCTCTGCCTTCACTTCTTCAGCCATGCCGGCCTTTGTCAGCCGCTCTTCATTCTTTTCAAGCGGCGGAAGGGTTTCTTTGCTATCTTCAGCTTGTTTATAAGCCTCTAATCCAGCCAGCTCTTTCTCACTGGCATATTGTAGTTTGAATGTCTCAAGTACATTTTCTGCTTCTTCCATTGTTTCCAGATAAACGGCTGTCTCTCCATTAATCACAATGCCCGCTGCCTCTGTGCTGACGCCGACTTCCGCCACTTCCTCAAGCACCTGGCTTTCTTCTGTCTTGATATCTGTATTGAACACCTGCTCAGGGATGTAACTAATATCAGCCCCTGCAGACAATTCATAGTCATAGGATTCCTGGGCTTTCTCCACCTGCTGAGCGACCTTGGATTGAATACTCTCCTTATCCAGGACCGTGCCGGCGTAGTCCCCGTCAATATATACATAATAGACCGTTGTCAGCTGTTCATTGTCTGCAGCGGCAGTATGTGTGCCTCCTGCTGCCAAAACAGCTGCTGCTGTCAATGCAATCGCTGACTTCCTGCCTTTATTCACTTTGGCTTTCATAGCACCTGATAATGCTGTTAACCTATTTCCCCAGTTCTTCATTGTAAAATGGATCCCCCTAGACTTCGGAAACAAACAAATCTATATTCATAGTTCTATGTATCTACCATTGTTCGTTTTGTACTATTTTGACGCCACTATAATGTACCATAAAACAAGCTGGGGCCTGGACTTGTCTCAGCATTGTAATAAAACTGTATAAAATCTTACATTTTATTACAAAAACATCTTTATTTCGCAGATAGGCAGAAATCCCTATATTTTCAAGCCTTCAGCCCGCTATTTGTCTTATCTCTGCCATAAAAGGGGGCGGGGTATATTACAAAACCGTAACAAAAAAGAAGAGAGAGCATACAAGGTATACTCTCTCTTCACGGGATGGCTCAGGACGGAATCGAACCGCCGACACAAGGATTTTCAGTCCTTTGCTCTACCGACTGAGCTACTGAGCCATAATAATATTTAATTCCTAAAATATGTATTGCTTAATTCCTTTGCTCGGAAGGTTCTCGCGAACTTCCTCGCAGATTGCCGCAGAAGCTTTTCAGGGAAGGTAGCAATCTGCTCTACCGACTGAGCTACTGAGCCATATTAAGTTATTCTTCTAAACCATTTTAAAAAGAATCTATATAAATGGCGGTCCCGACGGGAATCGAACCCGCGATCTCCTGCGTGACAGGCAGGCATGTTAACCGCTACACCACGGGACCACTCTTAAAAAGAAATTATCTATGCTCGTTGTTTGCGTTGTCCTGTCTCTTCCTCTGAAAGCTTAATCAGGGAAGCTGATGCGTCGAGACAACTCGCTGATTTTTCACAGAAGCTTCGCTCGTCGCTACACCACGGGATTCACTCTTAAAAAGAAATTACTTTTTTATAAAGAAACTACAAAATTATGTATATGGCAGTCAGCAAGGAAGCCGTCCTTGCCAGCTACTTGCCGACCAGCCAAATGCCGATGACCCCTACGGGATTCGAACCCGTGTTACCGCCGTGAAAGGGCGGTGTCTTAACCGCTTGACCAAGGGGCCACTGGAGTAAAATGGTGAGCCATGAAGGACTCGAACCTTCGACCCTCTGATTAAAAGTCAGATGCTCTACCGACTGAGCTAATGGCTCTCAATATGTTGTCTCTTGTGACGACGCTTTTTATAATATCACAGAATCTAAAACTATTGCAACTTATTTTTCAAAAAATATTTTGCAAGCTAGAATGCCGCCTCTATCTGTATACCATTCTCAGCTGAAAGCAAACATAGGCTTCTCCTTTTTGCACTGGAGAGGCCTATGTTTTTTAGATATTTTCCTGCTTTAGGCCATCAATGATGTTCTGCTTTTTCACCTTTTGAATGGAATAAAGCATGGCGGCGCTCACGATAATGAAAATCGCAGCGATGGCGATCAGAACGCTTATCCATGGTACGGCGAATGAGTACTGGAATGTATTCTGCAATGACCAGTACATGAGCAGCATAACACCGAGTGAGATCGGAAGCCCGTACAGCAGGGCCTTGAGTCCATAAAAGATGCTTTCATAGTTGATCATTTTATTAAAGCCCTTCGGTGTCATCCCGATTGATCTCAGCATGGCGAACTCCCTGCCCCTGAGCGCAATGCTGGTCGAAATAGTGTTAAAGATATTTGCGATTGAAATGGCGGAAATCAGCGTGATGAAGCCATAGGTGAAAACTGACATGAATGTTACCATCTGTTCATCCCGTTCCCGGTTTTGATAGACATTTTGGATCATAAGATTTTCTGACTCGATCTGATCAAGCTGATCCTGCATTTCTTCAGGCTTTGAGCTGTCCAGGAACAAGGAATAAGTTGTCTCTGCACTATTCTGCTTCAGCTGTTCGAACTGCTTCTGAGGCATCAGGAGATGAACTTCATAATTGCCTAGCGGCAGGATGCCCATCGGCGCCTCTACAGCAGCAAAGCCGATTTCAAGGGATTGAAATGGATTGTTCTCCTCTGGGAGATACAGATCCAGCTTATCTCCAGGCTTTCCGTTGATTCCGTCAGTTTCAATCTTTTTCCCCGTCTGTACGTCTTCGTACACAAATTTATTAAGGATGATTACTTTATCCTGGAGCTCATTCACGTCGGCTCCGATCTTTTCAGCGTATGTTTTAAAGCTCTTCTCATCTATTCCATGCAGCACGAGAGAATAAGGATATTTCCCATCCTGGAGCATATCCTCATAATAATCCTCTGCCTTCACTTCATCCGGCAGCTTTGACTCATCGATCCATGTTGAAAAATAGGCCTCCTCCATTAAGGAAGCATCACTCACATAATTTAGGTTCGTATAAGGCTCAAGGGCTGCCTGATCTTCAGAACTGTATATTTGTACATCATAGTTATAGTTCACCTGTGTCATCGTAATCGACTGCTTCAGGTTTGCAGTAAAATAGGAAACCGCCAGGAAAAGAACAATCGTGATAACCAGCGAGAACACTGTCACTTGATATCTTCTTTTATTCCGTTTCAGATTCTTCAAACCGATTTCTGCTTCAAGGCCGAAGATTTTCCTGACCAATCTGGACGTTTTTACCGCTTTGCCGGTCAGCTTCACATCCTGGCTTTGCCTGATGGCGTCTATGGCAGAGACTTTTGAAGCCTTCCTGGCCGGCATATAGGTGGAGATGAAAATCGTCAGAATCGAGATCAGGCAAGAAAGCAGGATGGACATGGGTGTCACAGTTAAGGTTAGCCCATCGTCTATCCCCAAGGTATCGCCAAAGGAACGATTCATCACCAGAAAGGTTGCAAGGATGCCGCCGATTCCTGCCAGCAGTCCAAGCGGGATGGATATCACCCCGATTACCGCTCCTTCAAAGAAGACAGAATTCCGTTTTTGTGTTTTGGTCGCACCGACACTGGATAACATTCCGAGATGGCGGGCCCTCTCGGAGACGCTGATGGCAAATGAATTATAGATCAGGGATACCGAACCGATGATAATGATTAATATGATGATGGCTGCAAGAGCATAAAGCGTGGTAGCCAGATTATCATTATCGGTCACCCCATAATAACGAAGCAGTTCGTTATTGTAGCTGACTTTAGTGATTCCATTTTTTTCGGCCAGCTCTTTGGCATGCTCGTAGAGCGACCGGTTCACCTTTTTCAACGTCACACCGATATCAGCTGCTCCGCCCTCAAAGGGATCCTGCTCCATATAGCTCACAATCGTGTAGCCGGGTGCGGAGTATGGCTCCCATTCCGGACGCTCCATCGTACCGACAATTGTAAAGATGTCTTCCTCTTTTTTGCTTAATGTTTCAATTACTTCTGTTTCATCGTACTGCAGATAATCCCCCTGGCCAAAAGAGCGGTCATTATCGGGAATATGCCGCTCCCCAATTTCAAGGGTGATTTCATCGCCTATTTGATAATTCTGCTTTTCCATTATTTCTTTTGGAAAAAGGACTTCATTTTCTTTTTTCGGAAGTCGCCCTTCGCTCAATTCAACAGGGTAATGCTCCATTCCCTGTGAATCGAATTCCTTGATGAACAGATATGGCCTGTTTTTATTAGAGGGCTTTTCAAGCGGCGCATATCCCCTGTCCTTAGTGATAAACAGCTTTTCCGTCTGCTCGTCCTTTCGTATCGCTTCCATCTGGCTTTCTGATACATCACGGTAGAAGACATGCCAATCCCCGGAATTCTGGATGGCTTCCTGTTTCATCATCCCGAGGAATGAGACAAACAGAGTGGAAACCGCTGATACCATGGCGACCGAGATGATAACGCCGATAATCGTGACAAGTGTCCTTCTTCTGTTTTTTTTCAAATGCCGCAATGTCAGCCTGTTCATGATATTCATGGCCGGATGACCTCATTCTTCGCGACCTTTCCGTCCTCGATGGAAATGACCCGGTCAGCCTGCATCGCGATCCGCTCATCATGGGTGATAACAATCAGTGTCTGCTTATAAGTTTTATTGAACATTTTTAAAAGCTCCATGATTTCGCCGCTGTTGCGGCTGTCCAGGTTACCGGTCGGCTCATCTGCAAGCATAATGGCAGGGCGGCTGATGAGGGCACGGCCGATCGACACGCGCTGCTGCTGCCCGCCGGACAGCTGGTTCGGAAGGTGGGACAGGCGGTTCTGCAGTCCAAGGATCCCGACAACTTCCTCAAGCTGCCCCTTGTCGACCTTCTGGCCGTCAAGCAGCATCGGGAGCGTGATATTTTCCTCTACGCTCAAGATCGGGATCAGATTGTAAAATTGGTAGATCAGACCGATCTGCCTTCTCCTGAAGATGGCCAGCTGTGTTTCATTCAGTTTGTAAATATCAGTGTTATCGACCAGCACACGGCCTCCTGTAGGGCGGTCAACCCCGCCGAGCATATGCAGGAGGGTCGATTTCCCTGATCCCGATGGGCCGATGATGGCGACAAATTCGCCTTTATTGACAGTAAAAGATACGTCATCCAATGCCTTTACAGCAGTATCTCCGCTTCCGTACACTTTAGACAGATTCTCGATTTTCAAGATTTCCATGCTAGAGCCTCCATTGATTTGATAGGTTCAGTATATCTGGCAAAAATGACTCTAGCGTGACTCCAAAGTGACAATTTAGTCATCTGCTAAATGACCTGATGATAGAACTTCAGCGTAAACCTTGTCCCGAATCCCTGTTTACTGCTCACTTCAATATCTCCGCCCTGCCTTTTCATGATTCCGTATGCCATGGCCAGGCCGATGCCGACGCTGTCCTCCGAGGCATTTTTCCCACGGTAAAAGCGCTTGAAAATATAGGGAAGATCTTCTTTTAGGATCCCCTTGCCATTATCCTCGATAATAATTTCGGTGAGGAGCGGATTTTGGCTGCAGCTGATGCTGATACGGCCTTTTTCACTGGAATGTTCGATGCTGTTTTTAATGATATTGATCAATGCTTCCTTCGTCCAATTATGGTCCCCGGTGAAAAAAACACCATCTTCCCCGCTGATCTGAAGCTCCTGCTCTTTGAGCTCAATGGGGATCAGGAGCGGCTCAACAGCCTCCTTGATCAGCTTCGGGACATCCACTTTTTCGTTTTTAAAGAGAGCTGTTCCTGCGTCTATTTTTGAGAGCTTTAAAAGAGAGGAAACCAGCCATTCGATCCTTTCAAGCTGCACCTGGATGCGGCGGGTAAACTCTTTTCGTTTGCCATCCGCAAGCGACATATCGCTCAGCAGGTCTGACATGACCATCATGGAAGTAAGTGGCGTCTTCAATTGGTGGGAAATATCTGAAATGGCGTCTGTCAGCTTCGTTTTATCTTCCTGAAGGAGGACGCTCTGCTCAGAGAGCCTGATAGTCACCTTATAGATCTCCGATTTCAGGATGCTGAGTTCGCCCTCATGGTTATCCCGGACATCGAGCATATAATCTCCGCTGCTGATCCTTCTTAGGTAGCGCGAGAGCTTTTCAATCTCCCTATAGCGCCAGGAGGTGAAAATTAAAAAGGCAGCTAAAAGGAGGAGAGAGGTTATCCCCACTGCCAGGGCTGCCTGCCAGTATAAAAGGGAGGAGAGAAGCACGCATAAAACGGCTAGGCCAACGGCTATGAACAAAAAGTTCCTGAATTCTTTATTCCGAAGCATATCAGTCGCCTGCCTTATAGCCGAGTCCGCGGACGGTCTTGATGATGGAAGGCTTCTGCGGATCGTCCTCAAGCTTTTCCCGCAATCTTTTTATATAGACTGTCAGTGTATTATCGTTCACAAAATCCCCGGCAACGTCCCAGATCTTATCGAGCAGCTGGCTCCTCGTCAGCACCTGCCCCTTATGGTTCGCAAAGATCAGGAGGAGGCGGTATTCCAGGGCCGTCAGCTGGATCTCTTCCCCATGCTTATAGACCTTTCCTTCGCCGGTATGGACCGTAATGGCCTGGAAAGTGACAATCTGCCTGTCCTGCTTATCATAGCGGCGCAGCACCGACCTGATGCGCGACAGCAGCTCACGGACCCGGAAAGGCTTCGTGATATAATCATCAGCCCCCATGTCCAGCCCCATTACCACATTCACTTCTTCGTCCATGGCCGTCAGAAAAATGACAGGCAGATCACTCTGCTTCTTCACAAGCGAGCACAAATCATACCCGCTTCCATCCGGCAGACCCAGATCAAACAGGCAAAGATCAATCTCATCCAGCTTCGTCCGGATCAATTCCCGCGCCCCGGCGGCATCATGGCATACAAATGTACCGTACTTCTCATTCTGCAAAGAATACTCCAGCCCCGCCGCTATCGTCCGGTCATCCTCCACAACCAGAATGTTCATACTATCCCCCCTGACAAAAATCTCCTTATGTATGCTAATCATAGGGGAAAATGGTTTGGTTCGTCAAAATGTTGGTAGAGTGATAGCGTCCATATGTGGTCTGTTCATTTCCGTTCCAGGCACTTCGCTTTCCGCGGGGCGACGCTGAGCCTCCTCACCGCTCCGCGTCTGCGGGGTCTCAGCATTGCCGCTGCGATCCCGCAGGAGTCTACGTGCCTTCCACTCCAATAAACAGAGGCTCCTGAAATCTTTAATTACTCTTAACAAAAAAGGTCTGACTGTCCCCATCCTAAACCTTTCCATGAAAAAAAGCCCCCATATTGAGGGCTTCAACCTATTAATTCTGGCGCCAAGGGCTCATGACAACATTTGTCTGTGAGCGGTCCGGGCCGACAGAGAAGATGGACAATGGAATGCCTGTCAGCTGTGCAACTCTTTCGAGGTAGTGGCGGGCATTGGCCGGAAGCTCATCCAGCGACTTGCAGCCAGTGATGTCCTCAGTCCAGCCTGGGAGTTCTTCATACACAGGCTCACATTCAGCAAGCACCTTCAGGCTCGCCGGGAACTCTTCGATCACTTCACCTTTATAGCGGTAAGCAACACAGATTTTCAGCGTTTCAATGCCTGTCAGAACATCGATAGAGTTCAGTGACAGGTCAGTGATGCCGCTGACCCTGCGGGCGTGGCGGACAACAACACTGTCGAACCAGCCTACACGGCGCGCACGGCCTGTAGTTGTACCATACTCGCGGCCGACTTCACGAATCTGATTGCCGATTTCATTATCAAGCTCAGTCGGGAACGGGCCGTCGCCGACACGTGTTGTATAGGCCTTGGATACGCCGACAACATGCTTGATCTTTGTAGGACCGACGCCTGAACCGATCGTTACGCCGCCCGCAACCGGATTGGAAGAAGTAACAAACGGGTATGTCCCCTGGTCGATATCGAGCATAACGCCCTGTGCACCTTCAAACAGGACACGGCGGCCTTCATCAAGGGCATCATTCAGCACGACAGACGTGTCGCACACATACTGCTTTATCTGCTGGCCATAATCATAATACTCTTCAAGGATATCCTCAAGCTTAAATCCCTCTGTTTCGTAAAAGCGCTCCAGCAGGCGATTCTTTTCTTCAAGATTGCGCTGCAGCTTTTCTTCGAACACCTCGCGGTCAAGAAGGTCGGCGATGCGGATGCCGTTGCGGGCAGCTTTATCCATGTACGCAGGCCCGATGCCCTTCTTTGTGGTACCGATCTTATTAGCGCCTTTTCTTTCCTCTTCCACTTCATCGAGCTTCAGGTGGTAAGGCAGGATTACATGCGCGCGGTTTGAGATGCGCAGATTATCAGTTGTGACATTTCTTTCATGCAGATACGCAAGCTCCTTGAGCAGGGCCTTCGGATCCACAACCATGCCGTTTCCGATGACACAAATTTTTTCTTTATAAAAAATTCCGGATGGAATCAAATGAAGCTTATAAGTCTCACCGCCAAACTTGATTGTATGGCCGGCATTATTTCCTCCCTGGTAGCGGGCAATCACTTCAGCATTTTCTGAAAGGAAGTCCGTAATCTTTCCTTTTCCTTCATCTCCCCATTGAGTTCCAACTACAACGACTGATGACATTTATAAAGCACCTCCAAAGAGTGTTAAATATGTATCCGTTCTTCAAACAACTCTAATTTTACCAAGGGAAAGCGACAAAAGTCAACAAAACACGAACATTTTTAAAGAAAACATAAAAATACGTTCGTATAAAGTTCAAACTAGCTGCTCTTTAGTTTTTGCTTATGAGGAAGGTCCTATTCTTTTTTCCACAGAAAAAAGCCGCAGTACAGGACTGCGGCTTTACGCACCAGGCGGCATGCCTGAGTCTTCGAACCTCTTCTCGAGATTGACGAATTTATTGTATTCCTTCACAAACGCCAGCTGGACAGTACCGACCGGGCCGTTACGCTGCTTGGCAATAATGATTTCGATGATGTTCTTGTCTTCTGATTCTTTATCATAATAATCGTCACGATACAGGAATGCCACGATATCGGCATCCTGCTCGATGCTTCCTGATTCACGGATGTCGGACATCATCGGGCGCTTATCCTGGCGCTGCTCCACTCCACGGGAAAGCTGGGACAGGGCGATGACGGGAACCTGTAGCTCACGCGCGAGTGCCTTCAGGGAACGGGAAATTTCCGATACTTCCTGCTGGCGGTTCTCGCCGGAGCGGCCGCTTCCTAAGATCAGCTGCAGATAGTCGATCAGGATCATGCCAAGGCCGTGCTCCTGCTTCAGGCGGCGGCACTTGGAACGGATTTCGGTGATCCTTACACCCGGCGTGTCATCGATGAAGATTCCTGCATTGGAAAGGCTTCCCATCGCCATCGTCAGCTTGCCCCAGTCATCATCTGTCAGGGAGCCGGTCCTGAGCCTTTGTGCGTCAATATTGCCTTCAGCGCAGAGCATACGCATGACAAGCTGCTCTGCACCCATCTCAAGACTGAAGATCGCAATGTTTTCATTTGTCTTGGTGGCAACATTCTGTGCGATATTCAGGGCAAAGGCCGTTTTACCAACCGAAGGACGGGCACCTACAATGATCAGGTCATTGCGCTGAAAGCCGGCCGTCATTTTATCCAGCTCGGCAAATCCCGTCGGAATCCCCGTAATATCCCCTTTGCGGTTGTGCATGACTTCAATATTATCGTAGGTGCGCACAAGCACATCTTTAATATTATGGAAGGCACCGGCATTTTTGCGCTGAGCCACCTCAAGAATGTTCTTTTCCGCCTCGCCGAGCAGGACTTCGACCTCATCCTCACGGGAATAGCCATCCTGGGCAATGCCTGTCGCGGTCCGGATCAATCTTCTGAGCAGCGACTTCTCCTCGACGATCCGCGCATAATATTCAATATTGGCCGCTGTCGGCACAGAGCCTGCCAATTCACTCAGGTAGCTGACGCCTCCTGTATCCTCCAGCAGCTTGGCAGCAGCCAGCTCCTCGGTTACAGTAACAAGGTCAACAGCCTTTCCTTCATCATTTAGCTTAAGCATCACATTGTAAATCTTCTGGTGGGCTGCCCGGTAGAAGTCTTCCGGGATCAGCATCTCAGATGCCAGCGTCAGAGATGCCGGCTCCAGGAAAATGGCACCAAGCACAGCCTGCTCCGCTTCTATGTTCTGCGGGGGCAGCCTGTCTGCAAACAGATCACTCATCTATTCCAACTCCCTCTTAATGCCTATCTATCTTTTTATCTATTAAAAATCTATGCAAAAATCCATTGAATGTGTTAAAAAGGCCGATTAAGCAGGAAAAATGTGATCAGCTTGGCACCGACCACATTTCTCTCAACTCTTATATTTTAACATGTTTATCTGTAAATGGAACTTCCAAAATTAGTTTACTTCTTTAACATGGACATTCAAAGTGGCTGTTACTTCTGTGTGAAGCTTTACAGGAACCTTTGTATAGCCGAGCGTGCGGATCGCATCGCTGAGCTCGATTTTGCGCTTATCGATTTTGATGCCGTTCTTTTTGTTGAGCTCTTCTGCAATCTGCTTGCTTGTGATTGAGCCGAACAATCTTCCGCCTTCACCTGATTTTGCTGAGAATTCGACGGTGATCTTTTCGAGCTTTTCTTTAAGTTCTTTCGCTTCTTCCAGTTCATTGGCCGCAACTTTTTCTTCTTTCTTTTTCTGTGCGCTCAATGTGCTGATATTCGCCTGGTTCGCTTCAATGGCAAGCCCCTGCTTCAGCAGGAAGTTATGGGCATAGCCGTCAGCTACGTTTTTGACTTCCCCTTTTTTTCCTTTTCCTTTAACATCTTTTAAGAAAATGACTTTCATTCTTTCCGTCTCCCTTCAAAGTAATCATCTATAGCCTGATGAAGGCGCTCTTCCGCCTCATCGACTGTTATGTCTGTCAGCTGAGTTGCTGCATTGGTGAGATGCCCTCCGCCCTCAAGGCTTTCCATGATGATCTGGACATTCACATCACCGAGCGAGCGGGCGCTGATCCCGACCAGATTATCTGCCCGTTTGGAGATGACAAAAGAGGCATCGATCCCATCCATTGTCAGGAGTGTATCGGCTGTCTGGGCGATCAGCACCTGATCGAACGACTGGTCAGGATTACCCTTTGCAATCGCCAGCCCTTCCCTGTAGAGGGATACTGTCTCGATCAGCTTGGCCCGCTTCACATAGGTGTCGACATCCTCTTTGAGGAACTTCTGGACAAGGACGGTATCCGCTCCCTGGCCGCGCAGATAGGAGGCGGCATCAAAGGTTCGGGCGCCGGTCCTGAGCGTAAAACTTTTCGTATCGACGATGATCCCGGCAAGCAGGGCAGTCGCTTCGAGCATTTCGATCCTGCCTTTCTTTGGCTGGTATTCAAGCAGCTCGGTGACCAGCTCCGCTGTCGAGGATGCATACGGCTCCATATAAACGAGCAGCGGATTCTTGATGAATTCCTCCCCGCGCCTGTGGTGGTCGATGACCACGACATGGTCAATCTTGCTGAGCAGTCGCTCTTCGATGACAAGCGATGGCTTATGGGTATCCACCACAACCAGCAGGGTGTCATCTGTTGCAATTTCAAGCGCCTCCTCAGGGCTGATAAAGCGAGAAAAGAGGGAATCGTTTTTGCGGATTTCCTTCATCATCCGCTGGACGCCTGTATCGATATCCTGGAAGTTCATGACCACATAGCCTTCGCACTGGTTCATCTCAGCTACCTTCAGGATGCCGATCGACGCGCCTACAGCGTCCATATCCGGACTTTTATGGCCCATGATGATGACTTTATCGCTTTCGGTGATCAATTCCTTCAGTGCATGGGAAATCACCCTTGCACGGACCCTCGTCCTTTTTTCAACAGGATTGGTCTTGCCGCCGAAGAATTTGACTTTCCCATTCGGCTGCTTGATGGCCACCTGGTCGCCGCCCCTGCCGAGGGCAAGGTCAAGGCTTGACTGTGCCAGTGACCCCAGTTCAGGCAGGGAAGAGACACCGGAGCCGACGCCAATGCTCAAGGTGAGCGGGACATTTTGGGTCGAGCTTGTTTCCCGTACATCGTCGAGAATCGTGAACTTTCCTCTTTCAAGCAGCTGAAGAATGTTTTCATTAAACACCGCGATGAAGCGCTCAGACGAAATCCTTTTCAAGAAGACGCCATTGTCTGTCGCCCACTTATTCAGGAGGGAGGTAACAAGATTGTTGAGGCTGCTCCTCGTCTGGTCGTCCATCCCCTGTGTCAGCTCATCATAATTATCTAAGAAGATGATGGCCAGCACGGTCCTTTCATCTTCATACTGCTTTTCAATTTCCGTCTGCTCGGTCACGTCAAAGAAATACAGGAGCCGTTCATCCGGCTTATGTATGACCCTGAATTTCCTTTCATGGAGGGTGATGATCTCCGACTCCACCTCTTGCTTGATCAAAGGGACGAGTGTTTCTGCTGCATCATAAAGCGATCTTCCGACCAGTGTATCTTCATCAAAGCAGGAAGCAAGGAACGGATTGGTCCATTCGATATACAGCTCTTCATTGAAGAGCATGATTCCGATCGGCATTTCCATCAGGGCTTCTTCGCCTACTTTTTTGACACGGTATGAGAGTGTTGATATATACTCTTCAGTTTCCCGGCGCTGGCGATAATCTATCATAAAAATGAAATAGAATGGCAGCACAATCAGCAGCACGCCTGCCAGGCCAAGGATCCAGTTGTAATATGCCAATATCCCAAGGACCACCACTGTTATACCCATCAGCCAATATAGCGGATAGCGGATGGATCGCTTTTCTAAATACGATGGCATGTTTTCAGCTCCTACAGTAGTGTCAGACTTTTTCTTTTAACCATTTTTTCAAATTAAATCCTAAGTCAATTATACCTAATATCCTGATAATATAAAGGAGAAAAGGCAGGATGAAGCTCAGGACCGCGGCTGTGACCGGCACGGCCTTTGGATAGCCTTTCATGTGGCAGAAATAAAAGATGAGCGAGAGCCCCTGCACAATCATAAGCAGCTGCAGGATAAAGCTCAGGTTTATGAATGCATCAAAAAGAACCGTCCCTTCCTCCGGTCTCAGAAGGAGAGCCGCAATAATGGTGATCAGGTAATACCAGAGTACGCTCTTAGGCAGAGACAGATTTCTGAACTGGCCCCATTTTTCCGTATTCACTCCAAACCGCTTTACAATCGGCAGGGATACTGCCTGGAGAATCAGGACATTGATAAAGGATGCCATGATCAATAAGCTTGGAATCAGCGTCTCAGTCATTTCAATACCGCTGTACAGCTGTTCTGTCATCTTCTCATCGAGCGGCTGACCGAAGTTCTCCATCAAAGAAATGGCTTTGTCGACAGACTGCTTTAAGAGATCAAACGATTCTTTAATCACATTCATCTCAAAAAACTGGACCGCTATCCCGTACTGGGCAACAAGCAGGATCAGGAAGGCAAGAGAGCTTGCCATATACGTGCTGAACCGTGACTTTTTCTCCCGGATAAAGTCCCCAATTACTGTTCCTGTTATACCATAGAGCAGCGCGAGCGGAATCGCCAGGATCGTCCCGACAATCAGTGAAATGAGGATGCCGCCTGTCAAAAAGACCAGAGAGCTTTTACGGTCATTCGTTGCAGCAAACAATATAAACGGCGCTGCCAAAAACAAATTCGTGACGACCCCCAGGACGGGGACGTAAAGGGTAAGCAGCATCAGGACAGCAAACACTGCCAGCATGACGGCACCCGAAGTCAACTTATGGACGTTCTTCACTGCTTCACCTCTCAAATTTCTTTATACAACGCTGCAGTCAGCAGCAGGTTAAAGACATATTCCTATTACTATTTTATCGGGTATGAAGGCTTGGTTCAACCTTTCGAAATGCGGAAGCGGCTTGCCCAGAGCCGATAAGCATAAGACGTGCCAGAATAAAAGGCGTTCTTTGCCTTTAATTCCCAAGTGGCTTATGACTCGAGGGGCTAGGCTTTGGAGCTGGACAAGAAATGCGGAGGCTGCTTGTTCAATCCCGGCAGACTTCCATAACACCCATCTATGTATCAAAAAAAGAAGGACACCCATAAGGCGCCCTTCTTTATCATCTATTATTCACCTGAAACGTAAGGCAGTAATGCCATGATACGCGCACGCTTGATAGCAACAGTCAATTTACGTTGGTATTTAGCGTTTGTACCAGTTACACGGCGAGGTAAAATTTTACCGCGCTCAGAGATGAATTTTTTCAGAAGATCTACATCTTTGTAGTCGATGTGAGTGATTCCGTTTGCTGTGAAGTAGCAAACTTTACGGCGCTTTGCACGTCCGCCTCTGCGTCCTCCTCCAAATGCCATGTCATTTCCCTCCTTTTGGTTTTAGTATCGTGTACCCGTCCAATCAAGGAGATCAGAATGGCAGATCGTCATCAGAGATGTCGATTTGGCCATCATTTGCGAATGGATCTTCATCCACGCGCGTATATCCTTGATTGCGGTTATTGTTTTGTCGCTGATTCTGATCATTATTTCCATATGGGAAATCCTGTTCTCTTGAAGGACCGCCATAGTTTCCGTCATTACGGCCGCCGCTTGGGGCGCCGCCTGAAGCATTTCTCGGCTCCAGGAACTGAACGCTGTCTGCCATTACTTCGGTAACGTAGACGCGCTTGCCGTCCTGTCCCTCATAGCTGCGGGTCTGGAGGCGTCCGTCAACGCCGGCAAGGCTTCCTTTTTTGAGGAAGTTTGCTACGTTTTCAGCTGGACGGCGCCAGATCACACAGTTGATGAAGTCAGCTTCCCTTTCTCCCTGCTGATTCGTAAAAGTACGGTTAACAGCAAGTGTGAAGGAAGCAACGGGAACTCCATTTGGCGTGTACCTTAACTCAGGATCTTTCGTTAAACGTCCGACAAGAACAACACGGTTCATCATCAGAATCAACTCCTTCCTTATTTAAAACTAGTCTATTTCAAGTCTTACTTTTCGTCTTTAACAACCATGTGGCGGATGATATCTTCGCTGATTTTAGCAAGGCGAGTGAACTCGTCCACTGCAGCAGCTTCCGCATTCAGGGTGATCAACTGGTAGTAGCCATCACGGAAATCGTTGATTTCGTAAGCCAGGCGGCGTTTGCCCCAGTCTTTTGATTCAGTCAGTTCCGCACCATTATCAGTCAGGATAGAGTTAAAACGCTCAACAAGAGCCTTTTTAGCCTCATCTTCAATGTTTGGACGGATGACGTACATGATTTCGTACTTTCTCATCTCATTACACCTCCTTTTGGTCTAAGCGGCCCATTCGGGCAAGGAGTAACTATTCATTACTCACAAGTTGAAATTATAGCATATATACGGAAGGAAAGCAATCTTCCTCCCCAAAAAGAAAAAACCTCATTCCGAGGTATATTCATCATATCATATTCTATTGGACAATTTCCATTCTTTTATCCCAAATTCCGGAAGCGGTATTCATCCTCATATGCAATCTCTTTATATTCCGCCAGCAGCTGGTCCATGATTGCTTCCCACGACTGGCGCTCAGCAAACTTTCTCGCTTCCCGGGACATGCTTGCGAGCTTGGCCGGATTTTCAAGCAGCTCCTGTATGGCATCTGCAAATGATTCGCTGCTGCCTGCCGGGCATATCCGGCCGGTCCTGCAGTCCGAGATGATTTCCGCCGGGCCGCCTTTGTCTGCCACCACAGCAGGAGTGCCAGATGAGAGGGCTTCAAGGACCACGTTTCCAAAGGTTTCAGTAGAGGAGGGGAAGACAAGCAAATCGGCTGCTGCATATAGGCCGGCCAGCTCTTCGCCTGTGACATAGCCGGTCATTGTCACATCACCCCTGCCGGCAGTTTCCTTTGCGAAAGGATGGAACTCAGGTCCGTCGCCGACGATCAGCCAGTGCACCCGCTCCCGGATTCCTTCCGGGATGCATCCCATTGTTTTGAGCAGGGTTCCAAGATCCTTTTCCGGTGCAAGCCTGCCGGCATAAAGGAGGATATGGGGCTCCTTTATCCCAAATTTCCTCCTGGCTGCCTCCCTATCCCTATCAGGATGGAACAGCCGGCTGTCGACACCGCGCGTCCAAAGGGATACTGAATGCATCCCCTGGGCTTCAAGGATTCTTTTCGTATCTTTCGACGGGACGAAAATGCGCCGGAAGGAACGGTGGAACCATTTCATATACTTCCAGAACAGGGGAGAGAGCCATTGGCATTTATAAAGCTTTAAGTATTGATCAAAATGTGTGTGGTAGGAGCCGGTGACAGGAATGCCCAGCTTATTGGCCGCATGGATTCCGTAAAGACCCATTGTCAGCGGGGTGGCTATATGGACGATGTCGGGAGAAAACTTCTGCAGCTTCTCCGTTATTTTGCGGGGATTGGCCACGGCCGTTCTGCATTCAGGGTAAAAAAGGAAAGGAATGCTCAGAAACTCGGCTGCGTTCGGATAGGAGATGCCTTCAGCGGTACCTGGTATAAAAAGCATGTACTCTATATTCCGCTTTTCAAGATGGTCTGTGAGCCGCTTCAGCGTGTTAGCCACACCATTAATCTGGGGATAAAAAGTATCAGAAAAAATCGCCACCTTCACTCTCATTCCTCCTCAATATTAAAATGACTGGACCATGACTGCTAAAAAGATGCCTGCACCTGTGCCAAGAATAGATCCTGCCGCAATATCGGTAGGATAATGGACGCCAAGCACAACTCTCGAAAGGGCGACAAGACCAGCAGCTGCCAGTAAAGCAGGAGCGAATGGAGGGAAAAGAATGCTGTAAGGAACTGCCAGGGAAAAGGCGGCTGTCGAATGCCCCGACGGAAAAGAATGATCTTTGAAACGAAATCCATGCACACGGACACCGGAAAGCACCTGAAAGGGACGTATCCTCTTAACGGCCCGCTTGATCAGGACGGCGGCAAGATGGCTTGCTCCAAGGGAGAGCGACGCAGCTGCTGCGGGCCGGAAAAGGGAAGGAGGTCCTGCCAGCATAAGAATCAGCTGCAGACAGACCGTAAACCGTGCACCGCCCAAATGGGTCAGCATTTGAAAAAAACGGATGAAAGCTGCCTCTGACCTGCTATTGCAATAATGAAACCATAGCTCATCCTGCCTTCGGATCCAGGCTCTAGCACGGCTCATCACACATCCTCCTTTAGCGTTTTCTTCTACTTCATTGTAAAAAGAATGTGTAACAGCCATTTGAATTCCGTGTAAATTTATTGTTAATCAGCCAGGAAAGGTGGAGGGCGCTTGCTCAGCCCCGACACTCGAGGGTCTAGCGCCCGGAGCTGGACCATTGCAAAGCGGAGGTGGTGTTCAGCCGCGACAAACTATGAGGCACTCTATTCACATTTGATTGTGTCAGAGTATCTCAAGATGCTTTCATAAGGTATTCTGACACTCCTTCCCCTTCTACAGAGTACCTCAGCCCCCAGCGACCACCCCTGCACCCCCAGCCCAACAAAAAAAGCCCCCAAAAGCGGGAGCCTCTCATCATACTTATTAAACATTAAAGCGGAAATGGATGATATCTCCGTCTTTAACAATATATTCTTTACCTTCCAGACGGACTTTCCCTGCTTCTTTCGCAGCTGCCATTGTTTTAGCTTCCAGCAGGTCATCGTAGTGGACAGTTTCTGCCCTAATGAAGCCTCTTTCAAAGTCTGTATGGATGATGCCGGCACACTGAGGCGCCTTCATGCCCTTGCGGAATGTCCAGGCGCGGACTTCCTGCACACCTGCCGTGAAATAAGTGGCAAGGTCAAGGAGGTGGTAAGCTGAGCGGATCAACTGGTCAAGGCCTGATTCCTCGATGCCAAGCTCTTCAAGGAACATCTGCTTTTCTTCGCCTTCCAGCTCGGCGATTTCAGATTCGATTTTCGCACAGACCACGATTACTTCGGCATTGTCCTTCTCTGCAAAGTCCCTGACGCTCTGGACGTATTCGTTTGACGAAGGATCTGCCACATCGTCTTCCCCGACATTGGCTACATACAGGACAGGCTTGATAGTCAAGAGGTGAAGGTTCTTGGCGATTTTATGCTGCTCTTCTGTGAACTCCACAGTGCGGGCAGGCTTGTCCGCTTCGAACGCATCCTTCAGCAATTCAAGGACTTCAAGTTCAGCGACAGCTTCTTTGTCCTTCTGCTTTGCCATTTTGCCGACGCGGGCAATGCGCTTCTCAACAGATTCAAGGTCAGCAAGGATCAGCTCGAGATTGATGGTTTCGATATCGGAAATCGGATCGACCTTCCCGGATACGTGCGTGATATTATCATCAGCAAAGCAGCGGACAACCTGGCAGATTGCATCCACTTCACGGATATGTGAAAGGAATTTATTCCCGAGGCCTTCCCCTTTGCTGGCGCCTTTTACAATTCCGGCGATGTCTGTGAATTCGAATGTTGTCGGTACAGTTTTCTTCGGCTGAACAAGCTCTGTCAGCTTGTTCAGACGGTGGTCAGGAACCTCAACAATTCCCACATTCGGGTCAATCGTACAAAACGGATAGTTGGCAGATTCCGCACCTGCCTGTGTTATTGCATTAAATAATGTAGATTTACCAACGTTCGGCAAGCCTACAATCCCAGCTGTTAATGCCATGCCAGTCACTCCTCAACTTTTATTTCAGCATCTATTTCAAAAACTGTGAAATCTATTTTCATAAGGCTGTTTTTCATTTCATAAAATTGGACAAGCCTCCCACAATTATAGAGATTTGCCGGAGAAAAGACAAGTGCATCACTTTCCAGAAAAAAGAAGCATGACTATTCTTCATGCTTCACAAGGATTTTCTTCATTTTCCGGCTGAATTCTTTTCGCGGGATCATGACGCTGTGCGAGCATCCCTCGCATTTGATGCGGATATCCATGCCGAGGCGGATGATTTTCCACCGGTTGGCCCCGCACGGATGGGCTTTTTTCATCTCTACTACATCATTCAGGCCATATTCTTTTGGTTCCATGGTTTTTCCTCCTATGCTTTTCCCGTGCTTTTTTCAGGCTTTTCTTCCTGGCGCGAGTACATGACCAGGCGCGGGAACGGAATTTCGATGCCATGTGCATCAAGGGCCATCTTGATTTCCTTCCTTAGCTGTCTGGCGATAAAGAAATGCTTCATCGGCATTGTCTCCGCCGTCACCCGGATGACCACATCTGATGCGGCCAGGTTCTGGATACCTAATATTTCAGGCGTCTTGACCATATCTTCATATTTTTCGGGCAGGGTTTCCAGGAGGTCCTTAAGCACCTGCTCAGCCTTCTGGATATCCCCTTCATACGCAATACTCACATCCACAAAAGCCACACTGTTATGAAGTGAGAAATTGGTCACCTGGACGATACTTCCGTTAGGAAGGATGTGAAGCTCGCCTGTCCAGCTCTTAATTTTTGTTGTCCGGAGGCCGATTTCCTCCACGGTTCCCTCGAATTGGTCGACCCTGATATAATCGCCGACCGAAAACTGGTCTTCAAATATGATGAAAAAGCCGGTGATGATATCCTTCACAAGGTTCTGGGCGCCGAAGCCGACAGCAAGCCCCACAATCCCGGCACCGGCAAGAAGGGCCCCCACATCAATCGTCAAGGTTGAGAGAATCATCATGATCATGATGAACGACACCACATATGTCAGGACATTTTCAAGAAGCTTGACGAGGGTCGCTTCCCGGCGGTGGCTGATCCGGAGCGGCGAATGGCTCCGCACGGCAAAGACCTTGCGGATAGCTGCCCGGCCGATCCTGATGATCAGGCTGGACACAATCAGAATCGCGATGATTTTCAGAAATCCCAGGCCAATGCCACTCCACATCTTTTCATCGGACAGCTGATCCTTAATTCCCTGAAGCATTTTTTCTGTAGAAGTCATGGTTTCACCCGCTTACTTTTAGTGAATTATATAAGAAAATCGCCAGCGCCTTATCAATGGACTCTCAATAAGATTGCGCGGCGTTCAACAAGCGTCTGCAAGATTTCGCCTCAAGCCTGAACCCCGAGTTCATAGGCGCAGCTGGCCGCCAGCAGCCGAAGTTCAAAATTATACTTTCTTATCTTATAAAATTAAATCCATTTTAACAATTTGCAGGAATTTTTTACAGTCTGACATGTGATGGCTTCCATGAAATTCTTTTTCAATTCCTATAAAACCATCTCCGCATGCGCAAATGCCCTTTAACCCATTAAAGGATCGTCCAGACTTTCAGAAAGCACACTAAGATATGAATCTCTGTTTATCTTTTTACTGATGCAGGTATGTATAGATTACAAAATTTTTCCGTATACTGTTACTACCATAATGAGGGAGTGGAACCAATGAACATAAGAACGAATTTATTTGAAAAAAAGGCCAGCAGTGCCCGCGTTGTCCATGATGAACAGGATGCTGCAAACAAGCTGGCTGCAGAGCTTTTAGATTTCATGCCCCCAGGCATCGGTGTACGCCCTGTCGTTTTTGTCTGCATCGGCACTGACCGCTCTACCGGAGATTCATTGGGCCCTCTCGTCGGCACACTTCTGGAGGAAAAGGCAGTGGCACCCTTTCATGTATACGGAACGCTGGATGATCCGATCCATGCCGTGAATCTGGAAGAAAAACTGAAGGAAATTAAGGAATCGCATGTACGCCCCTATATCATCGGAATTGACGCATGCCTTGGCCGCCTGAAGAGTGTGGGCGTCATCCAGGTCGGATCCGGTCCGGTCAAGCCGGGAGCGGGCGTGAACAAAGAGCTCCCTGAGGTAGGCGATATGCATATCACCGGAATTGTGAATGTGAGCGGATTTATGGAATTCTTCGTACTGCAGAATACCAGGCTGAATCTTGTGCTAAGGATGGCGAAGACCATTGCTGCCGGAATCCATGAAGCGAGCCTGAACGCAAGATTTAAGCAGGCATGGCCGCGCATCAGCTGGGATCTGGGAACAGTGGAACAGGCAAAACTGAATCAATAGAGAAGAGGATGGACAGACAACTGCCGTCCACCCTCTGTCAAGCAAGCTGATGGTAAAAATAGATTGATGTAACGATAACAGCCGTCACAAGGATGCCGGGCAGAAGATTAGCCACCCTGATCTTCGTCAATCCTGTCAGATTCAGCCCGATTGCAAAGATCATTACCCCGCCCGCTGCTGTCATTTCAAGAATGAACTGGTCCATCAGTGCCTGGGGGACAAACCGGTCTATCTGGGTCGCAAAAAGGGCAATCAGTCCTTCATAAAGGACAACTGGTATTGCTGAAAAGATAACGCCGATCCCAAGGGTAGTGGTCAAAATCAGCGCCGTAAAGCCGTCGATGATTGACTTCGTGTACAGAACATCATGGTCGTCGCGGATGCCGCTGTCCAATGCCCCGATGATTGCCATAGCTCCGATTACAAAAATAAGGGTTGCTGTCACAAAGCCCTGTGAGATGCTGCCCTGTCCATTTGAACCAATCTTTCTCTCCAGCCAAATGCCGACTGCATTGAGCTTATCCTCAAGCCCAAGCCACTCGCCGATCACAGCCCCAAGCACAAGACTCAGTATGACAATCAGGAAATTATCACTTTTGAAGCCCATCTGCAGGCCAAGGACAATGACTGCCAGTCCAATCGCATACATGACGGTGCCTTTCATGCTTTCCGGGATGCGATGGAGGAGCTTGCCGAGAAGCGTGCCGATCACAATCAGCAGTCCATTCACTAATGTGCCTAATAAAAACATTGTATTTCACCTTTATCTGTATAGTAGTTTATGAAAAAAGAAGAAAAAGCCATCCATGATGGCTTACGAACGTTCCTGGTCCAATATTTGTAAAATCCGGTCCAGATCGTCTTTTGAAAAGAATTCGATCTCGATTTTGCCTTTGTTCTGATTCTTATTCTGCTTGATGCTGACCGGGGTTCCGAACCGTTCCCGCAGCGAGGTTTCCTGGGCTTTGATAAATACATCCTTCGGCGCCTTCACTTTTTTTGTTTCACGTGGAACAAGATCATTCAGGTGATGGATCAGCTGTTCAAGCTGACGGACATTGAGCCCTTCCTTTATCGCACGGTCAGCGACTGCCTGGACTTTTTCCTTCTGCCTGAGGCCCAGCAGCGCACGCCCATGGCCCATCGTGATCTTGCCGCTTGAGATCAGCTCCTGAATTTTCGGAGGAAGCGATAGGAGCCTGATATGATTGGCGATATGCGGCCTGCTTTTCCCCAATCTTTTCGCAAGCTCTTCCTGTGTCATCTTCAGCTTCTCGATCAGCTGCTGATAGGCGGCCGCTTCTTCCATTGGAGTGAGATCCTCACGCTGCAGGTTCTCAAGTATGGCCAGCTCCATCATCTGCTTTTCGGTCAATTCCCTGATGACGGATGGCACTTTTTCCAGGCCGGCTTCCCTGGCAGCCCGGCAGCGGCGTTCACCTGCGACGATTTCAAAACCTTTAATGCTTTTCCTCAGGATGACCGGCTGAAGAATGCCATGCTCCTGGATCGACTGCTTCAGCTCTTCTATTGCTGCTTCGTCAAATGTTTTTCTGGGCTGATAAGGATTCGGACGGATTTCCGAAAGCCTGATTTCCTGGATTGTTTCCTCAGAATCTGCCTCGGCGTTCGAGAAGAAAGCATTCAGCCCTTTTCCCAGACCTTTAGCCATTCGAAATCACTTCCTTTGCCAAATCTAGGTACACTTCAGCTCCCCGGGATTTCGCATCATAGATGATAATCGGCTCCCCGTGGCTCGGTGCTTCACTTAAACGGACATTGCGCGGAATGATCGTTTTATAGACTTTATCCTGGAAGTATTTCTTTACCTCTTCAATTACCTGTATACCCAGATTGGTCCTGGCATCAAGCATCGTCAGAAGCACACCTTCGATTTTCAGGTCATGGTTCAGATGCTTCTGGACTAGGCGGACCGTATTCAAAAGCTGGCTGAGCCCTTCGAGTGCATAATACTCACACTGGACCGGTATCAGGACGGCATCGGATGCCGTCAGAGAGTTGATCGTCAGAAGGCCGAGGGAAGGAGGGCAATCGATGATGATATAATCGAAGTCCTTTTTCACTTCTTCAAGGGCCCTTTTGAGTCTCACTTCCCGGGAAATAGTCGGAACCAGCTCAATTTCCGCCCCCGCAAGCTGAATGGTCGCAGGAATGGCATATAAATTCTCAACGGCCGTCGGCTTGATCACTTTCAGCGCTTCGACATCATCAACAAGAACATCGTAGATGCATTGATCCACATCAGCTTTTTCTATACCGATCCCGCTTGTTGCATTGCCCTGCGGATCAATATCGACCAGCAGCACTTTCTTGCCTATGTATGCCAAGCAGGCTCCTAAATTCACAGAGGTTGTCGTCTTTCCGACTCCTCCTTTTTGATTCGCAATCGCAATAATTTTCCCCACGGTGCCACCTACCTTATTCCTCTAAACAATGATATCTATTCTATTCATAATCTATTCAATCAGAAAAAAAACTTACTAGAGTCACGACTTCTATTTTATCATGAATGGAATATGATGTTAGGTTTTTTCTTAAAATTCCCACAGATTGAAGAGAAATGAATATTTTGCCTGCTGCAGGCTCAGACTTTCAGCCTGCCCCGGAAGCCTCTCGCAGCATAGTACGAATCCGCACCATTATGATAGACGAATACCTGGTTATAGCGGCGGTCGCAGAAAAGGGCGCCGCCAAGCTCCCTGACTTCAGCAGGAGTCTGCACCCAGGAGGATGTTTTCAGGTCAAAGCTTCCGAGCTTCTGAAGCTCCCGGTACTGCTCTTCTGTTAAAAGCTCAATGCCCATATCGGCAGCCAGGTCCATTGCACTGGTTTCAGGCTTATGCTTTTTCCTGGACTCCAGCGCCTCACGGTCGTAGCAGACGCTGCGGCGGCCTTTAGGGCTTTCCGCTGAACAATCACAGAATATATATTCATCATTTTTTTCATCATAAGAAACGACATCCGGCTCCCCGCCGGTCACTTCCATTTCATTGAGCGTCCAGAGCTTATCAGTATGATCAGCCAGTTTTGCCTCCACTTGAGTCCAATCGAGATTCTGATGGCGCTCCATATTTTTCTCAAAACGGTCCTTCAATGTGCCCAGCAATCCTTCCCTTTGCTCTAAAGACAGGTCCTTGTTCATGCTTTTTCCCCCTCTAAATAGTGTTGTGATAATAATGAAAAACGCACTGCGGATTCCGGTATGAAATACAGTGCGTTTTGTCTACATATTTAGTGTGTCTCGCAATCTATCATTTCTTTTTAGGAATCTTGATCGTGAACTGATAGAATTCCTCGAATTCCTCTTCTTCGGAATCCAGATTAATGCCGCTGTCTGAAACCATATTAAGAGACTGGCGGATGGTATTGACCGCTATCCGCATGTCCTTGCTGAAAGCCTTCCGCTTCGGCTTCGGCTTGTTTTCGCCCTGCTCGAGCAGCTTGACGACACGTTCTTCCGTCTGTTTGACATTGAGGCTTTTCTCAATGATTTCTTCCAGAAGCTTGACCTGCTTTTCCGGATTCTTCAGCGGGATGAGGGAGCGGGCATGGCGCTCTGTGATCTGCTTGCCCAGCAATGCTTCCTGGACCTGCTCCGGAAGCTTGAGGAGCCTGAGCTTATTCGCAACGGTGGACTGTCCTTTGCCAAGCCGCTGTGCCAGGGCCTCCTGGGTCAGGTTATGAAGCTCCAGCAGCTTTCCGTAAGCAACCGCTTCCTCGATCGGTGAAAGCTCCTCGCGCTGGAGATTTTCAATCAGGGCAACAGAGGCGGTCTCGGTGTCGCTGAGATTCTTGACAATCGCAGGCACCTCGTCCCAGCCCAGTTTATTCATTGCCCGCCATCTGCGCTCACCGGCAATGATTTCGAATTTGCCGTCCTCAAATTCCCTTACGACGATCGGCTGGATGATCCCGTGCGTATGGATCGTCCGGGACAATTCATCGATTTTCTCGTCATCAAATACCGTTCTCGGCTGAAAACGGTTCGGCACAATCTGTCCGATCGGAATTTTCCTGACTTCTTCCCTATTGGTTGGTTCTTCTTCTATATTTAACTGTTCATCAGCTTTTTCGATTTCCTGTTCTTCCTTTTCGCCTAGGCCAAAAAAGCGTGAGAAAGAATGCTTCATCACCCTGCACCACCTTTACGAAACTCCCTATTACATATTCTCCTAAGAAACGGGAACTCCTGCACCTCCAATAAACAATATTCGGACAGAAGCGGCGTTTTCATCCAAGAGAATATGGATATATAACAACAGCTGCTATTAAAAATTATGCCATAAATCCGGGACAAAAGTAACTAATTATTCAATTGGGCTCTTATTCGGGGTGCCCGGTTTTCTTGGAAATTTCTTTGGTGTCGGCTTTTCTTTCCGGATCACAAAGATATTCCGCTCGCTTTCTTCTTCTGGTAAAAGGAAGGAATGGGAATCCTCCAATTTGCCGCCAAGCATCGTAATCGCTTTCTTGCCTGCAGCCAGCTCATCCTGGGCGCTGGCCCCTTTCATGGCCACAAAATGGCCGCCGACCTTTGCAAGGGGAAGGCAAAGCTCAGTCAGCACCGACATTCTGGCAACAGCCCTGGCTGTCACAACATCAAATGCTTCCCTGTAATCCTTGTTCTGTCCAAAGGTTTCCGCCCGGTCATGGACGAAGCGGACATTTTCAAGACCAAGCTTTCCTGCAAGGTGCTCCAGGAAATTGATCCGTTTATTTAATGAATCAACGATGGTCACGCTGATTTCCGGGAATGCAATTTTAATCGGAAGGCTCGGGAAACCCGCTCCTGCACCTACATCGCAAATATGTAAGGGCTTGGAGAAATCAAAATAAAAGGCAGCGGAAACAGAGTCATAGAAATGCTTCAAATAGACTTCCGGCTTGTCTGTTATGGCTGTCAGATTCATTTTTTCATTCCACTCAACCAATGTTTCGTAATAGATATTGTATTGATCAACCTGCCTGGGAGAAAGGGAGATCCCTTTCTCCTCCAGCATCTTGATGAATTGTTCAGTATTCATTGCCCATTCCTTTCCTGCAGCTGTAATTAGTTGTTGGAAACTCTGGCGACCCTTCCCTGCTCAAGATATACAAGCAGGATGGAGATATCGGCAGGATTGACGCCGGAAATCCGGGAAGCCTGTGCAATGGACAGCGGGCGTACTTCCTTCAGCTTTTGGCGGGCCTCTGAAGCGAGTCCGTTGATCGCATCATAATCAATATTTTCCGGCACCTTTTTGTTTTCCATCTTCTTCAGGCGCTCGACCTGCTGCAGGGATTTTTCGATATATCCTTCATATTTCAGCTGGATTTCGACCTGTTCTGTCACATCAAAGTCCAAATCTGCGTCGGCAGGCGCCGCAAGCTTGATATGCTCATATGACATTTCCGGGCGCTTAAGCAGGTCTGATGCACGGATCCCGTCCTTCAGCTCGCTTCCGCCCTGGTTTTTGATCATTTCCTGCACTTCGGCAGATGGCTTGATAATAATGGAACGCAGCCTTTCTTTTTCCGCTTCGATCGCCTGCTTTTTCTCTGTGAAGCGCCCGTATCTTTCTTCGCTGATCAGGCCGATCTTATGGCCTGCATCTGTCAGGCGCAGATCGGCATTGTCATGGCGGAGAAGCAGCCGGTATTCCGCACGGGAAGTAAGGAGGCGGTAAGGCTCATTCGTCCCTTTTGTGACAAGATCGTCGATCAGTACGCCGATATAGGCATCAGAGCGGCTGAGGATAAGCTCTTCCTTGCCAAGCGCATTTAGGCCGGCATTGATTCCTGCCATAAGCCCCTGGCCTGCTGCTTCCTCATATCCGGAGGTTCCGTTGATCTGCCCGGCGGTATAAAGATTCTTGACCTTCTTCGTTTCCAATGTTGGCCAAAGCTGAGTCGGAACAATGCTGTCATACTCAATCGCATAGCCGGCACGCATCATCTGAACATTTTCAAGGCCCGGGATTGTGCGGAGGATCTTCTGCTGCACATCCTCCGGAAGGCTTGTGGAAAGCCCCTGCACATACACTTCCTGCGTATTCCGGCCTTCAGGCTCAAGGAAGATCTGATGGCGGGGCTTATCATTGAAGCGGACCACCTTATCTTCAATGGATGGGCAATAGCGCGGCCCTGTCCCTTTGATCATGCCTGAATACATCGGCGAACGGTGCAGATTGTCGTCGATCAGCTTATGCGTTGTTTCATTTGTATAGGTAAGCCAGCACGGCAGCTGGTCTGTGATGTATTTTGTCGTTTCATAAGAGAACGCCCGCGGCACATCGTCGCCAGGCTGAATTTCCGTCTTGCTGTAGTCGATCGTATGGCTGTTGACGCGCGGAGGCGTACCGGTCTTGAACCGGACCATATCGAAGCCAAGCTCCTGCAGATGCTCAGAAAGCTTGATGGACGGCTGCTGATTGTTCGGGCCGCTAGAATATTTCAGTTCGCCGAGGATGATCTCCCCGCGCAGGAATGTGCCGGTGGTAATGACAACCGTCTTCGCGCTGTATGCCGCACCGGTCATCGTTACGACACCCTTGCAGACCCCGTCTTCCACGATCAGCTTTTCAACCATGCCCTGCAAAAGTGTGATATTCGGTTCGTTTTCGATCGTTTTCTTCATTTCATGCTGATAGGTGAATTTATCGGCCTGTGCCCTGAGCGCACGTACAGCCGGGCCTTTCCCTGTATTGAGCATCCTCATCTGGATATGGGTTTTGTCGATATTCCTGCCCATTTCACCGCCGAGGGCATCTATTTCCCTGACGACAATCCCTTTTGCCGGACCTCCGACTGAAGGGTTGCACGGCATAAAAGCAACCATATCAAGATTGATGGTCACCATAAGTGTCTTAGCGCCGAGCCGCCCCGCAGCCAGGCCGGCCTCGACTCCTGCATGTCCTGCACCAATAACAATGACATCATAATTGCCTGCATCATACTGCATGTTTCCTGCTGCCTCCTTCTTTCCAGGCTGATTTCCCGCCTGCCGGATTATTTCCCAAGGCAAAACTGGGAGAAAAGCTGGTCAATCAAGCTTTCATGGACGCTTTCTCCAATGATCTCGCCCAAAAGCTCCCATGTTCTTGTCAAATCTATCTGAATAATATCAATTGGCGTTCCAAAATCTACTCCGTTCAGCGCTTCCTCAATGCTGTTCAGGGCCTGGTTCAGCAAAGCGATATGGCGGGTGTTGGACACATAAGTCATATCGCCCGCTTCAATGCCTCCAGCGAAGAACAGGGAAGAAATGCTCTCCTCCAGTTCATCGACACCCTGGTCCTCAAGGAGGGATGTTGTCACAAGCCTATGCCCGGCCGAAAGCTCCCGCACCCGCTCCATATCGATTTTCTGCGGAAGGTCGGTCTTATTCACAATGACGATGACATCCATGTCCTCTACCACTTTGAAGAGGTTCTCATCTTCCTGTGTCAGCTCATCTGAATAGTTGACGACAAGCAGAATCAAATCGGCCTCCTTCAGCACCTGGCGCGATCTTTCCACACCGATCCGCTCGACAATATCCTCTGTCTCCCGGATACCGGCTGTATCAAGGAGCCTCAACGGAACTCCCCTGACATTTACATACTCTTCTATCACATCACGGGTCGTACCCGGTATATCAGTTACGATCGCCTTATTTTCATGAACAAGGCTGTTAAGCAGGGAAGATTTCCCGACATTCGGCCTCCCTACAATCACCGTTGACAGTCCTTCACGGAGAATTTTCCCCTGCTGGGAAGTCTTCAAGAGCTTCTCAATCTCCCCTTTGACGAAGCCGGCCTTCTCAAGCAGAAGCTGATGGGTCATTTCTTCGACATCATCATACTCCGGATAGTCGATATTAACCTCGATATGGGCCAATGTTTCAAGGATCTCCTGCCGCAGCCTTTTTACCAGCTTGGAAAGGCGCCCTTCCATCTGGCCCAGCGCCACATTCATCGCCCGGTCTGTTTTGGCGCGGATCAAATCCATCACCGCTTCTGCCTGGGAAAGGTCGATCCGTCCGTTCAGGAACGCCCTCTTTGTGAATTCACCAGGCTCGGCAAGACGGGCGCCATGATTCAGCACGAGCTGCAGCACCCGGTTGACCGACACAATCCCGCCGTGGCAGTTGATCTCTACCACATCTTCCTTTGTGAAGGTTTTTGGCCCCTTCATTACCGATACCATTACTTCCTCTGCCACCTGACCGGTTTTCGGATCGATGATATGGCCGTAATGGATCGTATGGGAAGAGGCATCACTTATGCGTTTACCTCCAACTCCCCTGTATAGCTTGTCTGCAATGGAGAATGCCTCATCGCCGCTCAGCCGGACAATGGCGATTGCGCCTTCCCCCATCGGAGTGGATATCGCTGCAATTGTATCTAGCTCCACCCTGCTGCCACCTCATTTCCTGTATTCTATCTATATAATTAAAACGTAATATTTTAAGCCCCAAATAACTAGAATAGCACAAGAGCCTTTGATTAAAAAGATTATTTGCTCAAGCCAATTCTGCTTATCCACAAGCTCCCCGATTCTCTACACATTATTATGCTCTATTTTAACTTATCCACATGTGAATAACAATAAAACCAGACGCAAATATCGCCTTGCATGTTATCCACAGTGCGAATTTTTGAAGAGGGTCACCTGTTCTTTTCCTTTTTCCGGTAGTGGCTTATGACTCAAGGCTCCAGCCCCGGACCTGGACAAAAAGAGAAGCGGCAGAAGCTGTTCCTATTAAAGAATGCCAGGTCTGCAGATCCCATTACTTTACGGATCTTCTTTTTTTCCATAAAAAAAGCCCTATCCAATTGGATAAGGCTCTATCGGCTATTTCACCGGTGATATGACGATATGGCGGTTGGGATCAGCCCCGCTTGAGTACGTTTTGACTTTCCGCGTACCGGCCAGTGCCGCGTGGATGACTTTTCTCTCATAGGAAGGCATCGGTTCAAGCGCAACATCCTTGCCGGTTTTGATTGCCTTTTGGGCAAGCCGCTGGGCAAGCTGGACGAGCGTATCATTCCGGCGCTTCCGGTAGTCCTCAGCATCAAGGACCACATTCAGATAAGAATCGGAAGACTTGTTGACAACAAGCTGGGTCAAATACTGGAGCGAGTTCAGGGTCTGGCCCCTCTTGCCGATAAAAAGGGCAATTTTCTCGCCGGACAGGATAAGCTCTGCCTCTTTCCCTTCCTTGCGCACTTCCACTTCAACAGGTGCTCCCATTTTGTCGCCGATATTTTTTAAAAATTGGACGGCTTCTTCAATCGGATCCGGCTTCAGGACTGCCCTTACAACGGCAGGCTTTGAACCGAAAATCCCGAACAAACCTTTCTTTCCTTCTTCAAGGATACTGATTTCCGTGCGGTCTCTTGTTGTCTGCAATTGAGCTAAAGCGGATTCTACTGCTGCTTCGACGGATTGTCCTGTAGCAGTCACTTCTTTCACTTCTTTGCTCCTCCCGCATTTCCGGCAGCTGCTTTTTTCAGATCCGGACCTTTGATGAAATACGTCTGGACAATCATAAAGATGTTACCGACAACCCAGTATAATGACAGGGCTGCAGGGAAATTGATCGCAAACACGATGATCATGACCGGCATGATCCAGAGCATCATAGCCATCTGCGGATTCTGGTTGGCAGTCCCCGCCATCATGATCTTCTGCTGGATGAAAGTCGTTGCGCCGGCAATCAGCGGCAGCAGGTAAATCGGATCCGGAGAACCGAGATCAAACCACAGGAAGTCATGATTCGCAATTTCGCGCGTACGGGAAATGGCGTGATAGAAACCAATCAGGATAGGCATCTGAACGATGAGCGGGAAACAGCCTGCCAGCGGATTAACGCCATGCTGCTGGAAAAGCGCCATGGTTTCCTGCTGCAGCTTTTGCTGTGTCTTCTGGTCTTTTGAGCTGTATTTCTCTCTCAGCTTCTGCATTTCAGGCTGAAGGGCCTGCATGGCCTTCGAGCTTTTTGTCTGCTTGATCATCAGAGGCAGAATCAAAAGGCGGATGATCAGGGTCACCACGATGATGGCAAGCCCGTAGCTGCCGCCGAGCGTTTCAGCTACTTTTACGATGAACATAGAAAGCGGGTAAACAATATACTCATTCCAAAAGCCTTCACTTTCAGAGGTAATCGGCTTATTGACTTCAGTACATCCCGTCAAAAGAGCCATTAGGAAAATCAATCCGAATACAAGAAATATTCGCTTCTTCAACGTTTATCCTCCCTTGCTGCTTTTCATATTTATTATAAGAAGTACCAGGTGTTACTCCCGGCCTTAGGCGGCAGAACCAAACCCTGGCTGCCTGTATGCTTCTTTCCTATAGGCCTGTCCGTCCCTGGCTGCAGGACAATAAAGGCACTACGGTGATATTCTACCATTTTTCAGGCGCAAGCGCTTTAAATTTCATGAAACTTTATTCAGGCTTTTGCCGGTCCCGCTGGTGTCCGGGCCGGCCAAGGACCTTGCCGACTTTCAGGACGTGGGTGAGACTGTTTTTAATCTCATGGAATCCCATATCGGCCACAGGCTTCCTGGCGATGATTACATAGTCATACTCATTATGTATGGAAGCATCCAGCTCATGGAATGCCTGGCGGACATATCGTTTGATTTGGTTCCGGACCACTGCATTGCCGATCTTTTTGCTGACAGAAAGGCCAATGCGGAAGTGCTCCTGCCCCGTTTTCTTCAATGCATATATAACAAATTGACGGTTAGCAAATGACTTTCCTTTTTTAAAGGCTTCCTGAAATTCTTTATTCTTTTTGACTCTGAACTCTTTTTTCATGCCATTTACTCCTCAATCTTAGAAAGCTCTATCATTCATCCTTTAAGGAAAAGAGCGGGCAGGCTGCCGATCGGCAGCCTGCCGCAATCCAAAAAGGATCCCTTTACCTTTATAACCATAACCGGCCCCTTCTATAAGAAGCCGGCTATATTATCTTTTCAAAAAGGAAAAAAGACCACTGACGTTTCAGTGGCCTAAGCAGATAATACTTTTCTTCCCTTTTGACGGCGGCGCGCTAAAACCTTGCGTCCGTTTGCACTGCTCATACGAGAGCGGAAACCATGAACTTTGCTTCTTTTTCTCTTGTTCGGTTGGAACGTTCTTTTCATTATATTACACCTCCCTGAGGATAACAGTAAAAGACAGTCTTATTGATTATACAAAGATACCCGAATAATTGTCAACTCTTCATTCCGTTTTCCATGATCGAAAAAGCCTTCCGGCATCATTTATATCATTAAGTCTGCAAATCGTCTGTTTGATTGTCCGTCCAGAAGATCCGGACGTCCATTTTGCTACCTTTGAAATTTTACCTTTTTTCTGCGTGAATGTCACGACCCTTTTTTAAATTGGCTGCTGTTAATTTTTCCTGCTTCCTGCTTTATCGCCTGTTGTGGATAAATTTTCGACAAGATTTTCACTATCCACAGGGGATATGACAAGTTTTTAACAGACTAACTGCTTGTGGACAATCAATATGCACAGGGATCCCGCTTTGTGGATAAAGCATTAAAAACCATTGCATGGCTTACTATTATTTGATATTATAGTTGTGTTTTCACACTTAATAAATATTGTGCATAACTTCCTTATCCACAGATTGTGGATAACATGTGGACAGGTTATTCAGGGGCTTTGATGAACTTTGTCCACAATCCGGGGAAAATGTCGAAATCCCGAATTGTTTCCTTATTATATATTTATCCACACAAACAGTTTCGTATATAGATCACATAAGGGTTGTACAACTTGTATAACCCATCGTTCTGCTGGACGAAACTAACAGAAAAGGAGGGATACCTGTTGGAAAACATTGCGGATCTTTGGAATAATGCTCTGGCCAATATCGAAAAAAAAATCAGCAAGCCAAGCTTTGACACATGGCTGAAATCGACCAAGGCACATTCTCTCCAGGGAGACCTGCTCATCATCACGGCACCGAATGAGTTTGCGCGCGATTGGCTGGAAGAACGCTATTCGCAGCTGATTTCCGGGATTCTCTACGATATAACGGGAGAGGAACTGGGGGTTAAATTCATTATTCCGCAGAACCAGGGCGAAGAAGAGGTTGATCTTCCGGTCCCGCCGAAAAAAGGGAAAAAGGATGATGACCAGCCTGAACTTCCCTTAAATATGCTCAATCCCAAATACACCTTTGATACCTTTGTCATCGGCTCCGGCAACCGCTTTGCCCACGCCGCTTCACTGGCAGTAGCCGAAGCGCCCGCCAAAGCTTATAACCCGCTGTTCATCTACGGGGGAGTCGGACTGGGAAAAACCCACCTTATGCATGCGATCGGCCATTATGTACAAGATCATAATCCAGCTGCTAAAGTGGTTTATTTGTCTTCCGAGAAATTTACGAATGAGTTCATCAACAGCATCCGCGACAACAAAGCTGTCGATTTCCGCAATAAATATCGAAATGTCGATGTTCTCTTAATTGACGATATTCAGTTCCTGGCCGGAAAAGAACAGACTCAGGAAGAATTTTTCCATACATTTAATACACTTCATGAAGAAAGCAAGCAGATTGTCATTTCCAGTGACCGGCCTCCAAAAGAGATTCCGACGCTTGAAGACCGTCTCCGCTCCCGGTTTGAGTGGGGGCTCATCACAGATATCACACCGCCGGACCTGGAAACAAGGATTGCCATCCTGCGAAAGAAAGCAAAAGCTGAAGGGCTTGATATCCCAAACGAAGTTATGCTTTATATTGCCAATCAGATCGATTCAAATATCCGGGAACTCGAAGGTGCACTTATACGCGTAGTAGCTTATTCTTCTTTAATCAATAAGGATATCAACGCCGATCTGGCAGCGGAAGCATTAAGGGACATCATCCCAAGCTCCAAGCCGAAGGTCATCACAATTCATGAGATCCAGAAAACGGTCGGGGAGCATTACAGTGTAAAACTTGAGGATTTCAAGGCAAAGAAGAGAACAAAGTCTGTTGCTTTCCCGCGGCAGATTGCGATGTACCTCTCCAGGGAGCTGACTGATTTCTCCCTGCCTAAAATTGGCGAGGAATTCGGCGGGCGCGACCATACAACCGTGATCCATGCCCATGAGAAGATTTCAAAGCTGCTCCAGACAGATCCGCAGCTCCAGAAGCAGCTGAAAGAATTGAATGAGCTGTTGAAAGTTTAGAAGAAATGTGAATAACTTTTTATACTTTGCACACAGTCTGTCCACATGTGGATAGGCTGTGTTTCCTTTCAAAAATGGAGTTATCCACATACTAACAGGCCCTACTAGTACTATTACTATCTTTTAAAACAAAATATATATATATTCAGCCAGTAAAAAAATATGCCAATCCGGAGGATAAAAATGAAATTTCAAATTCAGCGCGATTCATTAGTCCAAAGTGTCCAGGATGTCATGAAAGCCGTGACAAGCAGAACGACGATCCCGATCCTAACAGGAATAAAAATTGTCGCCTCAGAGGAAGGAGTTACCTTAACAGGGAGCGACTCCGATATTTCGATTGAATCTTTCATCCCGAAAGAATCTGATGGAAATGAAATTGTTGAAATCTCAAGAACCGGCTCCATCGTACTGCAGGCAAAGTTTTTCAGTGAAATCGTAAAAAAGCTGCCGACAGACAAAGTCGAGATAGATGTGCAAAACCACCTGCAGACCGTAATCCGCTCGGGCAAATCTGAATTTAACCTGAACGGCCTGGATGCTGAAGAATATCCGCATCTGCCGCAGCTGTCTGAAGAGAAAATCTTCCGCATCCCGACAGATCTCTTGAAGGCAATGGTCCGCCAGACAGTCTTTGCAGTGTCCACCTCAGAAACACGCCCTATCTTGACAGGTGTAAACTGGAAGGTGGAAGATGCCGAGCTGACCTGTATTGCAACAGACAGCCACAGGCTTGCGCTAAGGAAAGCAAAGGTCGAAACAGAAGCAAACGAATCCTATAATGTAGTCATTCCAGGCAAAAGCCTGAGCGAGCTGAGCAAAATCCTCGATGACAATAATGACCTGATCGATATCGTTATTACAGAAAATCAGGTGCTCTTCAAAGCTGAAAATCTTTTATTCTTCTCTAGGCTGCTTGAAGGGAACTATCCTGACACTACAAGACTGATCCCGAACGAAAGCAAAACGGAGATTGGCGTGCAGACGAAGGAATTCCTGCAGGCGATCGACCGTGCTTCCCTGCTGGCAAGGGAAGGGAGAAACAATGTCGTGAAATTCTCTACCATCGAGGATGGTGTGGTTGAAATATCCTCCAACACGCCGGAAATCGGAAAAGTAGTGGAAGAAGTACAAAGCCAGTTCATAGAGGGAGAAGACTTAAAGATTTCCTTCAGTGCGAAATATATGATGGATGCCTTGAAGGCCCTCGAAGGAACTGAAATCAAGGTCAGCTTCACAGGAGCGATGAGGCCGTTCGTCATCCGCCCGATGAATGATGAATCAATCCTCCAGCTGATCCTGCCGGTAAGAACCTATTAAAGCCGGCGCTTCCTGCATAGCACCCGCGAAAAAACTGCCTTAACGGCGGTTTTTTTGCTTTGGCAGAGAATCGGGCACCAGTAACTGGCACATAAAAATTTCCTCTTTTCTTTGTAAATGATGTGATTTTTTAGTAAAATAAAGTATTGGGAAAGAATCGGACAGACTGGTATTCCTTCCAATTTGCCTTCTTTTCTTCCCTGCAGAATTCTCCGGAACTTTATGTCCGGGATCACGCTTTAAAATAATTTCCGGACCTCTTTAAGGAGCATGGCTGGAAAAATGAAAGAGTGGATCAAATGACGGATATCCAAATTTCAACGGAATATATCACACTGGGCCAGTTCCTCCAGGTGGCCGATCTTATCCAGACCGGCGGAATGGCGAAATGGTTCCTGGGTGAATATGAAGTGTTTGTTAATGATGAACAGGATCAAAGGCGGGGAAGGAAGCTCCGTTCCGGCGACAAGGTGGAAATACCGGGCATCGGCGTCTTCCGGGTTACAGAGTAGCAGATGCTAAAAGGATGTATGGCCTATGTTTATTGAGCAGTTGCTCTTAAGGAATTACCGGAACTATGAATCGCTCGAGGTTCAGTTTGAAAATAAAGTGAATGTCATAATCGGCCAGAATGCCCAGGGCAAGACGAATGTCATGGAGTCCATCTATGTGCTGGCAATGGCGAAGTCCCACCGGACATCAAATGATAAAGAACTTATACGGTGGGATGAGGATTATGCTAAAATAGAAGGAAGGGTCCGCAAAAATCATGGACCTTTGCCGATGCAGCTCGTCATTTCCAAAAAAGGGAAAAAGGCGAAGTGCAATCATATTGAGCAGCAGAGATTGAGCCAATATGTCGGGAATATGAATGTAGTGATGTTTGCTCCTGAGGATCTCCACCTAGTCAAAGGGAGCCCCCAGGTCAGACGCCGCTTTATCGATATGGAAATCGGCCAGGTATCGCCGGTTTATTTGCACGATGTCGGCCAATACAATAAAATCCTCCAGCAGCGGAACCACTATCTGAAACTTCTGCAGACAAGGAAGCAGACCGATCAGGCGATGCTGGAAATTCTGACGGAGCAGTTCATTGAGATGGCAGCAAGGATCGTGGCAAAGCGCTTCGAATTCCTTAAGCTCCTCCAAAAATGGGCAATGCCGATCCATGAAGGTATATCCAGGGGCCTTGAGACCCTGAAGATTGAGTATAAGCCGTCTGCCGATGTATCAGATGGCATGGAATTGTCGAAAATGATAGAGATATACCAGGAAAAATTTGAAAAAGTCAGAGGCCGTGAAATCGACCGGGGAGTCACCATGTTTGGCCCACACCGGGATGATCTTGCTTTTTATGTAAACGGCAGGGATGTGCAGACATTCGGCTCCCAGGGCCAGCAGCGGACGACCGCCCTTTCGCTGAAATTGGCGGAGATCGAGCTGATCCACTCTGAAATCGGCGAATACCCTATTCTCCTGCTTGATGATGTACTGTCAGAGCTGGATGATTACAGGCAGTCCCATCTGCTGAACACGATTCAGGGCAAGGTGCAGACCTTTGTGACAACAACAAGCGTCGACGGGATTGACCATCAGACCCTGAAAGAGGCAGCTGCATTCGAAGTGGAGACAGGTACGCTGAAAAAAATCCAGTGAGGTGATCGTGTGTACGTCCACATAGGAGAAGACATTCTTGTCAGAACAAGGGATATTATCGCCATCATTGACAAACAAAGCGTCAGCTCATCCAAATACATTGAAGAGTTCCTTCAGCAGCACGACCAGGTCGTCAACCTCTCCAAAGGATCCTTCAAGTCTATCGTAGTCACTGGCGATAAAGTATATTATTCCCCCCTAGCCTCCGGAACATTGAAGAAACGTTCTTATAAATTGACTGTTCAGGAATTTTAAAAATATCAACTTGGAAGCGGGGCACTGAGCCTGGCAGCTATTTCAGGTTTTCTTATAGATTTTCACTGTAAAGCGAGTAATGCAAATGGAAAGTGTAGGTGATCGATGTGTCAATGGAGGAAAAGGCTATTCAGGAGCAATCGTATGATGAGAATCAGATACAGGTTCTGGAAGGGCTCGAAGCAGTCCGGAAGCGTCCGGGGATGTATATCGGTTCAACAAGCAGCAAAGGGTTGCACCATCTAGTCTGGGAAATCGTTGATAACAGTATAGATGAAGCCCTGGCCGGATATTGTTCAGAAATCAATGTCATCATTGAAAAAGATAACAGCATCACAGTAGTGGATGACGGGCGCGGTATCCCGGTCGGCATCCATGAGAAGATGGGCCGCCCGGCAGTCGAGGTCATCATGACCGTCCTGCACGCCGGCGGTAAATTCGGCGGCGGCGGATACAAAGTTTCCGGCGGTCTGCACGGTGTTGGTGCCTCTGTCGTGAATGCCCTGTCAACAGAGCTTGAGGTATTTGTCCGCCGTGACGGCAAGCTCCATTATCAGAAGTTCGAACGCGGCGTTCCTTCTGCCGATTTGAAAGTCATCGGGGAAGCAGAAGAAACTGGGACAACAATCCACTTCAAGCCGGATGGCGAAATCTTCACCGAAACGCTTGAATATGAATTTGAGATACTGGCAAACCGGATCCGGGAGCTGGCCTTTCTGAACCGCGGCCTGAAAATCACGATTGAAGACAAGCGCGCAGAAAATAAGAAGAGCGAGTACTTCTATGAGGGCGGCATCAAGTCCTATGTTGAACATCTCAACAGGACAAAGGAAGTCCTTCACGAAGATCCGATCTATATTGAAGGCGAAAAAGAAGGCATCACCGTCGAGGTTGCCATCCAGTATAATGACGGCTTTACTGGCAATATTTATTCTTATGCCAACAACATCCACACATACGAAGGCGGAACCCACGAGTCAGGCTTCAAGACGGCCCTGACCAGGGTGATCAATGATTATGCCAGGAAAAATGGCATCTTCAAAGACAGCGACGCTAATCTGTCCGGCGAGGATGTCCGTGAAGGGCTTACCGCCATCGTCTCGATCAAGCATCCGGATCCCCAGTTCGAGGGACAGACGAAAACGAAGCTTGGCAACTCTGAAGTAAGGACGGTCACTGACACGTTCTTCTCAGACCATTTTGAAAAATTCCTGATGGAAAACCCGCAGGTTGCCCGCAAGGTTGTAGAAAAAGGGCTGATGGCTGCAAGGGCGAGGCTTGCTGCGAAAAAAGCCCGCGAGCTGACGAGAAGAAAGAGTGCACTGGAGGTATCAAGCCTGCCGGGTAAATTGGCAGACTGCTCTTCAAAGGACCCTTCCATCAGTGAACTGTATATCGTTGAGGGTGACTCTGCCGGCGGTTCCGCCAAGCAGGGCCGTGACCGCCACTTCCAGGCCATCCTTCCTTTGAGAGGGAAAATCCTCAATGTTGAAAAAGCCCGTCTTGACAAGATCCTCTCCAATAACGAGGTCCGGGCCATCATAACGGCTGCCGGGACAGGGATTGGCGATGATTTTGAAATTTCCAAGGCACGCTATCATAAAATTGTCATCATGACAGATGCAGACGTCGACGGTGCCCATATCCGCACACTGCTGCTGACGTTCTTCTACCGCTACATGAGGCAGATCATCGAAGCAGGCTATATCTATATTGCCCAGCCGCCGCTCTATAAGATCCAGCAGGGCAAGCGGGTGGAATATGCCTATAATGACAAACAGCTTGATCAGATCTTCGAAGAGCTTCCGAAAGCTCCGAAACCGAATATTCAGCGATACAAAGGTCTTGGGGAAATGAATCCCGAGCAGCTGTGGGAAACAACCATGGACCCGGGCACAAGGACGCTCCTTCAGGTCAGCCTTGAGGATGCGATCGAAGCCGATGAAACATTTGAAATCCTAATGGGCGACAAAGTTGAACCGCGCAGGCAGTTCATCGAGGACAACGCGGTTTACGTTAAAAACCTCGACATCTAGTTTTCAGTACAGGATAGAATGACGCCCTCTATCCTGCTTTTTATATACTGGCTCTTTTTCCGGCAGATTATGATATATGCCGGGGAGTCCTTTTTTCCAAAGATGCCGCCCAGTCCTCCTTCGGGATCTGCGGCCGCATATGAACTTCGATAAATGTTATGGCACCAGGCGCCGTCGGCTCTATTGAGCTGAAACGCCTTGCGATGTTCCTATAAGGAGGTACCTTCTATGGCTGAGACGCCTAGTTCCCGTGTAACAGAAATAAATATAAGCCAGGAAATGAGGTCTTCGTTTCTTGACTACGCCATGAGTGTAATCGTCTCAAGGGCGCTGCCGGATGTCCGTGATGGATTGAAGCCGGTGCACCGCCGTATTTTATACGCGATGCACGACCTTGGCATGCACTCAGACAAGCCTTATAAAAAATCTGCCAGGATCGTCGGCGATGTTATAGGTAAATACCATCCGCACGGCGACTCTGCCGTATACGAAACAATGGTCCGGATGGCGCAGGACTTCAACTACCGCTATATGCTCGTCGATGGACACGGCAACTTCGGTTCAGTCGATGGCGATGCTGCAGCGGCGATGCGTTATACAGAATCCCGGATGTCCAAGATTTCCATGGAGCTTCTACGTGACATCAATAAAGATACGATTGATTATCAGGATAACTATGACGGCGAAGAGAGAGAGCCGGTTGTCCTTCCTGCCAGGTTCCCTAACCTGCTTGTGAACGGAACCACCGGGATTGCCGTAGGTATGGCAACCAACATCCCTCCGCATCAGCTCGGGGAAGTTATTGATGGTGTACTGGCATTAAGCCAGGAGCCTGATATCACCATCCAGGAGCTGATGGAAATCATCCCGGGCCCCGACTTCCCGACAGCGGGTATGATCCTTGGCCGCAGCGGAATCCGCAAGGCTTACGAAACAGGCCGCGGCTCCATCACGCTTCGGGCGAAGGTGGATATCGAGACAAAATCGAACGGCAAAGAGACGATCATCGTCCATGAAATTCCTTATCAGGTCAACAAAGCAAGGCTCATCGAAAAAATCGCTGAGCTTGTCCGTGACAAAAAGGTCGACGGCATCACTGACTTAAGGGATGAGTCCGACCGGAACGGGATGAGGATTGTCATTGAGGTCAGGAAGGATGCCAATGCAAGTGTCATCCTTAACAATTTATATAAACTGACTGCCCTTCAGACGAGCTTCGGCATCAATATGCTCGCACTTGTCGACGGCCAGCCTAAGGTTCTGAACCTAAAGCAATGCCTGAAATATTATCTGGATCACCAGCAGGTAGTCATCCGCCGCAGGACGGAATTTGAGCTGAGAAAAGCCCAGGCAAGGGCTCATATCCTTGAAGGCCTGCGCATCGCGCTTGACCATCTGGATGAAGTCATCAGCCTGATCCGCAGCTCTCAGACAACTGAGATTGCCAGAGAAGGGCTCATGACTCAATTCGAATTGTCCGATAAGCAGGCACAGGCCATCCTCGATATGCGACTTCAGCGCCTGACAGGCTTGGAGCGCGAGAAGATTGAAGATGAGTATCAAAGCCTTGTTAAATTGATTGCCGAGCTTGAGGCAATCCTTGCAGACGAGGAAAAGGTGCTTGAAATCATCCGCGAAGAGCTTACAGAAATCAAAGAGCGCTTTAATGATGAGCGCCGCACTGAGATCGTATCCGGCGGTATCGAACAGATAGAGGACGAAGACCTGATCCCGCGTGAAAACATCGTTATCACACTCACGCATAACGGGTATGTCAAGCGCCTTCCTGTATCGACCTACCGGGCCCAAAAGCGCGGAGGGCGTGGAATCCAGGGCATGGGAACCAATGAGGATGATTTTGTAGAGCACCTGATCACAACATCCACCCATAATACCCTCCTTTTCTTCACGAACAAAGGGAAGGTGTACCGTGCCAAAGGATACGAGATTCCTGAATTCAGCCGTACGGCCAAAGGAATCCCGATCATCAACCTGCTTGGCATCAATAAAGATGAGTGGGTAAATGCCGTCATTCCGGTTGAAGAGTTTGTGGACGAATGGTTCCTGTTCTTCACAACGAAAGAAGGGATCTCCAAGCGTTCCCCGCTTACGTCATTCGGCAATATCCGCAACAATGGCCTGATCGCATTGAACCTGCGTGAAGGAGATGAACTGATTTCCGTCCGCCTCACAGACGGCAGCAAGGAAATCATCATCGGCACGAAAAACGGCCAGCTGATCCGTTTCCCTGAGACGGATGTCAGATCAATGGGCCGTACCGCCACCGGCGTCAAAGGGATCTCCCTGGACAGCGACGATGAAGTGGTCGGAATGGAAGTGCTCGAAGAAAACTCAGAGATCCTCATGGTCACAAAGAAAGGCTATGGAAAGAGGACCCCTGAGATGGAATACCGCGTCCAGGGCAGAGGCGGAAAAGGAATCAAGACAGGCAATATCACAGATAAGAACGGAACAATAGTGGCTGTCAAAGTGGTCACAGGCGAAGAGGACATCATGCTGATCACAACAGGCGGCGTGCTCATCCGCATGGCAGTCGGAGATATATCTACGATGGGCCGGAACACACAAGGTGTAAGGCTGATTCGCATCAATGACAATGAAGGCGAATATGTTGCAACAGTCGCCAAGGTTGAAAAAGAAGAAGAAAAGCTTGAAGAGGCCCTGGCTGAAGAAGAAGAAGTTCTGGAGGCTGAAACTCCTGCAGAAACTGCAGAAGCTCCATCCGAAGATGAAACTGAATAAAGAAGAATTGAGGGGAACACAAATTTTGTGTTCCTCTTTTTTGGCAAAATAAAGTAAAATAGTAAAAAAGACTTAATTGGGGTGCAGATTGTGCGTGTAAATCTAAATGACCTGCAAGAAGGATGCATACTGGCCGAAGATATCTTCAGCCTGACAAACCGTCCGATCATCAAAAAGAAAACAGTCCTGACAACAGAATTGCTTGAGGTAATGAAGGCATTCTTCATCGATGACGCCGCAGTAGAGAAGACTCTCTCTGATGGCATGCCGTTTCAGCCTTATGGAATGGGGACGGATGAGGAGAAGGACAGCAGCCCATCGAGCCAGATGAACACCTCTCTCAAGGGTGCCGACTTGTTCCTGAGGTCTGTTCAGGGCTTTAAAAAGGAATTCACTGCCTGGCAATCAGGCATGCAGATAGACATTTCGAAAATCAGAAGTATCCTTATTCCGCTTATTGAAGCTACGGAAGCCAATCCGGCTGAGCTGTTTTCGCTCTATCACTTTTCCACCAAAGACGACTACCTTTATCAGCATCCAATTGCCGTTGGACTTTTGAGTGCCTTTATCGGAAAAAAACTCAACTACAGCAAGGGGGACATTGTCCAGATCGCGCTGGCCGGCTGCCTTGCTGACTGCGGGATGGCAAAAATAAGTCCTGCTATCATCAATAAAAGGACTTCATTGACCCAAAGCGAATTCAATGAAATCAAAAATCACTGTGCTTACAGCTATAAGATGATCCAAAACCTACCGCTCTTAAGGGAGAGCACCAAGGTTGCCGTCATACAGCATCATGAACGGCTGGATGGCAGCGGATATCCATTCGGGGAATCAGATAAGATCCACCCTATTGCCAAAATCATTGCAGTTGCCGACACCTTTCATGCCATGACCTCTGAAAGGCAGTACCGCCTCAAGCGTTCACCCTTTAAAGTGCTTGAGATGATGATGCAGGATGATTTCGGGAAATATGACCTTCAAGCCATCCAAGCATTGGGATCAGGACTCATCACCTTCTCTATCGGAAGCAGGGTCAGGCTTTCAGATGGAAGAAGAGCTGAAATACTCTTTATTGAAGAACAGCATCCGACGCGGCCGATGATTAAAATCATTTCAACGAATGAAATCCTCCGTCTGGAAAGCAGCAGACATCTATATATTGAAGAAATTTTATAGCAGCCGGCTTATGCCGGCTTTGTTTTTAAATAGAAATGAACGGCTCACCTGAAAATTGTTAAAAGGGTTCCGGAAAAATTAAGATTGATAGAAATCAAAAAAGTCCTTGTAAAGCACTTGATATCCTGCTATAATCAATCAAGTCAGCAAATCACATTTGATGGCATGCTGAAAAAACACTTTAAAAAAGTGTTGACGGCAACTGATCAAAATGTTATTATAGTTAAGTCGCTTCAGGGCGACAAAGATTGTTCTTTGAAAACTGAACGAACAAAAACGTCAACGTTAATCTTATTTTTATCAGAGCTAAATCTTACTCTTATATGGAGAGTTTGATCCTGGCTCAGGACGAACGCTGGCGGCGTGCCTAATACATGCAAGTCGAGCGGACGGATGGGAGCTTGCTCCCTGAAGTCAGCGGCGGACGGGTGAGTAACACGTGGGCAACCTGCCTGTAAGACTGGGATAACTTCGGGAAACCGGAGCTAATACCGGATAATGCATAACCTCTCATGAGGTTATGCTGAAAGATGGTTTCGGCTATCACTTACAGATGGGCCCGCGGCGCATTAGCTAGTTGGTGAGGTAACGGCTCACCAAGGCAACGATGCGTAGCCGACCTGAGAGGGTGATCGGCCACACTGGG
>NZ_JBNILH010000004.1:0-488542 GCF_050107595.1 Bacillus infantis
CCGCTGACTTCAGGGAGCAAGCTCCCATCCGTCCGCTCGACTTGCATGTATTAGGCACGCCGCCAGCGTTCGTCCTGAGCCAGGATCAAACTCTCCATATAAGAGTAAGATTTAGCTCTGATAAAAATAAGATTAACGTTGACGTTTTTGTTCGTTCAGTTTTCAAAGGACAATCCCCATCGCTGAGAAGCGACTTTATTAATATAACATCTTCGGATGAAGAAGTCAACATCTTTTTTAGTCTTTCAAAACTTCAATTTCGATGTTTTCGTTTCTTCCTCGTGAGGACAAGTAATAATATATCATGGTGGAAATACAATTGCAATATAATATTTAAATTAAATTGCATTTTGTTTTTCACATAAAGAATGATTTGAGGAAAAACCGTTCTGATGTATTCACCTATGCCAATCAGGTGAGGTTTCTAAAAAATGACTCAGCTGATACCAAGCCTTTTTGCAAATAGCACGCCACAAAGAAAACTTATATTAAAGGGTCATACAATCCAGGCCAGCCCATATAATATAGTAACATATTCGAAAGGTGAGATATATGCTTCAAACCGCCGCACTCTATTTATCATTTATCATGGCTGTATTCTTGTTGGCATTTTCCTATTTCGAAGGAATTAAAATTGCAGACTCGGAGGAAAAGGTCTACGGAGGCACTTTCATTTTCACAACGGTATCCGGTTTTATTTTCTCCGGGCTTACTTATGCATTTATCTAATACCATTTTAAAAGTGGCCTTCCTTCTGAGGACGGCCACTTTTCAGCTTAGCGTGAATCCCCTGTTGCCTCGCTCTAAAAAGCAGGAAGAGGGAGTGCACAGGCAAAATAAATTGTCATCATGGAACGAAGGATAAAGGTATTACGACCTGATCCTCATCATTCTATAAGTTACATCCCTCAAGTATGCGTTTAGTATCCTCCTCCTGCAGCAGCGCAGAAATAACAGCATCTTTGTAAACTCCCCTGTGAACAAACCGCTTCCTTAGGAGGCCTTCTATTTTAAAACCCTTTTTTTCAAGAAGCTTTTTGGAGGCAGCATTCTCAGGAAGATAAACCGCCTCTATCCTGTTCAGGTTCATGCAGTTAAATCCATAGCGGATAATAGCATCCACGGCTTCTGACATTATGCCTTTTCCCCAGGCCTCTGGGTGGAGCTCATACCCGATTTCCGCCTTGTTATGGAACTTTTCAACAGAATGGAATCCGCAGGTCCCCTGGAGAGTGTTGTCTTCTTTCCAGCAGATGGCCCACCTGATCTGCTTTTTCATACTGTATCTCCACAAAAGACTTTCGAGAAGATCTTCCGCTTCACTGACAGACCTAAAGGGCTCAACATCATAAAACCTGGTTGCTTCAGGATTCGAAAATATCCTGTACAGCTTCGGAATATCATCTTCCTCAGGCTTCCTGAGCAGAAGCCTTTCAGTCTCTATAATGGGGAATTCAGCAGAAAAGGCCGCATCAATCCCTGCCATACCAATCACCCTCCTTTTTATAGCGGTCAGCTCACACGATAATAGCTTCTTCACCTAATAACTTGGGTGATTTCCGCTTACTTCTGTCTTCTTTGCTTTTCTCTTCATTATTCTGCCATCTGCAAGGAACAGCATGATACCCCCAATGACAATCATCCCTCCCGCAGCCTGATACCAGGCTACAAATTCCCCGAGCAAAAAATAAGCCAGGACAGCAGCACCCACCGGCTCAAACAGGATGGCCATTGAAATCGTGGAAGTGCTGAGCCATTTCAGTGACCAATTGAAAAGTGTATGTCCGAGCAGGGTCGGGACCAGCGCAAGGAGAATAAAGCAGACCCAGTCGCTTGCAGGATAAGGTCCAAGAGATTCACCAGCAGCAATTACATAAACTAAAAGGGTCATGGCGCTTATGCTGTACACGGTGAATGTATAAGTAATAAGAGACAGCCGTTTTCGCACTGTCTGCCCAAACATCAAGTAGGCTGTAACCAGCGCACAGGCAGCAAGCGCCAAAAGATCTCCAAACAATGCAGTTCCACTGATCCTGAAATCCCCCCAGCTGATAAGCACACTTCCTCCAATAGCTATCACTCCGCTCAAAATTGCTTTTACTGTAAACCTTTCTTTGAAAAATAAGTAGGTCCCGGCAAAAGCGAACAGCGGCTGCAAGGTAACGAGAACAGTTGAGCTTGCCACTGAAGTAAAGCGGAGAGATTCAAACCAGAGGATAAAATGAAAGGCAAGGAATATCCCGGCAATGGCCGAATAAAGCCAATCCCGCCGGCCAATCCGCTTGAGCTCTGGCCCATATTTAAATAATACGAGAGGGAGCATCAGCAAAACAGAAAAGAATAAACGATAAAAAGCTATCACTCCTGATGGTGCAGCTGAAAACTTAACTAGAATGGCAGACGTGGAAACAGACACCACACCGATTGCCAATGCTGCATAAGGGTTTATCTTCGGCAAGTCTTTGCATCTCCTTCTAAGAAAAATCCAGTTTAGCTATAATATTACACTTACCGGTTTTCACATTGCCATCTTTTTTCGCACGGCAAGTATTGAATAGAAATGAAGAAGTGCCTGGCCCGAAATCGGGCAGGCACTTCTTGCCAATCGTCCTCTTGTTCTATTCCCCGCTCTCCACCTCTGCGGCAATTACACCAATCAGCGATTTCATTGTATAGTATACATCGGTCGTATACATGCTGCGCGTTGTCGTTATCACACAATTGATCAGTATATCATCTGCTTCTTCTTTGACACGGACCCGTTTGATTCCCAGTTTTTTGCTTTTTATTTCCTTCATCAAGGTTGTCAGGTCCGTACATTTCTCAATATACAGCTTTACCCTGATTTCCTTTTCCTTCAGCTTTTTTGGTCCTACCCGCTCAAATAAAGCAGGAATCATTTTAACTCCAATGATGATAAAAATAACTCCTAATAGCGCTTCTATATAAAAGCCTGCTCCGATGGTAATCCCAATCCCTGCTGAAGCCAGCACAAGAGCGGCTGTCGTCAGCCCGGAAATGGCTTCATTGCCCCTGCGAAGGATTACACCCGCTCCAAGAAAGCCGATGCCGCTGATTACATAAGAAGGAATCCTCCCCGGGTCCATCGGCCTTGAATACTCTTTTGAGTAAAGAAAAGCCGATTCATATGACACAATAGTCAAGAGGCATGCCATAACCGAAACAATCAGGCAGGTCTTGAGCCCGAGCGGCTTTCCTTTCAGTTCCCTTTCCAAACCTATGACAAGCCCTGCCAAAGCTGCGAAGCACAGCTTTACAAGCACATCATTTTTCATCACTGTATAAAACATTTCTTCCATAAGGTATCCCCTCTTCTATTTCTATCTATATAAATATTCCAATATAGATAGTTGAATAAACTAATTTTTGGATAAAAATAGCGGTAAGCATACTTTTCTTTTCCTACTTTATGCAGCCTTGCCCTCTAATATTATTGTGTACTTTCAGGATCACTGGCAGAAAACTTAAGATTTTATTTTAAAAAAGAAAAATTAGATTTTCCTCTTGCATATTTGATCAATTATGGATATAATTTTTCTTGTACCAACCACGGGGCATTAGCTCAGCTGGGAGAGCGCTACGCTGGCAGCGTAGAGGTCAGCGGTTCGAGCCCGCTATGCTCCATACATCCAAAAGCCAAAATCCATTGAGATTTTGGCTTTTTTGTTATATCAGCATATTAAAAATACTTTTTGAAATACTTATTTACATTTCATTTTGTTATACAGGCAAAATATACCAGGACCATTAACATGTTTAAGGCGCTGCAAATCGGGAATAATGCCCATAACACAATAATAAAGATGGGAGAGATTAGCATGATGTCAACAATCGCTATTTTGGCTGCAGCCTTTACTGCCGCAGCAGGCTTGAATTATTTTGCAGTGAAAGAGGCAGATTTTACTGAGGAAGATTTACTAAAGGATAAATGAGGATGGCTGGATATTTGAATACAGCAGATAAAAAATGACCCTTAACCAATTACAGCAGTTGGCCAAGGGTCTTTATTTTTGTTGAAAATTCTCAGGTTCTATGGAAAGAGCCCAGAACTTCGGTCGTTTCTGTAATATTGACAAAGGCCTGCGGATCAACTTCGTCTATCATAGCCTTGACTTCTGTCAGCTGATAGCGGGTTATGACTGTCATGAGAATCTTCCTGCCTTCCCCAGTGTAGCCGCCCTCTCCATTGATGACCGTGATTCCCCTGTATATGCTTGAGAGAAGCTTTGCCTTCATTTCTTCCCCTTTGGCCGTCACTATCATTACTGTCAGCTTAATATGCTTTGTATGGATGGTATCGACCACTTTGCCTGTGGCGTAGATGGCCACCATTGTATTCAATGCAGCATCCCAGCTGAAGATGAAGCCTGAAGCCAAAACAACAGTAGCATTCATCAGTGAAAGAATGGCGCCAAGCGGAAAATCCTTTTTCCTTGTCAGGAGCATGGCAATGATATCAAAGCCCCCGGAGGAGCCTGAAGCCTTGAAGATCAGTCCGATTCCTGCACCCGTCAAGACTCCGCCGAAAACGGAAGACAATATCGGCTCGGAAGAAATTGAGTGGACTGGAATTAAGTAAAGGCTGATGGAAAGAGTCAGCACTGAAACGATTGTATAGAAGATAAACCGTTTTCCAAGCTTAATGACCCCAAGGATCAATAATGGCAGATTCAACAGGAAGTTAAGGATACCTGTATTGAAGGGTGTAATGATGCCGAGCATGATTGCCACCCCGCTGAGCCCGCTGCTCAGGATTTCATGGGGGATCAGGAATAGGTTATAAGCAAAGCCTACAATCGCAGAACCCAGAATAATGATCAATAAATTTTTCATATGGCATCCCCCTTATTTCCACAACAATAATAATTTAATTTATTATAGTAGAGAAATAAAGGAATCCCTAAAAAATAGTGTTTTCAGAATAAATAGCTATAATTGGAAATCAGTTTCCTGGTAAAAGAAATTAGGCGTTTTGACCTCATTCTTATAGCTGCTGTGAAAAATATGTGTAGCTGCCGGGGATATGGGCGGGATCAGCCAGGTCCATTCGCCTGTTACCGGCCTGCCGCATGCTGATTCTTTTTCTTCAAACAGCCTGAACTGCTGTGCGGCTGTATGATGGTCAACAATGCTGACCCCCTTCTTCTTATACGAATGAAGAACAGATGCATTCAGCTCAACCAGCGCACGGTCCTTCCACAAGGAGGCGTTCCTCTTTGTATCAAGCCCCATCCTGCCCGCTATTTCAGGGAGCAGATTATACCTGAAATCATCCGCAAGATTCCGGGCGCCGATTTCAGTCCCCATATACCAGCCATTAAAGGGTGCAGCTGTATAGCGGATACCCCCGATTTCAAGGCACATATCCGAAATGAACGGAACAGCATACCACTTTAACTGAAGATCGCTGAACCATTCAAACTCAGGGTGCTCTAGCGGCACTTCAAGAATATCTTCAGCAGCTATGTCAAAAAGCGCCGGCTTCCGCCCATCTATCTGGACAAGAAGAGGCAGCGGGTCAAACCGCCCATATTTTCCTTCCCACCCCAACTCACGGCACAGGTTCGTCAGTTTGACGGAGGCAGGGTCGCCTATAATCCTTTCTCCTGTATCATAGCCTGCATACCTGACCAGCTGGTGGTTAAGGATCCTCACTCTTTTGTTATTATCCTCCTGACGGAATACAGTGATGGCAGACCTTACCTTGCCGCCGTTCGCAGCGTAGCTGATATGCCTCAGCAAAGCTTGGCAAATTTCTTCTTCAGTTTCAAGCTCCCTTTCATCGAACACTTTAAGGCTGTCCCAAAAGAGCCTGCCGATGCAGCGGTTGCTGTTCCTCCAGGCCGTTTTTGCGCCATACTCAAGCTCTTCATAGCTGTGGCGATAACTGCCTGTTTGATCAATCTCCTCAAAGATCTCATTAATGCGCTGTTCTGTTTCACTGCTGCTTTTATTCAGCTCTCTGTGGCATATAGCAATAAAGCTCTCTGCTTCCTTCCTCAGTGCCTTAACCAAAAATTTGCCCCCCCTGTATCGTATAGTGATCTTGATGCAATGGCCATTAACGTTCAGGCTTTCTTGTCTGCAGGGTAGACAATGCCAAGCTGGCTTCTCACAGAATCCAAAATCTCCATGACAGCAAGGGAGTTAGACAATGTATTCGTTGCTGATTCCAGCTTTCCGCTTTTGACAAGCGCAACGAATTCCTCTGCTTCATAATACATTGAAGCTTCCTTCTGCTCTCTTGTAATCAATTCTGAGCCGCCGCCGCGATAGCGTATTTCAGCCTTTTCCGGCGTATGGATTTTATCGATTACAATATTTCCGTTCTCTCCCTGAATTTCTGCAGGAAGCTGGGAGTCAGTGATTTTTGAATACATGATGACAGCATCCATTTCTTTATACTTCAATACCATGCTTCCTTCCCCATCAACTCCTGAATCAAGCATAACACCCTGCGCCTTCACCTCATCCGGCTTGCCGAATAGGACCACCAGCGGATAGATGCAGTAAATGCCTATATCCATCAATGCACCGTTGGAAAACTCTGGTTTGAAGGCATTCAGGATTGTCCCTTCCTTGTATGCGTCATATCTTGAAGAATATTGGCAATACGAAGCAAAATACCTTCTGACCGGACCGATTTTATCAAGATTCTCCTGGACAGCTTTAAAGTTCGGCATCAAAGTGGATTTCAGCGCCTCCATCAGTACTACCTTATTCCTCTGTGACACTTCAACCATAAGCTTTAATTCAGCCGCATTACTCGCTGCAGGTTTTTCGCAGAGCACATGCTTCCCATGTTCCATCATGAGAATTGATTGTTCCGCATGAAGTGAATTCGGGCTGGCGATGTATACAGCGTCAATTTCACTGCTTGCCGCCATTTCCTCCAATGACGTGTATGTATGTTTTACATCATATTTATCTGCAAATTCCCTTGCTTTTTCTTCTGTCCGTGAATAAACAGCTGTAAGCGAAAAATCCTGCACTTTACTGGCTGCATCCAGAAATCTTTCTGTAATCCAATTTGTTCCAATAACACCAAAACGAACCATTATGGCACCTCCATGAATGCTTATTATTCTCTCCAACAAGGATACATTTTTTCTGCTTATTTCGCCAGCAGCTGCATTTTGTGGTTTCTTATCCAGCCGGCTGGGGGAAAATGACTGGAAAAAGGAGGTTATTACGGATGGGCCGATCAACGCTGAATGGGAAGGTCGCTTTAATCACCGGGGCAAGCTCTGGAATCGGAAAGGCTGCCAGCATCAGGCTTGCTGAAGAAGGGGCTAAAATTGCTCTTGTCGATGTTAAAGAAGAGTTTGCAAAAGAAGTTAAAGATCAAATAGAGTCAGCAGGCGGCGAAGCCATAATCATTGAAACAGACGTTTCTGTTCCATTACAGGTGGAGGAGGCTTTTCAGAAGGTATCCAGTAAATGGGGACGCCTTGATATTGTTTTTGCCAATGCCGGGATAAATGGTGTTGTTGCCCCAATTGAAGACCTGACTCCTGAAGAATGGGATACGACCATTTCAACAAATCTGAAAGGAACCTTCCTGACAGTGAAATATGCGGTACCCCTTCTCAAGGAAGAGGGCGGGAGTATCATCATCACCAGCTCTATCAACGGCAACAGAACCTTCCGCAACTTTGGGATGTCAGCATACAGCACCTCCAAAGGGGGCCAGGTCAGCTTTGGAAAAATGGCTGCCCTTGAATTGGCAGGATACCGCATACGCGTCAACATGATCTGCCCTGGAGCCATCAGCACGAATATCGGAGAAAATACTTTTCCAGAGGAAGAAAACCTGAAAAAAGTAAAAATACCCGTTGAATTTCCGGAGGGAAGCATGCCTCTCGAGGACCATCCTGGATCCGCCGAACAGGTTGCCGACCTGGTCCATTTCCTTGCATCCGATTTGTCCAGCCATATTACCGGCACGGAGGTATATATTGACGGTGCCGAATCGCTCCTGTGATCAATAAGAAAAGCGCAAGCGCCTTGGTCACCCTAAAGGAACGCAGACTAAGAACGCCACGTCCTGTGGCAACGTCTGCATGACCCCCATCCTGGGGGCCTCAGGACGATCCTCCCGGAAAGGCGTTCTTTGCCTTTTTGGGAGGATTGGCTTGTGACCTCGAGGGGGTAGGCGCAGCTGCTAGACAGTGATAAAGTTAGAGAAAATATATACTAACTTTATCTTTTGAAATAAAAGCCCGGCAGCTGCCGGGCTTTCTTTAAGCTATATGTAATATGACTTCTTTTTCTTAACCTCTTTCCTGGATATCTCCTGTAAAAAGATTTTTTCTTTTAAAGTAAGCTCCCTTTTAAGGTTTGTGCGAAAATAAAGCATAAGCTCCGCATATCTGATATTTACAATTCTCCATTTCCCCTTTCTCTGAGAATCCCAGCCACCTATTTATTTCTCCATTCATTGTGTAATTCCTTGCCCGCAAAAAAATATTTTTCTGGTATGCATGTGCGTTTACAGCAGAGAGGATTATTGGTAAATACACTTGTAGGCCTAAGTTCTATTCCTTTAATCTATGTTTCGGAAAAAGGGACTTGGTCCATACTGGTAGGTGTCTGCATTTAGAAGGAGTGAACAGCATGCCGCATTTCATTTATTCCAGTTTCTTAAGACTCCCGCTTGCTATACGGATACTTCTCATTGCACTATTGGTCATTCTGACATTCGGGTTTATCATTTCCATTCTTGAGCCGCATAATTTTCCCACGGTGTTTGATGGAGTATGGTGGGCAGTCATCACCGCTTCCACAGTTGGCTATGGAGATTATGTGCCGCATACTGTACCAGGGAAAGTAACAGGCATTATTTTAATTCTTACCGGGGCGGGCTTTTTGTCTACCTATTTTGTAACTCTGGCAGCGGCTGCCGTAACAAGACAAAATGATTATTTGGAGGGCAAAGTGAATTTTAAAGGAGAACATCACCTTATCATTATCGGCTGGAATGAACGTTCAAGAGAACTTATCACGGCATTGGCCGAGGAGCATAAAGGGATTTCCATTGCACTTATTGATGAGACGCTCCGATCAAACCCATCCCCTGGAGAAGTACATTTTATACAGGGACGGTCAAATCAGGATCAGGTGCTTCTAAAGGCAAATATCCGGCAAGCAAACAAGGTCATCATTACAGCTGACCAAAACAGGGATGAACTGCAGGCAGATATGAATTCAATTCTATCGCTTCTTGCCGTAAAAGGTTTGAATCCTGAAGTTCCATGCATTGTCGAAATCCTCACATCTGAACAAGTTGCCAATGCGAAAAGGGCAGGAGCAGATGAAATCATCCAGACAAATATCCTGACAAGCTCCGTTATGATCCACAGCATTTCCGCACAGGAAATGGTCACTTCTTTCCTGGATCTGCTTGGCCACATGAACGGAAGAAGATTGAGGCTCATGCCCGCTAAAGACTTTGAACATGAAGTGACCTTTACCGATTTAAGCGCGCTGCTGCTGAAGGATGGCATGCTTCTCTTCGGCATAAAAAGAGGAGAGGAAACTTTTGTGAATCCTCCCCACCCTTTCAGTATTGATTCAGATGACGAACTGATTGTCATTGCCTGAATTGAAATCAGCGGTCCAGCAGGAGTGATTCCAGCTCCTGGATGAGCGACCGGCCGATATCAACATATTTATCCGGGAAGCTGGCGTCTTTGTCCACAGGCTCTGAGAATTGGTTAAAAGAAGCAGTACGATTCCACGTATAAGCATGATCATCCAGCCCCCGCTGATATTTATGGGAGAGAAGGAATGGCCGCTCAATCTCAACGGTGCAGCCCCTTGAATCAAGCTGGCCATCAATTGATCTGAAAGGTACGCGCAGGAATTGATAGCCTACTTCATCATCTATCTTATAATCAAAGGCGCCATGGTCATATTCCCAGCCGCCTCCAACCGTATAGCCAGCCGGCTTGAGCAGCTGTTCCAGCTTGTACAGATCAAAATGCATCCCTTCCACCTGAGATGGTAATTCAATCATATCCAGCACCTCTTTTCTTTTTTTATAGTATTCCCGGTTAGCGTTTTTCTATCATATTTTCTAGCTGGTGCTGCCCCTTAAAGGGATTAATGACAGTGGCCTTTGCACAGCCTTTAAATCTAAAGGTCCAGCTCAGAAAGGCTTCCAAAACAGATCCTCGATATTGCACAAAAAAGAGTGCTGAAGGTTTTCAGCACTCTTTCTTTCACACCTATTTAAGCCTTTTTTCAAGCTCGGCTTTTTTCTCCTCATAGCCCGGCTTGCCAAGAAGCGCGAACATATTAACCTTGTATGCCTCCACTCCAGGCTGGTCAAAAGGATTGACCCCAAGAAGATAACCGCTCATGGCACAAGCCTTTTCAAAGAAATAAGCCAAATATCCAAATGTATAGGCATCCATTTCAGGGATTGTCACAATCAGGTTTGGCACCCCGCCATCTGTGTGGGCAAGCATCGTCCCTTCAAAAGCTTTGTTGTTAACAAAGTCCACTGTCTTGCCTGCAAGGTAGTTCAGGCCATCCAAATCACTGTCAGCTTCTTCAATTGTCAGCTCATGACGCGGCTTTTCCACCTTGATGATCGTTTCAAAGATGTCTCTGCGCCCTTCCTGCACGTACTGTCCAAGAGAATGCAGATCTGTAGAGAAGTTAGCTGATGCAGGGAAGATTCCTTTCTGGTCTTTTCCTTCACTCTCGCCGAACAGCTGCTTCCACCACTCAGAGAAATATTGAAGCCCCGGCTCATAGTTGATCAGCATTTCAATTGTTTTTCCTTTATTGTACAAAGCATTGCGGACAGCTGCATATTGGTAGGCGGCATTTTCTTCGACTTCAGAGCTGCTGTATTCTTCACGGGCCTTTGCGGCTCCCTCCATCATTGCCTGGATATCAGCCCCGCTTACTGCGATCGGAAGGAGGCCTACTGCTGTAAGCACAGAGTAGCGTCCGCCTACATCATCAGGGATGATGAACGATTCATAGCCTTCCTCGTTAGCCAGGGTTTTTAATGCGCCTCTCGCTTTATCTGTTGTAGCATAAATGCGTTTGCGCGCTTCTTCCTGTCCATACTTCTCTTCAAGCATGCTGCGGAAGATGCGGAATGCGATGGCAGGCTCTGTTGTCGTGCCGGATTTTGAAATGACGTTGACCGAAAAGTCCTTGCCTTCAAGCAGATCCATAACATCCTTCATATAAGTTGAACTGATATTATTCCCTACGAACAGAACCTGCGGAGTGGTGCGCTTTTCCTTTGGAAGTTCATTGTAAAAGCTGTGCTGCAGCATTTCAATGGCAGCACGGGCACCAAGGTAAGAACCGCCGATGCCGATGACAAGCAGGACATCAGAGTCGCTCTTGATTTTTTCAGCCGCTTTCTGGATGCGGGCAAATTCTTCTTTATCATATTCAGCAGGCAGATCGATCCAGCCAAGATAGTCGCTCCCTGCCCCTGTTTTTTCATGCAGGGAATGGTGGGCAACCTTAACAGCATCCCTTAAATATGTAATCTCGTGTTCACCAAAGAAGCTCAGTGCTTTTGAGTAATCAAAACGAACATGTGTCATGAATGATCCTCCAATTATTTTTATTCTCTTTCACTTTAACCAAAGGCGTAACAGTAATCAAGAAACTAGCCATAATGTAAGCGTGTCCAAATCAGGTTTTTTTCTAAACAGGAACCAGATGGAAAAATTGGAATGCAAAATGGCGTATTAAGATGAAATAAAACCCGGTGCCGGGCACCAGGTTTTATGTTTTACAAAGATGCTTTATAAATACTCACAACATCTTCTCGGTTCAGTTTTTTGAAGTTTCCGAACTCGCCGTTAGCCATAGCTTTGTCAGCCATTGTTTCAACGCCGCTTTCATTAATGTCATAATCAGCCAGGCGTGATGGAGCGCCGATGCTGTTCCAGAACTCTCTCAGCTTTTCAATGCCCTCAAGTCCTGCTTCCTCATCTGTCTTCCCTTCAGAATCGACTCCGAACACACGGACTGCCAGCTGCTTGAAACGTGAAGGCTTCACGCTTAAGTTATGCTTCATCCAATTCGGGAACAGAATAGCAAGGCCCCCGCCATGCGGAATATCATAGACGGCTGAGACAGCATGTTCAATATTGTGGGTTGCCCAATCTCCCCGGTAGCCCATTGACAGCATGCCATTGAGAGCCATTGTCCCGTTGTAGAGGATCGTTGCCCTGTACTCATAATTCTCGAGATCCTCTAGAAGCTTAGGCGCAGTGTCCATTACAGTAAGCAGCAGTCCTTCGCACATGCGGTCCTGCAGCAGTGTATTCTCTTCCAGGTGGAAATAATGTTCAAAAACATGGGACATCATGTCCACAATGCCGTAGATGGTCTGGTCTCTCGGCACCGTGAATGTGTTGACGGGATCAAGAATAGAGAACTTGGGAAAAGTGACAGGGCTTCCCCAGCCATATTTTTCATTCGTTTCCCAATTTGTAATAACAGAGCCTGCATTCATTTCAGAACCGGTTGCCGCAAGGGTCAGTACAGTTCCAAAAGGAAGCGCCTCACTTGCGAAGGCCTTTTTAGTGACCAGATCCCAGGCATCTCCATCATACTTAGCGCCTGCCGCAATAGCCTTTGTGCAGTCGATTACACTTCCGCCGCCAACAGCAAGGATGAAATCAATGCCTTTATCTTTGCAGATTTCCACCCCTTTACGGACAGTCGAGAGCCTTGGATTCGGCTCTACTCCTGAAAGCTCGGACACTTCCGCACCGATATCCTTCAGCTCAGCCAATACTTTATCATAAAGACCGCTTCGTTTAATGCTTCCTCCCCCATAAACCAGCAGTACATTCTTTCCATATTGGGGAATCTCATTTTGCAGCTCCTTCAGCGTATCTTTGCCGAAGATCAATTTTGTCGGATTTGAAAATGTAAAGTTTTGCATGAAAGCATCCTCCTTTTCTTCGTTATTATTATCTGTTATTTGCAGTTGCAATGCAAAAAGTACGTTTTTTGATATAGAGCACGGGCACACTAAAAACAAAGTCATTCTGGCATGAATAATAAAAGGATGACTGTATCACATTAGTAAAGAAAGAATAACAAAAGGAGGAAACAACAACATGAGTGCCATTCAACGCATTGCACTGGTTTTAACGATCATTGGTGCTATCAACTGGGGTTTAGTCGGCTTCTTCCAATTTGATCTTGTTGCAGCAATTTTCGGTGGACAAGACTCTGCTCTTGCCCGCATTGTGTATGGACTAGTAGGTATCGCAGGTCTTATCAACCTCGGCCTTTTATTCAAGCCAAGCGAAGAAGTAGAACGTGCTCCTGAGACAAACCGTTCATAATTCGGCTGGCTCTGGATTCACTGAAGCTTTTTATGTAAAAACTCCCCCGGCTGCCGGGGGAGTTTTTGTTTCAGCTCAATACTTTTTTGATTTTTGCAATTGCCCAATCCAGGTCTTTTTCACTTATGACTAGCGGAGGGGCAAAACGGATGACCGTATCATGCGTCTCTTTGCAGAGCAGCCCCTCTTCTTTTAAGGCTTCGCAATACTTGCGCGCCGGCTCTCTCAGCTCTACGCCGATAAACAGCCCCCTGCCCCTCACTTCTTTAATGACCGGGTTCTCAATCTCCTTGAGCTTGGACATAAAGTAATCCCCGAGCTTTCTGGATCTTTCAGCCAGATCTTCATCTACAAGAACATCCAATGCGGCTACTGATACAGCACAGGCCATCGGATTGCCGCCAAAGGTTGAACCATGTGAGCCAGGATTAAAAACGCCAAGAACATCTTCATCGGCAGCCACACATGAAATCGGGAAAACACCTCCTCCAAGCGCCTTTCCGAGAATATACATATCCGGTTCAACACCCTCCCATTCACAGGCGAACATTTTACCTGAACGGGCCAGGCCAGCCTGTATTTCATCGGCGATGAACAGAACATTGTTTGCGCGGCAAAGGTCGGAAGCCTGCTTCAGGAAGCCTTCTTCAGGGATGACAATCCCGGCTTCCCCTTGAATAGGTTCAATCAGGAACGCTGCTGTACGATCAGTGATTGCATTCTTCAGCGCTTCCAGATCACCATACGGGATAAGCTTGATGCCAGGCAGCATCGGCCCAAAGCCCCTCTTGTACTCTTCTTCAGAAGATAGAGAGACGGCTGTCATCGTCCTGCCATGGAAGTTCCCGATGCAGGCAATGATTTCTGCCTGGTCCTCGGCCACCCCTTTACGGTCATATGCCCAGCGGCGCGCCGCCTTCACAGCTGTTTCGACCGCTTCGGCGCCGGTGTTCATCGGCAGGACCATTTCCTTCCCTGTCAGTCCGCTGACCTTTTCATACCATGGCCCAAGCTGATCATTATGGAAAGCGCGCGATGTCAGGGTAACCCGGTCTGCCTGATCCTTCAAGGCCTGTATGATCTTCGGATGGCGGTGACCCTGATTGACTGCCGAGTAGGCGCTGAGCATATCCATATACCGCTCACCTTCAGGATTCTTCACCCAGACCCCCTCAGCTTCTGAGATAACGATCGGAAGAGGATGATAATTATTTGCCCCAAACTTTTCTGTCTGCTGAATTAACTGGCTGCTGTTTGCCATATAATGATTCCTCCATTCACACTTAGAAATTATCTTTTTCATTGTAACGTTAATAGACATCCCTTTAAAGGGAAGATGCCTGATTCTTCTGAAAAAAATCATCTGAATCCACATATTTATTATGCAAGTTCTATGCCAGATTCAAATAAGGGGAATATCCTAGTTCTAATATCTAAAAAGCAAAATATCTTTGCATCTGTAATCCAGCCCAAGGTAATTAACGCAAAATAAATTTGCCCCCCAAGACAGGAAAGCCTTACAATAAAAAAAGACAATACGAGGGAGCCGCAGACAATATGAAGAATGAACAGCACCATTTAACAGCAATCATCCTTGAGCAGATCCTTGAACATGCGGATGCCGGTATCCATGCGATTGATCACGAAGGCAGGACTATCATCTATAACCGCAAGATGGCTGAAATAGAAGGAATGGATCCGGAATTTGTAGTTGGGCGCAGCCTCCTTGAGGTGTTCCCCTTCAGCCGCAGGGAGGACAGCACACTTCTGCTGGCACTGCAGAGCGGCAAAGGGACACTGCCCGCCAAACAGACTTATTTTAACAGCAAAGGAAAAGAGATTACCGCCCTTAATCATGCCATCCCTATTCTGGCAGATGGCAAAACATTAGGTGCAATTGAAATCGCAAAGGATGTCAGCCGGATTGAAAGGCTGATAAAAGAGAATATCTCCAGAAAAAATAGTGCCCGCTATACGTTTGAGAGCATCATAGGAAGGAGTAAAGCAATCCTTGAAGTCGTGGAAGCGGCAAAAAGAGCGGTCAGGACAACTTCCCCCACCCTGATTGCAGGAGAGACCGGGACAGGGAAAGAATTATTCGCCCAGAGCCTGCATAGCGGAAGTCTGCGTTCACCAGGTCCGTTTGTTGCCCAAAACTGCGCAGCCCTCCCGGAAACACTGGTTGAAAGCATCCTTTTCGGCACAAAAAAAGGCGCCTTCACAGGGGCAGTGGATCGTCCGGGACTGTTTGAACAGGCGGAAGGAGGGACATTGCTCCTGGACGAAATCAATTCGATGCCCGCTGCCCTGCAGGCAAGGCTTCTGCGCGTACTGCAGGAGAAAAAAGTCAGGCGGATCGGGGATACGAAAGACCGGGAGACAGATGTCCGAATAATTGCGACAATTAATGAAGACCCCGTTGATGCGATTGCAGGAGGCCGGCTGCGGAAGGATTTATATTACAGGCTTAGCGCAGTATCCCTTTTCATACCTCCATTAAGGGAACGGAAGGAGGATATTCTGCTGCTTTCCTCCTTTTTCATCCAGAAATATAACGATTGGTTCGGCATGGACATTCCGGGGCTGGATGAAGAGACTGAAGAGCAGTTTCTCCGGTACGATTGGCCGGGAAATATCCGTGAGCTTGAGCATGTGATTGAAGGGGCTATGAACATGGCTGAAGAGGATGCCAGGATAACACCTGAAATCCTTCCTCATCATTTCAGGCATAAAGCTGACGGCAGCCATTCTTCCCAGGGAAGAATGCCGGAAGAAGCAGCCGGGTCACTGCCCAGCCTGGCCGATTATGTAGCTTCTGCTGAGAAAGGGTATATAAACAAGGTGTGGCGCGAACATAATGGCAATATCACTCAGACTGCAAAAATTCTTGGCATGAGCAGGCAAAACCTCCAATACCGAATTAAAAAGCATGATCTCACATACCCGGGGAGCAATGCTTAGATAATAAAGAAAGGCCAGGCATAAATGCCCGGCCTTTCCTCATATAACATATTAGCGCTGTGACTGGTCAATCCACTCTTGCAGCTTATCCTTGAGCGTGTTGAAGCCCTGGGAAGAATCAGGATCGTTGTGCTGAATAGCTGCAGCCTGGCGCGGTTTGCGAGGCTTTCTTGCTTTTGCATCAGCAGCTTCAGCTGGTGCTTCTTCAGTTGCACGGATAGATAAACCGATCTTTCCTGCAGCTTCATCTACAGAAAGAACCTTTACGTTTACTTCATCCCCAACCTTCAGGTGCTCGTTAACATCCTTTACATACCCGTGAGTAATTTCAGAAATGTGAACCAATCCCTGTGTATTTTCATCAAGAGCAACGAATGCGCCGTATGGCTGGATTCCAGTAACCTTTCCTGTTAATACGCTGCCTACTTCGATTTTCTCTGACATATGAACACTCCTAATACCTATTTATTTTCGTCGATTATACGCAATTAAAAATTATATCATAAATCATCCTTTTTATCAAAACAATCCTTTTTGAGAAAACACCCTTTGTATATGCTTCAAATACCGGTCACCTCAGCTGCTCTCAGAGATCCAGCTTAAGTCTTATTCTTGACTGTCTCAACTTCCTTTTGAAACACTCTGGCTGAATCACACGCCCTCTTGAGTTCCTCATTCTTTCCTCATAAAGCTGTTAATAACATTTATCGAACTGTAACAAAAAATACAAGGATATTAAATTTTATATAGCTAAATTCGCAGTAAAATAAATGTGTAAGATCATTCTGTGAAAGGGTGGGTGCAAAATGTCCGCAATCGGTCTTGCTATTAAGCAGAATAGAGAAAGATTGAATATGACTCAGCAGGAATTGGCTGTAAAGCTTAGAATTGGCACAAGCACCATTGAAAAATACGAAAACGGATGCCAGCGGCCTGACACCCAGACCATTTTAAAAATTTCCACTATCCTTGACGTGCCAGCATCCGAGCTATTGGAGGATGGCTTCGCTTCTTGCCAGACAGGACTGGATCCCGAACTGGAGCAGCTCATTATGGATACAGGCATACGCGATGCGAAATTGATCTTGAAAAAAGCGAAGAAAGCTGGAAAAGAAAATCTTTTGAGGATAATGGATACGATCGAGGAAACTAGATAAACTTCCACCTGAGATATTAATAAAAATATTTTTTGAGTTTTTATGTATACAAAAGGGGGAATACGGAAATGCTTAAAACATAAGCTTTCTAGTATTCCCCCCCTTTTTTGAAGTGGATATCCTGATGGATATCCATTTTTTTATAATATAAGAAAGTATATTTGTTAACTTCGATTACTGTCTAGCTCCAGCGCCTACCCCCTCGAGGTCACAAGCCAATCCTGCCAAAAAGGCAAAAAACGCCTTTCTGGCAGGATTGGCTTGTGCTTGTCGGGGGTGAGCAAGGCGCTTGCGCTTTTCTTATTTCCTGTTTTCAAGGAAGCGGCCGATCCTTTTTACGGCTTCCTGCAGCTGTTCCATGGATGATGCATAAGAACAGCGGATATGCCCTTCCCCGCTCTCTCCAAAGACATTCCCTGGGACGACGGCTACTTTTTCCTCCAGCAGCAGCTGTTCTGCAAACTGCTCAGAGGTTAATCCTGTTCCTTCAATGGAAGGAAAGGCATAGAAAGCACCGCCGGGGATATGGCACGGCAGCCCGATATCCTCCAGGGACTGTACAAAATAATTGCGGCGGCGGCGGTAGCTCTTTTGCATGCTCTCCACATCGCCCCTTCCCGTCCTCAGCGCTTCCAGAGCTGCAAACTGCGCCATTGTCGGGGCACACATCATACTATACTGGTGAATCTTCAGCATGGCCTGGGATATCTCCTTCGGCGCACAAATAAATCCAAGCCTCCAGCCGGTCATGGCAAAGCCTTTTGAAAATCCTGAGATTAATAAAGTCCTTTCCTTCATCCCGCTGATGCTGGCAAAGCTTGTATAATCCTCATCATAAACGAGCTCCGCATAAATTTCATCAGACAGCACAAGAAGATCATGCTTTTCTGCAACAGCCGCTATGGCCTCCAGTTCTTTGCCCGAAAGCATTGTGCCGGTAGGGTTATTGGGAGAGCAGAGGAGGATCGCTTTTGTCCGCGGGGTTATCGCCTGTTCCAGCTGGGATGGGAGAATTTTGAAATCATCTTCCTTTCTCGTCTGGACAGTAACAGGATTTCCTCCTGCCAGGCTTACAAGCGGAGCATAAGAAACGAAGCAAGGCTCTATCACGATCACTTCATCCCCCTGATCCAGGATGGCCCTTAAAGCGATGTCGATGGCCTGGCTTGCCCCTACTGTCACGATGATTTCAGATTCCGGTTCATATTGGATCCCGAAGCTTTTCACCATGTAAGACGCAATTTCCTCTCTTAGTTCAAGCAGGCCGGCATTCGCGGTGTAAGAGGTATATCCCTGTTCCAGTGACAGGATTGCCGCTTCCCTGACGGACCAGGGAGTAACGAAATCCGGCTCGCCAACACCAAGTGAGATTACGCCTTCCATTCCTGCCGCCAGATCAAAAAAGCGCCTGATGCCTGACGGCTTGAGCTGATCGACCTTAGCGGATATATAAGTTTTCGTTTTCATCATGGCGATACCACTATTCTTTTATCTTCGTCTTCTTGGTCAAAGATGGTCCCATCATGCTTATATTTCTTCAGAATGAAATGAGTGGTGGTCGACAGCACTGAATCCAGGGTCGAAAGCTTCTCTGATACAAACCGGGCAACTTCATTCATGGAGCGCCCTTCCACAATGACAGACAGGTCGTAGGCCCCAGACATAAGATAAACAGAGCTTACCTCCTTGTACCGGTATATGCGCTGTGCGACCTCGTTAAAGCCGACTCCCCTCTTCGGGGTCACCTTTACATCTATCATGGCTGTTACGCCCTCATGGCCGTCAATTCTGGCCCAGTCCACTGCAGAGGTGTATCGGACAATCACCCGGGACTGCTCCAGCTTCTCCAGCAGCGCTGCCGCCTCTTCAACAGAGATGGCGGCCATTTTCGCCACATCTTCAAGCGGGGTGCGTGCATCCTTTTCCAGAATTTCAACAATTTCAAGTTCTTTATCACTCAGTCTCATGGACCTTCCTCCCATTCACGTTTAAAATAGTTACATTATAGCAAAATCAGCGGGATAATATATCTCACTTTTCTATTATTTTTCTAAAATAATTTTTTCGCTATGTGTGAAGGTTACCAAAAAGGGAATGATATAACGGATAAAACCTGCCAGGCACTACCACTTTTCATAGGGGTGAGGGTAACGATGCAAGCCTTTAAGACTGAAGAAATCGAAGTGAATGGGAATACAATTTATTATGAACAGTACGGACAAGCTTCCTCAAGAGAGACTATTGTCCTCCTGCATGGCTTTCTTTCCTCCTCCTTCAGCTTCAGGAGACTGATCCCTTTTCTGCAGGCAGACTTCAATGTGATTTCTATTGATCTGCCTCCGTTTGGAAAAAGCGGGAAATCGGATCGCTATATCTATTCCTACAAAAACACTGCCCAAACAGTCATGCAATTCCTTAAAAAGCTCGGTCTCGACAAAGTCACGATTGCCGGGCATTCCATGGGCGGGCAGATTTCACTCAATGTGGCACACCAATATCCTGGCATAATAAAAAAAGCGATCCTTCTTTGCAGCTCAAGCTATTTGCCAAAATTAAAGATGCCGCTGGTCCTGTCGAGCTACCTCCCTTATTTCCATTTGTATGTAAAGCTGTACCTGCAGCGCTCGGGCGTCCGGCAGAATTTAAGGAATGTTGTCCATGACCACAGCATGATCACGGATGAAATGATGTACGGCTATCTGGCTCCTTTTCTGGAAGATGACATTTTCAAGGCCTTGACCAGGATGATCAGGCACAGGGAAGGCGACTTGGATGAAAAGGCTCTGAAAGGCATTGACACACCCTGCCTCCTCATATGGGGCGAGCATGACAGGGTTGTCCCGCTGTCCATCGGAAAAAGGCTGGACAGCGACCTCCCAAACTCCAGGCTCATTGTGCTCAAAGACACAGGACATCTTGTCCCGGAAGAACGGCCTGAAGAAGTATACAGTCATATGAAGGCATTTATTTGCGCCAAGTGATAAAAAGAATGGCCGGACACCCATTTGGTGCCGGCCATTATTCAACGTACATGATTTATATCGTGCAGCTCCCGCTGTTTTTGATAACAAGGAGCGTTTCAGCCATCTTTTTGCACTGCTCCAGAGGGATGATGCTTTCGAAGGAAAATTCATAAATGCCCTGGATCTTCCGTGCGAGTTTATCGGGGCTGTCCAAATCATGAACGGCCTGGATGGCGTCTGCTATTTCAGTATCATAATTCCCTTCCCCGCAGCGGAAAGGATCCCATTGATCCAAAGCCTGGTACATCATCAGGTGCATAACCTGGACTTCCATCAGAAACCACCTTTTTGATTTAATTTTGCCTGACCATATCTTATCATAAGAATATCAGGACCGAAAACTGCAATCCAGGGGGTTATCATGACAAAATATGACTTTCATAAATCAATCAGCAGATATGAAACAGCTTCTGTGAAATGGGAGCTGACAAAAGATGTATTTGGCTCTTCGGATGTGCTTCCTATGTGGGTGGCAGATATGGACTTCGAACCTCCTGAAGAGGTGCAGAATGCAATCAGCAAAAGGGCCAGCCACGAGGTCTTCGGCTACACATTTGTCCCTCCTTCTGCATCCGAAGCCGTCCAGCAGTGGCAGAAGGATCAATCCGGCTGGGAAATAGGCAGATCATGGGTGTTATACAGCCCGGGGGTGGTCCCCTCCATCAGCCTTGCCGTCCAGGCATTCACAAGTCCGGGAGATAAAATTATGCTTCAGTCCCCTGTTTACACGCCTTTCTTTGAGATGATTGAAAAAAATGGGCGCATGGTCGTCAACTCTCCGCTAGCTCTAGTGGAACAGCGCTATGAAATCGACTTTGAACGTTTCGAGGAAGAGCTGAAAAAGGGCATCAAGCTTTTCTTGCTCTGCAATCCCCATAACCCGGGCGGCCGGGTTTGGAAAAAAGAGGAGCTTTTGAAAATAGGAGAATTATGCAAAAAATACGGGTGCCTGATTCTCTCAGATGAAATCCATTCAGATCTGGTATTTTCGCCCCACAAGCATATTCCGATTGCATCTCTTTCCAAGGAATTCCGGGATATTACAATTACATGCATTGCACCGAGCAAGACCTTCAATATTGCCGGGCTGCAATCATCAGCAGTAATCATCCCCAATGAGCAGCTTCGCGACAAATTCAAGGCTATCCAGGCACAGCAGGGATTTTTCACTTTGAACATCTTTGGCATCACCGCCCTGGAGGCTGCCTATCGGCATGGACATGACTGGCTGGATCAGCTCTTGACTTATCTGCAGGAAAATTACGAAATCGCCCGGAGCTTCATAGAAAGGGAGCTTCCTCCGGTCAAGGTCATGGATCTTGAAGCAACCTACCTGATGTGGCTTGACTGCCGGGAACTCTCTCTCCCGGATAAAGACCTTAATTCTCTTCTCATTGAAAAAGGCAGGCTCGCGCTTGAGCCTGGCACAAAATACGGCCCAGGCGGCGAAGGATTTGTCCGGATGAATATTGCCTGCCCGCGTGATACTCTGGAAGAAGGACTAAAACGGCTGAAACTGGCTTTCTCCTGATTCTTAAAATGCACAAAAAAAGGAACAGCTCAGGTCAGCTGTTCTTTTTTTGCAGGCTATCCTGCTTCATGATTTGATTTTCCAGCTCTTTCGCCTTTTTTTCCTCGCGCTTGGATGTCCTGATGATCAGGCGCATGGCGATGATCGCTCCAATTAGAAATATGGTGAATGTTATGGATGCCGGAATATACTCAGATTTATCTTCCGGAAAATATAGAAACAGAGATAAAATATAAGCCTGGATCATTCGTTTTCTTCCTTTCTGCCAAAAGCAGTGGTCAGCCTTATTATATCAGCTGGGCTTGTCCTGTCCAAGCGGCTGCTTTATCACTTTTATCTCCTTGATTTTTACATCTTCAACCGGCCGGTCGGATTCATCTGTTTCTGCAGCTGCAATTTTATCAACGATTTCCATGCCCTCGATCACCTGCCCAAAGACAGTGTGGCGGGAATCGAGCCAAGGGGTCCCTCCCTTATCGTAAGCTGCAACGATTTCTTCTGGATACCCTGCTTTTTCCATCTGTTCCTTCATGCCCGCTTCTGATGTACTCTTTTGTACGATGAAGAACTGGCTTCCGTTCGTGTTGGCGCCGCTGTTCGCCATGGATAAAGCACCGCGGAGGTTGTACAGCTTATCTGAGAACTCATCCTCAAACGGCTGTCCATAGATGCTCTCTCCGCCCATGCCTGTCCCGTCCGGATCTCCTCCCTGGATCATAAAGTCATTGATGACCCGGTGGAAGATAAGTCCATTATAATAGCCCTCTTCACTATGGGTGATGAAGTTTTCTACCGCCTTTGGAGCATGGTCAGGGAAAAGCTTAATCTTAATGGTCCCCATTGATGTTTCCATTTCCACGAGTCGTTCATTCTCCCCAACTTCCGCTGTGAGCTGCGGATAGCCTCCCTCAGAGCTCTTCTCCTCTGCGGCCTGTTCACCTTGCTTTCCTTCTGATGCTCCTCCGCCTTCCTTGCCGGCACTGCTGCTTTGATCAGTGCTTGTCCCGCATGCTGCCAGCAGCGTGATCGCTGCTGCAAGGAAAAGGTATATGAAATTCTTTTTCATGATTCAGTCCCCCTCTATTGCTGCTGATAGGTTTGTACCTTCCGCTTTTCTTCTGTCCAGCTCCAGGCGCTAGCCCCTCGAGTCATAAGCCACTTCAGGATTGAAGGCAAAGAACGCCTTCTATCCTGAAGCGTCTTATGCTTGAGGCCCACAGGATGTGGGTCATGCAGACGTTGCCACAGGACGTCGCGTTCTTAGTCTGCGTTCCTTAGAAGAGCAAGCTCCTTCCGCTTTTCTTATAGATTACTGGATTTCCTCTTGCTTTGCACTTTGTTTTTCAAAAAAATTCGGGCATAATGGGAAGAAAAGCTTCAAAGGAGGGGACAGCTTTGAGTGAATTCCAGGTGGGAGCTCAGGTGACGGCCATTTATAAAACAGGTAAGTATATCGGGGAGGTTACGGATATTCGGCCCCAGCATTATCTTGTCAGGGTGCTTGCTGTTGAAAAGCATCCGATGCAGGGAGACCTCCATAATCCAAAACAGGCAGATGTCATGATGTTCCATGAGCGCAGAGCGCTTGCCTATAGAGAGCAGACAAATGTTCCTAAGCAGATGGTCAGGACATATGAGGGAAGCATCCCGGACTATAAGACGTCTCTTAAGCAAGCATTGGATAATATGAAAAGCGGGCTTTGGGAGGATGATTCTGATTGGGCGAAGCGCTCCCTTGAGAATGCGGAGCGGCTTGAAGCCGATTATTTTAAATAAAGTGAGCTAAAGCCAAATCCATCTGCGGGTTTGGCTTTTATGCAAAGCGGTTTAAAAGCTTGGAAAGGTCAATCCTGTCCCCAATTGTCGTGGGCTCGTGGTTTTGGAGATATCTTTTATCTTTCTCGACAAGCTGATAGATTTTGCAGGTTGTCAGCGCATCATCCAAAGCACGGTGATGCCTGCCTGTTCCCTCCTTTCCGTATTCCTTCACCGCTTTCCATAGGCCGGTTTGGTTCTGGTCGCCAAAAAAACGTTTATACTCCATCGACAAATCAACTTCCTTCCCCTTAAATGGAAAGCCGATTCCTGCATGGCTGCAGTTCTGGCGGAGCACCTTCATATCCATATTGCCCCAGGTAACAATTTCATCAGCTTTATTGCCGCCCATCTGCTCAAGTCTGCAGATCAGATCTGCCAATGAAATCCCCTTATCCACCTGCTCCTGGCTGATATGTAAAAAAGACTTGCATCTTTCGGATAGCTCAGGAAAACGGATGGGAGCCACAAAAGAGGAAAACTGTTCTAGTATCGCTCCATTTTGGACAGACACCGCGCCCGCCTCAATGATCTCCGGAGAAAACCTTTTATATTTTTCGTTTCTATCTGGCATGGTGAATTCAAAGTCGATAAATAAGCAGTGTTTGCCAGCTTTACCATCCCTCCTTCCAGATCACGATTACTCCGTTTACCATTTATTATATCACCAAAGAATAATATTTTTACTATTCAGTAAATAATTTCTTGCTTTATATTTTACATTCTCACAAAAAGTTGAATGATGCCGATAATACGTATAGCACACCTTTTGAAGCCGGCATGAGTGCCATATTATATCAGAAACGGAGAAACAGGCATGAAAACACTGACGGGATATTTGACAATCGCCTTCATCCTGCCTTTCTTTGTGCTGTTTGTCTATAAAACGGCCGATGAAGCCAGCCGATTGGAGAGCCTTCCCCACTTTTTGGACAGCAGGATTGAAGTGACTAACGCAGCAACGTTTCCCCAGACCAGCCTGATGACTGACCAGGATGGCAATGTGATTTCTGAAATCTTTACACCCTATAACCGCATTCCGCTTGCAGCTGAAGATATTCCCGAATTCTTGAAAAAACTGGTGGTTGCCTCGGAGGATGAGCGGTTTTATAAGCACAAGGGTTTCGATTTAACTGCCATTGGCAGGGCATTGGCTGCAAATGCAGATAACGGCACTATTGAGGAAGGCGGCAGCACGATTACACAGCAGCTGGCCAGGAATCTGTACCTGACCCATGAGCAGACCTATAACCGCAAGCTGACAGAGCTGCTGTATGCCTATCAAATGGAGAGGACGTACTCCAAGGAAGAAATATTATCTTATTATTTGAACAGCATCTATTTTCAGAATGGGGCATATGGAATCGAGGCAGCATCAAAGGTTTATTTTCAGACAGAGGCCGCAAATCTTTCGTATGTGCAGCTGGCTTTCTTGGCTGCCATCCCGAACAACCCTTCCATGTATAATCCCGCCAAACATTTTGACAGGACGAAAAAAAGGCAGGAGCTGCTGATTGATGTGCTTGCTGAAAAGGGAGAGATATCCCCTGAAGATGCGAAGGCTTTGAAAGGCGAAAAAATTGCCTTTACACTGGCGGACCGGATCGACCTTTATCCAGATTACACAACATATGCCGAGGCTGAGCTGAGAGAATTGATCCGATTCAAGGAAGGCATCCCCCCAGATTCAGAGGAAGAGCTGGACAGAAGGGTGGAGCAGGTTCTCCAGACAGGGGTGGTCATCCATACCTCCCTGGATCCTGATCTTCAGCAAAAAGCTGTTCATGCAGCCTCCGCCCATCTGCCTGATCAGAAGGCAGAAGCAGCTGCGGCCGTCGTCAAGAGCAGCACCCACGGACTGGCTGCCCTCACAGGCGGGAGGGGTTACAGGAAATATGACTTCAACAGAGGCTATCAGGCCTTCAGGCAGCCGGGCTCTGCCATCAAGCCTTTGCTTGTGTATGCCCCTTATATTGAGAGGACGCGCCCGCTGATCAATCAGAAGGTAGATGCCGGCTCCCTTTGCATCAGCGGCTATTGCCCCCATAATTACAGCGGTAAAAATTATGGAAAGGTGAGCCTGGAACAAGCCTTTATCCACTCCTATAACACACCTGCGGTCAGGCTCCTAAGCATGATAGGAATAGAAGAAGGCTTCAAGGATCTGGACAAATTCGGATTCAGTAAAGTAGGAAAGCCAGACCGGTCCCTTGCTGCTGCAATCGGCGGATTCAGCAGGGGGGTTTCCCCCCTGGAGCTCGCAGGAGCGTACACCGTTTTTGCCAATGGAGGCATTTATCAGCCCGCAAGAGCCATCCAAAAGGTCACAGACAAAAACGGCAGCCTGCTGTATGCATGGGAAGACCAGCCAGTGAGAGTGTGGAGCAATGAAACCATTGATAAGATGAGACTGCTGCTGCAGGAAACCGTCGCAGCAGGAACCGGCAGGAAAGCTTATTTTCCAGGAGGCTATACAGGGGGCAAGACCGGAACAACCAATGATTATAAAGATTATTGGTTTGCAGGGCTCACCGATGAATATACGGCAGCAGTATGGGTCGGCAAGGATCAGCCGGAAAGCATGGAATCATATGAAAAGATGGCCCCGCACTTATTGATCTGGAAGGATATCTTGAAATAGTAAAGCAGCAGAGTGCCTGCAGGCACTCTGCTGCTTTTGCTGTATCCTCTATACAGGAAGGCTCGCCATTACGCTGTTATAAAGCTTCAATGTTAAAAACAGAAGAATGGAAAGCAAAGAGGCCCAGGAAAGGACCTGAAAGAAGATGATCCCGATCAGTCCGGCCGGAGAGAAAGAACTGCCTGAGATATAGACAAAATAGATGAAATAAATGACAGTAGATGCAAGAAAAATCCCCAGCATAGCATAAAAGCTGAAAAAGCTGAACAGCGACAGTGCCCCGCCAGCCAGATATATGACTGATCCGCTCCGGCTTTTAGCGATCGCTTCCCCGCTTTCATCCTTCGAAAAGAAAAGAAGGGAGAGCCCATTGATGGTGTCTGCAATCAGCTTCAAGGCAGCAAAAATCATAAAGCAGCAGGCCATACAAACGATAACCATTGCCAGCTTAATGCCAGCCTCTGGGAAGAATTCCTTCATGCCTTCATATACTCCCATCCCCGAAAGCCATCCTTGCAGCTTCTCCTCCGCTATGATTGAAAAAGACAAACTGAATAATAAAATTGCCATTAAAGGGAAATAGCTGGTCAAATACTTATTTTTCATATGAAGCCCCCTTAGTCCCGGAATCCCCTAATTACATTATCGGCGCGTCTGGCCATATGTACAGGCAATACACATGAAACCGGCAAAAAAATCTGCTCTAAAAGCAGCAATCATTTAATAAGATAATAAAAATGAAAGCGCTAACATGAGGGGGATTAAATATGAAAAGGATGATCATCTGCCTGCCCGCCGCTTTTCTGTCAGCCTGTCTCCTGTTTGCATGGAATTCGCCGGCAGCGTCCACACCAAATGAGATGCAGGAATTCAAAGGGGCATTGGAAGATCATATGAAAAGCACAGTCCATTATTATCATGAAGATTCAGCAGAGATCAAGGACTTTATCACAATTGAAGGGGACGTGGTAAAGATCATCCAGACAGATAATTCTGCCACACCGGAAAATGAGGAGAAGATTGAGGAGTATTCCGCAAGGATTGCAGTGGCTTTTACTGAGTTTGAATTGAAGCGCGATTCCATTTTCTTTTTTAAGAAAAGAGAAATGTACTATTATGATCTTGAAAAAAAGGAATTCCTGTCTTCTGTACATGTGATGGGGAATTCCGGGGTGGAACAGTTTTTCAAAGAATATATGCATGATTTCACCAAAGTGCTGACACCGGCCTCGCTTGCACTGCTTCTGCTGCTGCTATCATCCATTATCATTGTGCCGGTTCTGATCATGATATTTCATAATAAGAGCAGGTCAGGCTCCCAGGCAGCCGGCCAGATTTAAGAGAGGATGAGCTGCTCATCCTCTCTTTATTTAAGGGGCAATCCTGCTTCCACCCTTACATATTCCCTTGATTCAAATGCTTTTATCTTTCTTTTATTGGGTCCCTGGCCAGCATCAGCCGGCATGACTTCCACAATTTCCTCTTCTGCATCAGAGTAGAAAAATTCTCTTTTATCCTTTGCTTCCAGCAGCCATGCACCTGCAAACAGAAATCCGAAGAGGATTATGGAGGCAAGTATTTTCTTATGCATGCCAAACCACCACCTAGTCGTAGTTTGGATGCATTTTAATATATTTATTCATATTTTTTTCGAAATTTTTTCCGGTTTCCAACCTGTTTCTACCTATTTAATAAAGTTGGGAGAATCCTTGCCGCATAAGGTTTCCTCAAATGCACGACCGTGCCATTTAGGTTATAATTTGTTCAGAGGCAGTCTCCGGGAGGAATTTTTTTCCCCTGGCATTACTTAGAGCAGGTAAAGTGTGGAGCATCTTATAACAAAGATTGGAGATAATTGTATACATACGTGTCTCTATTTACAGCTTTTCTTCACTAGCATGGTATACTTTCAGCCGCAAATGGGAAAAGGCCTTTTGATATGTATCAATTTCTTCCTGACAAGGACTCACATGCACTAATTCTGTGCGCTTACAATTATAAAGGAGGTCATATTGTTGTCTTTGCTGCATTTGGCGATTGTTTCGCCATTATTGTTTGCCATATTTATACCGTTCTTCTATAAATATTTCAGGCAAATACATACCGGGTGGTTTCTATTGCCTCTGCCCATCCTGCTTTTCAGCTATTTCATCAGCTATCTGCCGGAAACAAAAGCGAATGGGGCAGTAAGCAGAACTCTGTCCTGGATTCCATCCTTCGGGATTGATTTTACAGCCAGGGTCGATGGCCTGGGGCTTCTTTTCGCCCTTTTAATCACAGGCATCGGATCCTTAGTGGTGCTGTATTCCATTTATTATCTTTCTAAGGAAAAAGAAAAGCTCAACACCTTTTATGTTTATCTGCTCCTGTTCATGGGGGCTATGCTCGGGGTTGTCCTTTCTGATAACCTGATTGTCATGTATGCTTTCTGGGAGCTGACCAGCTTTTCTTCCTTCCTGCTGATCGGCTATTGGTATCACAGGGAGAAATCACGCTACGGCGCCCAGAAATCGATGATGATTACGGTGCTTGGCGGACTGGCTATGCTGGGCGGGATCATCCTGCTTTATATGATGACAGGAACCTTCTCTATTTCCGAAATCGTCCCGATGGCCTCTGAAATCATGGAAAAGCCGTACTTTGTCCCTGCTCTGCTTTGCTTCCTGCTGGGCGCTTTTACAAAATCGGCGCAATTCCCTTTTCATATCTGGCTTCCTGACGCGATGGAGGCGCCGACGCCTGTCAGTGCATACCTCCATTCTGCGACAATGGTAAAAGCAGGCATCTATTTAGTGGCCAGGATGAGCCCGGTCTTTGCAGAATCCGGCATCTGGCTGTGGCTTGTTGCATCCTTCGGGATCGTTACACTGTTCTGGGGTTCCTTTTCTGCCGTCAAGCAGACAGACCTCAAAGGAATCCTTGCTTTTTCAACCATCAGCCAGCTCGGGCTGATCATGTCCCTCCTCGGGGTTGGTGCAGCTGCCCTGCATTACGATACCGTGGAAGACAGCTTCTATACGATTGCTACAACTGCGGCAGTGTTTCATTTGATCAACCATGCCACCTTTAAAGGAAGCCTCTTTATGGTGGTCGGCATCGTTGACCATGAAACCGGGACAAGAGATATCCGCAAGCTCGGCGGATTAATGAGCTTTATGCCGATCACATTCACCCTGGCGCTGATCGGGGCCTTTTCAATGGCCGGGCTGCCGCCGTTCAATGGGTTCCTCAGCAAGGAAATGTTCTTTACGGGAATGGTCCGCATCCTTGAAGTGGATATCTTCAATCTTGATACATGGGGCATTTTATTCCCAGTGCTTGCCTGGATTGCAAGCGTGTTTACGTTCATTTACAGCATGGTGCTTGTATTTAGGACATTCACAGGGAAGTTCCAGCCTGACAAGCTCGATAAAAAGCCGCATGAAGCTCCTTTCGGCATGCTTATTTCGCCGATTATACTGGCTTCACTGGTCATCATCATCGGATTCTTCCCGAATATCCTGTCAAGCACCATTATCGCTCCAGCCCTTGGAGTGATCATGCCGGGCCTTGTGTTTGACGTGCATATTTCATTCTGGCACGGCTTCACTCCAGAGCTGTTCATGACGCTTGGGGTCATTGCGTTTGGAGTGCTGCTTTATACTACACTGGACAAATGGCGCCAGATTTATGATCTGTTCCCGGAGAAGCTTGCACTCAACCGCTTTTACGATGGCGGGATCGAAGGGATGCAGACCTTCTCATCAAACCTGACAAGAACCTATATGAACGGGTTTATCCGGACATATCTTGTGTACATCTTTACATTCTTTATTCTGCTGCTTGGCACGACGCTTGTCTGGAAAAACGCCTTTAAGCTGAGTACGAATGATCTGTCTTCAATCGGCTTCTATGAAGTGCTGCTGGCGCTGATCATTGCCGCTGCATCCATTTCCATCCTGTTTGCCAAGTCAAGGCTGACTTCGATCATCCTGCTCGGTGCAGTCGGGTATACTGTCGCCTTGTTCTTTGTATTATTCAGGGCGCCTGACCTCGCTCTGACGCAGCTTGTCATCGAAACTGTGTCTGTATCGCTTTTCCTGCTTTGCTTCTATCATCTGCCGAAGCTGAAGCGGGATGAAGAGAGGATCCGCTTTAAGGCAGTCAATCTTGCAGTCTCGATCGGGGTTGGCGCCATTGTCACGCTGATCGCCCTGTCTGCACACAGCAATAAGGTGTTTGAATCTATTGCAAGCTACTATATTGAAAATACTTATAAAGAAGCAGCAGGAAAAAATATGGTCAACGTGATCCTGGTTGACTTCAGGGGCTTTGATACCATGTTTGAAATATGCGTTCTCGGGATTGCCGCCCTTGGCATCTTCGCCATGATCAAGCTTCGCCTGGCAAGGAGGAATGAAGGATGAAAACAAACGATATTATACTGCAGACAGTGACGAAGGTCACTCTGTTCATCATCATCCTGTTTTCAATCCATCTGTTCTTTGCCGGCCACTATTATCCAGGCGGCGGATTTGTGGGCGGATTGATGACATCCGGTGCCATCGTGCTGCTCCTGCTCGCTTTTGATATGAAGACTGTCGCAAATATTTTGCCGATCGACTATAAATATATGATTGCCACGGGGCTTTTGTTTGCTGTGGGAACCGGGGCCGGGGCACTTCTGTTCAATGTACCATTCCTAACCCACGCCTTTACCCATGTGCATCTGCCGCTGCTCGGGGAAACATCCCTGCACACGGCCGTACTGTTCGATACCGGTGTATTCCTAGTCGTTGTCGGAGTCACAATGACCATTATTCAAACAATAGGGGAGGATGAATAATGGAGATATTAATGTCCGTTCTCATTGGCATTCTGTTTATGACTGCCACGTATCTGATGCTTTCAAAAAGCTTGCTCAGAATCATCATTGGAACCGGCCTTTTGAGCCATGGCGCCCATCTTCTGCTAATCACCATGGGCGGATTGAAGAGGGGAGATCCGCCGCTTTTGGGGGAGCATGCAAAGTCTTATGTTGATCCGATCCCCCAGGCCCTGATCCTTACTGCCATTGTTATCAGCTTTGGCGTTACAGCCTTCTTCCTGGTTCTTGCCTACCGCGCCTACCAGGAACTCGGCACAGATAATATGGACAGATTGAGAGGAAAAGAAGGAAATGACTAACTTTTTAATGCTTCCAATTCTAATTCCGCTGGCAACAGCGATCCTTTTAATCTTTCTCGCTAAAAACGTCCCTGCACAGCGCTGGGTATCAGGGATATCTGCCGCAATCACGGCTGCTGCTGCCTTCCTGCTTGTGCAGAAGGTGCACAATGATGGCATCCAGACAATCAATTTGGGCAGCTGGGAGGCGCCATACGGAATCACGCTAGTGTCTGATATGGCCTCTGCCCTGCTTGTATTGACGACAAGCCTGATATCCCTGGCCTGTCTGATTTATTCTTTCAAATCTATAGGCATTGACCGTGAGAAATTTTATTATTATCCTGTATTCCAGTTTCTGATCGTCGGTGTCAACGGGGCATTCACTACAGGGGATATTTTCAACCTGTTTGTTTTCTTTGAAGTTATGCTCATGGCATCATATGTCCTGATCGTTCTCGGCGGGACGAAGATACAGCTAAGGGAATCCATCAAATATATTCTGGTGAATGTCATATCATCAGCTCTGTTTGTCATTGCAGTGGGATATTTATATTCTATTGTAGGATCCTTGAATATGGCTGATATTTCCGTTAAAATCGCAGCGTCCGGACAGCCTGGCATTTTGACGGTTGTCGCTGTTCTGTTCCTTATCGTGTTCGGACTGAAGGGCGCCATATTTCCGCTTTACTTTTGGCTTCCCGGCTCTTATTATGCACCGCCCATCCCGGTCATGGCCGTCTTTGGCGCCTTGCTGACCAAGGTTGGAGTCTACTCCATCATGCGGACGTACACCCTCTTCTTTTACCATGACCAGGGGTATACACATGAAATTCTCAGTGTACTCGCAGTAATGACCATCATCCTTGGGGTAATAGGGGCCGTTGCATACTGGGACGTCAAAAAAATCATCATTTACAATATTGTTGTCGCCGTCGGGGTCATCGTATTCGGGATTGCGGCAATGACTCCCGATTCACTGGCCGGGTCGCTCTTTTATATCATTCACGATATGATCATCAAAGCAGCGCTCTTCCTGCTTGTCGGAATCATCATCACCATTACGGGAACAAGTAACCTCCGCCATATCAGCGGGCTGATCAAAAGGTACCCCGGGCTAGCCTGGACCTATTTCATTGCGGCACTTGCTCTTGCCGGGATCCCTCCGCTCAGCGGCTTTATCGGAAAGCTCCTGATCGTCCAGGGAGGATTTGAAGCCGGCCGCTATTGGGGTGCAGGGATCGTCCTGCTTTCAAGCCTCCTGGTGCTGTTCTCTGTCATGAAAATCTTCATCAATGGATTCTGGGGAAATCCCCGCTCCTTCAAAAATGAAGATAAAGCTCCTGTAAGAACATTGCTCATTGCTCCGGTGATGCTCACTGCCCTGTCTGTATTTATGGGAGTCGGGACAGAAGTGATCTATCCTTATATCTCGCAGGCTGCTGAAACTCTTTCGGACCCAAATCTTTATATCAATGCAGTCTTAAAGGAGTAATGATATGGCATTTCAAATTTTATTGAATTTCTTTCTAGCATTTGTGTGGATGTTCCTGAAGGTCTCTTATGACCCGGTAACATTCCTTGTCGGCTATTTCTTCGGACTGCTGATCATCTTTGCTTTCAGGCGGTTCTTCGATTCCCGCTTTTATCTCCTCCGGGTCGCGGCTGTCCTGAATCTGCTGCTGATCTTCATGAGGGAGCTGATCTTATCCAATATCGCCATATTGAAGGTGATCCTGAAGCCAAAGCTTGATATCAGGCCCGGCATCTTTGCTCTTGAAACAGAGCTGACGGAGGATTGGGAAATCACGGTCCTTTCAGGCCTGATCACTTTGACGCCGGGGACGCTGGTCATCGATGTTTCTGATGATAATAGAATCCTTTATATCCACGCCATGGATATAGGGGATGTCGATGAATCGGTCAGCAGCATCAAGAATTCTTTTGAAAAAGCAATCATGGAGGTGAGCAAGTGATGCTGGAAGTGATTGTACAAGTTTCGCTGCTCTGTATTTCCGTTAGCATGGTTGGCCTTATCTACCGTGTAATCAAGGGGCCTACCATACCGGACAGAATCGTGGCACTCGATGCCATCGGGATCAATCTCGTAGCTGTCATTGCACTCATTTCCATCTTGCTGGAAACCAATGCTTTCCTGGAGATCATCCTGCTGATCGGTATCCTTGCATTCATCGGCACGGTAGCCTTCTCGAAATATTTGGAAAAGGGGGTTATTATTGAACGTGATCGAAATCATTAGAATCATCATCATTGTCCTGATCCTGATAGGGGCCTTCCTCAGCCTTGTAGCGGCATTTGGAGTCATCAGGCTTCCTGATGTATACACACGGAACCACGCCGCCTCCAAAGCCGCTACATTGGGTGTCATGTCCGTTCTGCTTGGGACCTTCCTTTATTTTTATGCAGAAGAAGGTCATTTTAACTCAAGGCTTATCCTGGGAATCATATTTATCTTTATGACATCCCCGGTTGCGGGCCACCTGATCAGCCGTGCAGCCTATAACGCAGGTGTCCCATTGGCCGATGTCAGCGTACAGGATGATTTAAAAACAAAGAAAAATTCACAGGTAAGTGTCAATCAAGAAAAGCCATGAGGGAATCCCTCATGGCTTTTCTTATTATTCTCATGCCCGGATGCTGCTATTTCCTTTGAATGACCGCCATTGTGCATCTTGAAACACACACAAGCTTCCCTTCTTCATCAGTGATTTTGATATCCCAGACCATTGTTGATTTGCCCTGATGAAGAACAGTGGCAGCTGCAGTGACAACTCCGTCTTTTTTTGCCCTGATATGGTTGGCGTTGATCTCAAGGCCGACCACAGCCTCTTTTTCCTGGTCCACTAATTCAAATGCCCCTATGCTGGCCACCGTTTCAGCCAAAGCAACCGAGGCGCCGCCATGCAAAAGCCCGAAAGGCTGCCTGGTCCTCTCATCCACCGGCATGGTTGCTGTCACATGCCCTTTCCCAAGCTCAGTCACTTCGATTCCCAAGGCATGTATCAGCGTATTCTCCAATTTCATCATTCCAGTTCCCCCTCCATGTTTTTAACCATGGTGCATGATTATGTATGTACTTTTACTATAACTTCAATCCTGGCGGCAGACAACCTGCCAAAGTATGCTTGTTCCCATTCCCTGCCCCAAAGCAGGGCCCTGTGTGCTGCTTCGGAGTCAGCGAACGCCAATTTCATACAGAATAACTGCTTAAATAAAAGACTGTGCTAGTGTACCTTGTTGATTTTGGATCCATAACGTGTGAAACTCTGTTTCACACGCATGGGCCCAAAATCAACGACAATGTTTAACAAAGCCAAATAAAAAAAGCCTGCTGCGGCAAACTAAAGATGTCCAATCAAGTGCCGCTAAGGCATGGACGAAACCAGAGACAGGGGTGTTCAATTATGGATCATATCCGTGAAGGTTTAATTCCAGCAGTTCTTGGTACAGCTGTAACGGCAACAGGCTACGCGCTTAAGCAATCCAGAAAGGTAGACAGCACGCTGTCAGACACCATCGTCGGCTTCGGACTTGCCCATATCGTTCTGGGAGCCATTGATCTGGTTGAACACCGCCATCACTATTAGCACACAAAAAGGCAGCTTTTGCAGGCTGCCTTTTCTTTTTTTTGTCCCTCACGCCAGCTCCCTTTGCTTTTCTTTTTTTCTTCTGCTGCGGCTCTTGATTACGAGAATGATAAGCGCAAAGGCGGCACCTGCCAAAAGCGCCTCTTTTCCATAAAGAATGATGGCATCTATATGGTCGCCGAACAGATATCCTAAAGTGAAAGCAACCGCGAGCCAGAGCAGCGCTCCGCTGAACGCAAACAGTGCGAATGTTTTAAATGGAAGCCTGCTGAATCCATAAAGGAAAGGGACAAAATTGCGCAGCCCCGGTATAAAATAACTGAGCGAAAGGGAAAAGGCATGATGCTTATCCATCAGCCTTAAAGAGTCATCAATGATTTTTGCGAACCGCTTTCTTTTATGGAAATATTTAATCAGCGGCCGGCCGATAAACCGTCCAAGTGTATAGCAGGTCGTCAGTGCAGCAGTCATGCCGGCATATGTCACAAGAAAGGCCCCAAGAGGATGAAGCACACTCATCGAGGAGACCATCCCGACTGTCATGGCAATGACTTCATTCGGGACGGGGATGCCGAAGACGCCGAACCAGAGCCACAGGAATAGGCCTGTATAGCCGTTTTCTTCAATTAACAGCAATATATAATCCAGCTCCATCTTCAGCCCCTCCCCCCGCTCTCCATCTATTTAAGGATTCTCCATTACCCTTGTTTACCCCTCTTTTATCTTTATAAATCCATCCTAATACTCTCATGCTTCTTAAATGTATATTCCTTCCTGCAAAGCACATAACCGAATACCATGGCTGGCAGTTTTTTTTCACTGGTGATCGTAAGAAAGGGGGCAGCCGCATATAAATGGAATGAATGGGTGCACCTGGATTATGTTACATGAAAGGAGACAAAAAGATGTTTCCGCATCATTATTATGGAAAAAGAAACAGCATAAGCCGCTACCCGCAGCCTGTATGCCATTTCCCTCCGCCTCCCCGCCAGTTCCATTATACAGCCAGCATGAGGCAGTTTCCTTCTGTCAATCCTGCCACCTTTATGAGCTCGGCCAAGCGTATGCAGGATCTAATGAGTGATGCCGGTACACTGCTTGACAGGATGGCCACTTCCAAGCAGTTTTCCAATGATCTGATGTCAGCTGCCCAGCAATCCCAGACCCAAAAAACAGAAGAGATGATCAAAGCAACCGGAATTAAGTCCCAGCCCCGTGTCACATATACACCTGACGGGCTCACCCTGGTATTTGAAGCAAAAGACGACCATGCTCAGTGCTGCATCCTGACCTTAAAGCTCAGATGGATGTAAGTGCGAAGTGACCATAAAGTGCAGCAGTGAAGCAGGAAATCATTTCAAGACAAAAAAAGCTCTCTAACCAGAGAGCTTTAAAAAAGAGAGAGTGTATTGTTAAATGGCACTTCATTCTTCATCAATCAGTAATACGGATATCCTCCGCCGTATGGCGGGCCGTAAAATGGCGGCGGGTAAAAGTACGGCCTTGGCCGCGGATAAAACAGTGCACTGCCGACAAGCCCTCCAAGCAATCCGCCTACAAACGGCGCCCCAAAGAAAAATCTTGAACCGCCTCCAGCATAATATGGCGCTCTATATGGATGCATAAAAGGTCTACCTCCTTATTTTCTTCCCTACACTACTACATATGCAGGCAAACGCCTTTTGGACTGGGCATTTGTCCGGCAAACCAGGGCAATCCCGCGCCGGGCTGTTCTTATCCGCAAAAAAACACAGGAGAAGCTCCCCTGTGTTTTCAGCATTATTTTTGTTCCAATATATCTGCCGTTTGTCCGCACGCCTGCAGTGCCTGTTCGACCGCCTGGAGGGATTCCTCGATGCGTTCACGGTTTGACCCCTGCTCTACCGTTGATAATGCCTGCTGCAGGGAATCTTTCGCCTGATTCAGGGACCCATAAGAGTCCTGTACATATCCTCTTGCATTTTTCTGCATGTCAGCACCTCTTTGCTTCTTATTTTTCACTGCCAATAACCTATGGGAAGGCAATTCCGTTCATCTGCAGAGCTGATCAGCCGGAGCTGGAACAGAAATTGATCGAAAAGGATCGGCTCACCATCATCGAAAGAGCATGCTTCCAAAAGGAGCTCCAGCGGATTATCTCCTGCCCCGGAATGCTCCATCACGCCTGAAAGCCAAAGCTTAAAGCTCAATGACTGCCCAATTGCACTGTATCCTGCTTCATCAAATATTTCCCTTATCTGATTTTCATCCATCCGGCCGCCTCCCTGCATACCAGAAATCTTCCATTTTTGATTTTTCCCAAACAGGCTGTTTTTATACTTCCCCAGGCAAGAAAAGGCTCTGGGAAAACAACCATTTTCTGCACTTTTGGATGATGGCTCGTCTATAATATAGCGAAGCATAAATCGGCAGCCTGCAGGGTATTCCAGCATTCATCTTATGTAGCCTTACAGCTGTTCCAATAAGGAGGGATATCATATGGATACAAAAGACCTTTTCGATTTGTCCAATAAAACGGCCATCGTCACCGGCGGCGGGCGGGGGCTTGGCGAACAAATGGCCTATGCACTTGCAGAGGCAGGAGCAAATATAGTCGTCTGTTCCAGGAATCTTGAGGCATGCCAGGCGGTCAGCAAGAAACTGGCATCCATGGGAGCCCAGTCATTGGCTTTGGAATGCGACGTGACCAATGAAAACAATATCAGCTTTGTCATCGCCGAAACGATCAGCCATTTCGGCCGGCTTGACATCCTGATCAATAACAGCGGAACTTCCTGGGTCGCTCCGCTCCTGGACTACCCTGAAGACAAATGGGACAAAGTGATGGATGTAAATGTGAAGGGCGCGTTCCTATTTACCCAGGCAGCTGCCAGGGCCATGAAGGATCAGGGCAGCGGAAAAATTATCAATATCTCATCTGTCACAGGATTCAGGGGGGCTCCATCCGGCTTCCTGGATACTCCGGCATATAACACAAGCAAAGGAGCCCTTATGGTGCTGACCAGGGATCTGGCTGTGAAGCTCGCCCCCTATAACATCCAGGTCAACAGTATTGCCCCTGGCCTGTTCCCGACAAAAATGACGGCATCCATGGAAAAAACCAATAAAATATTGCTGAAAAAGATACCTGCCGGAAGGTTTGGCAAGAATGAAGATTTAAAGGGAACAGCCTTGTTTCTGGCTTCCAGTGCTTCTGATTATGTGACAGGCCATACGCTTGTAGTAGATGGCGGCTTGACGGCAACCATCTAGAAAAACAGCGGAAAGGAGCAGGCGAATGTCAAATGAACAAGCGCAGGAATTATTCAGTTCATTAAAAAAAATGGGAATGAAGCTTGAATTTGAATTAAATGAGCTGATAAAAAAGCAGCTGAATAAAGAAGATCTTCTTCTTTCAGCCAGTTCGAATTCAGCTGCAATCGCGAGCATAATAAGCCAATGCAGGAATATGGCTGAATTGCTTTCCATACCTCTAAACTTGCCAACAAAAAACGATGTGGCACGAGTGGCGAAGCTTGTCATTCAGGTTGAAGAGAAAGTCGATCAGCTTGACGAACAAATGCTGACACTGTCCAGTACACTTGCCGACATTAAAAACTCGGTCGAGATGCTTGGGTCAGGAAGCTTTACAGAAAAGCCGGCCAGCCCGGCTATGGATTCCTCTAAAGCAGGACAAAATCCGGAATCGAAAGCATCTCCCTCCAATCAGGAATCTGATATTGATTCAGGGGCTGCAGCCTCCTGGACAGAAGGCAGTCTGGCTGATAAGCGACGGAAAGCACGGTCCAAGGCGCTCAGCATTCTTCAGGATAACCTCCAGAAAAATGCTGAAATCCAATTCGGATTGCTTTCGAAAGGATCGAAAATAAATGGAAGATAATATCGGCAGCTCCAATGGATTCTGGTCCGAGAAGGAAAAGGATAGATGGAAAGGATTTTTCCAGACAATCTCTGCAGCAAAGCCCGAACAGGGATGCACATACAGGAAAGCAGTCTGGAAAAAGAACAAAGCGGTCTTATGGTATTACCCTCCGGCAGAAAGAAAGTACAGCACTCCAATGTTCCTGATTTATTCACTCATTAACCAGCCTTACATTCTGGACCTAGCACCAAATGAAAGCATGATCGAGGTACTTGTCAACAAAGGATATGATGTATATCTAATCGATTTTGGCGCCCCAGGATATGAAGATAAAGACCTGACGATTACCGATTATATCAGGGATTATATTGCGAAGGCCGCCGCAAAGGCGCTCAGCCACTCAGGGGCATCGGAGCTGACAGTCATGGGCTTTTGCCTGGGCGGGACTATTGCAGCCATCTATGCAAGCATCTCAGAGCAGCCGATCAAGAACCTGATTCTATTTGTAACACCAATCGATTTCAGCATCTTGCCCGCTTATGACGAGTGGATTGAAGCCATTTCAACAGGCAGGGCCGATTTCGATGCTGTCATTGATGCACTCGGAATCATCCCGGCCCCTCTTATGGAAGCCGGCATGCGGCTGCTTACTTCACCTATCTACTTATCTCACTACCTCTCTCTATTAAACCGCTCATATGATGAAAAATACACAGAAAAGTGGCTGAGGTTCAACACATGGACAACTGGCCATATTCCTTTTTCCGGAGCAGCCTTAAAACAGATTTTCCATGAGTTTGGGAGAAGGAACTCCCTGATGGACGGCTCTCTCGTCATCGACGGAAAAAAAGCCGACCTGGCTAATATCCAGGCAAACCTGCTCGCTGTTGCCACAGAAGGAGACAGGCTGGTTCCCAGAGAACAGGTTGAGCCTGTAATCGGCCTCGTTTCAAGCAGAGACAGAACTTTTCACTTGCAGCATGGAGGGCACGCCAATCTTGCATCCGGCGGACAGCTCCCTCCCTACCTGACCGATTGGCTCCATGAACACTCAGAGCCTTCCGGCAGTTAAAATCTGAACAATGGAGGGATACGATGCTTTATACTCTGAACTATGAGAACCTTTTCAATCCAACAGCTCAATGCAGCTACTACGGATTCGCCTCAATTGTGTTTGCAGATTACTTCAAGAGATGCTGCAGCTAATAGTGAGGCTTGTCCTCTATAAAAGAAACCTCATCCCCAAAAGGGTTGAGGTTTTTTTCCATGAACAGGTCAATCAAAGCTGAACCTTTCTTCTTTGAAGGGATCTCCATAATTATGATACCCGTTTTTTTCCCAGAATCCAGGCTTATCTACAGCAGAGAACTCGATGCCGCGGAGCCATTTGGCACTTTTCCAGAAATATAGATGCGGTATGACGGCACGGAGCGGAAAGCCATGTTCCGGGGTAAGAGGCCCGCCATTATGGGAGTGTGCCAGGAGGCTCGTTTCCTTCAGGAAGTCTGCAAGCGGCAGATTAGTAGTCCATCCTTCCTCTGCATGCAGAATGACAAATGATGTTTCATCCCTAAGCTTTACCCGCCTGGCAATCTCTTTTGCCGCTACACCTTTCCACACATTATCCAGCTTTGACCATCCTGTGACACAATGGATGTCATTGCCGGACTCTGTCTGCGGCAGCTTCAGAAGTTCGCTGTAGCTGAAGACTTCTTCCTTTTCCACAGTCCCGAAGATCCGCAGCGACCAGTGATCCAGATTAGAATAATAAGGAACATTGCCATAGTGCAGGACCGGAAAAGATGCGGTCACATTCTGGTTCGGCGGGACACGGCCGCTGTCTGTTTTCCTAACCTTTCCGAAATACATGCATAATCACCCCATTCATTCATCGTATGTAAGGATATATTATCCTATATTTCTGTCAATACACAGGAATATGCAAAAAGAGGGGCTCCATTACCGGAACCCCTCTACTCGATTATAGAACCATTGCTGCAATCCAGCCAAAGGCAATCAGCGGTATATTATAGTGCACAAAGGTTGGCACACATGTATCCCAAATGTGATTATGCTGTCCATCAGCATTAAGCCCGGCAGTCGGTCCCAGCGTGCTGTCTGATGCCGGCGATCCTGCGTCTCCAAGAGCAGCGGCTGTTCCGACCAAGGCGATAGTCGCCATTGGGCTGAAGCCAAGCTCCATGGCAAGCGGGACAAAGATCGTCGCAATAATCGGGATAGTCGAGAAGGATGAGCCGATGCCCATTGTTACGAGCAGCCCGACAAGGAGCATAAGGAAAGCTGCAAGAGCCTTGCTGCCGCCGATAATTGCCGCTGCCTGCTCAACAAGCTTTTCAACATCTCCGGTTTCTTTCAGCACATCAGCAAACCCAAAGGCCGCCAGCATGACAAACCCGATGAATGCCATCATTTTCATTCCCTCAGTCAACAGGGCATCTGCTTCCCTCCAGCGTATCGCTCCGCTGATATAAATGACCAGAATGCCGCTCAGTGCTCCGAATATCATTGAGTCCAGGATGATCTGAACTGTAAGTGCCGCGACAATGGCGAGGATGGAAAACAGGATGGCCAGTTTTGAATAGCTTCCTTTTTCCGGAGCAGCAATTTCGATAGTCTCATAGCTTCTTGATTTACGGTATGAGAAGAATACTGCGATAATAAGGCCTGCTGCAAGACCGGCAGTCGGGATCAGCATCGCTTTTGGGATATCTCCCATTTCAATGACAAGCCCGCTGTCAGCCATATTGCTGGCCAATATTTCATGGAAAATCTTCCCGAAGCCTGCAGGCAGCAGGATATAAGGTGCAGTCAGCCCGAATGTCAGGACTGAAGCAATCAGGCGCCGGTCGATTTTCAGTTCATTCATCACATGAAGAAGCGGCGGAATCAAGATTGGAATAAAGGCAATGTGAATCGGAATCAGGTTCTGGGAAAAACAGGCCATTAAAAGGATCGCAAACACAATTAAAGCCTTTGAATAAGCTTTTCCCTTAGATCCGCCGTTTCTGCCGACAACCCCCAGCACCCAGTCCACCATTAAGTTAGGAAGCCCGGTTTTGGAAATGGCAACGGCAAAACCGCCAAGAAGTGCATAGCTGAGGGCCACCTCGGCACTGCCTCCCAGCCCGTTTGTAAATACTTCAATTACTTTATCTACAGACAGCCCGCCCGTCAAACCGCCAACCAAAGCCCCTGCAATCAGTGCAAACACAACGTTCACACGCAAAAGGCTCAGCGCCAGCATCACAAGCACAGCTGCAATAACTGCATTCATGTTGTATCCCCTCTCTTGATGAAAAACCTGTAAGTATATAGAATGAATAGTTTGCAAGTGTTCTACAGCATCCAGCCTTTTGTCAGCAGCAGGTACTGCGGCTTATGTCGCTTTACTCTGATAAATCGGTAAAGAACTAAAACACAAATACTAAAATACCATACAGGGATAGTCCTGTCAATGATCCCGGAGAACTTCCAGTGATTGGAGGCAGCTGGCGGGCAGTGCTTATATTAAAATATTGAAAAAAGCCCGCCCCCTTAAGGGGCAGGCCCGGATTAGTCTTTATTCAAATGGCTCAAATCTTTCTACCATAAGGGCAAGTGTTCTGGCCATCACTCCGGTGGCGCCGGACGGGCCGAGATCATGCGCCTTGTCAACAGTGGCAGTGCCGGCAATATCAAGATGCACCCAAGGAGTCCCCTCGGCAAATTCCCCGACAAAGCCGCCGCCCATGATGGCATGGCCTGCACGGCCAGGGGAGTTGTTAAGATCGGCAATCTTGCTGCTCCTGATGCGCGCTTTGTCTTTTTCAAATAATGGAAGCCTCCAGATCGGCTCCCCGGCTTCGAATGACGCTTCGAGCACCTGCTCATAGAGGGCTTCATTATTGGCCAGTGCTCCGGTTGTATCATTGCCAAGCGCAACAATCACACCGCCTGTCAAAGTCGCTACATCAACCAGATATCCTGCTCCATGATGCTTCGCATAGGTGACAGCATCTGCAAGAGCAAGGCGCCCTTCTGCATCTGTATTCAGGACCTCAATCGTTTTTCCGCTCATGGAAGTGATAACGTCATCTGGCTTGAATGCAGTACCGCTCACCATATTGTCTGTAGACGGAATGACGGCCACAACATTCTGCGCAGGCTTCAGTTCACCGATGATTTCCATAGCGCCAAGCACAGCCGCGGCACCGCCCATATCGGTCTTCATGCCGACAATGCCATCTTTCGGCTTGAGTGAATAGCCGCCTGTATCAAAAGTAATCCCTTTTCCGACCAGGCCGACCACATCCGTCCACTCATCCCTGCCCTGATATTTCAGGACAATCATTTTTGGCGGTTCTGCAGATCCCTGGTTGACGGCAAGAAGGGCACCCATGCCGAGCTTCAGCATATCTTCTTTTTCAAGAATTTCCGCTTCGAAATGATATCTGCCCGCAAGCTCAAGCGCGTAGTTCGCCAAATCTGTTGCTGTCAGCATATTCCCCGGAAGATTTACGAGCGTCCTCGCGGAGTTTGTCCCTTTTCCGTGGGCGGTCCCTACTTCAAGTGAAGCCTTGACCTCGGCTTCATCAGCAGTGCTGTACACTGTCAGGCTTTCAACTTCCTTTTCAGGCTCATTCGATTTTTGCTTATAGCCCTGGAACTCATATGCTGAAAGCTCGAAAGCTTCTGCTGCAGCATGCGCCGCATCATTTGCGTCTGCATTCTCTGCTGTGAATGAGTCAAGATAAAGCGCAGCCTCCTGCAGCCTGTCTTCTTTTAACCGTTTGAAGGCCTTTCCGAAAGCTTCCCTCAGCACTTCAAAATCCAGTTCCTTTTCTTTTCCAAGCCCTACAAAGTAAATCCTTTTGACTCCTGTTTTGCCAAATGTATGTATTTTGGAAACCACTTTTTTCTTAGCTGAAATGTCTCCGCTTTTCATCAGTTCTGTCAGATTTCCTTCAAAAATGTCATCTGCCTTTGCCAGATTGCCTTCAAGCTTGGCAGGTTTATCGAATAATCCGATGACAAGGGCCTCATGGCCGGCATTGAAGTCCAACTCCTGTTTGATTGTATACATTCTGCTCACCTCCAGTATTAATACCTTTATTATATCGGATAAAGGTATTTATTTCGAGAATCTAATCATCTTCCAAAAATAAATAGATATCAGGCAGGACGGGAAGGGTTTTTACCTCCTCATAAGGAATTGTATCTATAGTCTCTGGTATAATGGAGAGGCATGCAGAGATGAATCCGTACACCTTTTCCAGGTCCAGCCCCCAATGCTTCGGCCTGTAGGATTGAAGATAAGAATGGGCAGCCCGCATCATGAGCCTGGCGCCTTTCACATTGCCGTACTCGTAATGGTAGATGGCCACACTCATTTGCAGCAGCCCTTTAAAAAACAGATTGGCTTTGTCTTCCATCCATAATTCCTCCAAAAGGTCATGGCAAGTGTAATAGTCACCTTCATTAAAACAGATGAAGAATTCGTAGTATTCTTTGGGATAAAGCAAGCAATCACCCCTGCACAGAATGTATTCATACTCCTGGTTATCCATATCATATCAGATGTACATAAATTTCAGTATTCAACTTCCGCCCCGGCGGGTATAAAAAAACAAAAGGGCTCTCCGCCCTGCAGCTGCGGCTTAATGGGAGGCTCGAGCTTCACTTGCTCCTATCAGCCCGCAGCTGTCAAAACAGCCAAAAAATGAAAAGGTGGTTTCCCGATGGATTTATTGCTCAACTTCCCCTTATGGTCTGCACTGGCCGCAATCTTTTTTGCACAGTTTGTAAAGGTGCCCATTCAGTATATTGCCACAAGAAAGCTGGATTGGTCTCTTTTAACAAGCACTGGAGGCATGCCCAGCTCCCACTCGGCCGCTGTAACAGCCTTATCCACGGGTGTGGCCCTGGAAACGGGGATGGATTCCGCTGTATTTGCGGTAGCAGCTGTGTTTGCCATCATCACGATGTTTGATGCTACCGGTGTAAGAAGGCAGGCCGGCGAACAGGCCATTGTCCTGAATCAGCTTGTAAACGATTTTAATAAATTCGTCGAGGAAGCCAAGGTATGGCAGAAGAAGGCTGAAAAAGAAAAGCAGAAAGAACTGAAGGAGCTCCTGGGCCACAAACCGATTGAAGTATTTTTCGGCGGTCTGACAGGGATTGCTTTGACCCTGGTTCTCGATATGCTAGTTAATTTATAAGGAGATCTTTATGAGAATAGTATCTATCTGCCCCAGCAACACTGAAGTTATGGCTTACCTGGGCTTGACGCATCTTCTGGTCGGAATCGATGACTATTCTGACTGGCCGGAGGAAGTGCTTCACCTTCCAAGACTCGGGCCTGATTTATCAATTGATATGGATAAGGTCGAGGCGCTGAAGCCTGATCTCGTACTCGCATCCTTGAGTGTGCCGGGGATGGAGAAAAATATCGGGGAATTAAAGAAAAGAAATTTGCCTTTCATCACGCTTAATCCCCAAAGCCTTGAGGATATCGCCCGGGATCTGGGGACAGCAGCCGAAGCTATCGGACATCCTGAATTGGGTGAAAAGGCAGCCGGGGAATTCAGGATGAAAATTAAAAGCCTGAAGGAAAAAGCGGCAGGCGCCCGGCACAGGCCCTCACTCTACTGGGAATGGTGGCCAAAGCCGGTTTTCACCCCAGGAAGCATCAACTGGCTCACTGAGATCAGCGAGCTTGCCGGCGCTGTCAATCTGTTCAGGGATGTGGAGCTTGCCAGCGTCCAGACAGATTGGGAGGACGTCCTCCGCCGCCATCCTGATTATATTTGCCTGGCATGGGTAGGTGTCCGCAAAGAGAAGGTAAAGCCGGAAATTGTCATGAAAAGGCCAGGATGGAAGGAACTTGAGGCAGTCAAGCAGGAAAGAATCCTTGTGCTGGAGGAAGAACTGTATTGCCGCCCTTCCCCGCGCCTGATTGAAGGTGCGGAAAAGCTCGCCCGGATGCTCCATCCGGAATGCTTTTAAAGTGATAAGAAGAGGGAGGCCGAATAATTGGCCTCCCTCTTTTTTGGTTTATGCTGTCTTTTGCTAATATTTGCGTGTTCTTGAATTTATTTGCGACTCCCGGTTTTTATTTGAAACTTTCCCGATATATTTGCGACTGCCGCATTTCGTTATTTTCCAGCTCCAAAGCCTAGCCCCTCGAGTCACAAGCCAAAAGGGGCCAGAGGTAAAGAACACTTCCGTCCTGCTCGTCGGGTCTTAGCAAGGCTTCTCCGCTTTTCTTATTCCTCCACAGTCTTATACTGGTGGCGGAATACCTGCATGGATTCGTTTTCGTTCAGGGCGCTTAGTTCTTCTTCAGTGAGAGTTCCGTCTCCCTCTTCAATCACATAGACATCAATCGTTTTCTTGCCCCAGCTGCTATAGACGTCTTCGACGGTTTCATAATACAGGTCAAGCTTATTTCCCTTGATTGCGCCGCCTTTATCGGCGACGACTCCGTATCCATAGCCGGGGATGAACAGGATGGTGCCGATTGGAAAAACGTTAAGATCTGCGGCCACTGTGGAATACAGGTCGCGTTTTACTTTGACGCCAGAATATGTAATGCCAAAGGACGGGTGCCCCGGATTCTTTCCTGTTGATTCATAATAGGCCGTATAACCGGTCGCCACTACAGATTTGGCGGGGTATTCTGACCAATTGAATGCTTCTTCCAATGACCGCGGCCCGGCAGTAACCGCCTCCGCTGAGGAGATCAGTTCATTCGCTTCCAGCCTCGGAAGATATTTGTAGGCAAGTCCCATTGTTTTATATGTATGGTCTAAGAAAGCAGAATCTTCCATTTCAGCTGCTGCTCCGCCGCCTTCGTACTGATAGGCCTCATGGGTTTTAGCGCCTACTCCGGATATCGATTGAAAGGTGGTAAGCAGTGCCCCTAAAAATAAAACTGACATAATGATTCGCTTTGTCCATTTTTTTAGTCTATTCATATGATAATTCACTCCTCCCAAGTTAATCATTTCCCAACTTTAGAAAAAGTATTCCTGGGAGGAATTGAATTAAGGCCATGACGGGGCATTCTGTCAAGAAGCCAAATCCCCATGAAGCCAGCTGTATCAAGGTTTAATATAGAAAGTCTATTTCCCCAAAAAAAATTATAAATTTTATGTTTCAGATGTAGTTTAACCGCTATTGCCAGCTTTTTATTTATGAAGAAGCCAAAATAAAAACACTCCCGATATGGGAATGCTTTTACATTAAAACATTCTGTAGCCCTTGCTCCTCAGCATTTTAATCGTAATTCCGGCTGCGACCGCACCGGCCATCCCGCTGCTTAAGATCAGGACATCAGCCATGGCAAGCTCAGACAAAAGCCTTCCCAGCTCAGGAAATGCTTCACTGCTGTTGGTGAAATACTCTATGAAACGAACCTGGTCAACAATCAGGATTGCGATGATTGGATAAATAATGGCCATGATCCAGGACATTCTAAGCAGCATATTCAATATAAAACCGATTCCAAAAAATAAAACGAAGAATAGCAGCATTGAAATTGGCAACACAAAAATCGTCATCTGCACAGGCAGTACCCCCTTAAAACATCACTTTTAAGTGTACTGAATGGCCGAAGGGTAGTCAATTTTAATTTTGTGAACACTTTTTAACAACCATACCTGCACCTGTCCTAAATTCCTCATCTTGCTGAAGGCTATTCACGCCATGGAAAAACCCTGCCCTCAGCAGGGTTTTCTTTTATCCTTTCTTTTTGCCGGAACCGTTGCAGCAGGTGCATGTTTCAGAGCCGCCTAATAAAAGCTGGAAATAGCCCTTCCCTGAACAATAGTCGCATTCTTTGGTTTCATATGTCGTTGCTGCCATCCTGCTCATCCCCTTTTCACACTGAATTTTCTGATAATATATCAAGGATAAAGGAAAATGGAAAGCTTCAAATTGGCCGGAAAAGCCCTGCTGTAAACGCATACATGTAAGATTATCTTACAATATCTAATGATTTCTAATAATTTCTGAAAATTATAAAAATAGTTTATAAGCGGAGTATCCAAAGTGGTCACCAGGATTTACACCGTCTATCAGCTGTTTGGCGGCCCCGTCTTTAAGTTCTGTCAGATACTTGAGTAGAACAGAGGCATCTTTATGTACTGCTGCTTCTCCCGGGTCCATATACTGCACACCCATCAGCTCGCTTTCCTGGACAGTGATGCTCTGGCCTTTTTCAGGCTCCATAAGAAAAAGAATCATATTGTCGCTTATCTCACCGCGGATCACACCAGTCCTCAACCCTATCATGCCGACCGGCCTGCTTGCAATGCCCGTTTCTTCTTTTACTTCCCTTACAGCTGCTTCATCCGCAGTCTCCCCGGGGTTGACAAACCCTGCAGGCAGCGACCATTTGCCCTTCAGCCCGCCGTACTTTTTTTTAACTAAAAGCCACTCTCCCTCCGGTGAAACGACCAAGCCTGAAACAGCAAGCCACACCTTGCCTCGTTTACTCTCCATTACTGTCATGCCCCCCATGCATACTTTTCTTTCTATTGTAGCAGAGCTCTCTGCTCTCTTTGGTTTCTGGACACAAAAATACCGGGGAAATGATCCCCGGCTGTTTATATTAAAAGATATTGAATTTGCCTTTTTTCAGGACTAGCCCAGGTCCGCCAATCATGAAGAGGGCACGGTTGTCGATCATCTTCTTCATGAAGGAAGCCTTTGATCCTACCAATTTCTTGCCGAAAGCAACACCGATGGCGTCGTCTTCGCCCAATGAGCATACAGTACCTTTGATATCAGGTGTGAAAGTCTCAAGCTCACCCTTATTGCGGATAAGAGCAACAATATTGCGCGCGCATACCTCTCCCTGCTGCATGGCGATTTGAGCAGTAGGAGGATAAGGGCGGTTGATTTCTTCATTGATGATCAATGAGCAGTCGCCGATAATGAAAAGATCTTCATGGCCAGGAACCCTTAGGTCAGGCTGAACCTTTACGCGTCCGCGCATCGCTTCAATGCCGGAGTTTTCGATGATGGAGTTGCCGCGAACACCTGCAGCCCATACAACTGTGCCTGCTTTGATATGCTCAACTTCTTCGTCGCCTTTTCCGACTGTGATTCCATCTTCATTGCATTCTTTGATGGCAGTGCCAATCAGGAATTGAACACCTTTTTTCTCCAGGTGGGAGACTGCATAGTTGACAAGCTCAGGGTCAAAGCCAGGAAGGACCGTAGGGGCAGCTTCGACACAGATGATCTTAACCTTGCTGTAATCCACATCATATTCCTTGCACAGCTCAGGGACTCTGTTTGCCAGCTCGCCAAGGAATTCAATGCCTGTGAAGCCGGCGCCGCCGACTACAATTGTCAGCCTTTCATCCTTTTTCTCCACCTCAGTATTGTAAGTGGCAAATTGATATTCAATATGCTCGCGGATCTGTCTTGCGGCATTCACATTTATAATAGAGAAAGCATGTACATCCAGGCCTTTGATGCCGAATGTTTCCGGCTCTGCACCAAGGGAAACGACCAAGTAGTCATATGTTACTTCGCCTTCCTCCAGGATTACCTTCTTTTCTTCAGTTTTGATTTCAACAGCAGTACCTTGGACAAATTCGATTTTGTTTCGGTCAATGACATTTTTAACATCATAGCGAACACGATCGTGATGAAGGGTACCTGCAGAAGCTTCATGCAGCCAAGTCGTTTCATAGTGATAGTCATTCTTGTTCACTAGTACAATTTCTGCTTCATTCACTCCAACCTGCTTTTGCAAACGGGTTGCCACCATCAGTCCGCCGTATCCGGCACCTAGAATTACTATTTTTGGCTTTTTCAAAGCGTATCACTTCCACCTTTATTAGTATTTTCGAAAACTCTTCTGCTTTTTCTTATCTTCCACTGCTTTATGAGTTTTTATTTTATAAGTTCAAGAAAAAGTTTGTGATATTCTTCACGAAGCAGAGCAAAAAAATGTCCGAAATTTGTCACAAAGTATATGTCTATAATACATAATATTCTTTTTCCAACTGTTTTTCAAGGTAAAAAGTACGAATATATCCTATTGAGAAAATTAAGATTTTTACGGAATTTTTCTCATTATTCCAACAACTTTCAGTTCTGCTATGTGAGGTTTTTCATTATTTATGGTATGATGAAGGCTAGAAATGTTACTACATATGTTGAGGTGATTAGTGTGAAGGAAGATCAGACAATCTACGATATAACGATTATCGGCGGAGGGCCTGTCGGGCTGTTCACCGCTTTTTACGGCGGCATGAGGCAGGCTTCTGTTAAAATAATTGAAAGCCTTCCCCAGCTTGGCGGGCAGCTGTCAGCTCTTTATCCGGAGAAATACATATACGATGTAGCCGGTTTCCCGAAGGTGCGGGCACAGGAGCTCGTGGATAATTTGAAAGAGCAGATGAAGAAATTTGAACCGACGGTTTCGCTTGAACAGTCGGTTGAAAAGCTCGAAAAACAGCCGGACGGCATTTTCAAGCTAACCACCAACAAAGAAATCCACTATACAAAGACGGTCATCATCACGGCTGGTAATGGTGCATTCCAGCCGCGCCGCCTTGAGCTTGACTCGGCTCCGCAATACGAGGGCAAGAACCTTCATTACTTCATTGATGACCTGAACCATTTCTCCGGCAAGAAAGTGGTTGTATTCGGAGGAGGCGATTCAGCGGTGGACTGGGCCCTGATGCTTGAGCCTATCGCAGAGAATGTGAAGATCATCCACCGGCGGGACAAGTTCCGCGCCCATGAGCACAGTGTAGAAAATCTTCATAATTCAAAGGTTGAAATCAAGACACCTTTTGTTCCTGCCGAACTGATCGGCAATGAAACGGGCATTTCCCAGGTGATCATCCAGGATGCCAAAGGGGAAGAAAAAGAAGCCATTGATGTTGATGCCGTCATCGTCAACTACGGTTTTGTCTCATCGCTTGGCCCGATTAAAGAGTGGGGCCTTGAAATTGAAAAAAATAATATAGTCGTCAACAGCAAAATGGAGACAAATATCCCGGGCGTTTACGCCGCCGGCGATATCTGTACCTATGACGGCAAAGTGAAGCTGATCGCTTCCGGTTTTGGAGAAGCGCCGACTGCAGTAAACAATGCAAAGGCCCTTATTGATCCTAAGGCACGTGTACAGCCTCTGCACAGTACATCTATGTTCGACAAGTAAATTTCATATGGCAAAGCCCGCAGAAGGTATACTTCTGCGGGCTTTGTTAAATTCATGATTAGCGGCGTCTGCAGCATTTTTTGCCATTATCATCATCTTCAGCTGCATTGAGAAGATCATTGATCAGGCAGCGTCGTACAGCACGGCAGAATTCTTCACCTTTAATGAATGCTTTAACGTTTACTTTAAAGTTTTCGTCAAAAGCCCCTGCTACATCATCACGTTTTCTGCGGCGGCGATTGGCTCCTGCTACATTATCATCACCATAATAACCCATTGTTTCACCCCCTTTGCTGTGGGATATAATGCATCTTATGCAAAGGGGAGACAAGCTGTAAGGTACGAATACCCTCTCACTAAAAAATGTTCTTTTAACCATATAATGGGTAGTGCAGCGAATGATGCTATTCTAATAAATTCCGCAGGAAGAAAGGATTGACCGGCTATCTGTCCCCGCAGCAAACCAGGCTGCTGCATCCCCTTTTTCCCCAGGGCGGTTCCATGCTGCCATAAAATGAACCTGGCAAAGTTCACCCTTCCTTATTTCGGGAATCGGGACCGCAATTCCATTCGGCAGGTATTGTACTATTTGGTGCTGGGAAATTTCATCCTCAGCATTGAAGTGATCCGGCATCATTTCCTGTATTCCTGCCCTGTGGACTAAGACGGTTCCATCCTCTGTGCCCATAGTAAGAATCCATTTACCATACTCCCAAGTCATCGCCTCGAGCCTTTCACCGCTGTCCGGCCACCCATCGCTCCCCTTTGGTCCCATCTCAGCTTGAAAAACACAGCCCCTTAAATCATGACGGGCTCTCAGCCGCCAAACAGCAGCAGCTGCTTTTTCAATTTTCATATGGGATGGAATCTTGACGGCAGGCTCGCATATTAGAAGCTCAGCTATGTATTCCTTATGTGAATACCTCAGTAAGAGTTCTCCATGCTCCAGCTGAAGGCAGGAAGGTTTGCTCTGGCAGCTGGATGGGGTATGCCCATTGATTTGCAGGTCAAATGAAATGTTCCCTGCCGGTGTCAGGATCATTGGGCTGCACACAAACTCGCACTCAGACTCCTTCGTGTATTGAAAAAGATTCATTCCCCTTCCCCCGCTTTTCTATTTTCATGTAAAAAACGCTTCCCGATAAGCTCGATTGAGATCAGGAAGCGTTCTGTAGGGTGTATGGTCTTACAATTAAATAATCAGCAATTTTCAGGTGTCCCTGCATTCTTAGCGGTCCTGAACGAAGAACCGCAGCCGCAGGAAGCGATGGCATTAGGATTGTCAATCGTGAAGCCCCCGCCCATCATGGATTGCTTATAGTCAATCTTTGTGCCATTAAGGATTGCAGCATCTTCCTTGCTAACAAGGATTTGCAGGCCATGCAGCTCGAACTGGGCATCATTTTCTTCAACTTCATGTGCGAATCCCATGCCATATGACAATCCGCTGCAGCCCCCGCCTTTTACAGCAACGCGCAGGTATGCATTTTCCTCTTCATTTTGCTTCATCATATCTTTAATTTGAAAAGCCGCAGCTTCAGTAATTTCAACAATTTGGTTTTCCATTTTAAATCCTCCTTAATCTTGAGGTTTTTACTCTTATATATATAGTATATACAGACTTTAAGCGGGACTCAACTGAGCAGGCTTCATTTTTAAAGCCCTTTTATCAAATCCCTTGCACCATTAGAACTTTTTGCCTAAAAACCTCTGCTGTTTATGGTATAATAAACCTAATATTTTATAAGGGAAGGTGAGAAAATTGGCCGTACTAGAGCCATTGTATGGAAAAAGCTTCAGCTGCCCTGTATGCAGGAACAACTTTACAAGCCAGAAGGTCCGTTCCCGCTTTGTAAAAATCAAAGGCTATGACACTGATTTTCTTCCTTTTTATGACTCAGATGAAAACAACCCAATATTCTATTACATACAAGTATGTCCTCAATGCGGCTTTTCGTTTTCCGAGGAGTTCAGCCCTTATTTCCCACCGGGTTCAAAAGAACAGATTGATGAAAAGATCACCAGCCAATGGAAGCCCAGGGACTTTGGCAGGAAAAGGAGCCGGAACGAAGCCATCCAGACATACAAGCTGGCTGTCTACTCAGCACTTCTGAAAAAGGAAAAGCATGTGTCAATCGCCGGATTGTATATGCGGATTGCCTGGCTGTACAGAAATGCCGGAGAGAAGACACAGGAACAGCGCTTTATGAAACTGGCTGCCCATGAATATGTGGAATCCTATTCAAGCGGTGATTACCAGGGAACGCAGATCTCTGAAACCAGGCTTTTTTACCTCATTGCCGAGCTTTCAAGGAAAACAGGCAGCGATGAGCAGGCGGTGAAGTTTTTCTCCAAGGTGCTAGAGCAGCAGAGCCGTTCGCTTGAGCCGGGGATCATTGATATGGCAAGAGAGCGCTGGCATGAAATGAGGGAAACCAGAAGGCAGACCTGCTGATGATGTTTGCTCCTGCAATAAAAGCAAAAAGGCCGCATTGATATGCGGCCTTTTATATTAAAACATTGGATTTTCATCCAGGAATTGATATATGTTTTCCACCAGTTCTTCCGGCGTCTCTCCTGTAACAACCTCGCCGTTCACCAGGGCATATAAAGAGCTTGCACATTTTCCGCAGTACCCAAGGCAGCCATACTCAATCACATCCAGGTCCGGGTCCTTTTCAAGGATTTCCAGAGCCTTTTGTGCACCGCTAGCCAGGTTGCTGATGCAAAATTCTATGATTGGCTGAATCATATCTATTCACCTCTCTACTAATTGTTAATCGTACTTGGTTTCAGGCTAAAACGCAAGCAAAGGCAAACAGTCCTGCACATATTAAGCCCTGTATTATCATTAATGAATGATTAAAGGGCATATAATGTCGACTTTTGCCTTGATTATTCAGATATGTGTTGTGATTTAGCCATAATTTCGTTATACTTTTTATGTTGTTTCATGAATTTTCTTGTGAATTAATATTCTAATTGTTTTGCTAATATAATAATGTAAACGTTTAACTCTTATTCAGTCATTGTGTTTTCTATTATTTTAATATATTACTATAGCTGCTTACATACTGGACAAAAGGGGAAATTTGGTTATGAAAAATCTTGTCATACTAGGCGGAGGATATGGCGGCATGAGAGCCCTTGCCCGTCTGCTGCCGAACTCATTGCCGGAAGATACAAGCATTACACTGATTGACCGGGTGCCATACCACTGCCTTAAAACTGAATATTATGCGCTGGCAGCAGGAACGATCTCTGATCAGCACGTACGGGTTGCTTTCCCTGAGCATCCGCGCCTTAAGATCAAATACGGAGAAATTTCCGGGATCGACCTTGAAAAAAAGCAGGTCAACCTGGCAAATGAAAAGCCTGTTTCCTATGACGACCTTATCATCGGACTTGGATGCGAGGATAAGTACCACAATGTCCCAGGTGCAGATGTACACACCTACAGCATCCAGACAATTGAAAAATCACGCCGCACATACGAAACATTAAACAACCTTTCGCCGGGATCTGTCGTTGCCATCGTTGGGGCAGGACTGAGCGGAGTTGAGCTGGCATCTGAGCTGAATGAAAGCCGGCCGGATCTGAAGGTAAAGCTGTTTGACAGAGGAAATCATATTCTTTCCGCTTTCCCGGAAAGATTGAGCACTTATGTGGAAAACTGGTTTGACAATCACGGAGTTGAAATCATTAATAATTCCAACATCACCCGTGTAGAGGAAAACATCCTTTATAACCATGACGAGCCCCTGCAGTGCGATGCCATTGTATGGACAGCAGGCATCCAGCCAAGCAAGGTTGTCCGCGACTTGCCGGTGGAAAAAGATGGGCAGGGCCGTGTCGTGCTTACCAAGCATCATAACATTCCCGGCAATGAGCATGTGTATGTTGTAGGAGACTGTGCCAGCCTGCCGCATGCACCAAGCGCACAGCTTGCCGAAGGCCAGGCAGAACAGATTGTCCAGATCCTCCTGAAGCGCTGGAAAGGCGAGGAGCTGCCGGAATCCCTGCCGGTGATCAAGCTAAAAGGCGTCCTGGGCTCACTCGGTAAAAAGCATGGCTTCGGCCTTGTCGCCGAAAGGCCAATCACAGGCCGGGTTGCCAGACTGCTTAAATCCGGGATACTTTGGATGTATAAATATCATAATGGCTGACCAAGCATGGCAAAGGAGTACGGATTGAAGCATCCGTACTCCTTTTTAATTTAAATATAGATGTGTAAAGCTTACCTTTATTTATGGATTTGAAAAGTGCCACAAAGTGCCAAACCCCTGCAAATAATTGAAGTACACGGCACGCAGACTCCCGGGGGGAATTAGCGGCAGGCTGAGATCCCGCAGAAGGTACCAGGAGGAGGCTCAGCGCCGCAAAGCGAAGTGCCTGGAACGGAAATCAACAGCCCCCTTTTAGGAAGATATCCTGCATGGATTGGAGGATTCCCCCATTCATGAGACTGGCGTATAACCGTAATCCTCCATCTTGGCGAAAATAGTTTTCAGCTTCGGGTTGCCCTCGCCGACCACCTCATCGCCGATCAAAACGACCGGATAAAACATATCCTCCTCAATCACCCGTATCGCAAAGTCCCTCTTTGCCTCATCATCAGGAGGATTATGTATATCCACATAACTGATGGAAAAAGGCTGATCAGCAAACTTCCGGCTGACCGCAGCCTCCAGCCATTCATACGTCTCTTTAGATGATGGCAGATTCACACAGCTTGGGCATAACTGCTCTGCCCCGTAAACAATGATTTCAACTGACTTTCTGTCCATTTTTTCCACCCCTTTATGTCTATTTTACCTGATGGAAGTTTAATAATCATGTAGAAAAAAATTAACGATTATTGGATTTGAGGATTGGGGAATAGATTTTTAGCTCGACAGTGATTATAATAAGTAGTAGGAAAGGAGTCGATTTTAATGGAACAAGATATCATATCAGATGTTCAGGAAGTATTAGATAAATTGCGTCCGTTTCTTCTTCGCGATGGAGGAGACTGTGAATTGGTTGATGTAGAAGATGGCATCGTTAAGCTTCGTTTGCTTGGAGCGTGCGGCAGCTGCCCTAGTTCAACCATTACTTTAAAAGCAGGGATTGAACGTGCCCTTTTAGAAGAAGTTCCAGGAGTCGTAGAAGTAGAACAGGTATTCTAAGAAATTCCAATAATAAAGCGATCACGCCTCCGGCGGATCGCTTTTTTTATGGAATCGGATGCCGCCTCTGCACATATTAGCGGCCGGAAACTGCATGCCTGGATACTGTACTGCCCTTTTGATCAATGGCTAAGCGAAGCACGTCCATCTGCGGCAGCATCCTGCTGAGCCCTTCAGCAGCTTCATCTCCCTTTTCAGGTGAGCAGAAACAGACCACTGCAGGCCCCGCTCCGCTCAGGGCGGTTCCGAAGACCCCAAGAGCTGCTGCTTTCTCTTCGATTATGGCAAGATGGGGAACAATCTTTCTTCTGTAGGGCTGGTGATACTGATCTTTATGCATCATCCTCCCCGCCAGCTCATAATCTCCCTGAAAAAGGGCGGCAATGAGGAGATTGGCTGCAGCGCCGGCCTGGACCGACTCTTGATGGGTCAAGCTTGCCGGCAGGGCGCCCCTCGATTCTTTCGTCAGCAGCTCCTCCTGGGGAACGGCTGCCAGGACCTCAAAGGCAAGTTCATGGAAAGCGGCTGCCTGCACCTCTTCCCCCGCTTGATAGCCAATCACCAGCCCGCCAAAGAGGGAAGCGCCCACATTGTCCGGATGCCCCTCCATCCGGGCTGCGAGGGACAGCTTTTCATGCCGGGAAAGGTCTAATCCGCATAACGAATCAGCCAGCTCGATTCCGGCGACAATCGCTGCTCCGCTCGAGCCAAGCCCCCTTGCCAGGGGGATGTCGCTTTTTACCCTTAAAATACAGGGCGGTAGATCCGCAGAATAATATTCGGCTGCCATCTTTGCAGCCTGGACGATCAAATGCCTTCCGTCCCTCGGGAACCCCTCCAGGCAGCTGCTTTCCGGTACAACCTCCCATTGGCCCCCACGCTCCGCTTCGACCGTCAAATATAAACTCAGGGCAAGGCCGACAGAATCAAAGCCAGGCCCAAGATTGGCCGTACTTGCAGGCACCCTGACAGTAAGCATTTCTCCCTCCATCATGTATGCACGGCTCCCCTGATATGGCCGGCGACCGCTTCAAGCTCGTTCGGCAGAAGGACCGGTTTCACAAGGCTTGTATCGATTGCTGTGTTCGGGTCTTTCAGCCCGTTCCCTGTCAGTACTGCAACAACTCGGCTCCCATGCGGTATTTCCCCCTGGCGCAGCTTTTTATAGATGCCGGCAAGCGATGCACAGGAAGCCGGCTCTGCAAATATGCCCTCTAAAGCTGCAAGCTTACGGTATGCCCCAAGGATTTCTGTATCGCTGACCTCATCGATTTTCCCTTCTGACTCGTCCCTCGCATCCACGGCCAGCTGCCAGCTTGCCGGGTTTCCAATCCTGATTGCGGTAGCGATCGTTTCGGGCTCTGCAAAGACTCTGTCATGGACAATGGCTGCCGCCCCTTCCGCCTCAAAGCCAAACATCCGGGGAAGGCCAGTCCGTTTTGTGCGATTGTACTCTTTAAAGCCTTTCCAGTAGGCGCTGATATTGCCGGCATTTCCTACAGGGATTGCGAGAATGTCAGGCGCACTCCCAAGCTGGTCGCAAATTTCGAAGGCAGCCGTTTTTTGCCCTTCCAGCCTGTATGGATTAACAGAATTCACAAGAGTCACCGGCTCCGTTTCGCTGATGCTGCGCACCATGGCAAGCGCCTCGTCAAAATTGCCTTCAATTGATATGATCTCCGCTCCGTACATGATTGCCTGTGCAAGCTTGCCCATGGCAATCTTGCCTTCAGGTATGACAACAATGCATCTCATGCCAGCCCTTGCCGCATATGCTGCCGCTGCGGCAGATGTATTTCCTGTTGATGCACAAATGACCGTACTGCTGCCCGCTTCCTTTGCTTTGGCAACAGCCATGACCATGCCGCGGTCCTTGAATGATCCGGTCGGATTGCTGCCCTCAGTTTTTACATACAGATCGATCCCCCACTCCTGGGATATCCGGTTCAGCTGGATGAGCGGTGTATTGCCTTCATTAAGAGAGAGCATAGGTGTTTCATCATTAACTGGCAGATATTCCTTGTAGGCAGACAAGAGTCCATTCCAGCGCATCAGCTTCCACTCCCCTCTACTCTGTATGAGCTCTCAATCGTTTTAACAGCAGGCAGGTCCTCTAAGCTGGACAGGATATCCTCATAATCCTTCAAAGAAGATTGATGGGTGACGAGAACAATTTCGGCCAGCCCCTTTTCTTCCACAGGCAGCTGCAGTATTTTTTCAAGACTGACGGAATGCTTTGAAAAAATCGATGTCAATTCACCGAAGACACCCACTTCATCTTTGACATGAAGCCGCAGGAAGTATTTAGAGTAAATCTCGGACGGATCTTTAAGCTTCTTAGGATACTGCGGACTGACAGCGCTCTTCCCGTTCACGCCAAGCCTCAGATTCTTCATAACACCGACAAGGTCCGATACAACTGCTGTAGCAGTCGGCAGGCTGCCTGCACCCGGTCCGTAAAACATCGTTTCGCCAACCGCTTCTCCGTATACATAAACCGCATTATACTCATTATTCACCCCGGCAAGCGGATGGGATTCTGCCAAAAGCGCCGGCTGCACGCTGACCTCCACCTTCTCCCCTTCACGGTGGGCAATGCCGATCAGCTTCATCGTATAGCCCAGCTGCTTTCCGTACTGCAGATCCTCTTCCGTTACCCCGGTGATGCCTTTTACTTTCACATCGTCCAGATCAACTTTCATCGAGAAGCCGAGTGTGGCAAGGATCGCCATTTTTCTTGCAGCATCCAGCCCCTCCACATCTGAGGTCGGGTCGCTTTCGGCATACCCCAGCTCCTGGGCCTCTTTCAGCACATCTTCATAAGCGCTGCCGTCCTGGCTCATCTTCGTTAAAATAAAATTGGTTGTCCCATTAACGATGCCCATCATTTTGGTGATCCGGTCAGAGGCCAATCCGTCTGCAAGCCCTCTTAAAATAGGGATTCCCCCGGCAACACTGGCTTCATAAAACAAATCGCAGCCATTTTCAGAAGCAGCAGTCAAAAGCTCTGAACCGTACAATGCCATTAAATCTTTATTGGCTGTTACAATATGCTTTTTATTGGCAAGCGCCTTAAGGAGATGCTTCCTTGTATCCTCAATCCCCCCCATGACCTCAATGATGATATCGATATCCGGATCATCAATGATCTCTTCCGGGCTTCCTGTGAGCAGAGTGGCTTCAACATCCACTTCGCGCTGCTTATTCAGATCCTGCACCAGCACTTTTTTTACCTCAACCGGACAGCCTACCTGATGCATCAGCTTATCCTGGTGATTTTTAATGATTTTCACAACACCCGATCCGACAGTTCCCAATCCTAACAATCCAACTGAAATAGCTTCCACTCTTTATCCCCCTCACCATTGTTCTTTTAAGGTGTACATTTGTATTTATATAGTAGACATTATAGAATTTGGCAGATAATTTTACAATAGTAAATATTCAGAATTATTTTTGTGGAATCGCTTACTGTATTGGGGGAGTATGTATTGGCAGGTTTTAAATTTTTTCTGTGTGGGGATAAAATGGCGGCTGCGATCGGGCTCTTAATTTGATTAGTGGAGGTATACATTAACGGAAAAAACAAAAACCTGAAGGGATGCGATCCTGCCAGGGATACATGACATGTGCGTATTTCCCTCTGTCATGTATCCAGTCGCTCTTCCGGGATACATGACTCATGCGTTTTTCTCTCTTTCATGTATTCAGTGGCTTTTCCGAGATACATGACACATGCATTTTTCTCTCTGTCATGTATCCAGTGCTTTTCCGGGATACACGGCTCATGCGTTTTTCTCTCTATCATGTACTCGGGTGCTTTTCCAGGATACATAACATATTCGTTTTTCTCTCTTTCATGTATGGGGCTCTTCCGGGACACACGACTTTCAGAATCCAAGCCTGTCATTTACTCCTGAAACTCCTTTAGATACACCAGCTTGCCTCTCCGCCAAAGCGCTATCCCAGCAACAGCATCTCTACACTAAGCAAGGGCCCGGGGAAAATGCCGGGCCCTCATCCAATATTCACATATGTACCGCCGTTTTTGCCTGCTTGCCTGATAAAACAAGATCGATGTTTTCGGCACAAAGCCTTGCCATCTCCATTCTTGTTTCCGTGCTGGAGCTGCCGATATGCGGAAGGGCGACAACATTCGGCAGGCTGAGGAGGGGATGGTCCTTGCCAATCGGTTCTTTTACAAAGACGTCAAGTCCGGCTCCGCTGATCTCCCCATCAGCAAGAGCCCGGTAAAGCGCCTCTTCATCCACAATGGCGCCGCGGCCTGCATTGATGAAAATCGCGGAATTCTTCATTCTGCGGAAGGCCTCTTCAGTGAAAAGATTTTTCGTCGAGTCGTTCAGCGGTGCAAGGCAAACAACATAATCCGACTGCTCGCACAGCTCCTCGAATGAAGCGTAGACAGCACCGAGACTTTCTTCCGCCTCCGGTCTTCTTGACCTGTTATGGTAAAGGATGTTCATATCAAAGCCTTTTGCCCGCTTTGCCACAGCTTGGCCGATATTCCCCATTCCAACAATCCCTATAGTCTTATGATGGATATCCTGGCCGGCAAGAAGGAGCGGACTCCAGCTCTTCCATTTCCCTTCTTTCACATATTCTGCGCTTTCCGTGATCCTCCGGGCAGCCGCCATTAATAAAGCAAACGTCAGATCGGCTGTAGTATCGGTAAGCACATCAGGGGTATTCGCCACAGTGATCCCTTTTTCCGCTGCAGCCTTCACATCAATATTGTCATAACCGACTGCCAGGTTGGCTACAACCTTCAATCGGCGCGCTTCTGCAAGCAAATCACCATCTATGGAATCTGAAAGCATCGTAAGGAGTGCTGATGCCTCTTTAGCCTTTTCCCTGAGGACTTCAGCCGGGACAGGAATGTCTTCCTTATCCCACATCTCCACTTGATAATGTTCTTTTAAGCCTGCAATCGTTTCTTCCGGCAGCTTTCTTGTAATATACACTCTATCCTTCATAAATCACGAGCCTCCCAGCAGTTGCCATAAAAATTAGTACCCCCTCATTATAAAAGGAAGAAATGGCAATTCAAAGGAAAAGCCCTTTCAAAGCCCTGCTGAGTCCGCTATCATTTCAGCCAGTCTACAGGAGGGAGTTTCATTTTGGCAGCAGGGACTTCTGCCATCTCAAAAAACTTTCCCAGAAACTCTTCATGGTCGCCTGTATGCTGCAGGAAACGGCCCAGCTGCTCTTCAGAGAGATGCCTTTGATGCTCTGTCGGATTCCCATAATAATTCTCAATGCATTCAAAATAGTGAAGCGGGAACAGGAGGCGTGCATACAGCAGCCGCCATGAAAAAGAAGTCAGAGGCTCCACCGTCTGATACTCCTTCAGGTACTGGGAAAGCCCCGGCTGGTAGGTTTTAATATTCCGGAAGTACCTTTCTCTCGACCATTCTGCCAGATCGCGGCTTGCATGATCAAATACCCAATCAAACGGGCTTTTGATCAGATAGTCATTACTTCCCCATGTGGAGGAAACAAAACGCTCATGGCAGACAGTCCCGCTGTCCGCAGGCCCCGGCTCATCATCCAGCTCCGCATCGGCCAGATATTGGATGGAGTTTTCAGCAAGGCCCATATAGTAAGGGAAGGTCTCCAGGAACATCCGGTCCAGTTCATGCTCCGGCTGCTGAAAAAGCATGGTATTCCAAACCTTCTCCATCTGATCCAGCCTCTTTTCCCAGAGCTGCTTCCACTGCCCGATCCTGCTTGTCCGTGTGATCGGTGAGGAAATAAGCCTGCCGCGATAATGGAATTTGGCAAGCTTCCTGCCGGACTGATAGCCTTTTCGCGGCTGGGCATTCGGGCACTCCAATACACAATAGCTCTTTTGCTCCCATACACTTGAATGCTTACCTTCGGATGTCTGCAGGAACGTGCTTACCGTCTTATCGCCGGTTTGCTGCAGGTGGCTGGCGATCAGGCTAAGCTCCGCCAGATCCTCTTCCTCCAGGCCAACCTCCATCGGAATATAAAGCTGGTTATCCTTTTTAAACGCCTCATGCAGACCAATCCTCAATTCTTCCTCCGCCTGTATGCCAAAATGTTGCTTAAGCATTTGCCTGAGCATAGAAACACCTCTTCATTCGCTAAGTGGCTTATACCTCATTTATATGTGCCCGCCGCTAAAACTTGTTTGTTTCTTGCATAACCCATGCCTTCCGGGAAAAAATGAAGTAGACAGGCCAGAAGAGCCGCATGTCCTGTTTAGGTATATTTGCGGCTATGCCGGTATATACATTAGAAAAAAACAAGAAAAGGTGAGGCAAATGTCTGAAGAACAAAAAGAAGTTGTTGACCTGACAGAACAGACAGCGCGCAGATGGCTGCTTGAAAGAGGGGTAACCATACAGGATATCGCAGATTTAGTTTTCTTTCTTCAGGAAAAGTACCACCCGAATCTTGAAATGAAGGACTGCCTTCACAATGTCGAGCGCGTCCTATCCAAAAGGGAAGTCCAGAACGCCATCCTGACCGGGATTCAGCTTGACATGCTCGGCGAAAAAGGAATGCTTGACCAGCCACTCCAAAAAATCATTGAAACCGATGAAAGCCTCTACGGCGTCGACGAAGTACTTGCTTTCTCAATCGTCAATGTCTATGGCAGCATCGGCTTTACCAACTATGGATATATCGATAAACTGAAGCCTGGCATCCTGAAAGACTTGAACGATAAATCCTCCGGAAAATGCCACACCTTCCTCGATGACATCGTCGGCGCCATCGCAGCCGCCGCCTCCAGCCGCTTAGCTCATGGGGCTGCAAAGGTGGAATAGAAGCTGCGAAAACACAGCTCTCTGTTGAGTAACGGGTTTACTTTAGGGGTGCAAACTTTGTAAAACATATAGGGAAAACGCACTTGGATTCTCAGTGCGTTTTTTTATTGATTTTTTAATAGGCTGGCGATTTTAGTAAATGACTGGGTATAAAATAATTATTAGGAGGGTGTGTGAATAATTGGTGATATAGTTAGTGGATTATTTTAATATGGAAAATAAGCGGAGATTTTACCGTTAACCACCAGAATAGAGCTTGACTCGGGATAATTAAGCGGAGTTTTTCCGCTTAAGTAAAGAAAAATCACCCATTTTGAGGCTTTTCGAGTAGATAGCCGAAATTTTTCCGTCTATTTAAGCAACTTCTAGGGCTATTAGAAAATTAAGCGGAATTTCTCCGCTTAATTTTTTCAAACCTCACCTTAATCAACAGCCCCCTTTTACAACAAAAACTCTTCTAAGAAACCTCTATCTTCCAAATTCAAGAATTTGCCCAAAACACTGTTGATTGGAATGCAAGGCACGCAGACTCCTGCGGGAAATAGCGGAAATGTTGAGACCCCACAGCACGCAGCGCGTAGAGGCTCAACTTCGCCCCGCGGATAGCGAAGTGCCTGCATCGCAAATCAACAGCCCCCTTTAAAAGCCTGTACTTTTTATGGAAAAAAATGTACAGAACAAATATTCCATGCTACGATTTCAGAGAGATAACAAGATACTGGAGGAACAGAAAATGAATATGAAACCGCTGAAGCAAGCCCTCATACAGGGACTCCAGCACGACCGGTTCATCCTCGGAATAGACGGACTGAGCCGCTCAGGAAAAACCACACTCGTCAATAGGCTCAAACAATGGCTGCAGACAGAAGAATATCCCGCAATCATCTTTCATCTGGATGATTATATAGAAGACCGGAAAAAAAGATATAACACAGGAAACGAAGAATGGTACGAATACTACACCCTTCAATGGGATGCGGAATACCTGAAGCAGGAACTGTTTTCAAAGGTACATACAGTAAAAGAACTTACCTTAAGAGTGTACGATGAACAAAAGGACAGCCATTTCCTTAAAAAGACCAGCATCCCCCAAAAATGCCTTATCATCATCGAAGGCGTTTTTCTGCAGCGTCCCGAATGGAAAAGCCATCTTGATTATATCGTTTACCTGGACTGTCCTAGGGAGACAAGATTCAAACGCGAAAAAGAAGCCACCAGACAAAAAGTGGACAAATTCAATAACAGATACTGGAAGGCCGAAGATCATTATTTAGAAACTATCCGGCCTCATGAAGGGGCAGAAATGGTCATCAGCCAGCCCATGCAGCCCGTTTAAACATACACAAAAGCCTGATAGACTGTCTATCAGGCCTTGTCCAGGACAATTTCTCTTATTTATTCGGGCAGCAGCTGCCTTATATCCCCAAATCGGAATCCAAGCTCTTTCGCTTTCCTGTGGGCTACTATCCAGGAATTAGGGGGGAGGCTGGTCCAAATCTTAGGCATTCATATTTTTCTCGATTTTATATTCTTCCTTTTTCTCTTCAAGCCAGTTGTAATACTCAGTCTGCATCCTTTCGTCAAACAGCGCCTTTTTTGCTGCTACTTTGCTGTCTTCGTATACAGCTTCTTTTGCTTCCTTTTTATCTTCTACTTTGATGATATGGTAGCCGTAATCAGTTTTGACCGGATCGCTTATTTCATTTGCTTTTAATGAGAACGCAGCTTCCTCAAACGCGGCCTCCATCTCTCCCTTTCCGAAATAGCCGAGCTCTCCGCCTGATTCGGCATTAGAAGCATCGGTGGAGTATTCTTTTGCCAGATCAGCAAAATCCTCTCCTTTGTCCAGCTTGGATTTGACTTCTTTTGCTGCCGCTTCATCTTCTACAAGGATATGGCTTGCTTTTACCTGCTCCTGCTGGGCAAACTGGTCTTTATTTTCATCAAAATAAGCTTTAATCTCCTCTTCTTTTAAATCAATTCGCGGCTCAAGAAGCTTTTCTGTTTTTAAGTATTTTTCAATGTCCTCTGCTATGCCGGCTTCTGTAACACCGCTTTGCTCAAGAGCAGCTTTGAAGCCCTCCTCGCCGCCATATGATTCTTTCAGATCTTTCAGCTCTTCTTCCTTTTCCTTGTCGCTTATTGTTATTTTTTCCTTATTTGCTTCCATTTCAATGATCTTGTCCGTTACAAGCGCGTCCAGGGCCTCATTTCCATATTGCTTGACCAGCAGGCTGTAAAGCTCTTCTTTCTTAATATTTTCGCCGCCCACGCTTGCTACGGCCGGCTCCTTTGAAAAAAAGAAGGCAGCAGTACCTGCAGCTGCCAAAATAAGCACCAATATCCCTAACCCTATTTTCTTTGTTAAAAACCCCATCATAACTTCCTTTCCAGTCTGTTATTTAAAATGTCCGCCGGCAAAGGCCGGTGAGGGATCTATTCTCCCTTTTAATCTGTAATTGTTTTAGTCCCCAATTCCATGGTAATATTCATTTTTTCCCCATTTCGGTAGAGTGACAGCTCTGCTTTATCGCCTGTTTTCAGCTTGGTATACAGATATTTCCTAAAGTCATCCGGACTGCCAACCTCTGTATCATTAATGGAAACAATCACGTCTCCCGTTTTCAGGCCTGCCTTGGCTGCAGCAGATTCAGGATCTATATTGGCAATGAATGCTCCTTTGGAGACATTCTGCGGCAGGTTTTGCAGATAACCTTGAGGAACTTCCTGAAGACCGGCAAGACCGACCCCTGCATAAGGGCGTTCCACTTTGCCATTTGCCATTATTTCCTCCACTATCGGCTGAAGATCATTTGAAGGAATGGCGAAACCAAGGCCTTCTACCCCGCTTTCGGAGATTTTCAGGCTGTTGATTCCGATTACTTCACCTGCAGTATTTATCAGTGCCCCGCCGCTGTTCCCCGGATTGATTGCTGCATCAGTCTGGATGACATTCATATCCCAGCTGCCGGCAGATGTATCAACAGAGATTGAGCGGTCCACCGCACTGACAATCCCCTGTGTGACTGTTCTTGAAAGGTCGAGTCCGAGCGGGTTTCCTATCGCGAGCACCTGGTCACCAGGCCTCAGCTTGGAAGAATCTCCAAAGCCCAGCAGGTTATCGGCATACTTATCATCCATCCTTAATACAGCCAAATCTGTCAGTGCATCTGCTCCAACCAGCTCTGCCGTTGTTTTCTGGCCGTCATGCAGGGAAATATCAATCTTGCTGGCCCCCTCGACAACATGGTTGTTTGTCAGGATATAGGCGCTGCCATTCTCTTTTTTAAATATAACACCTGAGCCTGAACCGCTTTCTACCGTCTGGCTGGTGTTTGAAAATTGATTGGTTCGATTCTCCGACTTTACGATTCCGACAATCGCTTTTGATGCACCTTCGACTATATCAGCAAGAGAGCCGTCTGTATGAGCACTTGTCTTCTCAGGAATGATGCCTGTATTATTGGCATTAGCTGAGCTGGATGCCTGTCCTCCTGACACGTCCTGGCTTGCGGCTGCCTGAGGAAGCTGGTCCCTGATATAATCCGTGTAAGGAGCTGCATATAATGTCAGAGCGGAACCGATCACCCCTGCTGCGACAACTGAAAATATCCCCTTGCCCTTTCTTTGTTTTGGTTTTGTTTCTTCATGGTTATATTTATTGCTGGAATCCATCATTCTGAATCCTCCTAATATGTTAATTAAGCTTTTGCTTACTTTTATATTACCGGGCAAATATGACCAAACTGTTACCAAATTGGGAAGGGATACAGAAGAATATGGGAAGAAATAATGCACGAACAAAAGCGCAAATGCCTTGATCACCCTTAAGGAACGCAGACTAAGGACGCCACGTCCTGTGGCAGCGTCTGCATGAGCCCCATCCTGGGGGCCTCAAGACGAACCTCCCGGAAAGGCGTTCTTTGCCTTTTTGGGAGGTTTGGCTTGTGACCTCGGCGCAGCTGCTGGACGTTGATCAAGAATTGATGATGATCCACAAGACTTACAATTTATAAATTCCTTAACAAAAAAAGACCGCAGAATCTCTGCAGCCCATTCTTTTATGCCTATATTAAAGCTTCCATTGGTCGAGCGAATCCATGACATATGTCGGCTTCTCTTTATAACCTTCGAGCAGTTCCTTTGTAGTCACGCCTGTATGGACAAGAAGGGTGTCCATCCCCGCATTCATTCCTGCCAGAATGTCGGTATCATAGTTGTCGCCAACCATCAATGTCTCTTCTTTACTGGTGCCAATTACCTTTAATGCCTGCTCCATGATGATTGATTCCGGCTTGCCGATGAACAGGGGTTCGATTTGAGTCGAAACGGTGATCACAGAGGTGATAGATCCGTTGCCTGGAAGAAAGCCTCTTTCGGTCGGGAGTGCGATATCGCCATTGGTGGAGATGAATTTTGCGCCCCTGCGCACTGCCAGGCATCCGATGGCAAGCTTCTCATAGTTGATTGAACGGTCGATCCCCACAACCACATAATCTGCATCTTCATTTGCAAACGAAAGGCCCTCTTCTTCAATCGCCGTGCGGATCCCTTCCTCCCCGATAACATATACAGAGGCATCCTTTTTTTCTTCTGCAATGAAGCTTGCTGTTGCCATGCTTGTCGTAAAGACCTGCTCTTCTTCAGCAGGGATGTCAAAATCCCTCAGCTTCGCGGCAACCTGCTGGGGAGTGCGGGAAGAGTTATTGGTCACGAACAGATAAGGAATACTTCTTTCCTTAAGCTTTTTGACGAAATCAGCGGCTTCCTGGATCAATTCTGTTCCACGGTACATAGTCCCATCCAAATCAATTAAATAGCCTTTATAATCCTTCAAAATATCCAACTCCTGCCTGTGATTGCCTCATTCATTTTTTGTTTTGCCCCTGTTTAAAAATAAAAATGCAAAAAAAGCCCTTTTCCAAGAGCCTTTTTTGACTAGCATCTTATTCTGCCAAGGCCAAAAACATAAGGTCCTGGCTTTAAGTATATAGGAAAAGCCTTTTCCCTCCAAAGGATTCAGCTTCCTCCGGTCAGTTCTTAAAAGCCGATACCGGCCCAAGCTCATTAAGGATATAGGACCTTACAGCAGGGGCAAATCTTTTTATATCCTCCAAATGATCAGCAAAAGCCTTCTGCAGCTTCGCATGGCTGATGCTTGTATAGTTTTGGACCAGCTCCTTGCGGTATTGGATGATCGCTTTATAGCTGCCTGCCATCTCGCTTGAGATCACTTTTTCATCTTCAAGGATGTCCACAATATCTTCATAGCTGCCCGGATCCCTCATGATAAAGCCGTCTATCATGCTGTTGCCGACATCAAGGATCGCTTCAATCAGCAGATGGGAAACACGTTCCAATGCTGCCCGTTCAATCTCGCTGTCCCAATTGTCCTTTCCCTCGAAAAGGGCAGTTTGCTTTTCAAAAAATACGAGTATCTCCTCAATCTTTTCCCTGTCCACAAAATACATAAAGGTTCATCCTTTCAATTGGCCCCTATGATGACAACAGGCCTTTCTGAAGCAGATCTGGCCGGGCATAAAAATACCCCTGCGCCAGGTCCACTTTATTGCGGAAGAGGACAATCGCCTCCTCTTCACTTTCAATGCCTTCTGCCACCACCAGGGAGCCGGTTTCTTTTGCCACCAGGAGCAGACCTTTAAGCATGGATTCCTTCACCTTATTTTTGTCGATATTCTGAATAACAGAACGGTCAATCTTGATGATATCCGGCATGATTTCCGTAATGGAGTTCAGGCTGGCATATCCTGCTCCTGTATCATCGATGGCAATCCGGAATCCTAAAGTCCTGAGTACCTTTATATTGTAAATAAAATACTCCATTCCTTCAATTGAATCCCTTTCAGTCACTTCGATTGTCATCTGGCGCGGACTGATTCCTTGATGCCTGGCAAGCAGCTTTTTTATATCCCTGACAAAAAGCTGGTTGCCCAGGGTGATCGGGGTGAAGTTAATGAAAATATCCTGCTGGCAGCCGGTCGTTTCAATCTGTTCAATTATCTTTTCCATCACGATCATTTCAAGGTCATAAAGCATGCCTGTCTGCCTTGCGACTGAAAAAAGCTGAAGCGGATTTTCAAGCTGGGTCCCCTCCGGACCGCGAGTCAGCATCTCCCATGCCTTCACTTCCTTTGTAGCCACATCAAGGATAGGCTGGGCGAGAAGGCGGATTTCTTTCTTGGCGACGATTTTGCTCATGCTGTACAGCATTTCATTGAAATCGGACTGCACCCTTTTTTCCGCCATGGCAAGAGCCTGCTGATGTGCCTTCAGCACAGCTTCTTCTATAGAGTAGTGCTTTTTCTCAATAAACATGTATCCGGTTTCAATTTGCGGGGTGACTGCCGGATGGCTCAGGAGAAGATTCCGTTCTGATTCCCTGAGGATTTTCTTCATGATGCCCTCAATTTCTGAGATGCAGCAGCGCTCATGGCCAACCTCAATGAATAAAGTAAGTCCATCGCTATAATGATCATGGAGGAGAATGACCTCCTCTTCCTTCAATTCGGCCTGGATTGTAAGGCAGAATTCCCTTTTGATGCTTGATATGTAAGCAAAATAGCCGGTTTGTCCAAGCTGGTCGGAAATCTCTCTAAGATTCTTAATTGTAAAAACCGCGACAGCTACCTCAGATCCTTTACGGAATGCCCGCTTCACACCCTGGATGATCGGGTCCCTCAGGATAAATTGGGGAGGATAATAACGGATGCTGGACAGCGGGAATACAATTTTTCCCCAGTTGAAGAAATTGCGGAGCTTTTGTCTGCTTTTATGGACCATTTGTCTCATTCCTCTCAGGAGTCGGCATTTTTCTTGAATCTATTGTACCATAATTTTTCCAAATCGTTTTTTTTCATTGCGGCAAAATAGAATAAAATCACAGTACTTCAAGGAGGCACCTTCTGATAAGATAAGGATAATAAGAAAGCTCAAGGAGGAATCGGCAGGATGTCCGAAAGATTTTTTTTATACGATGATTTAGAAGAAACGAAAACGAGATTTGTCAGTTTTATGGGGGAAAATCAGCGCTTCGACCTGGCCATTATCCAGTCGTCCCGCTATTATGGAAAGCAGCTCGTTCTTGATATCCAGGGAAGCCGGTTTGCCATCATTGGACCTGATGACCTGAAAGAAGAAGGATACCTGGAATATGCCTTCAAACTGTCTGAAGAAGATGCGGAAGAACTGCGCTCCTTCTTATATGAGATGGTCTAGTGCCTTTAATCGCCAACTTGCTCCTTATATCTTATAAAGGAATGCAGATACTAGGCAAGAGGTGATAGAATGAGCGATGATAAAGAAAAAGAAACTTATACGGATTTTTCGAATGTGGAAACCCAGCGTAATTTCCTTGTGCCTGAGACGCTTCCGGAAGGTCCCTATGGCTCCCCGAGAGGGAAGGATGAGCCTGTCGAGAATAAGAGCACTCCATGGCGCGAGGGCCAGCGCTATTACAGCGCCTTTAATTATGAGTTCAAATCCCTCCACCAAAATCTCCCAAGGCAGATGGAGGGTGCCCATCCGACCCATGATGATCCAGATAAAAATGAAGAGCCGCCATATACGTCAAAATAAGATAAAACAAGAGCCGATCATCGGCTCTTGTCAGGCTTTTATCTTTTTAACAACAAAGTATGGGCACCCAAAATTGCAATATTCGTATAGATATTCAGTCAGCGTGCTTATCTTTGTATCAAAAGTGGCTTTCTGGTTCTGGTCGTCAAAAAAGCCCCTGAGCCTAAGCTGCCCATAGCCCCAGTCCCCCACAATATAATCATACTTTGTCAGGATCTCGCTGTACCTTCCGCGGAAGGCCTCTTCATTAAAACCATCTGTTCTCTCTTCAATCAGCTCATAACAGATATTATTGATGCAAACCATGTATATCACCTCTCATGTCTTCCTGCTACTTAAATTATAACTGATTCCCCATCAATTACTAAGAAAAAAAAGTATACACATGGTCATGATAGTAATGAGGGGGTGTTTTAATTGAAGAAGTCCATCATAATAGCAGGCCTTTGCAGCCTTTCAGCTCTTGCTGCCTGCCAGAATTTTTCCTCCAAGGATGAAATGTATGAGGAAAGCGGCCATACGATCAATGTGAATGATCAGCGGCCTGAATTGTATAACCAGAATTACAGGCGCGGCAATAATATGAGCGAAAGCTTTGGCTATGTCCGCCACCAAAGAAGCCCGATCCCGGGAGACAACTCTTCCAATGACCATTACGCTGCCATCAACCGGGAGCAGGTTGCCGATATCATCGCCAAATATTGCACAGATGTCCCTAATGTCGATGATGTATCAGCTCTTGTAACGGATGAAGAGGTCCTGCTCGTATATGATACAGATTCAAAGGACCGGGCTGAGACAGCAGACCAGGTGAAAAAAATGGCCATGTCCGTCATACCGCGCTGGTACCATGTATACGTTTCTGACAATACCAACTTACGCAAAAATGTGGAAAACTATGCGACCATGGATGCAGACAGCCGCAACATGGAATATGCCATCAATGAAACGATCAAAGAAATGCTTCAGTCCCCGCAGGGCAGAAAAATGTCCTCAGGCGAAAATGAAAACGGTGAAGCCCAGGGTGAGATGAATGACGATACTGATCATGACGATATTAGCGAGGCTTTGGACAAAACGAAAGCAAAAAAGGACAGCAGCCCTCAAATGAAATAATGATATGACTAAAAAGAGTTCAGCAGGAGCTGAACTCTTTTTCATATGCTCTAATCATTTTCCCGCTTTAAGCCTGCTGGACGCTTTGCTCCTCGCCCATTAGCTGCTTCTGCTTCGCTGCAGCGTTGACCTGCTCATCGGCATGGTAGGAAGAGCGTACAAGAGGGCCAGCCTCACAATGGCTGAAGCCTTTGCTCATGGCAATTTCCTTCAGCTCCTGGAATTCATCAGGGTGGTAGTATTTCTGGACTTTTATGTGCTTCTTGGTAGGCTGCAGATACTGGCCGATTGTCATGATATCTACATCATGGGCACGAAGGTCATCCATGGTTGCAATAATTTCTTCTTTTGTTTCGCCAAGGCCGATCATCAGGCTGGACTTTGTCGGAATATCCGGCTGCATTTCTTTGGCGCGCTTCAGGAATTCCAATGAGCGCTTATATGTAGCACGTGCACGGACTCTTGGAGTCAGCCTTTCAACTGTTTCAATATTATGGTTCAGGATATCCGGACGGGCATCCATCAGCATTTTAAGGTTTTCATAAACACCGCCCATATCTGAAGGCAGCACCTCGATGCTTGTGAACGGGCTCTTGCGGCGGATTGCCCTTACAGTTTCAGCGAATACAGCTGCCCCTCCATCCTTCAGGTCATCCCTTGCTACGGCTGTAACAACTGCATGCTTTAGGTTCATCAGGGCAACTGAGTCTGCCACTCTTTCCGGCTCCTGTAAGTCCAGCTCATTTGGAAGTCCTGTTTTAACCGCACAAAAACGGCATGCACGTGTGCATACGCCACCCAGGATCATGAAAGTTGCCGTTCTTCTGACTGCCCAGCATTCATGAATATTCGGACATTTCGCTTCCTCACATACGGTATGAAGGTTTTTTTCCCTCATCATTTTTTTGAGGCCATTGTAATTTTCATTCGTGTTTAATTTTATTTTCAGCCATTCAGGCTTGCGGATATGTTCTTCTTTTTGGCTCACTATTCCCACTCCATCCATTCAATCTTGTCCCCAGAAAACCGGACTGATTTAGACTTCATGATGTCACTTTAACATAATGAAGAAGGCAGAACAAGCCATTCCTCTCATCATTACCATTAATTGATATAGATGAAATGCCGCTCTCTTTCACAAACTAAACTGCAAACAAGACCGAAAGGAAGGTTTCCATGCGCATACTTTTGACCCTTCTGCTGCTGTTCTCCCTTTATCCGGCCAGGACAGATGCGGCTGAAAGCCCGGATCTGGCGGAGATTTACAGCAAAAGAATGCAATTATACAGAAATACAGAGGCCATCACCAATGTACCATGGTATTATCTGGCGGCTGTCGACCAGTATGAGCGCAGCATCCGCAAGGCGCGCCGGGACCTCCCGAAAGCTGAGGGACTGACAGGCATTTATTTTAAGCCGGAAGAGTGGGCCGGCCTCTTAAACCCCAATCTGGAGGATGATAACCCTGCTTCCATCCAATTTTTCGGAGGCATGGGAGTGGATGGCAATGGTGATGGCAAAGCTTCATTGAAGGATGACCAGGATGTCATTTATGCTTTTGCCCACTTTCTTCTTTCTTATGGAGTTGACCATGATAATATAAAAATTGGGTTATGGGATTATTATAAACGGGATAAAACCGTCGGGATCATCATCGGGCATGCTGAGATCTATAAACACTTCGGACGGCTGGACCTTGACGGCCATGCCTTTCCCGTTCCCTTCAGAAGCAATCACAGCTACAAAAATACCTGGGGGGATGCAAGGGGCTGGGGAGGCAGGAGGATTCATGAAGGAACAGATATTTTTGCCGACTACGGCGTCCCCGTGAGGGCCACCAGCTACGGCATTATAGAAATGAAGGGCTGGAACAAGTATGGCGGCTGGAGAATCGGCATCCGGGATATCAATAATAACTATCATTATTTTGCTCATTTGAGCGGCTTTGCTAAGGATTTGAAAGCAGGGCAGATTGTTGAACCGGGCATGCTGATCGGGGGTGTAGGAAGCTCCGGCTATGGCCCGCCGGGAACATCCGGGAAGTTCCCGCCTCATCTTCACTACGGAATGTACAAAGACAATGGGTATACGGAATGGTCCTACGATCCTTATCCGCACCTAAGGCTGTGGGAGAGGCAGGATAAGATTCAGTCCCGGAAAAAGAAATAAGGGCCGGAACCATTGTCCCCGGATAATAAATAAAGGCTGCCGAAAAGATTCGGCAGCCTTTGCTTTCATGACTTTTTTGCTTTTGAAACTGCAAAGGAAATGCTTGCAGCAAGTCCTCCCCAAATGATAAGCATCCCAACGATCATCATTGTTATTGCACTAGCAGACATTATTGAGAAACCCCCTTCTTATCCGGGACAGAAATGGTGCCTTTATCCCACTTGAATGCCATGAAGATGAATCCGAGTACAATGGCGCCGACCGCGACTGCCCATCCTGAATAGATGATAAAGCCTGTCGGGTAGCCCTCGTAATTGTCCTTGATATTAGTGTAGATGTTCTGGATCATCATATAGCCAAGGATCAGCGGTGTAATAACAGTCAGGCAGATCCTCCACCACGCGCCCAGAAGGATATCTGAGACGCTGTCCGCATGCGACTGGATGCTTTTCAGCTCCCTCAGCACCCATGCAATCACGACAACCTCTACAAGGCCTGCAAGAGCTACACCGAACTGGTTGATGAAGTAATCAGCTGCATCAAGGAAATAGAGGCCGCTGTCTGTCGCAAACAATACGGAAATGATGGCAGAAGCCCCGCCTCCAAATAATACTGCTTTTGTACGGGACACTTTGAACTTATCCTGTACACCGGCAACAAAAGTTTCCACGATTGAGATGAGTGATGTAAGACCTGCAAGGACCAGGCATAGGAAGAAGAAGAAGCCAAACAGTCCGTTTAAAGCAGGGAATTCACTAATGATCTGCGGGAATACCACGAAAGCAAGGCCCACACCTGAACTAACAACCTCATTGATTGGCACGCCTTGCTGTGCAGCCATGAAGCCCAGTGCAGCAAAGACGCCGATCCCGGCGAGAAGCTCAAACCCGGAATTTGCAAATCCAGTGATGAATGCACTGTTTGTCAGATCCGTCTTCTTTGGAAGATAGCTGGAGTACGTAATCATGATCGCAAATCCGATTGATAAGCTGAAGAAGATCTGGCCATATGCGGCCACCCATACTCCAGGATCTGCAATCTTGCTCCAATCCGGCTTGAAGAAGGCATCAAGCCCCTGGACAGCTCCATCAAGAGTCAGCGCGCGAACAACAATGATTAAAAATAAGATAACAAGGGCTGGAATAAAGATTTTGTTCGCTACTTCTATCCCTTTTTTCACGCCTTTAAACAATACGCCAAGAGTAATGAGCCATACAAGGATCAATGGGAAGAATACGCCTGGGACGATCGTGCTGATTGATCCCGGTGCATCTGAAAGCTTAAGATATTCTCCGAAAAAGAAGCCATTCGGGTCATCTCCCCAATTCTGATTAAAGGAGAATCCTGCAAAAGACATGGCCCATGCAATGATGACCGCATAATAGGTAGAGATGACAAAGGATACTGCTACCTGCCACCAGCCGATCCATTCGTACTTTTTGCTCAGCCTTGCATACGTAAGCGGAGCGGAGCCTCGGTACTTATGGCCCAGTGTAAATTCGAGGATGAGAATCGGTATTCCTGCTGTCAGAAGTGCAAACAGATAAGGAAAGAAGAAAGCTCCTCCTCCATTATCATAAGCTACCGCAGGGAATCTCCATATATTCCCCAGCCCGATCGCTGATCCGACAGCTGCCAGAATGAAACCTGCTCTCGTTCCCCATTGAGGACGATTATCCATAATTCTATTTACCCCCATTTCATTTCCAATTCTTTTTGAAAAGCACGTCTCAAGAGTTGGAAACTTTTATATTTTCTGATTTTTTAGTATAATCTAAACATAGTATAGCCACAATTTCCTATGTTGTCAAAGCTTTATTTTTTGAAAATTATTATTTTTAAATAATAACTTCTAAGCCCCTTAATGCCCATCCACCTCCTTAATATACTAATATTCTCCCATCGGATAGACTATCCATAAAATTCTGGCGTTTTTCATATAAACCGGTCTTCAAATTACTCTTTCAAGCAATTAAAAAAGAGGCGCCCTCTGAGGGATGCCTCTCAATATCAATCCGTTAATTCAGCAGATGTTCCCTGCCCGCGCCCCGCAATGAAGGCAAAGGCAGCTAAAAGAACTGCCACAGAAATCAAAGCAAAAATGGTGCTTCCGGTAAATCCGATCACCAGGTATCCCACAGCCGCGATCAGCGCTGATATGAGTGCATACGGCAGCTGTGTCAGCACATGGTCGATATGATTGCAGCCTGCCCCTGTGGATGAAAGGATGGTTGTATCTGAAATAGGAGAACAATGGTCTCCGAATACCGCTCCGGCCAATACGGCTGCCATTGCAGGCAGAAGGAGCGAAATATCGGTAGCTGCCACAACATCGCCGGCAATCGGAAGCAGAATGCCGAAGGAGCCCCATGATGTTCCAGTACTGAATGCCATGATCCCTGCAATCCCAAACAAAATGATTGGCAGCAGGGAAAGGCTGATATTGCTGTTTTCCACAACACCTGCAAGATATGTCCCGGTTTCCAGCTGGCCGATCAGATCAACGATCGCCCAGGCAAAGATCAGGATATAGACGGCAGGAAGCATGGATTTAATTCCTTCCCAGATTCCTTTTCCGAATACACCTGCACTTACACCCTTCAGTACGACAGCCTGGCGAAGGAACAGCAGCAGTGTTAGAGCAAGCCCGATCAGGCTCCCGATAATAAGGGATTTTGCTACGTCAGTATTTTCGAAGATTTTCAGGATTGTTGCACTTCCCTCGACTGCGGTGTATCCAGTCCAGATCATTGCTCCGACGGTTCCAATGATCAATGCAATGATCGGCCAGACAAGATCGCCGACGGACCCGGTTGTACTTGTTGGAAGGTCATCCTTCAGCTCTCCAGGGGCAGGCTTATCAGGATCCAGAACCAGTCCTTCTTTTACAGCCCGCTCTTCATGGGCTTTCATCGGCCCGATTTGAATATTTCTGAATGCCACAATAAATACCATGGCAAGAGCAGTCCATACATACAGGTTCATCGGCACCATCTGCATGAAAGCTGAGAATGCCGAGTACTCTGTGACCCCATGACCGGCAAGAATTGTCCCGATAAGGGCAATGATATAGGCACCCCAGCTCGAAACAGGGGAAACAACACACACCGGAGCAGATGTAGAATCGATCAGATACGCAAGCTTTGCCCTTGAAACTTTATGGCGGTCCGTTATCGGCCGTGAGATTTGGCCGACAGCAAGCGCATTGAAATAATCATCTATGAAAATAATGATGCCAAGCACTGCACCGACAAGCTGGGCGCCAGCCCGGGTTTTCACCCGTTTCATCGCCCATTCCCCGAACGCGCGGCTTCCTCCCGAAATATTGATAAAAGCGGTAATGATACCAAGAACCAGGAGAAACAGAATAATATATACATTCCAGGTATTCAGTGCGCCATCAGCAGCAAAAATTCCTTTGACGGCCTCCCAGATGATGTTCAGTGTTTTCCCGATGCCAAAGTCGGCAAGCAGGAAGGCAGCGGTTATGATCCCGACTCCTAAAGATAATAATACCCTTCTTGTCAAAACGACCATTAAAATGGCCACAAGCGGCGGCAACAGTGAAAATATCGTGTTTGCCAATTTCTCTCCTCCTCCTTGTATGATGACAGGGGGGAACTTCCAGACGAAGATGCCGTTTCAGCTGATGTCCAGCTGAAGACAATAAAAAAGAGCAATGATAGAAAATCCATCATTACTCTTTCTAAGTAATAGGTTTCTCCATCACGATCTGTAGCTCCCCATTATAAGGCTTATCCAGCATAATCCTGGTTTGCCTTTATAATGACAGTGCTGCCCTTCTTCAAAGCAGCCCCAGCAATGGAATGCGGACACATGTCAATTGCTTCGGCAAAAATTCCCTTTCTGATGCGGTCAACGTTGTCATCCTCGCACATCTTACTCTTGAATTTTGCACCTCTACCCCACCGGATATGATAAGGTCATATTAATTTCTATAATACTATAACAGGCACCCTTCTTTTTAGCAAATCCATTAATTAGCAGGCAGCTCAATGGAAGGGGCAGAATCACCGCCGCCCCCGTTATAGAATTGGGGCACATCTCCCGGAATGACTCCCATGGCCACAGGTACATCCTCCTGCACATGTATAACTTTTGTAGCAAAAGGTATGATGATCTGGACCTGGACATCCAGGCGGACAAACACTTCCACCAATACATTATTGATTCCATGGTCTTCACTTTTTCTGATTACATTTGATGTAACAGATCCCACTGAATTGAATTTCACCGGGATTCGGGGACCGAGATTCCCCAAGAGGGCGTTATTGGTTGCCTGGCCCAATGGCACATAATAGATGATCCCATCCTGCTTTTTGGATCCTTTTGTTTCAATCTCTATGTCTGTGAATGATTCCAGGGCTGAAAGATCGCCCTGTTCAGCTTTTTTGATATTGTCCTGAACCATCTCCGTCACTTCTGCCTTCACACGGTTTAGCTTCTCGGTATTGATGGTTATGACAGAACCATCGCCGCTTTTAACAAACATCTCCTCAAGGTCCATTACATTCGTGATTTTTTTGTTGATGGCATTGTTAATGACCAGTGATGCGATTTTCCTCGTCTGAGAGTCAGCGTAGCTCATCAGGGTAGGCTCAAGCCCTTTATTGATGATCCATATTCCGGCTGCGGTCGAGAACATAAAAAACACAAAAGTCAGCAGAAAAACATATCGGAAAGGAAGCGGGCCTTTCCTTGGGAGCCGGCCGCCGATTTTAGCCAAAGCAAATCCCCCCCTTTACAAGCTATATGTATGCTGCAAAGGGGGGAACTAGCAGAAAAAGTTAGATTTTATTTGCTGTTTCCGGCATCCGCATTTCACAGCCGGTGACAATCACGGTAAGCTCTTCTGCCAGATCGAGATCGAATGGTTCAACCGGAAGGCCCTCTTTTTCAAGGATACGGACGACTGGCCTGTCTGACACCCCTTTATTCTGGCGGACCACCACTCCTGACCTGCCGTCATTCAAATGGATCATCATCCCGGCCGGATAGACAGCTACAGAGCGCCGGAAAGCTTCTACCACAGCTGTATCAAATTGTTTACCTGAGCCTGCATACAATATTTCGAGCCCCTCATGCGGCAGCATGGCCCCCCTGTAAACACGGTTGGAGGTGACGGCATCGAATACATCAGCGACGGCAATGATTTTGGCAAACAGATGGATTTCATCTTCCACCAGCCTCCTTGGGTAGCCGCTTCCGTTCAGCCGCTCATGATGCTGATATGCACAGTGGGCAGCTAGCAGAGGCAATGTATGTACTTTGCGCAATATGTCAAAGCCGGCTTCTGCATGTTTTTGTATTTCTGTGAATTCGTCTTCTGTCAGCTTTCCTGTCTTGAAGAGAATTTCAGTTGGCACCTTCATTTTGCCGACATCATGGAGAATAGCCCCGATCCCCAGCATATCCAGCTCCTGCGGCTTTAGCTTCAGCTCTATGCCGATCGCGAGGGAATAGAGCGTCACATTCAGCGAATGGGAGAAAATATAACTGTCATATGTACATACGTCCGCCAATAGGCCAAACAGATCTTTATTATCATTAATCTGCTGCACTAGATCCCTGATGATCTGTTTAAAGCTTTTCGACGATTTTTCAATAATGATCGAGTCTGACAGCTTGTCCCCTTTCTTGATCTGGGTGAAAGTTTCTTCAATGGTAGAAACCGCTTTCCTTTTCATCGCCGCATCGATCGAGCTGCCGGATTCTATATCGTCCGTTCTCGGGTCCTTTATATATATATATGTGACACCAAGGTCCCCGAGCCTGGCAAGCAGCTTCTCCGAAAGCTCCACTCCGTCGCTGACAAGCACAACACCCTTATCGCTTAAAACCGCTTTTGCAAGAATGGCCCCCGGATGTACTGATGAGGTAGCTACTAATCTCATATAAAAGCTCCAATCATTTCTGTCTCATTTTACGTCCTTCATCCTATCCACATTATAGTAGAAAATTCTACAAAATACGACTGATAATGGTAATCTTTGCACAAGGTAATTTCTTTAGGCTTCTATTCAGAATGAATTGCTCCTTTGAGGCAAAAAAAGAGCCGCCTGCTGCGGCTGGCTCTCTACAGCATTTTCAGCAGGGCGTCCCTGCCGATCATGCCTTTATGGATTCCAAGTTCTTCAGCCTCAAAGGTGACCGACTCCAACGGTGCTCCGAGGAGCTGCTCAATCGTGCGGACACCAACAGCCCTTCCGGCAATCACTTTCCGGTCCTTCAGCTTTTCATTGAGCAGGGCGACGTCCAGCGCTCCGCACATAATATAGCCCTTTTCGCTCGAAACTGCGAGCAGGGTCGTTTTCGGCAGCTGAACGGATACGCTTAAAAAGGTATGGCCGTCAATGATGACAGGCGACAGTTCCATCAAAAGTATCCACTCCTTTCGCTTCATAAACAGATTATGTAAGCAAAAGGAAAAGGTGCCAAAACACATTATTGATGCTGCTGCAGCTTCCATTCCAGCAGGTGCCGCAGGAAATCGGGGAAGAAATATTCCTTGCCGGCAGCCCTGCGGATCTCAGGAAAAAAGGGGCCGAATGTGAACATGTCCGGGATGGCGAGGGAATAGCTTTTCTCACTGTCGAGCGCCTGACCGCCTATCTGCATATTTCCGGAAGAATCCATTTCTATCCCGGCGCTGATCATTTTTCCCATGAGGGTTCCGCGGAAACCAAGGCCTTTGACCTGCAAATGCTCCCACTCATCACTATTGGCATGAATAAGCACTCCCTTCAGCTCGGCCCCGGTCAGCATCACTTTACATGGATTGATCGGATGAGGGCAGATTCTGTGGAGATCATACAGCGTTGCCTCATTCTTTTCCAGTCCCTCGAGGATCAAGCCTTCGTTAAGGAGGGCTGCATCCGCCCCGCACTTTTCCATCAGTGCATCACACAGGAGACCGGCAAGCTGGTTTTTGCCAATGCCGCCATTAGGCAAAGAGGCTGCCGGTACATCAAGCAGGCTTTTTCCCTTGTGGTAGAGCTCCTCAATGATTTGTTTCTCATTAACGGCCGGGGGCAGTTCATTTGTGTCATACAGCTGAGCCTTTTTGCTGATGACTGTATTCGTTTCCGTGGTGTCTATTTCCAGCATGACATGCCCGGCATAAAACCCGTGCTTACCGGCTGCTGCCAGCAAGGAGCCTTCAACCATTTTCCCTTCATGCAGGATATGATGGGTATGGCCGCCAAGAATTACATCGGCTTCCGGAAATTCAGCCGCCAGCCTTTCATCATCATGGATGCCAAGATGTGACAGCATGACGATGATATCCGCCTGTTCCCTTACCTCTGGAAGCACCTTCCTAATCTCTTTGAAGGGGTCTGTCAGCTTCCATCCGAGCAGATCATAGAAATGTTGATAGTTTGCTGTTACACCGACAGCAGCCACCCTTAATCCGCTTACAGTCTCATAAATTGCGTATGGCTTGACCCAGCCGGGCCTCTTTCCATCTTTGTAAAAAAGGTTGGCTGTGATGACATCAAAAGCCGCTTTCTCATAGAGTGTGTCCAGAGAGCCAAAAGGAAGGGTAATTCCTTCATTATTGCCGATGGCACCAGCAGTGCAGCCTGCCTCATTAAGCAGCTCTGTATTGCACTTCCCGCCAGTAGCCTCAGTAAGCGGGTGCCAGCGGTCGGCATGGTCGCCGATATCGAAATAGAAGAAATCTTCTCCTGCCCCCTCATGCCATTTGCGTCTTTCTGTCAGAAGCCGGTGAATCCTCGGCCAGCGGCTAAAATGGCTGTGCAGATCATTTGTATGGTAAATATGGATAACTTCTTTCAAACATGAAACCTTCTTTCCTTTTCCCATCAGGCTATGCAGACCGGCCAGCAGACCGCTTACAATGGGGAGGCAGAGTCTTCCTCATTTTAGAACAGATCAAGCTGCCGGGGAGCCAGGCCTGTATACTCAATTCCCATCATATCGACCAGCTGGAGGGCATTATCTGCCGCATCCCCGCCTGAGTTATTATTAAAGACAGCATATACCTTCTTTGTGCTTTTTTCCAGTTCCCTGAGCGCCGGAGCCCAGCTGGAAAGCTCCTCCTCGTTATAGCGGTAGAGGTATCTCACTTCCCGCCAGTTCTCCGCGTTCTTTTTCTGCCAGCCATGCACATTCCTTCCGTGGAAACGGACCAGCACCTTTTCCGGATGGGTACTTTCCAGAACTGTTGGGACAGATCCCTCGCCTGACTGGGGCTCATCGCAAATACTGTGAATCCATCCTTCCTGCTCCATGAACCTTAAGGTCTTGTCCTTCATTCCCGGATAGAACCATGTTTGATTGCGAAATTCCAGCGCACAAGGGATATCCTTCATCTGCTCCTTGCACCAGCGCAGATAATCAACATTTTCCCTTCGGCAGTCAAACCATGGCGGAAACTGAAAAAGCGCCATGCCGAGCTTATCCTTGGCGATATAAGGCTGCAGGGAATCCTTAAACGCTGTAAACATCTCTTCCTTGCTGTCAAAAGGGATTTCTCCCCGCTGATGGCCAGTCATACCCTGATAGGCCTTAATGATGAATTCAAAGCCTTCAGGCGTTTCTTCTGTCCACTTAAGTGCATTCCTCAGAGGCTGGACAGCATAAAAAGAAGCATCCACCTCTACAATAGGGAAATATGCTGCATATTCCTTCAGCTTATCACGCGGGGATATGCCCTTTTTATCCAGGCTGTCATGGTCACCCCAGCCTGTGAGTCCTATATTGATCATGCTGCAGCCTCCTTCCTGTTCTCTATGTAACGTTCTATTTTCCCTTTTTCACCTCTGGAAAAACCACGAAGCACTCCTGCCTCTATTATACAAGAACACCCGTCAGGCCGCTTTCAAGGTGCCTTTAAAAGAGGAACAAAAGCGCAAGCGCCTTGGTCACCCCATAAGGAACGCAGACTAAGAACGCCACGTCCTGTGGCAGCGTCTGCATGATCCCCTTCCTGGGGGCCTCAAGACGAACCTCCCGGAAAGGCGTTCTTTGCTTTTTGGGGAGGTTTGGCTTGTGACCTCGGCGCAGCTGCTGGACGTTGATCAAGAATTGATAATAATCCACAAGACTTACAATTTTTATATTTCTATACAACAAAAAACCCATCCGGTAAAATTCCCGGATGGGCTCAAGCTTGATCAGCCGATGGAACCTTCCATCTCGAACTTGATCAGACGGTTCATTTCAACTGCATATTCCATTGGAAGCTCTTTTGTAAATGGCTCGATGAAGCCCATTACAATCATTTCTGTCGCTTCTTCTTCGGAGATGCCGCGGCTCATCAGGTAGAACAGCTGCTCTTCCGAAACCTTAGATACCTTCGCTTCGTGTTCAAGCGAAATGTTATCATTCAGGATTTCATTGTATGGGATTGTATCAGAAGTAGACTGATTATCCATGATCAATGTATCGCACTCAATATTTGCACGAGCGCCTTCCGCTTTGCGGCCGAAGTGCACGATTCCGCGGTATGTTACTTTACCGCCCTGCTTAGAGATTGATTTTGATACGATTGTAGAAGAAGTATTTGGAGCAAGGTGGATCATTTTTGCCCCTGCGTCCTGGTGCTGGCCTTTCCCTGCAAGTGCGATGGAAAGGGTCATGCCGCGGGCGCCTTCTCCTTTCAGGATAACAGCCGGATATTTCATTGTCAGCTTGGAGCCGATATTTCCGTCAATCCATTCCATTGTCGCATTGGCTTCACATACAGCCCTCTTTGTTACAAGGTTGTATACATTGTTAGCCCAGTTCTGGATTGTTGTATAGCGGCAGTAGGCATCCTTTTTAATGATGATTTCTACAACTGCACTGTGAAGGGAGTTCGTTGTATAGACTGGAGCTGTACATCCTTCAACATAGTGTACATGGGCGCCTTCATCCACGATGATGAGCGTGCGCTCAAACTGCCCCATATTCTCTGAATTGATGCGGAAGTAAGCCTGAAGCGGAGTATCCACCTTTATGCCTTTTGGCACGTAGATGAAGGAACCGCCTGACCACACAGCAGAGTTCAGAGCCGCAAACTTATTGTCGGTCGGAGGGATTACCTTCGCCCAGTGCTCGCGGAAAATATCTTCGTTTTCCCTTAAAGCAGAATCTGTATCCTTGAATACGATTCCTTTTGCTTCAAGATCTTCCTGCATATTATGGTAAACAACCTCTGACTCGTACTGCGCAGAAACACCTGCAAGGTACTTCTGCTCCGCTTCCGGGATGCCAAGCTTGTCAAACGTCTGCTTGATTTCTTCCGGCACTTCGTCCCATGAGCGTTCTGTCTTTTCAGAAGGCTTTACATAATAAGTGATTTCATCAAAGTTTAATGACGCTAAATCTCCGCCCCATTGAGGCATTGGCATGTTGTAGAAATGTTCAAGAGATTTTAAACGGAAGTCAAGCATCCACTGAGGCTCTTCTTTCAGCTTTGAAATTTCCTCTACAATTTCCTTCGTCAAACCACGTTTTGAGCGGAAAATGGAAACGTCTTTATCGGCAAAACCGTATTTATAATCACCGATTTCAGGCATCTTTTTTGCCATCGTCGTTTTCCTCCATTCAGGGCAGACAGGGCCTTATAGCCCTGTCTTGCCGTTTATTGTTGTTCTTCTTCCTTCAGGCCCTTTTCCATGGCCTTCCAGGAAAGAGTCGCACATTTGATGCGGGCCGGGAACTTTGAAACGCCCTGGAGTGCTTCAATATCACCCAAATCCAAGTCTTCATCATACTCTTTGCCCTGCATCATATCTGAAAAGATCTTTGAGAGCTTTAAGGCATCTTCAACTTTCTGGCCCTTGACAGCCTGGGTCATCATAGATGCTGAAGACATTGAGATGGAGCAGCCTTCACCATCAAATCTGGCGTCCGCCACCTTCCCATCCTCAACCTTAAGCGTCAGCTGGATCCTGTCTCCGCAGGTTGGATTGTTCATATTGATCGTCAAGCTGTTATCTTCTTCAAGAACCCCTTTATTGCGGGGGTTTTTGTAATGATCCATAATGACTTGCCTGTACAGGGTATCTAAATTATTAAAAGACATCGCTGAAATACTCCTTTGTTTTAACAAGTCCTTCAACAAGCTTATCAATATCATCTTCCGTGTTGTACAGGTAGAAACTGGCCCTTGCCGTTGCCGAAGCCTTGAGCCATTTCATCAGCGGCTGTGCACAGTGATGGCCTGCCCTCACCGCAATTCCTTCAGCATCAAGGACAGTCGCCACATCATGCGGATGGACATCATCAAGATTGAAGGTCACAAGTCCGGCTCTCTCGCCGGCATCCTTCGGTCCATAGATGGTCATGCCTTCAACTGATGACATTTTTTCCATGGCGTAGGCGGCAAGCTTATGCTCATGGGCTTCAATGTTTTCAAGGCCGACTTCCTGAAGGAAATCGATTGCTGCTCCAAGGCCGATGGCTCCCGCGATAATCGGGGTGCCGGCCTCGAACTTCCAGGGAAGCTCCTTCCAGGTAGAGTCATAGAGATCAACAAAGTCGATCATCTCTCCGCCGAAGAGGACAGGCTCCATGTTTTCAAGAAGCTGCTTTTTGCCGTATAAGACACCGATCCCGGTAGGGCCGCACATCTTATGTCCTGAAAAAGCAAGGAAGTCGCAGTCTAAATCCTGGACATCCACCTTCATATGAGGCGCTGCCTGTGCACCGTCCACCACCATAATTGCTCCATTCTCATGGGCAATCCTCGCGATGTCCTTGATCGGATTCATGACGCCAAGAACATTAGACACCATCATAATGCTGACAATTTTCGTATTGCTTGTAACCGTCTTGCGGACATCCTCCAGTGAAATGGTGCCGTCCTCCTGAAGTGGGACATATTTCAGCACCGCTCCGGCTCTTTTGGCTGCCTGCTGCCACGGAATGATATTGCTGTGGTGCTCCATATAGGAGATGACAATTTCATCACCTTCGGAAAGATTGTCTCCTCCATAGCTTGAAGCGACCATATTCAATGCGCTTGTTGTCCCGCTCGTGAAGATCACTTCCTCAATCGAACGGGCATTTATGAATTTCCTGGCCTTTTCCCTTGCACCTTCATACGCATCCGTCGCTTTTGTACCGAGGGTATGCACCCCGCGGTGAACATTGGAGTTATACCCGCGGTAATACTGGTCCAGCGCCTCGATGACCTGTACGGGCTTCTGGGAAGTTGCGGCGCTGTCAAGGTAAACCAAAGGCCTTCCGTTGACTTCCTGGTTCAGAATAGGGAAATGTTCACGGATATCCTTGAAATCCATTACTTAACTTTCCTTTCAATCACATCAACAAGCTGCTTTTTGACTCCTTCGATCGGAAGTTCTTTCACGACCGGAGCAAGGAATCCGTGGATGACAAGGCGCTCTGCCTCTGTCTGCGGAATCCCCCGGCTCATCAGGTAGTACAGCTGCGTTGGATCCACACGGCCGACAGATGCTGCGTGGCCTGCCGTTACATCATCCTCATCGATGAGAAGGATCGGATTTGCGTCTCCGCGCGCCTTTTCGCTCAGCATCAGAACGCGGGACTCCTGCTCTGCATTCGACTTCGTTGCACCATGTTCAATCTTGCCGATGCCGTTGAAGATAGAAGAGGCACTTTCTTTCATAACACCATGCTTCAGGATATAGCCTTCTGTATTTTTACCGAAATGGACGACACTTGTCGTGAAGTTCTGCTTTTGCTCCCCGCGTCCGACGACAACGGTCTTCGTATCGCCGACAGAACCGTCGCCAATCAGGTTCGTTACGTTTTCGGAAATTGTTTTTCCATCATTCATGAGTCCGAGAGCCCATTCAATGCGGGAATCCCGTTCCGCCCTGCCGCGGCGGTTAACATACGTAGTGATCCCTTTTGCAAGGTTATCAACTGTCCCGTACTGCACCCTGCTGTTTGTGCCTGCAAGCACTTCAGTGACGATATTGAAAATTCCGTCTGCTGAATCGATTGTTGAAAGGTATGTTTCAACATAAGTAACACTGCTGTTATCTTCAGCTACGATCAGTACATGGTTGAAGACATTGGCTTCTTTGTCATCATGCAGATAGATCGCCTGGATTGGCTCAGATATCTCAACATTGCGCGGCACATATAAGAATGCCCCGCCGTTCAGAAGTGCTGCATGAAGTGCTGTCAGGCGGTGTTCATCCACCTTAACGCCATCCTTCATGAAATACTTCTGCAGAAGGTCGCCGTATTCGCGTGCAGCTGTGAAGATATCCGCAAAAATGACTCCCTGGTCCTGCAGTTCTTTCGAAAGGGAAAGATGTGTCGGGCGGTTATTGCGCTGGATATAAAGGTTCTTGCTCTCTTTATCCAGGTCAATCAAGGATTTAGCTTCTTCCGGAAGATTGTCAAGTGAGCCAAAATCTTCGCTTTCTACTATATGCTTTTCAAACTGTGTGAAGTTCCATTTATCGATCTTTGTTTTATCAGGTCGCGGCATTGGCAGCGTCTCAGCGTCAGCAAGAGCTTTTACACGCAAGTCTGTCAGCCAGGCCGGTTCACCCATTTCTTTTGAAAAAGAGCTGATATACTCTTTGTCAAACGGCAATTTCGTTTCAATAGTCATCGTGATCCCCCTAACGCTTACGCTTCTTGCCCTACGGTTTCGTCTTCAATGCCAAGTTCTTTCTTGATCCAGTCATAACCTTCAGCCTCAAGGCGCTGTGCCAGCTCAGGCCCGCCTGATTTAACGATGCGGCCCTGCATCATGACATGCACATGGTCAGGAGTGATATAGTTAAGAAGGCGCTGATAGTGAGTGATGATCAGGCAGCCGAAGTCTTCGCCGCGCATTTCATTGATCCCTTTGGAAACAACCTTCAGGGCATCAATATCCAACCCGGAATCGATCTCATCAAGGATGGCGATTTTCGGTTCGATCATCATCAGCTGCAGGATTTCGTTGCGCTTTTTCTCGCCTCCGGAGAAGCCTTCATTCAGATAGCGCTGTGCCATATCCTGGTCCATTTCAAGGAAGTCCATCTTGCTGTCCATTTTGCGGATGAATTTCATCAATGAAATTTCATTGCCTTCTTCCATGCGGCTGTTGATTGCAGAACGCAGGAAGTCCGCATTTGTAACTCCGCTGATTTCACTTGGATACTGCATCGCAAGGAACAGACCTGCACGTGCACGCTCATCCACTTCCATCTCAAGTACATCTTCATTATCCAATTCAATGCTTCCTGAGGTTACCTCATATTTAGGATGTCCCATGATTGCAGATGAAAGGGTTGATTTACCGGTTCCGTTAGGACCCATAATCGCGTGGATTTCTCCGCCTTTCACTTCAAGATTGACCCCTTTAAGAATTTCTTTGTCCTCAATAGAAACATGAAGATCATTAATTTTAAGTGTAGATCCAGCCATCATTATACCTCCGTCAATAAAAAAGATTTGTATATACCGGCAAGAGCCGCAAATCTCTATTCTCATTTTATTCTCATTACAATCTTATAACAAATAGAAAGTGTTAGCAACTCTTTAACAACACGCAGATAGTATTAATTATCTGGTAAGAACTTTTATTGGCTAAACCCTTTCCGCTTCCCTGGATCGAAAACTGGAAATCCAGGCATGTCCAAACTATTTTTCCCTGCAGAGAGGCTTTCAATGTACATGAATTCTGGTGCAGTCCCTACAGTTTAACATAAGTATAGTCCGGGCTCCTACTGTTCCTGTTCCGCTTTATCCTAAAAGAAAAACCAGTGCGGGATCACACTGGTTTCAACTGGTTTTCTTCCTTATTATATATAATTCTTAAGAATGTACTTTTCTTTCCAGATCCGCTACCATACGCTGGCTTTTCAGATAGTCCTGCTCGCGCCTTTTTTCTACGCTCATCCGTACATCATGTTTTCGGCTGTAGACCTCATAGCCGACACCGTGGGCACTGTGCATCGCTTTTTCCATTTCACTTGTGTAATTCAAGTCCAGCTGACTGATAGTAAATCAATCCTTTCGATTTTGTCGCTTCCGCGATTTATTTTACTCATGGAATATCGTAACACTCCTCATATACCACGCTCAAACAGGAAAAAACCTCATTTTGTATAATTCATTAAGGTATCCCCTCTTGAAGGGACCTCATCTCCGCCATCCTTACAATTCCGGCTGAATTCTTCCATATAAAGGTTGTCTCTCTTCCAAAAGCCCATACAGCAGGCAAAAAGGAAGCAGCCCTGCTTCAGACAGGACTGCTTTATCAAATAGATCTGCTTTTATTGCTTCATCTGCCCCTGATTCAATTCATCCATCGCTTCCTGCACAAGGGTGACTGCCTGGCTCATTGCTGCGCCGCCGCCAAAAGCCGCTGTTACGCCGACTGCTTCAAGCACTTCTTCCTCACTTGCCCCCTGGTCAAGGCAGCCTTTCACATGATAGATAATGCAGTATTCATCCTGAGAATACAGGCTGATTCCAAGGGCAATCAGCTGCTTTTGCTTTTGGGAGAGGCTTCCTTCTTTAAAGCATGCCTCTGTGAATGCATTATAATGCCTGGCCAGATCCGGCATTTTTTGTGTAAATGTGCCAAGGCCCATTTTATAGTCATGAAGAGCTGCTTCGATTGAATTTGACGGTTCGTATGAATGCTCCATTCGTGTCCACTCCATTCCTGAAATCTTTAACACCGTTAGTATGTTTTATTTTCAGAAATGCTATGCGGGCTCAATATGGATCAGCATGTACTGTTTTTTGGCATAAGAAAAGGCAGCCTGCATTTTCAGCGGCTGCCTTTTTCTTTTATTACTCAGATACAGGAACAACTGCACCTTCATATTTTTCAAGGATGAAATCCTGGATTTCTTTAGAGTGGAGCACTTCAACAAGCGCCTTAACCGCTTCTTTATCTTCATCGCCGCTCTTAACAGCGATTACGTTCACATACGGAGATTCCTTGTCTTCGATTGCAATGGAATCTTCAATTGGGTTCAAGCCTGCATCAATAGCGTAGTTAGAGTTGATCAGAACTGCATCGCCTTCATCGTTGTTGTAGATCTGCGGAAGGAGTGAAGCTTCATATTCTGTATCAAACTCAAGGTTTTTCTCATTTGTTTCAATATCGTCGATTGTAGCCTTGATTTTGTCTACGCCTTCTTTAAGAGTGATAAGGCCTTCTTTTTCAAGCATAGTCAGGATACGCCCGTGGTCAGCAACTGAGTTGCTCATCAGAACTTTCGCACCGTCCGGAAGCTCATCAAGGCTCTTGTATTTCTTTGAATACACACCGATAGGCTCAATGTGGATTCCGCCTGCATTAACAAAATCATAATCATTTTCTTCAATTTGCGCTTCAAGATACGGGATGTGCTGGAAATAGTTTGCGTCAAGCTCGCCGGAATTCAGTGCCTGGTTAGGCAGGATATAATCCTGGAATGTTACGACCTCAAGTTCTACTCCCTTTTCTTCCAAAAGCGGCTTTGCTTCTTCAAGAATTTCAGCGTGCGGGACATTGGAAGCTCCCACAACCAGTTTGGATGTTTCTTCTTTCCCGCTGTCCGCGTTTCCTCCGTCAGCATTTTCTTCTGATGTTCCGCATGCTGAAATGACGAGCGCTACGGCAAGTGCCAATACAAGTGATAACCATTTTTTCATTAGTTAAGTCTCCTTTTATCGTTTGTCTAGTTTAGAAGTTATAATGTCTCCAATGACTTGGATGATAAACACAATCAGCAGGATGACGATCGTCGCCATCAGGGTTACATCAAAGCGGTTCCGCTGGAAGCCTTCCAGATAAGCAAGGTTCCCAAGCCCCCCTGCACCAATGACTCCGGCCATTGCAGTAAAGCCCACAAGCGAAATGGCTGTAACGGTAATGCCGGATACAAGAGCCGGCATGGATTCAGGCAGGAGCACCTTAAAGATGATTGTGCTCGTTCTGGCACCCATCGACTTGGCTGCTTCAATGACGCCTTTATCGATTTCCCGCAAAGCAATTTCAACCATACGGGCATAAAATGGTGCTGCGCCGATGATCAGGGCAGGCAATGCTGCGTTTTCTCCGATCATGCTGCCCACAAGAAATTTTGTGAACGGGATCAGCAATACGATTAAGATGATGAACGGGATGGACCTGAATACATTGACAAACGCCGCAATAATTTTATTGATGAGTGCATTTTGCCAGATGTTCCCCCTTGAAGTAAGGAAAAGCAGCAGGCCGAGCACGATTCCCAGTATAAACGTGACCACAACGGAGATGCCTGTCATATAGAGCGTTTCATTTGTCGCTTCCCACATCTTATCCCAGTTAACATTTGGGAAAAATTCATTAAGCATTCGAAATCACCTCCACGCCAACTTGCTGTGCATGGATATATTCAATCGCTTTGGCAATTTCGCCAGCCTGCCCATCAAGATGGATGAACAATGTTCCATAAGAGCCGTTTTGTGTCTGCGATATTTTCCCTTGAAGGATATTCACGGTCAATTCAAAGGAACGGATCAGATTCGTGATGAGCGGCTGTTCAGCCGATTCCCCGACAAAGGACAGCTGTACGACTTTTCCGTGCGGATACAATCCAAGCAAGGCCTCTGCAGTCTCTTTTGTTTCCTCGGGTTCTGTGACCTGCTGGACAAATCTCTTTGTGATCTGCTCGCGCGGGTTTTTAAACACTTCAAGGACAGGGCCGATTTCCACGGCCTTTCCGCCTTCCATGACAGCGACCCGGTGGCAGATCTTCCTGATCACATGCATTTCGTGGGTGATAAGTACTATGGTCAGTCCAAGGCGGCTGTTGATGTCCACAAGCAGGTCCAGAATGGAATCCGTTGTCTGAGGATCAAGCGCCGAGGTTGCCTCATCGCACAGAAGCACCTTCGGGTTATTGGCAAGTGCCCTGGCGATCCCGACGCGCTGTTTCTGCCCGCCGCTCAGCTGTGAAGGATATGCATCCTCACGGCCGTCGAGGCCGACCAGCTTGATGAGCTCGGTTACTCTTTTTTCTCTTTCCTGGCGCGGCACTCCCGCAATTTCAAGCGGAAATGCAATATTGTCCCTGACGGACCTGGACCAGAGAAGGTTAAAGTGCTGGAAAATCATGCTGATTTCCTGGCGCGCTTTGCGCAGCTCCGCACCTCTGATTTTTGAGATCTCCCTGCCGGCGACCGTGACCGTTCCCTCTGAGGGAAGCTCAAGTCCGTTCAGCATCCGGATCAAGGTGCTTTTCCCTGCACCGCTGTATCCGATCACTCCGAAGATTTCACCTTCCCTGATTTCAAGGTTGACATCATCAACAGCTTTGACTGGACCCTTTTTTGACGAATATATCTTTTTAACATCTTTTATTGAAATCAATTGCCGTATTCACCTCTTTTTATATCCAATTAGACAAATGGCTTTACAGAGATATAACATCCTGCCAATCCTCTTAAAAGTAGTTTCCTGAAACCAGGGCAAGATTATTCCATGGCTTCAAGACAGGAGACTTTTTCTGTAAAAATAAAAATGCCTTTCTGCATGTGAGCAGAAAGGCATGATGGAATTACCTTTCTCTCATCTGCCAAAGCTTTAAAAGCTTTGTGTGAATTGGCACCATTTCAATAAATATTGACGGTTGCCGGGCTTCATCGGGCACATCCCTCCACCTCTCTTGATAAGAGCTATCATATATGAAGTTCATTTTCATTCATTAGCCATTTTTGAATTACGAGTGCTATCGTATCATGGATGAAAAAGGGTGTCAACAACAAAGTTTAATACTAAAAAATTACCTGCTGATTGCTGATGTTTATACCTTCCCAGCCAGTGAATGGCTTCCCGTTGCAGCTTCAATTGCCTGCTCCAGGTCCTCGATCAGATCTTCGGCATTTTCTATGCCCACAGAAATGCGGATCAGATCCTCCGGCACCCCTGCTGACTTAAGGCCTTCTGAGTCAAGCTGCTGGTGAGTGGTGCTGGCAGGATGGATGATGAGGCTTTTGGCATCACCGACATTGGCTACATGCGCCCACAGTTCCAGGCTGTTGATCAGCTTGGCACCGGCCTCCCTGCCTCCCTCAATCCCAAAAACAGCGACAGCTCCGGCTCCTTTAGGCAAATACTTATCAGCAAGTGCCTTATCAGGATGGTCTTCATCCCCCGGATAAAGCACCCAAGTCACAGCAGGGTGATTCTTTAGATACTCTGTCACCTTTTTTGTATTGCTGATATGCTCCTTCATCCTCACATGCAGTGTTTCAAGACCGAGAGTGAACTGGAATGCGTTCTGCGGGCTGAGTGCCGGCCCCAGGTCCCTCAGCAGCTGGACTCTGGCTTTGACGATAAAAGCTGCCGCACCGATTGCCTCACTGTACACCAGGTTATTGTAGCTGGGGTCCGGATTGGTGAAGCCCGGGAATTTCACTGAATTCCAATCAAAACGGCCTGCGTCTACAATGATTCCCCCCATTGTTGTACCATTTCCCAGCAGCCATTTTGTTGCTGAATGGATCACAATGTCTGCACCAAAATCAATCGGCCTGCAAAGGTATGGAGTGGCAAAGGTATTGTCAACAATCAGCGGTATGCCGGCATCATGGGCAACTTCGGCCACTTTTTCTATATCAAGGACCTTTAAGCTCGGATTGCCGATTGTTTCAGCAAACACTGCTTTTGTTTTATCAGTGATGGCCTCCCTGAAATTTTCCGGGTCCTCGGGGTTGACCAGCTTCACATTGATTCCGTATTTAGGAAGGGTCACAGCAAATAAATTATACGTCCCTCCATAAAGGTTTGAAGCTGCTACAATTTCATCTCCGGCCTGGGCGATGTTCAGAATGGCAAGAGTGATGGCAGCCTGGCCGCTTGCAACAGCAAGTGCCCCTACGCCGCCTTCAAGCAGTGAGACCCTTTCCTCAAATACAGTAACTGTCGGATTATGGATTCTTGTATAGATATAGCCCGGCTCCTTTAAGCCAAACAGATTGGCAGCGTGTTCTGTATTCTGGAACTGATAAGCATTATTCTGATAGATCGGCACTGCCCTTGCCCCTGTTGCCGGATCAGGCTGCAGCCCTCCGTGTACACCAAGTGTTTCAAAACGATAGTTCTTTTGCTTCTCTGCCATTGTCATCTCTCCTTCGGGTTTCAGAATATATTCATTGTGCCGGATCGCTGATGTAAAAATAAAAGCCCCTCTGCAGAAGAGGGGCTTTTTCGCTCAACTTATCTGCCAGAGTCATACTCTGCTGGAATTAGCACCGGTTCATGCCGGTTGCCGGGTTTCATCGGGCCAGTCCCTCCACCTCTCTTGATAAGAAATATGAAATTTTTAGCGTGCTTGAAGTTAAAATGATAGTATCATAACCAGCAAAAAAGAGTCAACTGATTTTTTAGAAAGTTCAGTTTTATATCTCTATGTATGTTCGACAAATAGAAAGGCTTATGACAATTTCCCGAGAAATATCCGCTTATCATACAATCTTTGCTGTATTTGTTCTTCCAGAAGGCTCTGAAAGCCTTCTGAATACGACAAAAAAGTATGTAGAGCCTATTAAATATAAGATTGCAGTTATGGTGAAGACAATAGAATATCCCCAATAGTCTCCGTATTTGATGACAAGGCCTGTAGAGACAGGGCCCATCACTGCCCAGCCCAGATTGAACACCATCTGATTCACCGAGCTGGCCAGGCCTCTTTTGGAATCATCCACCTTCGACATCATCAAAGACATCTGGATCGGATTTCCCGCATTCATTAAAGCCTGCCTGAAGAGAAAGCCCATGGCAGCCAGCCATAGATTCTCTGTATAAGCAGTCAGGAGCAGAAAAGGCAGGGAGGACAGCTGCAGGAAAACGACTGCCTTTACCTCCCCGATCCTCCTTACCACCTGGGGGCCAATGATCATGGCTGCCGCCGTAGCTGCCTGCCCGAGTGAAATAATAAGACCAATCGCGGAATTAGACGCATGGAAACGGTCTGCAAAATACAGGTTCAGATAAGGTATGACAAGGCCTGCCCCAAATCCGATAAACAGCTGGGCGACAGCAAACAGGATGATGATCTTGAAACCATCATCCTTCAGAGAAAACCGTGTGCTCCCTTTAGCTCCGCCGTTTTGGGGGATTTTATCGATCCGCTTTTCCTGAAAGCGGAGTATCGGAAATATCCCTGCTAAATAGATGGCTCCTCCCAGCAGCAAAGTAAACCGTATACTCGCCAGCTCAGAGAAATAAAAAGCAAACAAGTCAGTCAGCAGTCCGCCGCTTAAATTGCCAATGACATTAGCCCCTGTCATAACAGCAAAATGGGTGCTGAACAAGTGTACTCTCTGCTCAGGCTTTGAATTCTCAGTCAGCCAGGGAATGGAAGATACCTGAATGAAGGCTGTCCCCAGCCCTGTGCCAAAGGCAAACAGGATGAGCAGGCTCTGCATGTCAACCATGCTCCTGGCAAGCAGGATTACACCGGTTGCAACAGCCCCGAACTGCATAGCCTTCTTCCGGCCGATCCTGTCGCTCATGATGCCGGCGGGGATCAGCACAAGGGCTGTCGCTAGTGCAGTCATTGCTATAATCTGGCCATTCACCTGCTCTGAATAGCCAAGCTCCCGTATATAGAAATTATAAATGACCATGAAAATGCCCATTCCAGCCTGCGTAAAAATATTGGCCGCAAAAGCCCGGCGTATATTACTGTTATATCCGCGGATCTGTTCAGCCCACTCCTGATAAAAAGCCATTGTATTTGCTCCTCCGCACTTATTTCGCTTCCCTAAATAATCATAATATCCTTCATAGAAAAAAGCCATCCTTTTCCTTTGAATCTTCTGTTATTTCTGTGAAGTCCTGCGGATGCCGTCAGACACGATAATTGAGCGGTTCACAGACTGCATGACAGGTTCCGCAATGACAGATGCACAAACAGTAAAAAGCCTGTACCAGCCGGGTGTCCTCCCCTCCAGTACAGGCTTCCTTATTCACAGCAGATATTCTTTTGTTTTTTCCAGCAGGTATGGAACAGAGTGGAATGCGTATATCTTTTCTGCCAGCTTTCCCTCCCGGAAAAATAGCAGGCAGGGAACACTTTCTACTGACCACTTGCCGGCCAGGTCAGGAAAATAGTTCAAGTTCGCCTTCCTGCATTCCATCCCCGGCAGTACCTCAAGGGTTATTGACAGCATCCGTCCAGCCATCTGGCAAGTTCCGCACATCGGTGTGTAAAGATAGAGCATCCATGTCTCCCTGTCTATTTCATACCGCTCCAAATCCTCAATAATCAGTTCTTGCAACCCTATCATCCTCTATCTAAAAACTCAGCATATACGTCTATATTTGCGCCGAGCAGAACCGTTGCCAGATGCTGCTCCGGTGCAGTCGCCACTTCCCGGTACATTTTATCAATATAAAGATGTGCTGCTTCCGGGAATTCCCGTTTGAACTGCTTTCTCAGCTTTTCGCCTGATTCATCTGCATCCACCAGAATATAGACATCGCGATCAAATAATTCGTCGATCAATTCATCCAGGCGGGTTATGCTGATTGTCCCGTTCGTACAAATGATTTCAACAGGCTCCTTAATAATGCTCTTCACCTTGCGCTTATCAGAAGTGCCTTCGACAATAATTACCTTTTCTATGTTTTCTGCATGCATATTCATCACCTGACGGGAGTTGATATTTTTACTTTACCTTATTCTATGTTCGGCAAAATGGTGTTGAACTCCTGCCTTGCTTTTTAGGAAAATGGGCAGGCCCTCACTTGCAGAAAGCTGGCCTCCCTGCGTTGAGCCTTATTAAGATCCGCCCATAAAAGAGCCTGCAAACCCTTATTTACCCTTTTTTCTGCAAAAAAAACAGCGGCAAGCCCGCTGCTTCCTTTAGCACCAGCCGCCTTCATCGCAGTCCGTATAACGGGCTTCCGGCTGCTCTGTTGAAGTAATATGCTGGTAAATCTTCTGTTCATTCTGCTCAAAATGATGGCCAAGGGTAAATGAAGCACCTTCAGGCATCGGTGCTTCCCCGATCATCTCATTCCCAAGATAAAGCTCCAGCTTCCCGTCCTTCAGCCTTCCTGTAACCCGATCGGTAATATCGATCTTTTGCTGTTTCAGTGTCATTCAAATCCCACCCTTTTTGCTTTCTTAACAATAGAATGCCCTTCTAGCGGAAAGTAACTATGGGAAATTAATTACATTGTGTGAGGGACGGAAAAAACCGGAAAGAGAAAGCATAAAAGCGCCTGCAGCAGGCGCTTATCCTTTAATCTTCGTTGGTCATCTCTTCATATTGTTCAGCAGTCATCAGCTTGTCCACTTCGCTGCTGTCTGCAGGTTCAACAACGACCATCCAGGCCTTTTCATAAGGAGACTCATTTACAAATTCAGGACTGTCATTCAGCTCTTCGTTGATTTCAACCACCTTGCCGCTGATTGGAGCATATAATTCAGATACAGTCTTTACAGACTCAACGCTTCCAAAAGGCTCATTCACCGTGATGCTGTCCCCGACTTCAGGAAGCTCAACGAAAACGATGTCCCCGAGTTCTGATTGGGCAAAATCGGTAATGCCGACCCGTACTTTTTCTCCTTCAACTTTAACCCATTCATGTTCTTCTGAGTAACGCAATTCCTTAGGTATGCTGCTCACAATAATCCCTCCAAGATTCTAGTTCTTTACCGGGCTTAAGCCTTGCTATAAAGGAAATAGCAGATGATGCCTTAAAGCCATGTTTTAGCAAAATCCTCTTCTTTGAAACCGACTGTCGCTTTTTGGCCGTCAAATGCCAAAGGCCGCTTTATCAGCATTCCGTCTGATGCGAGCAAGTCCAGCAGCTCCGTGTCGGACATAGCTTTCACCTTGTCCTTCAAACCAAGCTCCCTGTACTTCTGGCCGCTCGTATTAAAGAATTTAATAATATCAAGGCCGCTTTTTCTATAAGCATCTTCAAGCTCAGTGCGTGAAGGAGGATTTTCGACAATATGTACTTCATGGTAAGGAACGCCGTTTTCTTCAAGCCATTTTTTGGCTTTGCGGCATGTCCCGCATTTAGGATACCAGTAAAAATTCAGCGCCAAATTCTGCACCACCCAATCGTTTTATCCAAACTCACAGGTTAATCACCCATTTAATTGCATACTATCATATTTTCGCCAAAATTCATAACCTTGAGTTTTAAAATTTCGTCAGATTGAGGGTGTCCAAAAACAGCAATTGCTCCTCCGGATAGAGGAGCAATGCATCTTTGCCATTTTAGTTCCAAAGATAATCGGCGTTTACTCCCGATTACAGTACATAACGCTCAGCGTCAATCAGCTTCTCGGAAGCCTCGCGCTTTTTGGCGATAAGATTGATCGGTGTGTGGCGTGTGAATTTGCGGAGGGCAGAAAGCATCATGCGCAGTGCATCCCCGTTCTCTGCAGCAACCAAAGTCTCTTTTGCATCCTGTTCGATTTTATTGAAAGCCTCCTGGCAGAAAATCTGCGTGTAGAGAAGCTTTTGCTTGCTCTTTTCAGCGCCGTCCTTGCTGATAGCCTTTTCTGTCCGGAGAACCGCCGACTCCATTGCATAGGCATTGGAAACGATGTCTGCAATATTCACCAGGATTTCCTGTTCTTTTTCAATCGCTTTGCCAAACTTCTGAGCGGCAAGCCCTGCTGCAAGCAAGCCGATTTTCTTGGCATTCTTCACTAAATATTTTTCCTGTGCCAAAGGCTCATCTCCAGGCTCCTCAGGCATCAGCATCATCAGCTCTTCCTGGAGTGCCTGTGCTTTCTGGAATAATGGCAGCTCTCCTTTGAAAGCTTTGCGCAGGTATGTGCCTGGCACAAGAAGGCGGTTGATTTCGTTTGTTCCTTCAAAAATCCTGTTGATGCGGGAATCGCGGTAGATTCTTTCAATTTCATATTCAGCCATGAAACCGTAGCCGCCATGCAGCTGTACGCCTTCATCGGCAATATAGTCAAGGACTTCTGTGGCAAAGAACTTGTTCAGGGAGCACTCGATTGCGTACTCTGCAATAGAGTTGGCAACTTCCTTGCCGTTCTTTACTTCTTCTTCTGTAAGCCTGCTCATCCGGTCCTCGAACAAACCGACTGTACGGTAGACAGAGCTCTCAGCCGCATACAGCTTTGCCGCCATATTGGCAAGCTTCTCTTTCGTAAGGTTGAATTGGGAAATCGGCGTTTTGAACTGCTGGCGCTGATTTGTATATTGTACAGTAACTTCGTACGCACGCTTGGAAGCTCCGACAGCTCCTACTCCAAGCTTGTAGCGGCCGATATTCAGGATATTGAAAGCGATGATATGCCCCTTGCCAAGTTCACCCAGCAGATTTTCCTTCGGCACTTGTGCATCTTCCAGGATCAGCGTCCTTGTGGAAGAGCTCTTGATGCCCATTTTCTTTTCCTCAGGGCCCGTGGAAACACCAGGGTACTCCCTTTCAACAATGAAGGCGGAGAAATGTTCGCCATCCACTTTCGCATAAACCACAAACACATCGGCAAAGCCGGCATTGGTGATCCATTGCTTCTCACCGTTCAGGACATAGTGCGTGCCTTCAGCATTTAATTTTGCAGTTGTTTTTGCCCCGAGTGCATCGGAACCTGAACCCGGCTCAGTGAGTGCATAGGCAGCGATCTTTTCGCCTGTTGCCAAAAGAGGCAGATATTTTTGCTTTTGTTCTTCATCTCCGAACAGCACGATTGGAAGCGATCCGATTCCGACATGGGCGCCATGCGTGATTGAGAACCCGCCTGCACGGGACATTTTTTCAGCAATCAGAGCTGAGCTCACCTTATCAAGGCCAAGCCCGCCGTACTCTTCCGGCACATCTGCGCCAAGGAGCCCAAGGTCCCCTGCCTGCTTCAGCAGTTTGACAGAGCGGTCAAATTCATGGTTCTCCAGGTGTTCAACCTGCGGGACTACTTCATTTACCACATAATCCTCAGTTGTCTTGGCAATCATTTTCTGCTCATCAGTATAATCCTCCGGTGTAAATACACGGTCATAAGATACATCTTCAATCAGGAAGCTTCCGCCTTTGATCACGTTTTCTGTTTGGTTAGACATCTTTTTTCCTCCATTCAATTGAAGGAGCGCTGGCTCCGGTTTTTTTATTGAAAGTTAAGTTTTTAATATAATAGATGGCACTTAGAGAAGCTCAAATACCCCGGCTGCACCCATGCCGCCGCCGATGCACATTGTGACAACCCCGAACTGCTGATTGCGGCGCTTCATTTCATGCAGGAGCGTCAAAGTCAATTTTGCACCTGTACAGCCAAGCGGATGCCCCAGGGCAATCGCTCCGCCGTTTACATTCACTTTATCCTCATCAAGGCCAAGCTCCCTGATGATCTGGATTGATTGTGAAGCAAATGCTTCATTCAGTTCGAACAGGCCGATATCAGACAGCTCCAGGCCGGCAAGCTTCAATGCTTTAGGAATAGCTACAATCGGGCCGATCCCCATCACTTCAGGAGGCACACCGCCAACAGCAAAGCTTCTGAACTTGGCCATCGGTTTCAGGCTGAGCGAGTCTGCTTTCTCCCGGTCCATCACCATGACCGCTGCAGCGCCGTCACTTGTCTGCGATGAGTTTCCTGCCGTAACTGAACCTGTGACAGAGAAAGCCGGACGGAGCCTGCCGAGTGTATCGATCGTTGAATCAGGGCGCACTCCCTCATCTGTAGTGAATTGAACGTTTTTCTCAACAATCTTATTGTCTTTCCCGACTGAACGGAAGGTCACATCCACAGGCACAATTTCATCCTGGAACTTGCCTTCCTGGATCGCTTTTGCCGCTCTTTGATGGCTCCGGACCGCGAATGCATCCTGATCTTCACGGCTGATGCCGTATTTTTTAGCCACTTCTTCTGCCGTATGCCCCATTCCCATATAATATTCAGGCGCACTTTCCGCGAGCTTTGCATTCGGGCGGACCACATGGCCCATCATCGGCACAAGGCTCATTGATTCCGCTCCGCCTGCGATGACAGTATCCGCACTGCCTACCATGATTTTTTCAGCAGCGTAAGCAATGGTCTGCAGGCCGGAAGAACAATAACGGTTGACTGTTACTGCCGGCACTGTATGAGGCAGCCCTGCAAGCGCCCCGATATTGCGGGCCATATTAAGCCCCTGCTCGGCCTCCGGCATGGCACAGCCGATAATCAAGTCATCAATATTCCCTTCATAGCCTCCGGCCCGCCTTAAAGTTTCTTTTACAGCCAGTGCCCCCAAATCATCTGGACGGACATGGGCAAGCGTCCCTTTTTTCGCCTTGCCGACGGGCGTCCTGGCACCAGCAACAATAACTGCTTCTCTCATCGTTCATTCCCTCTCTTTCTATGGATGTTCGAGATTTAATCTATCAATCTGCCAATATGTCAGTTGCGCAATGGCTTTCCTTTAACAAGCATATGCTGCATGCGCTGCTGGGATTTCGGCTGCGCTACCAGGCTCAGGAAAGCTTCTCTTTCCAGATCCAGAAGGTACTGTTCATCAACTTCTGTCCCGTATGGCACCTTGCCGCCGGCAATGACATACGCCAGTTTTCGGGCAATTTTTAAATCATGTTCAGAAATAAAGCCTGAGTACAGCATCGCCTGTGCTCCAAGGAGAAGCGTTGCATATCCCGTTTCGCCGACTACCGGAACCTTCTTCCTGACAGGAGGCGTATAGCCCTGTTCATGTAGAGCAAGGACCGCTTGCTTCGCATCATACAGCTGATGGTCTCCGTTCACGCTGATTCCGTCTGCAGCTCCCAGGAAGTTATTTTCCCTTGCTTCCTCCCCTGAAGTCGATACCTTAGCCATAGCGATGCTTTCAAATACTTTGTTGGCCACTTTTTGCAGGTCAAACTCCACTCCGTTTGGCATGCCTTCAAGATGCTTGATATACAGCTCCTTGTTGCCGCCTCCGCCAGGGATGAGACCGACCCCGGCTTCCACAAGTCCCATGTATGTTTCCATTGAAGCCTGGATATGTGCTGCCGGCAGGCATATCTCTGCGCCGCCGCCAAGCGTCATGGCAAATGGCGCAGCTACAACCGGCTTGGTGCTGTACTTGATTTTCATCATAGCCTGCTGGAAGTGGCGGACAACCATATCCAGTTCAAAGACATTATCATCCTGCGCCTCCATCAGGATCATCGCCAGGTTGGCGCCCACGGAGAAATTCTTGCCCTGGTTGCCGATTACGAGGCCTTTATAGTTCTTTTCAACCTCATCAACAGCAAAATTGATCATCTGGATGATATCAAGTCCGATGGCATTGCTTTGTGAATGGAATTCAAGAAGGGCAACCCCATCCCCAAGGTCTAACAGGCTTGCGCCAGTATTCTTCTTGATGACTCCCTTTTGCTTTTTAAGCTTCTTTAAATTGATATTTTTTGGATTTTCTTCTTCCGGCACATACTCGCCGTTTTTATAGAAGGAGATATCTCCGTTTTCTTCCTTATAGAAGGATGTATGCCCATTGGAGAGCATTTCCTTAATCCATGCAGGGACTTCCTTGCCCTCTGCCTCCATTTTGCCGACTGATTTCTCGAGGCCGATGCTATCCCAAGTTTCGAACGGGCCCATTTGCCAGCCAAAGCCCCATTTCATCGCTTTATCAATACTTATGACATCATCTGCAATTTCGCCAAGCAGCTCAGCAGAGTACAGAAGCGCCGGGCTGAGGATATTCCAGAGAAGCTGGCCAGCTTTGTCATCTGCGTATACAAGCGCTTTCAATTTATTAGCCAATCCTTTTTCCTGCTTGCTCATTTCAACCGAAGCAGCTTTCAGCTTTTGGCGCGGCCCGTACTCAAGTGTGTCCGGATTGAGTTCAAGGATTTCTTTTCCTTCCTTCTTAAAGAACCCTTGCCCGGATTTGCTGCCAAGCCATCCATTCTCAAGCATCTGCTTCATGAATGCCGGCACTTCAAAGGCCTCTTTTTCCTTGCCGTCCACCTGTTCATATACGTTGTTCGCCACGTGGATGAACGTATCAAGCCCAACCACATCCAGAGTCCGGAATGTCGCGCTTTTCGGCCTGCCGATCAGGGGACCTGTCACAGAGTCTACTTCTCCTACACTATAGCCGCCCTTCAGCATTTCCTGTACTGTGATCAGAAGGCCGTATGTCCCGATGCGGTTTCCGATGAAATTCGGTGTATCCTTTGCTTCAACAACGCCTTTGCCCAGTATATCTTCACCAAAATTCTTCATGAAAGAAAGGACTTCAGGTGCTGTCGTTTTTGCAGGAATCACTTCCAGCAGCTTTAAATAGCGCGGCGGATTGAAAAAGTGGGTGCCGATAAAGTGCTTCTGGAAATCATCTGATCTTCCTTCAGCCATGCTGTTCACGGAGATTCCGGAAGTGTTGGAGCTGACAATGCTGCCGGGCTTCCGGAACTGGTCAACCTTCGCAAATACCTTCTTTTTTATGTCCAGATTTTCGACGACTACTTCGATAATCCAGTCTACATCTTTTAAACGTTCCATATCATCTTCAAAATTGCCGGCTTCAAGCAGAGCAAGGCTTTTTTTGGATGTGAGCGGAGCCGGCTTCTGCTTGAGAAGCTTTTGCAGTGCTCCCTGGCTGATCCTGTTGCGGACCGCCTTATCCTCCAATGTAAGGCCCTTCTTCTGTTCAGCCTCGTTTAATTCGCGAGGCACAATATCCAGCAGCAATGTCGGGATGCCAATGTTAGCCAAGTGTGCAGCAATTCCTGAGCCCATCACACCGGAGCCTAATACTGCTGCCTTCTTAATTTGTTGGATCAATTTTGTTTCCCCCTTTGACACTTTTGAATGAACACTCATTCATTTTCTTGGTAAAAAAAATGGCAGAGAATGAGTTCTGTTAGTTATTACTATAAGATATTTCTGAAATTTTCGCAATATTTAGCAGTGAAATTTATTAAAATTTACAATCTCTGGCTTATAGTGAATTATCTTAGAATGGACACCCTAGTATGGAAGTTCCCCAAAAGATTAACGGCGCCTTATAGACAAATGCAGTTCTTTGGGCGGGCAATCCCGATTAATTTTAATTGGCAGGCAGGAGGTGAGCAGGATGAAGCATAAGAAAAACCCTTCCAAAGCAGGCGTGAGTGCTGCAAGTGTAAAAGGTGACGCAGGCCCGACAGTCGAACGGGACGGCGGAGGCAAGAGAAACAGCCAAAATAATCAGTATAAGAAATAATAATGACTGCAAGGGAGCGGGAGTCCGCTCCCTTTTTTATGATTTTATGGAGGATTTGCGGGTGGCTGGAGCGGAAATTGGGGTAGGTTTGGATGATCAGGGGGATGGAACGATGTTTCGGAGGCAGGTTTTTTTGGATATTAGCAACTTTTAAGATTTATTAGCAAGTTTGCTCATATATTAGCAACTTTTCAATTTTATTAGCAAGTTCTGGATCTTATTAGCAACTTTCAGCTTTTATTAGCAACTGGCCGCTTTCCGCCCCTATTACTAAGCGGCCTGCTGGTATTTGGGGACTCTCTCCTTGCAAAAGGGTGGCCAACCGAAGGATCCGGCCTCCTTTATTTGCGGCATTTCCGATTTATTTGCAGGTTTCAGCTTTTATTTGCGGGTTTCCGATTATTTTTGCGGCTCCTACTTTTTATTTGCGAGTTTTCCATTTTATTTGCAACTCCCCCTTTCATCACCAGCCAACTCGACCTAAAAACAAAAAAAGAGCCCAGCAGTTCTCCCGCTGGGCCCTACAATTCTATTTCTTGACCATACCCTTCAGCACGAATGCCACATTGGCCGGGCGTTCTGCGAGCCTGCGCATGAAATAGCCGTACCAGTCTGTTCCATAAGGGACGTATACCCTCATTTTATAGCCTTCATTGGCCAGCTCCAGCTGCCGTTCATTGCGGATGCCGTAGAGCATTTGAAATTCAAATTGGCTGTTCGGGATGTTATGTTCCCTGACAAGCTGTTTTGTATAGTCGATAATGGCATCATCATGGGTGGCAACGGCTGTGTAGTTGCCGTTCAGGAGATGCATTTTAATGATTTTCTTGAAGTTTTCATCCACATCTTTCTTTTCCGGGAATGCAACTTCCGGGGATTCTTTATAAGCTCCCTTTACTAGCCTCAGATTGGGCGAGTAGCTGTTAAGATCGTCCATATCTCTTTCTGTCCTGTACAGGTAGGCCTGGATGACTGTCCCGATATTGTCGTACTCCGATTTAAGCTGCTTGAAGATATCAAGTGTCTTCTGGCAGCGGGAGTAGTCTTCCATATCGATCGTGACAAACACGCCGTTTTTCTTGGCTGCTTCCAGGATGCGCCTCATATTCCCCATTACCACATCATCGGAAATATCAAGGCCCATGCTCGTCATTTTGAGCGAAAGCTGTGAATTGATCCCTTCACGGCCGATTGCTTCGATTGCCAAAATTGAGTTATCCGCCATTTCCCTTGCTTCTGCCTCGTTGTCCACGAATTCGCCCAAATAATCAATGGTCACCACTAGACCCTTGCTGTTAAGATCTTTAATTACGTTGACTGCCTGGCTGATCATTTCCCCCGCAACGAAGCGGCTGGCCCCAAAACGAAGGCCGTACTTCTTCGCAAGCTTTGTCAGCGATTTATTTTTGGATAAAAAGAGAAAAAAGTCCCTCATTACTTGTTCCATAATGGCTCCCCCTTGAAAACGCATACATTTTGGATAATTAAGCCCTGTCTTTCAGCGAAAATAAGGGCAGTGGCAAAGGATCATTATTCATGGATCACATTCAATTTTGTATATGGTCAATTTTCTGAAATGTGCCTTTGATAACCATAATTCTATCATCTTTCTCTTTATTTGAATATAATTTTCCGAGAAATTTAGCGAGATTTGTCGGCAGCCGGCCAAACTCTGCTATTAGCTGTAATCCCGCTTTATTCCGGCCTCTGTTAAACGCAGCTGCCTGCCATATCTTCTGCTCTCCCTGCTTTTTCTTGTATAGCAAAGCAGCATAAAATAAAAGGACCTTCCGCCCTGGGAAGATCCTTCATTAGCCGTTTCTGTTATTCTCTTCTTTCCGCTTTGCCTCATTAAGCTCCTTGATTTCCATAATCAGCTTCTTGACCGATTCCTTCGATTCCGGGCAGGCTCCATTCCAGTGGCGGGCAAGAGCCGGCATGGATTTTGCGATGTGATTATACAGAATCCATACCTTAACCTTCTCGGTCATTTCCTCATTAGCTTCGCCGATAAGAAGTTCTGTGTATTTACTATAAAGGCCTTCTATTTCTTCTTTGAATTTTGGATCCATATTAAACTCCCCTTTCACTCAGCCTGCATGACTTTGGGCAGGTGGTGCAACGCATTGAATCATCTATGAGATTTGAAAGGCAGCATGTCTTCCTCATCCTTGCCCCCTTCTCAGGCGATTGGTACTTTTTTAAAGGATTGTCCTTCATGCCGAAAAATTTTCCGGGCAGCCCAAGCAAACAGGCAAAATCATCCGCACCTCTTGCTTTCACTTCATCATGTTCATCAGCGAGGACTGATTCGTAGAGCCAATAGATGTAAACAGCTATGTTTTCCCACAAAATATATCTGGAGACCCCGGCAGCTTCAGACACTCTTTCCAGCTGAATTTGCAGATGTTCTGAGAATAAAGCTCTAAAACAGTCTTCCCGCCCTTTTTCGCGCGGTTCAGACTCCGTTTGGACTTTGATCCTGTATTTTTCAGATAAAAGCATGGTAGCCACATGCCATTTTTATAGGCAGATACCACAGTAATATTGGCAAATGAACCATCAAGCCTGCAATTTCCGGCCGTAAAGCTGTATAAATAGATTACTGCCAGGAAGCTATATCTTTTAATAAAAAGTGAACCTGCGGCAGGAATGGGTGCATCAAGCTCTTTTGCAAGCCTGTTCAGATATATTTCCATTTCCCCTGGCAGAAGAAGCTGCCCTGCTTTTACCGAAAGCGGGTCTTCGTTTTCCTCCCGGACAAGGCGGAAATCTTCAAGCCTGCGTAAAGCCTGAGCTGTTTCAGACACTGGCTGCCTCAGGCTTTTTCAGGATGCATCTGCCTTTTCCGTACGGGATGCACAATGGCGTGCCGAAAAGCGGATCCATTGTGACCTCGCATTCCATTCCGAACACATTGCGGACAAGGCTGCAATTGATGACGAGCTCAGGCTTGCCCTGGGCAAAAATCTCTTTGTCCTTGATTGCTACTATATTATGAGCATAGCGGCATGCAAGATTTAAGTCATGCAGCACCATAAGAATTGTCCTGTTCTCCCTCTCGTTGAGTTCAAACAGCAGATCAAGAATTTCAATCTGATGGGTCATATCCAGGTATGTCGTGGGCTCATCCAGGAGGATGATGTCGGTATCCTGGGCAAGGGTCATGGCGATCCATGCCCTCTGCCTCTGGCCGCCGGACAAGGAGTCAACTGTACGGTCCTTCAGGTGCTCGATCCCTGTTGCAGAAAGCGCTTCGTTCACCTTTGTCTCATCTTCTTCGGTCCATTGCTTCAGCCATGTCTGGTGAGGATATCTGCCCTGTTTCACAAGCTGCAGGACTGTCAGTCCTTCTGGTGCAGATGGCGATTGCGGAAGTATGGCCATCCTTCTGGCTACATCCTTTGTGGACAGCTTGGAGATGGCTTTTCCTTCAAGCAGGATTGAACCCGATTTCGGCTTCAGAAGCCTTGCGATCGAGCGCAGCAGCGTTGATTTCCCGCAGCCGTTTCCCCCGATGAATACTGTAATTTCCCCCTTTGGGATTTCCAGCTCCAGTTCATTTATGATCATGGTATCTCCGTATGAAAGTGTCAGCTCTTTCGTTGAAATAGCCTGCCCGGCGGTCATAGCGCTCTCTCCTTTTTTATCTTGTCATCCTATGTTTTTATATGCTATCCATTTCGGGTTTTAAATAATAAGTAAATAAAATACGGCGCCCCTATGCTGGCAGTAAACACACCTGCCGGGATTTCGAGTGGCGAGAACAGTGTCCTGCCGATCAGATCGGCCGCCATTACAAGTATGCCGCCAATCAGGCCGGCAGTTGGCAGGAGGGCACCGAAGGATGATCCGACGAGCCTCCTAGCGATATGGGGAGCCATGAGCCCGACAAACCCAATTCCCCCCGCGAAAGCAACAGATCCTCCGATCAGGCCTGTGCTGAGCATCAGCAGGATGAATCTGTGGCGCTGCACTGCTCCGCCGATCCCGGTGGCCACATCATCCCCAAGCTCCTGGATGTTCAGGTTTCGGGCAAAAATCAAGGCGAGCGCTGATAATAGGATGATCCATGGAACAATTATCTTAACATTATCCCAATTCGATCCGTGGACAGTTCCCGTTATCCAGATATTGGCCTGTGAAGCCTGATGGATGGGGCCAAGGATCATCATCAGATTAGTAAGCGCCTGGGTGAGGGTTGATATCCCTATTCCGATCAGCACCAGCCTGATCGGTGATGATCCGTTTTTCCAAGCCAGAAGATAGACAAGGAAAGCAATGGATGCGGCACCTGCGAAAGCGGCAACAGGCATCCATTCTATACTTACGGTCAAGGCATTGTTTTCATCACTGAATATCGCCAGGAAGGCCACAACGGCGACAGATGCGCCTCCGGTGATCCCGATGATGTCAGGCGAAGCAAGCGGGTTCCTGATCATCCCCTGAAGAATGCCACCGGCAATGGCAAGCCCTATTCCCACCATAAGGGCAACAATGATCCTTGGCAGTCGGAAGTTCTTGATGACCAGCTGCTCCATGTTCGTCCCTCCGCCAAAAAGGACCTGCAGCACTTTGAGCGGATTTATTTTCATCTCCCCCGTGCCTGTGCTGAAAAGAAAGACAAGGAAAGCAGCGGCAGCGAGAATGACTATGGTAAAAAGTGATTTCCGGTCGGCCAGGATGGATATCCTGCCCTTGAAGATCCTGAAATTCATATACTTGGACATCAGCTGCCAAACCCCCTTCTAGCGATATAAACAAAGAACGGGGTGCCGATGATGGCGGTCATGACACCGACAGGGACTTCCTGCGGCATGATGATGTACCTGGCAGATATATCTGCAGCTACAAGAAGGATTCCCCCCATAATGGCTGAAAATGGAATCACCCATTGATGGTCGAGTCCCACCACTGCCCTTGCCAGGTGAGGGATGACGATGCCGACAAAAACAATCGGGCCCGCTACAGCAACAGCGCCGCCAGCCAAAAGGATGATCACGGCACCAGCGAATAGCTTTGTCCAGCCTGTGCGAAGGCCCAGCCCTTTGGCAACATCTTCGCCCATTGATATGACATTCAGTTTTTTCGCAAGGAGCAGGGATCCAATCCAGCCTGCCGCAAAATAGGGCAGTACAGCTGTGAGTGACTCCAGCTTCCTTCCTGAAACTGATCCTGCAAGCCAAAAGAGCACCTGTTCCAGCGCCGCTTCATTGACCACAAGCATCCCTTGGGTGAAGGCTGAAAACATGGCGCTCATTGCGGCGCCTGCCAGCGTCAGCTTCATAGGAGTAAGACCCTCACGCCCGACAGAGCCAATTCCATACACTGCTGCAGCGGCTGCAGCTGCTCCTGCAAAAGAGATCCAGGTGTACGCCTGGAGGCTTGAGACGGAGAACACAGATACGGCCAGCACGACTGCAAAGCCGGCGCCTGCATTCACTCCAAAAACGCTCGGTGATGCGAGCGGATTCTTTGTCAGCGTCTGCATGAGCGCACCGGCAATCGCCAGGCTTGCTCCTGTAGCAGCACCTATCAGCGCCCGCGGAAGGCGGACTGATTGGAGGATAATGTGTTCATTCGATCCATCAAAAGCGGAAAAAGCCTCGAAAGCCATTTTCCAGGTAGTATTTGTATAGCCATACACTATGCTCGCGCACATTAGTAATAGAAGTATTAGAAGTAAAATAAACAGCCCGAGCCATTTATGTCCTGTTTTTTTTAATAGCATTCGGCGTAAACCTTTCTGCACTCTTTTATAAACAAATGACAGCTTTTTCTCTATTGATAAGTCTAGGGTAATCGGCATACTCTGTCAATGATTTTGAGAATCATTTTCATTTACTGGTTGACAGCTTGAACGCTTTCATTTTATGATAAAAAAGCCATTGAAAATGATTATCAATTAACAACATTTTTAGGAGGATACATACATGAAGCTGAGCAAAATTTATCTTGGCCTGTTTTCACTTATAGCCATCCTGATGCTGGCTGCCTGCGGCGGCGCTGGCGAGGATGAAGGGACAGACAGCAAGGATTCATCCGGAAGCAGCGAAGATACAAGCTACACGGTAGAACATGCAATGGGAACTGAAACAATAGAGAAGACACCTGAGAAAATTGTCATTTTGACAAACGAAGGCACTGAGGCACTTCTTGCCATGGGCGTCACTCCTGTTGGAGCTGTTCAGTCCTGGACAGGCGATCCCTGGTATGACCACATTTCAGACCAAATGAAAGATGTTCAGGTTGTCGGACTTGAAAGCGAAGTGAATGTGGAAGCCATCGCAGCTCTTGAGCCAGACTTGATCATCGGAAACAAAATGCGCCAGGAGAAAATTTACGATCAGCTGAAGTCCATTGCCCCGACCGTCTTTGCGGAAACATTGCGCGGCAATTGGAAGGAAAACTTCGAGCTTTATGCCAAAGCAATCAATAAAGAGGAAGAAGGCAAGCAGGTCATTGCCGATTATGATCAGCGCATCGCAGATTTGAAGGAAAAACTCGGCGAAGATGTAAACAAGGAAATTTCAATGGTCCGCTTCATGGCCGGGGATGTCCGCATCTATCATAAAGATTCTTTCTCAGGTGTCATTCTTGACCAGATCGGTTTTGCCCGTCCTGAAAGCCAGGATGTTGATGATTTCGCCGAGAAGAACGCCACAAAAGAACGGATTCCGGCCATGGACGGAGACGCACTCTTCTACTTTACCTATGAAGAAGGGGACGGCGAAGCAACAGAGGTGGAGAAAGAATGGATTGAAGACCCGCTCTTCAAGAATCTTGAAGTTGCCAAGGCAGGGAATGTGTATAAAGTGGATGATACCATCTGGAATACAGCAGGCGGTGTGCTTGCAGCCAATCTCATGCTTGATGATATTGAAAAGTTCATGATTAAATAAGATATTTCCGCTTAACAGAAGCCCCCTCTTCTATATAGCAGCCAAAAGGATCCGGAAACGGATCCTTTTTTTATTAGCATCCGTTCATAACTATTCCAATTTCGGCAACAATATCGGTAACGCTAAAAAGATGCGGTGATATGAGTGAAAAAGAAAAGCTGGATGAAAAAGCCACGCATCCAAAAAGATGTTGAGTTTAAGGACTGGGAAGAATCACTTGTTAAATCAGAGGACTATAAAAAGACTTTCTATTATAACCAGAGAACGGGACTGAGATTCGGTTTTTCCTTTATGTCCACACTTGTGGATGAGAGCATTCTTCAAAAAGGGGTCCTTCCTTACCTTCAGGGAGAGGAGTTCACCCGGATTGAGGATGTCAAAAAGATTATTCCTATTCCAGATGTAAGTGTATCCGAGGACCCTTCAGAAATTGAACAAAAACTGTTCAATGGCTACGTTATGGTGACGATTGAAACAGAAGTGAAGCACTTCGCTTTTGTTGCAGCCCAGAAGGAAGTTGTCAGAAGCCTGACCCAGCCTGAGGTGGAGTTCAGTGTCATCGGCCCGAAGGAAGCCTTTGTAGAAGCCATTGACCAGAACTTGAACCTGATCCGGAAAAGATTGTCCATTAAAGAATTGATTATCGAGCAGTATACAATCGGAAAGCTTTCGAAAACGAAGGTCGCCGTCCTGTATATCGAAGGAATTGCCGACACTGAGAATGTCAACACGGTGCGGCAGCGCCTGAAGGATATTGAGATTGACCATATCATGGACAGCTCTTATATCGTCGAAATCATAGCCGACAACCAGAACACAATATTTCCGCAAATCCTGGATTCGGAGAGGCCAGACCGGGTCTCCGGCATTCTTGCAGAAGGAAAAATCGCCATAGTGGTGGACGGCTCCCCTCAAGTGCTGATATGCCCGACTACGCTTGTGGAATATTTCAGTTCTTTTGAAGACTATTATTTGAATTGGTATCTATCCTCCTTCTTCAGGCTTGTCCGCCTGTTTGCGGTTGCTTTTTCTATTTTGATCACGCCCATCTACGTTGCGACACTGTCGTACCATTATGAACTGATACCAAAGGATCTGATGAGCACGCTGATCACTTCCAGAAGGGAGATCCCGCTGCCGCCTATCCTGGAGGCACTATTCCTTGAGCTGACTATAGAACTGCTCCGTGAGGCCGGTGCGCGGCTTCCTACCAAGGTTGGCCAGACGATCGGTATCGTAGGGGGTATCGTCATCGGGACCGCTTCAGTTGAAGCCGGCCTGACGAGCAATGTCCTTCTCATCATCGTAGCTCTCTCTGCCCTGGCGTCCTTTACAACACCAGTCTACCGGATGGGCAATACAATCCGCCTTTTGCGGTTCCCCTTCCTTTTCCTGGCTGAATTATGGGGGCTACTCGGGATTGTATTTTGCTTCTGCATCCTTATGACGCATCTGATCAGGCTGACATCGCTGGGCCGGCCATTCCTTGAGCCGATCTATCCTCTCAGAGTCCCGGATTTAAAGGACGCGCTCATCCGCCTGCCATTTTCAAAGCAGTCAAAAAGGCCGGTATATGTCCGGGCTGAGCAGCCGAAGCGTTTTTCCAAAAAGAAGGCTCAGCAAAAGAAAGACATTGATGAGTAAAACGGAGGGTTATGGCTATGAAGCAGTCCTTGCCTGAAAATGTGAAAATATCTCCCTTCCTGATATTTTATATTATTGTGTCCATACAGATAGGCATCGGGGTTCTTGGATATCAGCGGATCATTGCCAAAACAGCCGGCTATGATGCATGGATGTCAGTCATCGCGGCCGGCGCCTCTATCCATATCATACTCTGGATGATGTATAAGACAGCCGAAAATGCAGGAGGAGATTTAATATCCATCAACTCATTCGTTTTTGGAAAGAAAATTGGAAAGCTGGTCAGCCTGATATTTTCTGGTTATTATATCCTGCTGACTGCTACAATCTTAAGGACATATATCGAAGTCATCCAAGTCTGGCTATTCCCGGAATTGAGCACCTTCTGGTTTTCTTTCGGCTTTCTGGTTCTGGCAGCATATGTAGTCAGCGGGGGGCTGCGGACAGTCACCGGCGTTGCCTTTCTTGGCGCCATTCTTCCCAGCTATCTGATGCTTACCTTCGCCTTTGCAATCCCATTCAGCGATTATCGCAATCTTTTTCCTGTATTGGACCATTCCATTAAGGAACTTGCATTGGCAGCAAGGGATATGTCGCTGACCTATCTTGGCTATGAAATCTTATTGCTTGTCTATCCATTTTTAAAGGATCCAGGCAAATCGAAAAAATGGGCCCATCTCGCCATTTTCACCACAACCTCACTGTATGCCATCCTGACAATCATTACCTTTGGCTATTTTTCTGAAAAGCAGCTGCAGAAAACTGTCTGGGCAACATTGACAATGTGGAAAATCGTTGAAATGCCATTTGTTGAACGGTTTGAATATATTGGGATTGCCAACTGGAATTTGATCATCCTCCCGAATGCCTGCCTGGCGATTTGGGCGGCAAGCAGAATCGTTAAACGTGTCGCAGGCATCCGTCAGCGCAAGAACGTCATTGGCATCATCCTTATTTGCCTTGCTGTCACCAATGTATTTGAGACCAGGGAGCAGATTGATCTTCTCAATAATATCTCTTCCCAATTTGGTTTCTATTTTAATTACGGCTATGTTCCTTTGCTGTTTGCCGGCAGCCTTATTGCAAAGAAGGTGAGGAAAAAATGAGATTACCCCATTGTTTATCGCTCATTGCCGTCTGTGTGCTCCTGACCGGGTGCCTGGAAAAAGAAATTATTGATGATTTGAATATCGAAAGCGGGATTGCTTATGATTGGGAAGAAGATGAATTGAAGGGCACCGCCCTTATCCCTGTCTACCTGCCAGACCAGCCTGTAAAAAATGTTACGTTTACCAGCACTTCCACTTTGAGCAGGGATCTGCTGCTGGAAATGCAGCGCCAGTCATCTGAACCTTTGGTGACTGGAAGCTTGGAAGTAGGGGTATTCGGAAAGGATCTCACACAAAGGGGGATCATTGATGTCCTTGATTCTTTCCAGAGGGATGCCAGCATCGGCGCCAGAGTATTCCTGGCAGTTGCGGATGATAAAGCCGGCGATATTATGAAAGGAGAATATGGTACAAGGGGAAATGCCATTTATATCTCCAACCTTCTCAAGCATAATATGGAACAGCGGGATGTTCCTAAAAGCAATCTCCAAATCTTCCTGGCATCTTTCTATCAGCAGGGCAAAACAGCTTATTTGCCTAAGCTGAAAAATATCGGCAAGGATAAAGTGGAAATTGCAGGAATGTCCTTATTTAAATTTGATAAGGTGGTAGACGAGCTCCCGCCTGATAAAATGTTCTTTTTTAAGCTTTTAGTGGACAAATACAGCGAGGGCTCCTATAAGATCAAAATCGGGAATGATCAGGCAGCCATCAAAAGCATTACCTCAAAGCATAAAATTAAAATCATTAAACGGGAGCCCTATAAGCTCAAAGTCGAGATCAGCATAAAAGGGATCATCCGCGAATACTCCGGAAAGCAGCTTACCATCAAAGAAATCAAAGAGGTCGAGAAAAACTTCCAGAGTCTCATAAACAAGGAAACAGGAGCCCTCATCACCCGCTTCCAAAAAGAAGGCATTGACCCGGTGGGATTTGGCTCTATTGTTAAAAGCAAAACAAGGGGATTCGATTATAAAAAGTGGGAAGACGAATATAAGCGCATGAGTGTAGAGATCACAAGCAAAGTGGAGATACTTGAATCAGGGGTTATAGAATAAAAAGGACAGGGGATTTCCCTGTCCTTAATCGCTGCTGGAGAACATATATTTTTTATAATGGTAGCGGATGGAGAAAATCAGGCTGATGGCAAGCATGCTGCCCATGAGCGAGCTTCCCCCATAGCTCACGAACGGAAGCGGGATTCCCGTGATTGGCAGGAGGCCGATCGTCATGCCGATATTCTGGAATACATGGAAGGTGATCATGCTGATGACCCCGACACAAATATATGTGTAAAAGTCATTCTTCGTTTCCATGCCCACTTTCGTAATATGATAAATCAGCAGGAAAAACAGGCTGATCAGGACACTCGCCCCAATGAACCCGAACTCTTCCCCGACAATACTGAAAATAAAATCAGTATGGCTTTCAGGAAGATAGACTTCCCTTGTGCCATAGCCCTTTCCGCTTGTCTCCCCGGAACCGATGGCGAGCAGGGAGCGCGTCAGCTGGAATCCGGTCGTCCCCTGATAATTATAGGGATCAATCCAGGAATAGATGCGGCCGAACTGGTACTGTTTGACGCCCAGATATTTTTCCAGCAGATCGGGGTGCCAGAGCACGAGGTAGAAAATGCCGGCAATCAAGGTAATACCCCCGCCGAATATAGGGAGCAGGAGCTTCCACGTAATTCCCGAAATGAAGATCATCCCGATCATGATTGCAATGAAAACAAGGCTGGTCCCTAAGTCAGGCTGCTGCATCACCAGCATGAGCGGCAGGAACGTGACTGCACCGATTTTCACCAGCAGCCAGAGGTCGGTTTGGATTGTCTTGATCCGATACTTCGGATGATGGTCTGTTATCACCCTTGCCAGAGCCAGGATTATAAAAACTTTTACAACCTCGGAAGGCTGAAGGGACCCTACGGCAGGGAAGGTATACCAGCTCTTTGCTCCATTTATGACAGGTGCAATCCCCGAGGGTGCCACGATCAGAAATCCCAGCAGTGCAATTCCCAGCCCATAGGCATACCAGGAAATCTTCTTCAGCTGATCAGAATCAAGCGTCATAACCGTTCCAACAATGCCGGCCCCGACCACCCACCAAACAATCTGCTTCAGAAGGAAATTGTCTTTATACTGGCCCGTCGTCTGCGCGCTGTAAATCGAAATGCAGCTGACCAGGCACAGCAGCATCAAAATCAATATCAACCCAAAATCTATACGATAACTAGAATTATTTTTAGAAGTCATAATCGTCTCCTTTTATAGAAAAGCGGAAGGGGCTTGCTTTACGCTGCGCAGGCTGCCCAAACAAAAAATCTACTACAATTCTTCATTATATTTTTTTAAGAGACAAATCACAACTTGTTTAACGCTTCTGGATATTATTTCATTTTTCACTATTCTTTCTCAGTTGCCGGATCAGTCTCCAGCAGGGAAGCTGCCAAAGTACCTGCTGCGGATATCCTCTTTCATCCATTCCAGATTATTGGGGACCTGCGGAATCGAATAACCGATATAAATAGGCGTTGTTACGAACCGCGGAACGATTTTGACATAGATGTCATCTTCGAGTTTATAGAAAAATAAATTATAGCTGGTGCACTTAAATGGGAAGCTGTGAAGGATATAGCGGACCGCTGCCTGAATATAAACAGCAAAAGCACCGATTTCATCCATGCCTCCAAGCTTTGCATTAAACTCATAAAAACCGATTTTTGGTGCTGTTGAAATATTGAGCAGCGTTTTGCCTTTTTGGCTGATGACAAGTCCTTCAAATTCCTCTTTCCTGATATTCTCTGTATAATCCACTTCATTAAGCCCGACAATCTGCATATGCGGGTGCGCGATGGTCCCCCCTGAGAGCGGCCCGTGATTTTTAAAAAACAGGACAGATTTGAAGCGGCCGTTGTTTTCCATTTCAATCCAGCTCTTTAATCCGAAGCTGAGCAGCTTTTCCAGATGCTCTAACGAATATGTTGAGATATCCCCGCTGCATTCGTCTGATTCAATCAAAACGGTCTGCAGGGTATTTTCGAGTACAGGGAATTTATTTTTCAGCAGAATGATATTATCCTCGAATGCAAGGATATCGGTCAGCTTTTCTCTTTCACAGAAAGGGCAGCCTTGTTCTTTGTCACGAATACTGTTAGGTTTTTTCACTCCGATTGAAGTGTTAAAGTTCAAATGTGTCTTTGTCATATTTCCACCATCCTGCAGGTTTTTCTCCTATACATCATATCACTGCCTCCTGAATCTGACGCCTTTTTACCCTTACGCAGGAAAAAACGGCAGCCCCAGAGCTGCCGTTTCGCTTCCCTATTCATTGACTGTCAGAGGAAAATCCGAGTGTTCATGCAGCCCTTCTGAGTTTTCCACATGGACAGTCACTGTATAGCTGCCCGCCTCTGCAAAAGTATGCTCTGCAGCATATTTGCCTTCACCTGATTCTGTCAGGTTCACCCACTCAGGAGTTTCTTTTCCTTCTTTCATGATTTCAAGCTTAACAAGCGCTTTTTCAAGAGGGGCCCCATCTTTCTTGTGCACCTGGACCTCAAGGCTCGCTGCCTGTTTCATATGGATGTGATCCGGCTTGATGAAACTGATTGCAGCCTCACCATGATTGTGGTTGGCCTCTTCTCCGCCTGACGCATGGTCATGCCCCTCATCTTTCCCATGTTCATGAGCGGCTTCTCCCTCAGCGCTATTGTCAGCTTCTCCACCCTCACCGGCTTGTACCTCAGTTTTTGGCATAGTATGCATATCCCTTGCTGTCACATGGACCTGGACCATATAATCGCCATCCTTGCCGAAGGTCTTGGAAGCCTGGTATATTCCTTTGCCTGTATGTTCTGCAGGAAGCATCTCACTCTCATCCTGGTTTCCTTCCTGCCAGATTTCAAACTTCACTTCATTTGCATCCTCGACAGCCTCTTCTCCCTGCACTACCTCGACAGAAAGGGTTATTTCTTCATTCAGCTCCACTCTTTCCGGAACATCAAGCTTTGCTTCAAGGATTTCCGGTATTTGTCCCCCGTTCCCCTGGCTGCTGTCATCAGAATTATTTCCGCAGGCTGCAAGTAACATTACAGCAAGGATAAAAACATATAAAAATTTCTTCATTATTTGTCCCTCTTTCATACAGATTCCTTGTATACAGGATACTATATCTCTAAATTGTGAAGTAAGTAAGAAATTACATCAAACATTTGATAACGGAAGCTGTGCCAATAGGTATATTATAGCTCTCATTCTCTCCGGGTCCAAATCCTGCAAGAAAAGTGCAAGCGCCCAGGTCCCTAAAGGAACGCAGACTAAGTACGCCGCCTCCTGCGGCAGTGCAGGCATAACCCGCAGGCGCAGCTGCTGGACAGTAATCGAAAATAAAGAAGATACTTTCTTATCTTATAAAAAAAAGCGGCACAAGGAAATTCCTTATGCCGCATATAATTATATTAAAGGAGGTAGGGTTGAATAAGTCTGCGTTTGTAAGACTGCCTGATTACAGGATTTCCAGTTCAATAACCAGCGCAAGAAGTACCTGGATCAGCAGGTTGAGTGTCAGGGCTACTTGAGTATCTTCAAGGTTTACAGTACAGTCTTTCGCATTTTCAATATATACGCTCTGGCGGTTAGATTGGTTGATTTGTGTAAATTGAAGCAAATCTTCAGTGATCCTTTCAGCTTGGCCTCCATCAGCAATTGAGATATTGATGACAATTACGATGGCTACAACGAGGGCTGCCTGCAATGATGCGGCAACTTGGGTTTCACTTGAATTCACTTCAACATTGAGGCAGTTTTTAAGAACGATGGACTCTCTAGAAAATTGGCCCATATTGGTGCCTTGCACGACATCTTTTACATCTCTGTCGCTGCTGTCAAAAATGCCCATCGGATGGCTTGATGAAGGATCAAGGGCATTCCATCCGCTGTTATGGCATGATGCGCCGGCAGCATTACTTTCACAATAAACATCTTCTACCTTAGGACGATAGTTTCCACTTAACAATGTAATCTCTCCCTTTAATTTTTTGCCTTAGCGGCTTTTTTTCCTAAAAGTGCGTTTGGCTTCTTTCTTAGGCTCTTCCTCAGCGGAATCTTTTTTCTTATTTTGTGCTTCAACAAATTCTTTAACTTGCTGCTCCAGATCTTTTACAAGATTGCGGATACGCGTTTTTTCCTCATCTGACAGGTTTTTCTTTTTCAATCCGCTTTCATCGCTTTGATTCCGCTTTAAAAGGTCTTTGACTCTAAGGCTTACAAGCTGGTTCGATAGCTCAGCCATCCTGTTGTTTAGTTCATCCAACACAGTTCACCCCCTCCGAGCGCTTATACTATTTAATATGATATTTAAGCCGGCAAGTGAGGGCTAATCCCTATCCCGGCTTAAAAGGGCGTTTGTATCGGCTGATGGTGCGCCGCTTAAGACGCTTGGCCCTTATACTACTTGTATATGGGATTTCATCCATTTAGTTCGGGCACATCCCCCAAAAGCAAAAAAAGGGCCCCATGCAAGGGCCCTTTTACTGCGTTAAAGAAACAGGCGGCACTATTTGCCGCCCATTGCTTCCTGTGTTTGGTTTTTTAATGCTGCAGCGCTGCTCAGTCCTTTTCCACTGCTTCTTCTGCAGCGGCACCATTATGGATTTTAATGACTTTTTGATCCTTTCCACCACCTGCTACAAAAAAGCCATTGGAAAAGTCGGTAGACAGCTCCCTGAAAAAGATGCCAAGAGTACCTTCCTTTCCGTTATCATCAAAGGAAATTTTATAGCTGCCTTCTTCTTTTACCAAAGAAGCTTCTATGCCTTTATCCCATTCACCTGCCGGATCGTAGACATCGCGGTTTACTTCAACAAGATGGAGGTCAACGCCTTCTAGAAGCTCGAACAGATGATTGACGAGGGAATGCTTGACGACCATTTCCCATTTGCTCTGAATGGCGTGGGCCATGACGATCTGAGTGGCGGACTTCTCCCGCACTGTTTCGGCGATTAAGTCAGAAACCTTTTGTCCGTTCTTATACTTTTGGATGGCTGGAAGGCCGTATTTTTCAGCCAGTGATTCGAACAGCATTTTCGTCTGTATCTGGTTGAAATCAAGGTCCTTTTCCTGCCCCGGGAGCACTGACAATACATAGCACTTCCCTTTAAATGCATCGGCAAGGAGCTTGCCCCTTTGAATGAGCGTTTCAGCATGCTGAGGGCTGCTTACACATACCAGTATCGTTTCCAGCAAATCATTCACCTCGTTTAGCATTTTGCCTACATTATAGCATAGCCTGTCAGAGCACCCCAGCCATAAGCGGGTAATTCAGGCATCCCCTTCAGCCGCTGCATATAAAAGATTTTTGATGGGATGATAATGATGAACTTAAGATAAGGAGGGGAAAAGCGATGACAAAAAAGTATAATAAAGGCAGCAATAACCAAAACTCCCCGCGCGCCGGCCTGTCCGAGCCAATCAGCGGCGACAACAGCAAAGGGAATAAACACAACAAAGACCAAAAAAGCAAGACTGACGCGGACTGAAAGAAATGCGGAGGCGGCTTGTTCAGAGCCGACAAGCATAAGACGCGCTGGAATAAAAGGCGTTCTGTGCCTTTAATTCCAGTGTGGCTTATGACTCGAGGCTCTAGCCGCCGCAGCTGGACAATCGAAATGCGGAGGGCGCTTGTTCAGCCCCGACAAGCATAAGACGCTTCAGGATAGAAGGCGTTCTTTGCCTTCAATCCTGAAGTGGCTTATGACTCGAGGGGCTAGCGTCCGGAGCTGGACAATACGAAATGCGGAGGCGGCTTGTTCAGAGCCGACAAGCATAAGACGAGCAGGACGGAAGGTTGCTCTTTAACCTTCTGGCCTGATTGGCTTATGACTCGAGGCTCTAGCCGCCGCAGCTGGACAATCGAAATGCGGAGGGCGCTTGTTCAAATCAAGGTACGCAGGCTAAGAGCGCCACGTCCTGTGGCAACGCCTGCATGACCCGCATCCTACGGGCCCAGCATAAAACGCTAATGCCAGCCTATACAAGGCTGGCTTCCTTTCAAGCTATGGAAGCATCCATGCTTTCCCGGGCTGAATCTGCCTGCAGGTAATCAGCCAGACAGCCTTTATATACAAGATGAAGCGAAAAGACTTTCTCCAGTTCATGCGGCTTGAGCAGTGATACAGGCTTTTCCACCCGGCATCCGCCAGTTTCCTTGAGGATGGTTCCGACAAATTCAGAGCAGAAGAAGGCATTGGACCTGTTATATTCCCAGTTGAACAGCACGGCAAACAAACCGAGGAGATTATATTTATAATGATGTCTGTTTTCTTCAAAAAATGCGGCCTGTTCCTGCATCCTGCCATACTCCTGCTCGCTCACCGTATAGGCATAAACCGCGCAGCGGGCGTTCGCAAACAAATCCGCGCGCACATCTTCTTTCACGAATCCTCCGGAAAACGGATTTGCAGGATTAATCCTCCCGAAGCTGTACACATCCAGCAGCCCTTCATCAAATGAGATGGACGCATGATTGAGTTCTTTTCCAGTAAAAATCCGGATCAGCTTTGTGAATAAAGTTCCTGTATCGGTCAGCAGTACAAATACCTGGCGATGGCCCATTTCTTTTCCCTCCTGAAAAAAATGAAGGGAAATGCGCAGTGGCGACCGTGCTGCCCTTCTCCATAATCATACAGCCACAATGCTCCCTTAAAGAACGAACTCTGGTATTATTTGCTTCTAAGACCCTGGGCCTAGATGATCGGCATTAATGATTGAAAACATCAGCAGATCATCAAACTTCCCGCAGGTATACTCGTAATTCCTCAATAGTCCTTCACGGATAAAGCCGCATTTTCCGAAGAGGCGCTGGGACTGGAGGTTTGCAGGTTCAATCAGCGCCTGGATCCTCATCAGATTCAGATTCTCGAAGCCATACCGGATGATCGCCTCAATTGCCTCGGTGCCGATTCCCTGATTCCAATAGGCAGGATCCAGCTCAAGCCCTATATCTGCCCGGAAATGGCCCGGTTCCATATTCAAAAATCCGCAGCTTCCAATCAGCTCTTTTCCGCCCTTTAAAGAAATTCCCCAGCGGACGCCCGTGCCTTCCTTCAATATGCGCTCATACCAGCCGATTTCAGAGCGCGCATCCTCCAAATCAGCGAATGGCTCAATTCCGTAATATTTCGTCACTTCAGGATCAGAAAGATACCTGAGGATATCAGCCGCATCTTCCAGTTTCACTTTTCTGAGCAGAAGGCGATCCGTTTCGATTTCCGGAAACGCTCCCTTAAATTTTTCTTTTATGTTATTCATTGGACATACTTCCGTTTCTCATTTTTAGTAATTATTCTCCAGCAGCTGACCCCGCCCGTTGAAAGACGGGATTAGTCTCCCACTCTTCACGCAAAAGGCCCATCCGTATTGAATCATAATGGACACCATTGTAGATTCGGCATTTCCGAAGCCTGGCTTCCATCGTCATCCCCAGCTTTTCGCCGACCTTGACCATCCGCTCATTCCCCGACCAGGTGGTGTAGCCGGTCCTGGCAATCGGCTTTGTTCGGAAAAGGTGGCTGATCCATAGTTTCAATGCCCTTGTCCCGTAACCGCCGTTCCAATATTCCGGCGAATATATGACGATTCCCATCTCCAGCCACAGAGACGGCTCATGTTCCCAATAATAGCTGACAGTCCCTTCTATTTTGCCGTTGATTTCGATGGCCAGCATATCCTCCTGGTTGACTGCTTGCTCCTTCCTCTGCTCGTATTCAGCAAACGTCAGGGATTTGTGCTCAAAATAGGGTGCGTCCCATTTTTTCCACTCCGGGTCCTCTTCCTTAAAGGCAAGCTCCCATAATCGGGGCAAATCTTCTTCGGTGATGGTCCGGAGAATAACTACATTGTCTGTCAATAACATAGTTTTACCTCTTTGTTTTTATTTTTGTAATGTTTTCATTATATCAATAAATCCTTTCTCAAAAAATGGAAAATTGCATTATTTACTTATAATAAAAAACCGCCTTAATGGCGGTTTCGTTAAATAGATTAATTGAAGGGCGGATCAAAGCTGCTGCCGGCACTCCATGAATAAGTTTTCCCAGGTTTTTTCGCGGGCTGATATTTTCTCATCGGCCCTTTATCAAGCACCTCTTTTAAGAACAGGCCGCCGTTCGGGTTCTGCTGCTTCATCAGCTCCATCAGATATGTAATATCGTCCATCGCCCTGTGGGTTTGATGATCTGTAATATTGTGGGCGGAAAGAAGCGTCGCCAGCTTGCTGTTGGCAAAGCCATATTTTTTCCACTGTACTCCCTTCATAGTGCAATACCATTTAAGGTCATTTACTTCAGGATACATCTGATACATGAAGCTTCTGTCAAATGATGCGTTATGAGCAAATACAGAGTCGGCTTTATTAAGGAAAAACTGGACTGACTCATCATGGAAAGCCTGCCCTCTTACCATTTCAAATGGAATCCCATGAATCCGGTAGGCACTGCTGTAATTTCTCAGTGCCCTGCTTGAAAGCGGCTCCCTCAGAAAAGACTCCTGTTCCTCAACCTGGAGGATTTCACCTGTAGCTCCATCATATGAAAACAGAATAAACGCCAGCTCGATGATTTCGTCACCGCCAGGAGCCAGGCCTGTTGTTTCCACGTCGACCAGCAGTCCTTTTTTGTTTATATTCATTTTGATCACCTTTATATTTTTTTGCTTTCAAATAGAAAGCTGGAATTTTTAACACTCTTATATCTATTTCCTATTCTAGTATTTTCGAGGGAAAAATGACAGTTAAACCCCCTTTCTGGTTAAAAAAGGAAATAAAGAGATGCAAAAAGGCGCGGCATTGACCGCACCTTTAATGCCGCTATAATGAAGCGACCCTTTCATATACATCTTTCAGAGTCATACAGCCTTTACTCCGGACCTTATTTATATAACAGCACCAAAGCTCAGCAGCCAGGCGGGCATCCCCCAAAGCATGGTGGCGCTCCATGACCGGAATGCCGTTATGGCCGCACAGATCCTCCAGCCTCTGCAGGTTAAGCTCCGGCTCAGCAATCCGGTACAGAAAAGAGGTATCTATAATCCTGTGCTTAAGAGGCGCCTTAAAATGCTTCCAGTTCGCATTCTGCAGGAAGCTCTTCTCATGCTGGGCATGATGCGCTATGATGGTCCGCGCTTCGCAGAATTCAAAGAACCCTATCAGCACTTCAGGCAGCGGCGGCGCCTCCTTGAGCTGGGAATCCTTAATGCCTGTAAGCTGTTCAATCTGCGGTGAAAGTGTTTTTTCATATCTGATCAGGGAATAAAACTCTTTCTCCGCATTTACCGTCCCATTCTCTATCTTAACCGCCCCTATTGAGATAATCTCATCTCCCTGATCAGGAAAAAAACCCGTTGTTTCAATATCCATGACGACTGCCTCCATCCTGTCAAGCGGCACCGACAGCGCTTCCTCTGCCCGTATCTCTTTATTCAGCCTGCGCAGGAAGGCCTGCTGCTGGGAATTCTGCCCGCCCTGCATCCCACCGAATACACCGGAATTCAGTTTCCCCGGCAGCCCTTTCATCATCTGGAACATGCTGTCAAAGCCCATTATTGAACACCCTTTTCGATCTTGGCCTGTACAAATTGATGGAGCTTTTTTCCGCCCTTCAGAATATTGCGGAGCTTGGCCCGCTCTTCCTTTGAAAGCTTTCTTACATTCAAATAGTGTGAAGCTTCATAAGAGCCGGCACTGGAGAACATTGATGCCCTGTAAGACAGCAGTAGGCGGAAATTGCGGTCTGCCTTTTCCAGCATGTCCCCATATTCTGCCTTTTCTGCAAGCCTGCTGATCCTTTCGAGAGTGGAGGTCTCAAAAAGCCCTTCCTTCATCGCCAATAGACGGATGCTGTTGACATAAGGAAGGAATGCAGTCTGCTTCAAGTCTATGCATCCCTCATATTTCCCTTTTTCCTCGGCAAGGATCTGGCCCAGGGGACCTACAGCCGGTTTTATATGCATGCTATTCTCCGCAAGTCTTTTCAACAGCCTGGGACTGACCATCATATTAGTGTGCACATAAGACTTAAGCTCGCTGATATATGCTCCGGTTCCTTCCAGGGACCTTGCATCATAAAAAATCTGCAGATACCGGATCGACTTCCAGCTCTCCTCCTCAATCCATTGCTCCAGCTGCTCTTTCCAAGCTTCTGCTGTTCTCCGCCACAACGGGTTGCTGCTCATTACCTTGCCTTCACAATAAGGATAGCCTGCTTCATCCAGGCCATATGAAACTTCCTGCCCCAGCTCCTCAAAATACGCAGCTTCCCCCACTCTCCCTTTAAAGACGATGCCGTGGTCCTGGTCACTGATAATCCCCTGCTCCAGCCTGCCTCCGCTGCCGGTCACAAACCAGACAAAATCCGAATCCTGCGGCCTTTTTCCGACCTTTTGCACAGAATGCCTGAATACGTATTTCATTGCTTCATCATGGATTTCATTTATTCTGGCTGTACTGGAGGCAGCCATGGAAATGCGGCTGTCCTTCCATTCCCTGATTTCTGCATACGACTGAAAATCCTGCATACAAACGCACTCCCTTGGTAATAAGAAAAGCGCAAGCGCCTTGCTCACCCTAAAGGAACGCAGACTAAGAGCGCCACGTCCTGTGGCAACGTCTGCATGACCCCCATCCTGGGGGCCTCAAGACGATCCTGCCGAAAAGGCGTTCTTTGCCTTTTTGGCAGGACTGGCTTGTGACCTCGAGGGGGTAGGCGCTGGAGCTAGACAGTAATCGAAGTTAAAGAAAATATTTTCTTATTTGCGAAACATAAGGCCTCTCATAAAGAGGGCCTACGCTATGCTCATGAAGACAATTTGTTATCGTTAGAAAGAAAAACCTCCGGGTACCCATAGCTGCCATGCTCGCTGACATCAAGGCCCATAATTTCTTCTTCCTCAGATACACGCAAGCCATTCATAACCTTTTTCGCTATAAGCAGTATGACAAATGATACGGCAAATGCATAGATGGCAGATACAGCAACACCCATGAATTGGACTCCGAGCTGTGTGAAGCCTCCTCCGTAGAACAATCCGGGCTGGCCGACTGTGGCCAATTCCGGGGTGGCAAAGAATCCGGTTGACAATGTGCCCCATACCCCTGCCGCACCATGGACCGAGAGGGCATATATCGGGTCATCGATTCTCAGCTTCTCGAAGAATCGGACACTATAAAAGACAAGTACTCCTGCTACAAATCCGATGAGAACAGCTGCCCATGTGTCAACGAAGGCACAGGATGCTGTTATGGCAACCAGGCCGGCCAGGGCACCATTCAGCATTGTTGTGATATCTGACTTGCCGAGGGCAATCCATGAAATCAGGAGTGCCGCGACCGCCCCTGCCCCGGCGGCAAGATTGGTATTCAAGGCAACAAAGCCAAAGAATGCTCCATCAACAGAAACCGTGCTTCCTGCATTGAATCCAAACCAGCCGATCCAGAGAATCAATACCCCAAGGGCCGTGAACACCTGGTTATGTCCGTAGATATTATTGGCAGAGCCATCTTTATTATATTTGCCGATCCTTGGTTTAAGAAGGAGGGTCGCTGCCAATGCCGCCATTGCCCCTGTCAGGTGAACAACAGTGGAGCCGGCAAAGTCCTGCTTCCCATGTTCAGCCAGCCATCCCCCGCCCCAGATCCAATGGGCAACCACCGGATAAACAAGTGCTGAAAACAGAACCGTAAATATCAGATAGATTGAAAGCTTTGCCCTTTCTGCGAAGCCGCCAAGGGCAATCGTGATGGAGATGCCTGCGAAAGCAAGCTGGAAGAGGAAAAACACTGATGAGGAAAGACTCATTCCTTCAATTTCATACCCTGAATAAAAAAAGTGCGATAATCCTGTAAAGAAATTACCATTGTCACCAAAAATGAACCCAAAGCCGACTGCCCAGAAGACGAGTGAGGCAAGACCGAATGTAAAAATGGTCTTCCCCGCGATATGGCCGGCATTCTTCATTCGGGTAGACCCTGCCTCCAGCATAATGAATCCGCCAAGCATGAAAATGACAAGGACTGCACTAACCATGACCCATAAACTGTTCATCAAAAAAGTTGTATCCACTTTCTCTCCCCCTCTAATAATGTGTGCTTTTAATCTAACATAATTATGTTAGATAATATAACATTAAGTTTCTTACCCTTATTTTAACTCTTTTTAAACGGGTGTCAATGAGTATTTTAAAGTTTCTGATAACTTAATGTTAAATATTCTAACATGTAACCGCTGTCTTTCCTGTTGTGCAAGGCTTTATTTTTTTTAGGAAAAGTTAAAAAATGAAGATGCAGATGAGGAAGAAAGAATGAATGGTTGAATATGGGTTTTCCACACAAAAAAAGAAGAGGGCATCTGCCCCCTTCTGAACATCACTCGTCTTGCTTTCTCTGCTCTTCAATTTGTTCCTGCGGAAGCTGTGTATTCCGCTCCAGCTCCTTCGTTTCCTGGCCCATCCCTTTCAGGAAGGTCAGCAGCAGGGTGACGGCCCTGTTTATTTCCGGATCTTTCAAAGATTTAGCCAGATCGAAAAAGCCTGTTTTTTCCTGTGTATCTCCTGCCTCTGCCACCCTGGCAATGCCTGAGTCGATTTTAAGCAGGAACGGCTCCAGCTGTTTGACATTGATCATTCCCAGTGTCCCGCCCATCAGGAGCAAATTCTTCAATGTGTTCGAGGTTTCCGGTTTGTCAGCCGCCCTGACAAGGATGTCGAGGACTTTGTCTCCCTGGCCAAACAGTCCGCTGAGCAGGGAAAGCACCCCCCGGTCATGCATATTCCTCATGACCTTGAGGGACTCCAGGATGGCTTCTTTATTATCAATCAGGGCATCTTCCACCTCCATCAGATCTTTTTTACGCTTTTCTTCCTCGGTCAATGTCTTTCTCTGGATATGCGTGATCGCTTTAGCCATGTTCTCGCTCCTTTTTCACAAGATCTCCAGGGAAAATATAATCCTTCCGCGCCCACTTTTTCTGGACCTGCACGCCGATCTGCGGCTGCGGGTTTCCATAGCGGTGGTTGATTCTAGGGAGCGGATCTTCGCCCTTTGCCTTCAGAATCTCCATTTTTGCCCGGATTTCTTTATAAGCCGGTGTATCTGTATCTTTATCAGCATAGCTGCTTGTCAAGAGATTGATGGCAGCCTCTCCCCTGTCATTCATCGGAAGGTACACTTCCTTCCCTTTTACCCTGTCGGTAATATGGCATTGCACCTTTACATTTCCATAAGGAGATGAAAGCCTCACAAGCGTGCCGCTTTCCAGTCCGCGCTCTTCTGCAAGCTCAGGGGAAACCTCAAGGAACACGTTTGGCGTCTTCTCGCTGATTCCTTTGGACCGGTACGTCATATTGCCTTCATGGAAATGCTCAAGAAGGCGCCCATTATTAACGTGGAGATCATACTCTTCCTCAAATTCCAGCGGCTTTGTCCAATTCACCGGCACGAGCCTTGCCCTGCCATCGTCAAATGGGAATCGTTCTGTATATAAAAGCGGGGTATCCTTCCCATCCTCCGCTACCGGCCATTGCAGGCTGTTATAACCTTCCAGCCTTTCATACGTCACACCGGAATATAAAGGCATCAGCTTGGAGGCTTCTTCCATGATTTCGGATGGATGGGTGTAGCTCCAGCCTGCCCCAAGGCTGTTGGCGATTTCCATGATGATCTGCCAGTCAGGCTTTGAGTCACCAAGCGGTTCAAGGGCCTGGTACAGCCTTTGGATCCTGCGCTCGGTATTGGTAAATGTTCCTTCCTTTTCAAGACTCGGGCTTGCAGGAAGGACCACATCGGCAAACTCCGCCGTCTTGCTGAGGAAAATATCCTGGACCACGAAGAAATCAAGCTTTTCAAACGCAGCATGCACGTGATTGATATTTGAATCAACGAGCCCCATATCCTCACCCTTCAAGTACATCGCCTTAAGGGTGCCGGCATGAATGCCTTCAACCATTTCATGGTTATTGAGCCCGGGTTCGCCTGGAAGCTCTGTTCCCCATGCCATCTCATACTTCTTCCTGATCTCAGGATCAGCAACTTCCTGGTATCCCGGGAACATGTTCGGCATGCTGCCGAAATCGCTCGCCCCCTGAACATTGTTATGCCCTCTAAGCGGGTAAGCCCCTGCACCCGGCTTTGCATAGTTCCCGGTAACAAGCAGGAGATTGGATATAGCTGTACTTGCATCACTGCCGCCCATATGCTGGGTAATACCCATCGCCCAGAGTGCACAGACGGATTTTGCCCGGCCGATCATTTCTGCCATATCAATCAGCTGCTCCAGCGGAATGCCAGTCACTTCAGCAGCATACTCCATCGTGAACTTGTCCAGATTCTTCGTAAATTCATCCAGCCCGTTCACTTTTTCAGCAAGGAACTTTTCATCTGCCATGCCATTGTCGATGATATACTTAGCCACTGCTGACAGCCAGATGATATCGGTTCCTGCCTTCGGCTGCACGAACAGATCGGCCCTGTCAGCCATTTCATGCTTCCGCAAATCTGCCACAATCAGCTTCTGGCCGCTGAGCTTGTGCGATCTTTTTACCCTGGTTGACAGGACAGGGTGGGATTCTGCTGTATTGGAGCCGATGATGAGGACAAGATCGGCAATTTGGATATCCCGGATGCTGCCTGCATCCCCGCCATAGCCGACCGTCCTGAACAGCCCGACAGTCGCAGGAGTCTGGCAGTATCTGGAGCAGTTGTCGATATTATTAGTCCCGATCACTGAACGGCCAAGCTTCTGCATCAGGTAAGACTCCTCATTCGTACATTTAGAGGAAGAAATGAAGCTCATAGCCTGGGCTCCATGTTCATTCTTGATTTCGGTGAAACGGCGCGCGATCAGGCTGATGGCTTCATCCCATTCCGCTTCCCTGAAAGATTCTCCCTCCCGGATCAGGGGCTTTGTCAGCCGCTCTTCGCTATTGACGAAGTCCCAGCCGAATTTCCCTTTCACACAGGTGGAGATCCCGTTTGCCGGGGCTTCCGCCTGGGGCTCCACCTTCAGGATCTCACGGCCCTTTGTCCAGACATCAAAACTGCAGCCCACTCCGCAATATGTGCAGACTGTTTTTGTTTTTTTAATTCTCTCGTCGCGCATTGCGGCTTCCATATCCGAAATGGCGAGTATAGAGCCGTAGCCTGTTTCGACATTTTTAGTGATCTCGATCATCGGACGGAGCGTTTGCTTTGCGATCCCGGTCAAATAGCCGGCTTCCCCTTCCATGCCTTTTTCCAGCATGGCGTTGCACGGACAGACTGTTGAACAGTGGCCGCATGAAACACAAGAAGACTCATTGATCGGGACATCATTATCCCAGATGACCCTTGGTTTTTCCCGCTCCCAGTCTATTGTCAGCGTCTCTGTCACCTGCACATCCTGGCATGCTTCTACACAGCGTCCGCAAAGAATGCACTGATCCGGATCATAACGGTAGAAAGGGTTTGAATCATCCGCAGGATATGGCTTTTGCGCAAAAGGGATGCTCTGATGATTGATTTTCATTTCTTTGACTGTGTTATGTACTTCGCATCCGCCATTATTATAATCGCATACTGTGCAGTAAAGCTCATGATTGGTCAGGATGCGGTCCATCCCGATAACCTGGGCTTCCTTTACATCCGCTGATACCGTATCAATGATATCCCCATCGTTGAGCCTGGTTGAGCATGATCTGACAAGCTCCCCATTCACACTGACGATGCAGGTATCACATGTTTCAATCGGCCCGAGGCTCGGGTGATAGCACACATTCGGCACCTCCACCGATGAGTTCTGCAATAGCTGAAGGATGGTTGTCTCATCACCTGCGGCCACCTTCACTTCAGCACCATTTAGTTTTACTTGATATGTATCAGGCAAATCCCTCATCCTTTCTCTCTTAATCATTTTCCTGCTAACAACCCCTGTACCCTCCTTTTTTCAAAATAAACCATCTGAAGAAAAAGCGCTTTCGCATATATGTCTCAGGTCTTAGAAGAAAATCATGCGGAGGTGCATTAAATGGAAATGAATACTCAGGTAGACTATAAACAACAGATTCAAATCATGAAAAAATAGAAAGAGGTTTTCATATGAAAAAAATCATTCTGCTATTCCTGTCTATCACGGGGCTTTACCTGGTTTTTACAAGTTTTAGCCATTTCAGCTGGCTCGGACTTGGTGCAAACGGAAAGGAAAAGGCGTCAGCTGAACGGGTAAGCCAGATCGAAGTAAATGTATCAGGCGTGGAAACAACCATCATCCAGGAAAAAAGGGATACCGTTGAAGCCGTTCTTGATGGCAAGGGTGAAGTGAGCGTTAAGAAAAAGGGCAGCCTAATAAAGATTGACTATAAACGAAAATGGCCTCACTGGTTCAGCGGCTTTGAAAAGACAAAGCTCAGCATCTATATCCCTGAGAACTATGACAAAGATCTTGATATCAATCTAGGCTCCGGGGATTTTGAGTTTGCAGGCAATGATCCAATAAAGCTGCGGGAAGTTTCACTGGATATGAGTTCAGGAGATGTTAAACTCGGCAGCCTAGATGTCCGGGAATTTGAGCTTAACGGCGCATCTGGTGAACTATTCATATCTTCTTTGAAAGCAGGAGAAGCAGACCTTGAAATCAGTTCAGGCAGCACGATCATCGACAGTTTAGAAGGAAGGCTTGAGGCCGGCATTGCATCAGGAGAACTTGACATAAAGATGAAGAAGCTTACAGCACCCATCGACCTGGATGTCAGCTCAGGAGATGTGCAGCTCGACTTGCCTGATAATGCCAGCTTTGCACTCGATGCCCATTACAGCAGCGGTGAGATTCGTGCAGACTTCGCACTGGATGAAAAAGAAATCAAAGACAACCGTATACTTGGCAGGCACAAGGAAGGCAAACATGAAATCAAGGTTGATGTTTCCAGCGGTGATGTCGGCATTTATTAATCTGGGAAGGGCCCCTCTTAGGAAGGAAGGCCCTTCTTTTCTTTCAGGATAGAAGAAGACAAAGAATCCATCAGCTGAAGCGCATCCATGATCACATCTTTTTCCGGTGCGGCCGCTGGCATATTCCCCTTCCGGACAAGAAGCGCCAATTCAATCACTGCATGCCATTTATCCGGCATATGTATGAGCCCATATTCCCCTGCCCCGGATTTGGAAATGATATTGTTTTCCCTCAAAGTATAAAACTGCCGCAGCAGGCCAAGTATGCTCCACTCCAGCTCCTCATAAATCTTTTCTGACGGAAGGGCCAAGATTCCATCAGGATCAGTTTTCATTGCTTCTGTTCTTTTCCGCCAGTACGACTGGCTGTTCTCAATGATATATTCAGCCAAATCATCCTCCTGAATAGGGATGAAAAGATCTGATATCTCAGGACCTCTTAATCTGATAGCATGATCTTTTAAAATTCTCCACATAACAGGATTAAACGGGGCATCCTCTGCCAGCTCTCCGCCATTATAGACATAGCGCAGGTCTTTGGAGAGGCTTCCAAAATCATCCCATACCAGATAACAGCCATCCAGTTCAGGATAATGATGCCTTGAGGCAAGCTCTTTATGGACCTTCTGCAGCCGCCCTGCTTCCTCCTGTGTCAAAACCTCTTTTGTTACTGCTGCAAAGTCAATATCGCTCTTGCCCGGCTCAAAAGCTCCGAGCGCGGCAGATCCATGAATATACAGCCCTTCCAGCCTGCCTGGCAAATAACGGTCGGCCAGTTCCATATACTCTGCCATTATCAGATAGATTCCACTTTCCACTCTGCTGCCTCCTCTTGATACTTCTTATCATCTTCTATTATTCGAGCCGGAATATAAAAAACCTTCCTGTAGAAGAGAAAATGCCGATCATCTCTTCACTAAGGCTCCAGCATGCTTTTTCAGGTTAACTCACCGGTATAAAGGGAAAGGACAATAAAAACGCTAAAGGAGAGAAATTCTTTGAAAAAAGCGATGATAGCTGCAGTTATTGTGCTTGCCGGCTGTTCTGAAAGCAGCGGTGCCGAAGAAGAAGCTGTATCCAGGCCAGCTGAGGAGCAGACAGCCGAGCAGATGATGATTGATGCCCCGCATATTTCCCAGAAGCCTGAGCTGATGAGGGGATGTGAAGTGACTACCCTTGCCATGCTGCTCCAGGATGCAGGTGTCTCTGTTAATAAAATGACCCTCTCCGAGGAAATCAAGCGGGTGCCTTTCGAGGAAAACGGTGTCCGCGGCAATATCCATGAAGGATTTGTCGGCAATATGCAGACAATGGATGAGCCCGGCCTTGGCGTTTATCATGAACCGGTTGCCGAACTTGCAGAGAACTACCTGCCGGGGAAAATAAAAGACATGACAGGTGAAGACTTTGATTCTGTCCTGAAGCAGGTCGAAGACGGCCGCCCTGTCTGGGTCATCGTCACCAGCACCTTCGATAGACTGCCTGAAAGCGAATGGGAAACATGGGAAACCGAAAGCGGGCCTGTTAAAGTCACCTACAGCATGCATTCAGTCCTTGTCACAGGATTTGACGAAGAAAGCCTCTATGTTAACGACCCGCTCGACAAAAAAAACCGCAAGCTTCCGCGGAAAGAGTTCATAGCCGGCTGGGAACAGATTGGAAAGCAGGCGATTACCTATGAAGAAGGATAGGGAGGCTTCTGTTAGGAAGATGGTAAATCGATTCGAAAATATAGCAGGGGCTTTGGCGGCAAAACTTATTCGTCTGACAGAATCAACTCATAGCGGCGGTTGCGGTAGCTGCCCGTGCTATTGAGGTCCATCGATGCAAGCAGTTTTCCTGCAATTGAGATGGAGGAGAGGTTCAAGAAGCTTCTCACCTCCCGATTGGTAATTTGACTTCCGAATAGGAGGACAAAGTCCTGTAATGCCGCATGATGGGCATTCCGGCTTTTATAATAGCAGCGGGGGCAGATCCAGGCCCTGTCCCTTCTCTCCATTGCCGGAAGTGAGCAATTGGGGCAGAAGATGCCGGTTAGTATGTCAGTTTGCTGAAGTCCATATGGATTGAGAATGTCTGGATTATAAGGCTGGTTAAACTTTATAAGGAGACGCGCCATTTTCCTCAGTTCATTGCCCGAAAACTTTTCATTTTTGTGCTGCTTCTCATACACTTCCATTTTTGCAGGGAAACCTTGAGCATGAATGACCTTGTTTTTTATCTCCAGATTGTGGGATGCTTTAATGACTGTAGAAGAATTGGCCACAGCTATGAGGGTTTCAATGGGGGCTGAGGGGAATTTCAGGTTGGCCAGCCAGATTGTCAAAAGACGTTTTAAGCGGCCGATCTGTAATACGGGATCAGGGAATGCCTCTTCCCTCCCGTTTATTGTTCTTACCAGTTGCTGAAAGTTCTGATCAAACAATACTGTTCCGGCGATATTTTTCAATTCGAGTATGACGATAAACTTCGGAGACAAAATCAGCGTGTCCATTTGAAAGAATGCGTCTTCATATGGCAGCCTGATATCGTGGAGAGTGATAGACGACTCATCAATTTCCTTCAAATAAAAATCAATGGCCTTTTCACCGCGGTATCCTGCCAGACTTTTTGCGTAATCTTGTTCGATTTTGTGTCTGGCTGGATGATCCTCCGCTACCCGCCTCAGAAGTACCTCAAGCTTTCTCAGCTTTAATGGCTTTTTTCGGTCTTTTTTAATCAAATAATCACCCCTTTTTTATCAATAAGAATTTTCGGCAGGAATCAATTATATTCCTTCTTTTTTATTGTAATCTCCCCCCTTACGATTTGACGCAGGGAGGTTTACTGTCCGTAGGGGATATTTTACTATCCGTTCTCTCAAATTTACTGTCCGTCATGCAAACTTTACTGTCCTTCAGTACATACTTACTATCCGTTGTCTAAAAATCTCGAAAAAATATCGTTTTCGCTTAGGACTTAGCGGCATTTTCCTGATCTTTTGACTTTTTTATTCCGCTAAATGGGTGTTACTGTCCATCAGCTAGGCATTTCTGTCCGTCTAAAAATTGTTACTATCCGTTCCGTAAGCGTTACTATCGGTCGCCAGCTGGTTACTATCCATCAGCATGCTTTTACTGTCTGTCACTTCAAGTTTACTGTCCCATCGGCATCGGATTACCCGTTTCTAAAATCCTCCCAATGGGACATCTTAATAAAGTCGTGATATGAAAAAAGACCGCTTCGCCTGAAGCAATCTCTTTTGGCTAATCTGCAGTCTGATCGGAATCCTGGTCAGAGTTCAGGACAGTTTCCATATAATTTTTTCCCCAGCTGTACATGGCATCCAGGATGGGCATGAGCGTCCTGCCCTGTTCAGTGAGGGAATATTCTACTTTTGGCGGCACGACTGGATAGACTTCGCGGTGGACGATGGCGTCCTCCTCCAGCTCGCGCAGCTGGTTGACGAGCATTCGCTGGGTGATTCCGGGTATGAGGGCTTTGAGTTCGCCAAATCGTTTGGTGCCTTCTTTGCCCAAATGCCATAAAATGATCATTTTCCACTTTCCGCCAATCACAGAAAGAGTCAGTTCTTTTTCACAGTTAAAGGTTTTATCCAGCATGCGGGACATCCCAATCACCTCCGAAGCCTATTATAACTCATTAGTATACTTTTAGGCACTATGTAAAATTAAAGTGCGTACTTACAAATGGGAGTTGTAATCCTTATAATGACATTCATACTGTGATATCCAATAACACAGTTCATCCCAGACTATTTGAAGGAGTGAAAGAAATGGAATTACAATTAGCATTAGACCTGGTAAACATCCCTGAAGCAATCGAGTTGGTTAAAGAAGTAGAGGAGCATATCGATGTTGTGGAAATCGGCACTCCTGTTGTCATAAATGAAGGCCTCAAGGCCGTCAAAGAAGTAAAGGAAGCATTCCCTAACCTGAAAGTGCTTGCCGATCTGAAGATCATGGATGCAGCAGGATATGAAGTCATGAAGGCATCTGAAGCTGGCGCAGACATCATCACGATTCTCGGCGCAGCGGAAGACGAGTCCATCAAAGGGGCAGTGGAAGAGGCGAAAAAGCAAGGCAAAAAAATCCTTGTTGATATGATTGCCGTCAAGGACCTCAAAGGGCGCGCAAAAGAACTGGACGAGCTTGGCGTGGACTATATTTGCGTACACACTGGGTATGACCTGCAAGCTGTGGGCCAGAACTCTTTTGAAGATCTAAAAACAATTAAAAGCGTCGTTAAAAATGCGAAAACAGCCATCGCGGGCGGAATCAAGCTTGATACCCTTCCGGAAGTGGTTAAGGCCCAGCCTGACCTGGTCATCGTCGGCGGAGGCATCACCAGCCAGGACGACAAAAAAGCTGCTGCAAGCAAAATGCAGGAAATCATCAAGCAAGGGTAAGAAGATGAATACGGCAGAATATCTGAAAAAGATACTAAACGAGCTGGAACATTCGGCAGAGGCCATTGATCCCGGGGAGGCGGAAGCACTCGCCAGCCAGATACTCGAAGCCGGAAAAGTTTTCACAGCCGGCGCCGGCAGGTCAGGCTTCATGGCAAAATCCTTTGCCATGAGGCTCATGCATATGGGGGTTGACGCCTATGTCATCGGCGAAACCGTCACGCCGGGCTTTGAGGAGAATGATCTTCTGATCATCGGGTCAGGCTCCGGCGAGACAAAGAGCCTCGTTTCCATGGCTGAAAAAGCCAGGTCGATCGGCGGTACAATAGCAGCCGCCACGATCGTCCCTGACTCATCCATCGGCAGCCTTGCTGACATCACCGTCAAAATGCCGGGAGCGACAAAGGACCAGAATGAAGGCGGGCTTACCACCATCCAGCCGATGGGATCCCTGTTCGAGCAGTCCCTTCTCCTGCTTTATGATGCCATCATCCTTCGCGTCATGGAGAAAAAAGGCCTTGATTCAGCCAAAATGTTTGGCAGACATGCCAATTTGGAGTAGTATCATATCAATAAAAGGAGTGATCATATGCAAAGCCTGAAAGGAAAAACAGCTTTAATCACAGGCGCCGGCCGAGGGATCGGCCGTGCAGCGGCAATTGCTTTCGCTAAGGAAGGCATGTCTGTGGGACTGCTTGGAAGGACACTTTCCAATCTTGAAAAAGCAGCCGAAGAGCTGAAAGAGTTTGACGTAAAAGTCTCTATTGCAGCTGCAGATGTCCAGGACAGCGAGTCCGTCAACAAAGCCGTTGAAAAGATAACGTCTGAGCTTGGCCAGATCGATATCCTGATCAATAATGCAGGCATCGCGAAATTCGGCGGCTTCCTGGAGCTCTCCCCGCAGGAGTGGGAAGACATCATCCAGGTAAACCTGATGGGCGTCTACCATGTAACACGTGCAGTCCTGCCTGGAATGATTGAAAGAAAATCCGGCGATATCATCAATATTTCTTCAAGTGCAGGCCAAAAAGGTGCTCCTGTGACCAGCGCATACAGTGCTTCCAAGTTTGCCGTTCTCGGCTTGACAGAATCACTGATGCTTGAAGTCAGAAAGCATAATATCCGGGTCAGTGCCCTGACGCCGAGCACTGTGGCGACAGATCTTGCAATTGAAACAAACCTGACTGACGGAAACCCTGAAAAAGTCATGCAGCCTGAAGATTTGGCTGAATACATGGTTGCCCAGCTGAAGCTGAACCCGCGCATTTTTATTAAAAATGCCGGAATGTGGTCGACCAATCCATAAAAATGCTTGAAGCAGACCATTTGGTCTGCTTCTTTGCTATCTCTCCCTGGCCGCCTCCACCCTTCCGACTGTAAAATAAAATGGGGACGGAAACGGGGGGCGCTGCTTATTTTTGATACAGTCCAGCATGATTTTCAGCCAGTTTCTTTCCCGATGCAGACCTGTAAAAAATATGTACAGTGTATCCCGGTCGGCCACCGTTTCCCCATAATGGCCGGAGGGGCTTCCAATGCCATGCCTGTACCACTCCTCCCCCCTATCTGCATCCAGGATGCAATAAGGATCAGAAGACCAGCTGCTGCGCTTTCCATCAGGCTCAGTCCCCTGCAGAAGCCATAAACCCTGGTGCGGAAACGGCTTTCGCCCATACAAATTGGTGCTGCGGCATACCAGCATTTCAAACCCATCCGGTGCTGAAGGGTGAACTGATGCATCATAATAGTTTTCATCCTCTCCAAACAAAGGAAAAGGGCTGCTCCAGCCTGTCACTCCATCATCACTTTCTGTATACATGATTGTATAATGCGGATATCCCTTTTTCCCTGTCTCCTGTCTTGTGGTTACATACCGCATCCTCCACTTCCCATCAATGAATCCTGCCTTAGGCTCGAGCACATTCGGGCTGCTCCCCGTTCCCCTTATTACCGGGAAGGGTATCCTCCTCCAGCCGCCGGCTGTCCTTTCAATAGCCCCGATGGAATAAGGAGCATCATTGTCGAGGACCTTTTTTGAGGCTCTTCCTGTATAATAAATCAATTCCTTTGTATCACCATTTTTTCCTTTTGCCTTCACATAGCAGGGAGTATGAAAGCCGTAATAATCCCAGCTCCCTTTTTCGGAGTTCTCAATAAGGGGTTTCGCTTTTTTCGGATTTTGATTATCCAATGCAAGCTCCCAATTATCACTGCTGAGCGCTTCCCCGTGCGGCAGTGATGCGGTGAAGATATTGTTTTTAAAATTTGTCTGAAAACCGCCGATAAACATCTGCCATTGCCCATCTATCTTAACCACATGCGGGTCCCCCAAGCCAAGGACATTGGTGACTTCGCCGTATCTTTCAATCTGGTCAAATAGCTTGACCGGCTTTTTCACAATAAACTTCATATAGAAATGTCCCCGCCTCTCATCGTTGCTATCGTTAATTTATGCTATTTATTTTTTCACATACAAAAAAACCGCCCCTCCGGAGGGGCAGCATCCTATTATAAAATATCCATCCATATCTTAATAGCTGTAGCAAAGATCAAAACAGCCAGGATTACCTGCAGCACTTTCGTATTGGCTTTTTTCCCGGCCTTTGCCCCAAGAGGAGAGGCCAGCAGGCTTGCCGCAACCATGATCAGGGCTGGCAGATAATCCACCTGTCCGGTCGAAATCTTAGCCGCGGTTGCACCGATGGAAGAAATAAATGTGATGGCAAGGGAAGATGCAATCGTCATCCTCGTTGGTATTTTCAGGATTACAAGCATAATCGGAACGAGCAGGAAGGCACCGCCGGCACCGACAATTCCTGCACCAATGCCGACGATGAGGGCAAGGGAAGCAGCAAGCCACTTATTGAAAACGACCTCATCGAGCGGTACATCATCAATCCCCTTCTTCGGAATGAACATCATCACTGCCGCAATCAATGCAAGTATGCCATACACAAGGTTGATGCCTGCTTCAGGCAGGAGCTTCGAACCAAATCCGCCGATCATGCTTCCGGCAAGGATACTGATGCCCATATAAAGGATCAGAGACTTATTTAAGAATCCGCCTTTGCGATAAGCCCATACACCGCCGAGTGTCGCAAATAGAACCTGGACCGCACTGATGCCGGTTACTTCATGCGCAGTGAATGAAGCCAAACCAAAAAGAGCCGGTATATACAGCAGCACAGGATAATTGATGATAGCACCGCCTATGCCAAGCAGCCCGGAAATAAACGATCCAACAAAGCCAAGCAGGAAAATGACGATGATTAATTCAATGCTCATGGTTCTCATCCTCCCTTTTCAGGAAAAAGCCTGCCGGGGTACTGGCAGGCACTTGCCTGTTATTACCTGACAGCACAGCGGTTTGGACCTATTTCCATTTCACGCTGCTCTTCTTCATCAGGAGTGATTCTGCCCATATTGGTTTTGCGGATTTCCTGATAGGCATTCGGCTGCGGCGGGAGGTTTTCGGTGACCAGCCTGCGGAATTCTGCCTCATCGCTGATGTTCAGGCCATGGTTTACTGCAAATAAGGTGCCCAGCTTCTTAGAAACAGAACCATCATCATTCAATTCATCAATGATCATGAAATGGGCCGGCAGAACCAGCAGCTCTTCCGACAGATCACGGTATCGCTTATACAGAGTCTCACGCAGATCCCCTACCCAGTCGTCTGCCAGACCGGCCAGATCAGGACGGCCAATGCTGTCGATGAATAAAATATCGCCTGAAAGCAAGTATTGTCCATCAATCACGAAAGATATTGATCCAATCGTATGGCCAGGAGAGTACAATGCATGGATATCAATAGCAGTTGTGCCGATTCCCACTGTTCTTCCACCTTCAAGGCTGCTGTAATCGAAAGTGACCTCGCCGGCATCCTTTGGCGGCAGCCAGTAGCTAGCGCCCGTCTGTTCAGCAAGAATTCTTCCTCCGGAAATATGGTCAGCATGAAGATGTGTGTCAAACACATGCTTGATCGCTGCGCCTTTTTCGTCAGCAAACCCTCTGTATACTTCCGTCATCCGGGCTGCATCAATAATGGCCGCTTCCCCGCCGGAAATCGCCATATAAGAAAGGCAGCCTTTCCCCAGGCGCACAAACTGGTACAGCTCTCCGCCGTCCTTCAGATCACCAACTTTGACCGGTTCAAGATGCTCGCTCCATGCCTTCATTCCGCCCTGCAGATAAGATACATCCAGCCCTTCATCGGAAAGCATCTCAGCTACCATTACGGATGAACCTTCCTTGGCACATACAACCAGGATATCTTTGTCTGCCGGCAGCTTTTCCATAATCTCCCCGACGCCGTCCAAAAGATCGAAATAGGGAATATTCAAATACTGAAAATGGTCTCCTTCCATTTTCCAATCCTCGAATGCATCATGATTGCGGACATCAAGAATGAACATTTCTTCTTTTTGAATTACTTTTTGCGCAGCTTCCTTAGCAGGCATTGCTTTTACAGCCAACCCGATTACCCCCTACCGTATTTTTCGGTTTAAAAATTTTTATTGATTCATACTGGCTGATGGTCCATTCCACTGGCTCATGCCAGGGATCACGTTTTTGACATTCTTGAAGCCTTTGTCATCAAGCATCCTTGCAGCAAGATCGCTTCTGCTGCCTGTCCGGCAGACTACATAGACCGGCAAGCCCCCGTCCAATTCTCCAGCGCGCTCCTCCAGCTCTCCTAATGGGATGGAGACAGCGCCAGGAATGTGGTGGAAAGCAAATTCTGCAGATTCCCGTACATCCAGCACAATGATATCGCCGTCTTCTGCCACAAGCTTCTCAAGATCATCATTGCTGACAACATGAGGATGCTTTTTCTCCTGCACCTCTTCGCCGCTTGCTTTGCGGAGATAGTGCTTTAGCACGCCTTCCTCTTCAACAGTTCCAAGATACTGATGGCCGGCACTTTCAGCCCATGCCTTCAAATCTGCCTTTGATCCTTTATCCGTAGCAAGCACCTCCAGCACTTCACCTGCATTCATCCCGGTAATCTTTTTCTTCGTTTTGACAATCGGCATAGGGCATGCAAGCCCTTTTGCATCAAGAGTGGAATCTGTCTTAATCTGTGTCATCTTTAAACCTCCCAGGGTATATAAGTTCTTAAAAAAATTACTTTGTCTGCCCTTCCCAGGCAAGCATTCCGCCCTCCATATTAACAACCTTGAAGCCATGGGATTCAAGCAGCTGGCACGCCCTTCCGCTGCGGCCTCCTGACCGGCATACAAGGACATATTCTTTATCTTTATCAAGCTCATGCATCCGGAATTCAAGGAGTCCAAGCGGAATATTGACGCTATCAGGAATACGGCCTTCTTTTACCTCATCCACTTCCCGGACATCCACAATATTGAGCATTCCATTTTCCAGCTTGCTTTCTACTTCTTTAGCTGACCATTTCTCCATTGTGTTGCCCTCCTATATAAACAGATTTACATTGCCGTCTTCGGCATCACCAAGATAAGCTGCAACACCAGCATATTCAATATTGTCAAGCAGCTCCTCCTGCTGCAGTCCGAGCAAATCCATCGTCATCGTACAGGCAACCAGTTTTACATCCTGTTCCTGGGCCATCTCGATCAGCTGCGGCAGCGGGAGTGCATTATGCTTTTCCATGACACCTTTGATCATCTTAGGCCCAAGCCCTGCGAAGTGCATCTTTGAAAGCCCCATTTTATCGGCTCCCCTTGGCATCATCCTGCCGAACATCTTTTCCATGAATCCTTTTTTCACCATAGTATTCTCATCTTTCCGAAGAGCATTCAATCCCCAGAAAGTATGGAAAATGGTAACTTCGTGATCATAAGCTGCAGCGCCGTTCGCAATGATATAGGCTGCCATTGCTTTATCATAATCTCCGCTAAAAAGGACAATCGTTGTTCTTTTCTTCTCTGACATTCTAATCCCCCTCATCTAATATACACTACCGGGTATATAACCCTGCAAAAAAAATCAGCCCTTTTTAATGTAAAAAGTAAATACGCCTGCTTCTTCCTTCATATCAACCAGTTCATGGCCTGTTGATGAAGCCCATGCTTTCAGATCGCTCTTCGCTCCCTTGTCAGTCGCCAGAACCTCTAATACCTGTCCTGTTTCAAGCTCACCGATTGCCTTCTTTGTTTTAACGATCGGCATTGGGCAAGCCAAGCCTTTTGCATCTAGTACTTTATTGCTGTTCATGAAAATTCCTCCTTGGATAATTATTTTATTTTAATACCCTGTGGGGTATATGGTATTTCAAAATAAAAAGGATGTCAACCCTATCTGCTTCTTACAAGCAGATTGACTGCTTCCTTTATCATCTCTTCCGGCTCCAGAGTGCCATCTTCATCGGCATCTTTCATGCATTCCACAAGATTTGTGCTCACGATTAGGCCGATTGCCCGGTCAATTGCCGACCTTGCAGCAGACAGCTGGGTAATGACATCCTTGCAATCTGCATCTTCTTCAATCATGCGCATAATGCCGCGCATTTGCCCTTCGACCCGCTTAATCCGGTTCTTCGTGCCATTATTATATTCCAAAGGATGCCCCCTCCATTCTTTTGCGGACGCCGCTTTGTTCGGCGGCCATAAACCAATAATATACCCTGGTAGGTATTTTGTCAATGCTCCAAATCTAAATTTGCGGTAATTCAGCAGAGCAGGCGCTTAAATACCGGTGTTAGGGCTGATAAATGGGCGGAAAGTCTTTAATTCCTGCCGGCCTCTTCATATGCTGCAAACTCCCTGTATCAACAGCGGTGGCATTCAGCATTCCAGTACCCGAACGATAAAGATACCCACTCGGCTAAAGTTTTTATCTGCCTGCAAAAGGGTAATTTTCTATAAAATGCGAAAGGGGGAAAGAGCATGGAGCCGATAAAAATAATTTTGCTGCTTTTGCTGGGCTATATTGTTTTTACCATGGATAAAAAGAAAAAGCTGTTCCCTGGTCCGCCTGTATTGGTGCTGATAGGAATCGGCCTTTCTTTTATAAGCTATTTTGCGTCGCTTCATATCGGAAAGGAAATTTTATATGATATTTTTCTGCCTTCATTATTATTCATTTCGGCATATCGATTTCCTCCAGCCGCCCTGAAAAAGAATGCGGGTATGATTGGCTTTCTTAGTACAGCAGGCCTTTTGATCACAGCGCTGCTCCTTGGGGCTGCCATTTATTATTTTGCCAACCTTTTCGTTACCATCAGCTTCCTCGGAAGCCTGATGATTGCGGCCATTCTTACACCGACCGACCCGGTTTCCGTCATTTCCATCCTTAAGGAGGCGTCCTCCGACCCGAGGGTAAGCGAAATTGTCGAAGGTGAGTCCATGATCAATGACGGGACAAGCTTTGTCCTGTTCACTGTACTGACAGGGATGTTTGCCAGAGGGGAATCTTTTTCGGTTCTTTCGTTTGCAAAAGACTTTCTTTTTGTATCTCTCGGGGGTATTTTTCTTGGACTTATATGCGGCTGGATCGTCAGCAAGGCCGTCCATGTGACCGAGCGGAATGATTATCAGGTGATGCTCAGCATCATTCTTTCGTACGGAATCTTCTATACAGCCGAGCTTGCAGGCGTTTCCGGCGTGCTGGCCACGGTTTCTGCCGGCATCATGCTGTCATGGGAGTTCAATCATACGAATAAGGAAGACCATTACCTTGAATCGCTCGACAGCTTCTGGGGAATAATCGAGCCGACCATCATTTCCCTTGTCTTTCTTATGATTGGAATTGAAGCAACCAGCCATCTGACCATTGATCATTGGGGCATTGCCTTTGTCATTTTTGCTATGAGCATCCTGATCCGATTTGCTGTCATTCATGGAACCGTCCTAGCCTTGCCAAAAGAAAGGAAGCTGTTCAGCTGGCGGGAATCGTCCATCATATCATGGGCCGGCATTAAAGGGACCATGTCGGTCGTTCTTCTGCTGATACTCGATGCAGCACAAACCACCAGGGCGGATATGATCATTTCGCTGACCTTTACAGCGGTCATCTTATCTTTGATTATTCAGAGCTCGACCATTTATCCGCTTTCCAAAGGGCTTATTAGAAAATAAGAAAAGCTGCCTTCAGAGGCAGCTTTTCTTATTTTCTATGGCATATCGGCAGTCATTCTATGCTGTCCGCAATGGAGACACTGGAAAAGATGTCCCACAGCATATTTATTAAGGATGCGCTTCATCTCTGCTGTACTAACGTTAAACATATCTGCCTCAGCTAAGAGGTCTGCTGTCAGCTCTTCTTCCAGATGAGCGATATCATCCCACTTGAATCTGCCAATATACGCGCAAAAATCATGGCAATGCTGCTGCCATTCCACCTCCTGCCAAGACAAGATCCCCGGTGTCTTTGCATTCAGTTCTTCAGTTTTATTGATGTCCTGCGATTCCAGCCAGCCAGTATTAAATTGCACTTTACATTCACTCGCAGCCCTGCCGCTCGAAAGGCAATCTATACAGATAACCTCTATATCACTTTCCCCAAAATGTCCGCCTCCGGAAAAAAAGTGGCTGGTCCTGCAGCATACCTGGCACTCATCTTCATAGAAATCAAGTATCCCCAGTTCATACACGTTGGGATGGTATCGAAAAGCAGGCAGTTCATTCACTGTTTTGAATTGGGCGATTTCCTCTTCCAATTCTTGAAGAGAGATTTCTTTCCTTCCCGTTTGGTTCTTTCTATAAATCGTGAATTGTCCTCCCAAACCGCCGGTAAGTTCAGCAATTTTCTTCACCCTTAGCATTCTGTCATACTGTTTTTCCTGTAAAAAATACACCTCTTGTCTGCTGGTCACAGCAGATCTGAAAGGCATAAAATCGTTATCGCCCACCATGCTTTTTACCCGGGGAAAAAACTTACCTTTTTGATCATTGGGCATTTCAGCCATGTTAATTTCCAATACAATTTCGTTTGCCAAGAATGTTCCCCATTTCATTATCTTTCTGTATAAATTATTATAATGAACCTTTTCAATTAGGACGAGAGCTTCTTTTCCATTGTCCGATTTTCCAGATCCTTCACCGTTTTGCTTGTTTCCACTTCCTTCTCATCCTTTAACGTCCCAAACAGAGCATCGACAAAAGGGGTTGAGACACCATACCAATAGTTTTCATTTTTAAAATGGTGAAGGATATGCGTCTTTTTCAGCCATATTCCAAATTTGGATTTCGGTTTGATCGGGCGGTGGGCTACATAATGCTTCCATTCATAGATCAGCAGCATGAGCACAAGGCCGAGGCTGAATGACACAGTATCAGGCAGCGAACCAGTAAAAAAGAAAAAGATGAGGGCAAGGACCGACAAGTTCGGCAAACTGTACCAGACCGGCAGAAACAGCAGCTTCAAATCATTGGGATATTTGTGGTGTTCATAGTGGATACGCTTTAAGAAAGCCAAAAAGAGAGCATTCTTAGGCGGGTTAAGATGGAATAGAAAGCGGTGTGTCAGATATTCACTGAACATAAATGTAAGCATTCCCCCTGCTGTAAAGACCAGGAGCTGCCAGCCGGCACCGAATACCGCTGTATACCAAATGAGCCCGGCACCAAAGAGGCATGACATGATGACGATATCAGGGTGAAAGAAGAAATCCTTATAAATGCCTTTGCTTTTCAATTACTTCACACTCCCGTCTATTATGTCCAATATATTCTTGGATATATTATATGTCAATATTTTCTGAATATTTTCCATGCTATGAAAAAGCCTGGATGGACTTCATCCAGGCTTCCACTATTCATTCCGCTTTACTCAGCCACTTCCACATTTCCTGCGGAGTGGCATTTTTGCCGTGCATTAAGATTCCAACCTTAAAGATCTTCCCTGCTGCTTTCATCAATAAAATAATACTGGCCAGGAGGACGGCAGCAGCCAGAAGCAATTCTACCCATGGCCACTCCTCCATGACCGACAGCCTCATGATCCATACCCCAGGGGCAGTGAATGGGATATAAGAGCCCGCAATGGCAATTATTCCTTCAGGATCTGATAATACTGGCTTGATTAGCAGAAGCGGTGCAAAAGGAAGCATTAGTATAAAGCCCTGAAAATTGCTGGCAGAGTTTACATCCTCCACGGTTGCACCCATCCCTGCAAAAACAGCGGCAAACAGCAGATAGCCAAGGATCGCAAACAGCATAAGGACCAATGTTTCCGGAACTGCGAGATACTGGATCAGCGGTACATCAAGCCTCCATGATGCGGCCGGGATGACGAACAGAAGCCAGACGGCCACCTGGATGATGCCAAGGGTAAAATAACCGATGATTTTCCCCTGCATCAGTTCACCGGATGTCAGGGAAGACAGCATAATTTCAGCTATTTTATCTTTTTTCTCCTGGGACGCGCTCTGAAAGATCATCATCCCAGATATCACGACTGAAAACAGGACGACACCTGCTGTGATCCCAGGAATCAATCGTTCATATAAATCCTCTCCGGCTGCTGTATCCTTCGCTTCAATCGCTTCAAAGCTGATATTCTGTGAAACTGCTGCCAGCTCCTCTTCATTAAGCGCCAGCTGGCTCAGCTGAAAGGCGCGCAGCGGCTGCTCCAGCAGAATGGCTTGCTGCAGAACATCATCCGGCACTCCTTCACTCTTGTATATGGGGAAAAGCCCCGCATCAAGCTCGTTCTCTGTCAGCGGAATATAGACCGTATTTTCAGCAGTCTCCAGCTTACCCAGAATTTCGCTCTCTGGGGCATCTGTCAGCTCGATGTCCCAATCAAGCCCTGCCAAAATTCCTTCTGTGCCATTCCATAAACCCAGTTCATCCTTTATTATCACATTAACCGGCTCGGGCTCATCCTGGAAATGGTCCATCACTGATGGCAATATGGCAAAGAGCAGGAAGCTTAGAGGCGTCAGCAAAAGCGAAATGACGAAGGATTTATTTTTCATATTTCGTTTTATCTCCCATTTGGCTACCTTTAAGCTATTGCGCAATTCTATGACCCTCTTTCTGTATAGGATGCTTTCCTGATGCAATGTCTATGAATATTTCATGGAGGGAAACACGGTCGATGGACAGCTCCTGGACGGCCAGCTGGTCAGGCAGCTGCTTCAGCCACCTGGCTGGATGTACATTGCTGTCGAGATAAAGGACTGACACATCGCCTTTTTGCTCCACCCTTTGCACGTGAGGAATTTCTACCAGCAGTGCCGCTGCATTTGCCCCTCGGATTGTGCATTTATAGTTCGCATACTCTTTTTTCACTTCTTCCACCGTTCCTGCAAGGACTCTTTGCCCTTTATGTATCATAAAGAGCCGGTCACACATTTCCTCCACCATATTCATCTGATGCGAGGAAAGCAGAATAGCCGTTCCTTTATCCGCAAGCTCCCGGATTTCTTTTTTGAAAACCTCCTGGCTGACTGGATCAAGCCCGGAAAAAGGCTCATCAAGGATGAGCAGGCGGGGCTCATGGAGGACAGAGGCGATAAACTGGATTTTCTGCCCCATCCCTTTGGACAATTCCTCCAGCTTGGCCTTCTCCTTCCCTTCCATATTGAACTTAGCCAAATACTCAAGAATCCGCCCTTTTGCCTTTTTCAAAGGGTAGTCCTTTAACTCAGCAAGATAGAGCAGCATATCCATCACTTTGACATTTTTATAAAGGCCCCTTTCTTCAGGCAGGTAGCCGATCAGGTGGCGGGGAATGCTTTTTCCTGAAGAATGCCCATGAAAGGTGATATCTCCTTCATCCGGCAGAATAATTCCCATGATGCTGCGGATCGAGGTGGATTTGCCGGCGCCATTAGGACCAAGGATGGCCATGATTTCACCCTCATTCACCGAAAAAGAAATATCCTTCAGCACCTGCTTTTCTTTATATGACTTGCCGATTCCTTCAACAGAGAGTACCTTCCCGGTCAATTTCTCCACCCCTTTTCCTGTTTTGGCTGCCGAAGCATGATGGTCAGGGCTTCTTCAAGCTCCGGGACCTCTTCCTCCAAAATTGCTATGCCAGCTTTTTTAAAATAACTTTCTGCTTCCAGGGCTGCCGAGGTTATGACCATCCGATTCCCCTGGCGTGATACTTCACCGGGTATGCTGGAATCCGGCAGCTGGCCCACCCAATACTTTTTAAACTTGAGGGCCAATTTATCTTTTTCAAAATGCCCAGTGATTTCTCCATCCCTCATAAAAAGGATATAATCGGCCAGTTTGCGGATATCCTCCGCCTGATGGGTCGCAATGATCATTGTCTTGTCTCCCCGCTCCATCCACTCAGCAAGCAATTCCATCAAAAGATGCTTAGCAGGTATATCCATGGAGGCAGACGGTTCATCCAAAAGAAGAATCTCTGTATCCCTGGGAAGAGTCAATGCAAGGTTAAGCTTCTGCTGGGCACCTTGGGAGAGTTTTCCGTAAGGCTTATCAAGCCGAACTGAAAATCGGCTCACAATTTCGTCAAACAGCTGCTTATCCCAGGAAGGGTACCATCTCGAAACAAGTGAATACAGCTCATATCCGGTAAGCGCGCTGACGCCGTTTAGTGTCTGAGGCTGATAAGCGATGCTCTGCTTCCATGACTCTCCCTCTGAAATCGGGCGCCCGTTTATCCTGATATCCCCTTTATCTCTTTTGGCCAGATTCATCATTAATTTTAACAGGGTGCTTTTTCCTGATGAGTTATTGCCGATCAGAGCTGTGATGGTCCCTGGCTCAAATCTTGCATCCAAAGGGCCCAGTTTAAAGCCGTCTATCTCTTTTTCAAGTCCGGTGATTTCTATTGACATCATCTTCATTCCTCCCCGTTCTTTATTTTTTCTATGACTCTATGAAAAATCTCTTCAATTTCTTCAAGTGTGCAGTCATAGTTCATGGCTGTCCGGATGCCATTTTCGAGCGCCTGATAGACTGAACTGTGCTTAACATCCGCCTTTTCCGATTCAGCCACCTCGGCCACAAAGGTTCCCTTTCCCTGGATCGTGTTGATGAAGCCTTTATATTCAAGATCCTGATAAGCCCTTCTCGTTGTGATGACACTTACCTCAAGATCCTTCGAGAGGGAGCGGATGGACGGGAGCGGCGATCCTGCCGGGAGCACACCGCTCGCAATCAAAGCTTTTATCTGTCCCTCAATCTGGTGGTAGATGGGAACGCGGGATTCCTTGGATAATCTGATAGGTAGCTCCAAGCGGTTTCCTCCTTTCTATGACAGATAGTCGATTGTTGCCATTTTCTTCAGCATGTATTTTTTATAGAAGAGCGTACAGGCCGCCGCTGCTGCTATTGCCAGCAACGAAGTTAATAGCGGCCATTTCCCCGCGGCCATAATCGTCCAGCCGACAAGGCCGCTGCTGTAGGTATTGAAAAGGATGACAGCTGCAATTCCTCCGCCATACAGCATAATGCTGTAAATGACCATGCGGGTGCGATTGATCATATCGCCAGCTTCGATTGCCGGGAAAGACAGTCCAAAGAAAATGCTGAAAGCAAGCCACATAAGCGAAAAGGCAGCAAATCCGCCCATTCCCAGCTCACTGTTCAGACTTGGACTAAAGCTGTACAGCAGAATCATAAAAATCAGCTGCGCTGGGATAACGGTCATAAAATAAGTCAAAAAACGGCTTTTCACCAAAATCCCTTTCCCAATCGGCAGCTGGCTCAGCGTCATGAAATAAGGGGAGGCCCATACATCTCTTTGCACCTTTTGAGATTGGAAGTCTTTTGTCCTCGACCAGGCCGCCGAGAATCCGAATAAAATCATAAACATAAAATCCACAATGGCAGTTTTGCCAATACCGAGCGAAAAAGCTAAAACGGTTACCCCAAGAAACAGGACAGTATTGAGTATTAGCTGTATAAAACCTCTTGCTGATTTGCCCAGTTCGAATTTAACGAGCCACATTGCTTCTTTCCATTCATTCAATTTTGATTCCTCCCACTGTTATACTGTTTATATCTATATACACAGTATAAAGGGGAGAGGACTTTATTTCCAGTCTTTTAACCATATTTTTTGAAATCCAGGTCCCCGGCTCATGCTTTTATTTAACACTTGCCTTCTCATGGTAAATCCCGCGAAAAGGCTGCTTCAATAATTTTAAGCCATGATTTTCGAAAGACTAAACACTCAAAATTATATGCCGATAATAAATTGGCGAATTTGTTAAAATAAAAGGGAAAGAGGAATTTGCATCATGAAGTTATCAATCAAACAGAAATTAATAGGAAGCTTCCTAATTGTATCCATCATTTTTGGCATTGCTTCCTTTATTTCATACCAGAACATGAAAGACTCCAATGAATCGTATGATTATGTAGTTGAAGTTGTTGCTGAACTAAGGGCCGTGACACAATCCATCCAGACAGACGCTGCCCTCCAGTCAGGCTATTACCGTGCCTTTATGTTATACGATGAAAACAGTGAACGCTACAGAGATTCAATGAATGAGGCAAACGATCGAATTAATGCATCTATTGAAAAAGGTAAAGAGCTGGCCACCCTGCCGGAAACGGATGAACGCCTGAATGACATCCAGACAGCTAATAAAAAGTTTGAAGAATTGGCTAACCAAATCATGGACGAAAGCAGTGCCGATAAAGAGAAAGCAATTGCCGATGGCTTAAAGCTGATTGTCCCGATCAGTGATCGTCTGACAGAAAGTACGCTTTCAATGCATGACTGGCTGAAGAATGACATCCTGGATGCCAGATTCAAAGAAACACAGGACCAATCACACCAAGCCAGGCTGACCTTGCTTTTACTGAGTGTTCTCGCCACAGCCATCGCCATAGCAAGCGGCGTTGTCATATCCATTTTCATTTCGCGCCCTATTGTCAAATTAGGAGGCTTAGCAAAGCAAGTGGCTGGCGGAAACCTCAACGTGGATGCATTACAGCTGAAAAGCAAAGACGAGGTTTATCATTTAAATCAATCCTTTGAACAAATGACAAGTAACCTGAAGGATATGATCAGCTCTATTGCCGTTAATTCAGATTTGGTTGCCGCATCGGCAGAGCAGTTGAATGCGAGCGCGGAACAATCATCCATCGCCAGCGAAACTGTTTCATCTGCCATCCAGGAGATTGCCGGCGGAGCTGAAGCAACTACAGCAAATCTGGAAAATAATTCAAAATCCTTGAATGAAGTGCTGCAGGGCATCTTACATATCTCGGAAAGCACAGCCCATGTAGCCGAGCTTTCAAGAAAGACGACTAAAGAGGCAGAAGAAGGGGGCAAACAGGTTTCTGAAAACTTAGGACAGATGAAATCCATTCATCATTCGATCAAAAGGTCCAATCAAGTGATTTCTTCCTTGTCCAACCGCTCAAAAGAGATAGGTTCAATCTCCGATGTGATCAGCGGGATTGCCGATCAGACAAATCTTCTGGCTTTAAATGCGGCCATTGAAGCAGCAAGAGCGGGGGAGCATGGGAAAGGATTTGCCGTGGTAGCTGATGAAGTGCGCAAGCTGGCCGAACAATCCCAGGCATCGACAAAGAGTATTGCTGAGCTGATCGCTTTGATCCAGGAGGACACAGAAGAATCAGTAAAAATCATGGATGAAGCAGTTTCCAATGCTGAAGAAGGCGTCAAAGTATCAGAGCAGACCTCTGACAAATTTGCTGAAATATTAACCAGCACCCAAAATATCACACCGCTGATTGAACAAGTTACTGCCACTGTCCAGCAGATCTCCGCCAATATAGAGGAAGCAACGAATGCGGCTATGGAAGTTTCTATGATGGCCCAGGAAAACGCGGCAAGCTCGGAAGAAGCGGCGGCATCAACAGAGGAACAGCTTGCCTCAATGGAAGAAATCCATTCATCTTCCCAGGCATTGGCACAGATGGCCGAGGAGTTAAAGGGGACAGTAGATAAGTTTAAAATCTAAGCACGGTCCATAAGTCACTCATATTTTATGAGTGGCTTTTTTGCAGTGTAAAAGGAAAATTTTCAAGCCATCAGAAAAGTCATGAAGTTCATAAAGAAACACCGCCCTGTTAAGCAGGACGGTGTTTCCGCGGCTTAAAGCCTTTTATTCATTTGTTCCCCTTCTAAATGGCCACCAGTTTGCCTGGCCGAAGTTTTTCACCATGACCGGGATAAACAGCGGCAGGATGATGAACGCATACAGCAGGAGTCCGACCAGTATGATCGAAGCAATCTGCAGCAATGACAGCATGCCGGATGGCATCATCGCCGCGAATGTACCGCCAAGGATGACAACGGCCGAGATGATGACAGTTCCCATCTTTTTCATCGCCATCAGCATCGCATCTGCTACCGAAAGGTCTTTATATTCATTGAAGCGGTCCATAAGGAAGATGCTGTAATCCACCCCGAGCGCGACAAGAATGACGAAACCGAAGAACGGCACAGCCCAGCTGATGCCTGTATAGCCGAGAATATCCACGAAGATTACTTCGTTCATCGCCATGGAAGTATAATACGTCAGGATCAATGACCCGATAATATAGACTGGCATAATGATAGAACGGAACAGGAATACAAGAATGATAGAAATACCGACGAGCATCAGCACGACTGTGCGGGAATAATCCTTGCCTGACATCTCATCAAGATCTGCATTCGTACTTGTAATCCCGCCCAATGCAAGTTTCGCATTTTCAAGCTTTGTATCTTTTGTCGCCCTCTCCACGGCATCCTTGATTTCAGGAACCTGATTGATGGCTTCATTTGAATACGGATTTGCTTCAAAAATGACATCCAGTGTCATGACTTTGCGGTCTTTCGACATATACGCATCTACCGCCTGGTCGAAATCGTCGCTTTCCAGGACCTCTTCCGGCAGATAGAAAGCATTCAGTGAATCTGACTGCGACAGTCCGGACAGATAGTCCTGTGCGGAGCCCAGTCCGTCTGATACCTGATTCAGCCCATCCACACTCTGATTGAGGCCGTCTGTCAGCTCGCCCAGCTGGCCGCCGAGGCTGCCGAAGCCGTCCAGGAGCTGCTTCTGGCCATCATTGACCCCTGCAAGTCCGTTTGACAGCTGCGGGAATCCATTGACAATCTGGCCCTGGCCGTCTGCCAGCTGTTCGAGGCCGGCCTGCTGCTGCTCGATGCCGGTGATGATTTTCTGAAGTCCGCCGGCCAAATTCTGCTGGCCGCCGAGAGCCCGGCTGAATCCGTCATTTGCCTTGTTAAGTCCAGACTTCACGCCTGCCAGCCCGCCATTAAGCTGTGACAAGCCTTCTGCCAGTGGTTTAATATTTGCCTGTACATTCTGAACAGTTCCTTTAATTTTTTTGTAGGAATCGTTTTCAGCTATACCTTGATAATTGTCTTCCAATACAGAAAAATCATCTGGAGTAATGCCTGCCAAGGCATCTGAAAGGCTGTTTAATCCTTTACCGATTTTTGTGTATTGGTCTTGCAGGCCACTTACTCCAGTTGCTGCTTCCTTATAACCGCCAAGCAATTTATTATAATTGGCAAGAAGCTCTTCCGCCCCCGCCTTTGTTTCCTCCAGCCCCTTTTTCAGCTCAGTGGATCCAGCTGTTCCCTGGCGGAGGCCATCTTCAATTTTTGCCAGATTGTTTTCAATTTCTGATAGGCCGTTCTGGATTTCGCCTGTTCCTGATATCAAAGTTCCGATGCCAGAAACAGCCTGATCAAGCTCCGGCTCTGATTTTGACAGCTCGCTTCCTGCTTCCTGAAGCCCGTCGCTGATCTGGTCAAGTCCGTCTTTTCCTTCTCCTAGGCCATCTTCAAGGCTTTCCGCCTGCTTGGAGACAAAGAAATCTTCAATAGGCTCACCTGTCGGCCTTGTTACAGACCGGACAGTATCGACCAGGTCCACTTTTTCCAGCTCCTGGCTGATTTTTTCTGCAAGGGCGATATATTCGGCAGAATCCATCCGCTCATCATTCTGAAGCACAATTTGCGTTGGCATTGATTCACCAGGGCCAAAGCTGCCGCTGATGGCATCAAATGCCTTGATGGACGGTACATCCCCGCTGATTTCCTCAAGGGAGTTATAAGAAAGATCTCCGTCATACACCACAAGGAACGGCACACAGACTGCCGCAACAATCAATAGTGCGATGAATGGGCGGGCAAGAGAAAAGCGCCCGACTGTACCCCAAAGCTTACTTTCACCATGTTCAGCGGTACTTTTTGATGGCCAGAAGATCTTTTGGCCGAGCACAGCCATAAAGAATGGAACCACTGTGAACAGGGCGATCAGCAGCAGTGCCACCCCGACAGCAACAGCTGAGGCTGACTGATACAGCTTAAACTGGGAGAATCCGATGGCTGCAAAGCCGATCATGACCGCCAATCCGCTGAAGAATACGGTGCGGCCGGCATTCTTGTATGTGGCAACAATCGCATCTCCCGTTGATTCGCTGTGAGCCAATTCTTCTTTAAAGCGGCTCAGCAGCAGGATGCAGTAATCAGTCCCGATACCGAAGAGAACGGCAACCAGGAAGATCTGCGTATAGTTGGAAATCGGGAAATCCACTTTATCCACCAGGATGGATACAATTGATTGTGAAGCCAGATAAGAAAATCCAACCGTCAGCAGCGGAATGACCGGCGCCACGATAGACCTGAATACCAGGAACAGGACAACGAGGATAAACACCACGGTAATCCCCTCTGTTTTCTTCAGGCCTTCCTCAGAGCTGGTGGTCAGATCTTCATTGATCATCCAGTTGCTCGTATAATAATGGTCAACATCCGCATCTTCAATGGTTTCATACAGGGCATCGCTCAGCTCGCCTGCTTCGCGGCCGTTCCAGCTGATGCTCAATGATGCTAGAATCGATTTTCCATCATCGGAAACAAGCTGGTCTTTCAGGCTTTCTTCTGTAAAATGGGAGAGAATTTGTGTAATCCCAAGCTCCTCTTTATTTGCTTCCAGATTATTGATGGCTTCCTCAGCTTCTTTTATCTGGTCTGCCGACAGCTTTTTATCATCATGAAAAACAAGGGCAACAGAGGTCTCATCGCCTCCGCCTTCCTGCTTCTGCACTTCATCCATGATCTGGCCGGCCAGCTTGGAGGAATACTCCTCCGGCACATCCACCTGTCCTTTTTCACGGACAAGATCAGCCATATTCGGGGCCAGCAAAAACAATCCGGCAATGACTGCAATCCACGCAATAATGACAAACCATTTTCTCTTAATTATTGTATACACGCCTATTCCTCCACCTGTTGTTCTTTAATTTCAAGCAGAATACTGTTCAGTTTCTCATAGGTTGTGATGAACTGCTCTATCTCCTGCAGGTCAAATTTTTTGATAAAAGATTCAACCAGTTTGCTGATCCGCTCTTCCGTTTCTGAAAAAAGCTCCCTGCCTTTTTCAGAAAGCGTCAAGTAAACGACCCTGCGGTCCTTTTCGTCACGTGTCCGTTCAATCAGGCCCTTTTCAAACAGCCTGGTAATGATGGCAGTGATTGCACTTTTTTTGACATCAAACACCTCAGCCAACTCCGTTGACGTGCAGTTCTCTGAATGGTGGATGTATCTGAGTGTATAATGCTGGTCATTCGTCAGGTCATTCCCGAGCTGGCACTTCACCAGGTTCTCACCCGTCTTGTTTACTGAGAAGGAGACGGATATGTACCGGTCCACTAAGTCTTTTATATTCTCATGCGGCATGCATTATTCACCTCTTCCGCTATAAAGTTCTATCCTTTAATAATTCAATACTTTAACTAATTTATCTTAATTGTATTTTTCTGTCAAGGGGAAGGTTTTCAATAAAAAGTGCCCTCCCTATGAGCATTCCTTTATAGACCATTTCTTTTTTCTTGCTTATTAATGGGGTGTTGATTTCCGTTGCAGGCACTTCGCTTTCCGCGGGGCGGCGCTGAGCCTCCTCACGCTTACGCGTTGCGGGGTCTCAGCTCTGCCGCTACTTTCCCGCAGGACGTTGAATCCGCTTCACCGACATTCCTTCGCACGAGAAAAATGCGCATGCATTTTATGAGGAGTCTACGTGCCTTCCACTCCAATCAACAGGTTTTTTGAAGTTTAATACTGCTATACACCATGGTTATTAAAACACTTAGCTAAATAAAAAAAGGGTACGGAATGAGATTATTCCGTACCCCTGCTTTCTGTTATTTGCTTAGTCAATTAAGTTTTTCTTTTTCAGGAAGTCGATTGCTACTTCGCGCGGGTTTTCTTTGTCGAGATCGACTCTGGCATTCATTTCAGCCATTTCTTCTTCGGAGATCTGGCCGCCAAGCCTGTTGATGACTTCTTCGAGCTCCGGATATTTCTGGAGTGTTTCCTGGCGGATGATCGGTGCTGCATAGTATGGCGGGAAGAATTGCTTATCATCTTCAAGCACCTTCAGGCCAAAGCGGACAATCCGCCCGTCTGTTGTAAAGGCAGGGATGGCATCCACTTCCCCTTCCTGTACAGCGGAGTACATCAGATTCGCATCCAATGTCCGCTTTTCGCTGAAATCGAGATTATATGTCTCTGTGAAAGCAGTGAAACCGTCCTCGCGTTCGTAAAAATCAGCAGGACCCCCGAATCGGAGCTCCGAGGACACAGGAGAAAGGTCGGAAATTTTTTCAGCACCATACTCACTGTCGGTTTCCTGGTTGACTGCAAGGGCGTATGTGTTCTGGAATCCTAAAGGCTCCATCCACTCCAGCTGGTATTCTTCGCTGTAGCCTTCCTTTACCTTCTTATAAATATCCTCGGGGCTGTCCTCCGGGTTATAAGATTCCTTCATGATCGTCAGGAGACCTGTCCCCGTATAATCCACATACATATCAATATCGCCTTTTCTGAGGGCCTGGGTCAGGATCGGAGTATCGCCGAGCCCTTCCTGCACCCTTACATCATAATCTGTCTGATCTTTGATATATTCAGAAAGGATATGAGGGAGAATATATTGCTCTGTCCATCTTTTTCCGCCAAGGACGATGGTATCTTCCTCATTGCCTCCCCTGAGTCCAAAGAACAATGCCAGTGCAGCAATAGGAATGAGGAATAAAGAAATCCTTTTCCAGTTCACCTTCCTGCCTCTGCGCGGGTCGGTGGCAATTTCAATTCTTTTCAGAATTAAATCAATGACAATCGCAAGGACGGCTGCCGGTATCGCACCTGCAAGCACGAGCTCATTTCGGGCTGTGGACAGGCCTCTGTAAATCAGGTCCCCAAGGCCGCCTGCCCCAATGAAAGCGGCAAGGGTCGCCACCCCGATTGTCAGAACGGCCGCTGTCCGCAGGCCTGCCATGATGATCGGCAATGCAAGGGGAAGCTCAATCATCCTGAGGATCTGGTTGCTTGTCATCCCCATGCCGCGTCCTGCCTCAACGGCAGACTGGTCTACACCGTTGATGCCTGTATATGTATTTCTTAAAAGAGGCAGCAAAGCATACACAGTTAAGGCAATGATCGCTGTTACATTGCCGATTCCGAACAAAGGCAGCAAGAATCCGAACAGCGCAAGGCTCGGTATCGTCTGGAAGATGGATGTAACGCCGATGACCGGCTCAGCCAGCTTCTTCCTCCGTGAAATAAATATGCCTAAAGGCAGGGATATGGCCGCTGCTATCACAATGGAAACAACCGACAGAAATAAATGCTGCTGGAGGGCTTCCAGAATTTCAGGCCATCTATTTTTAAAAATATCAACAACGAGTACAAAGAAATTATCATTCATTTAAAGCGCCCCTTTCAGCCGGTGATGAAATTTTCATCCCTGCCAGGCCTCTCATCATCGTAGACCTTGTGATCAGACCGGCCAGCTTTCCTTCCTCAAGGACGGGAATGTAAAGGGATCCTTTCGCAAACAGCTCAGCAACCTCATTATAAGGTGCATCAACAAGCACTGACTGATAGTCCGCACTCATAATATCGCCAAGTGTCTTTTCCTCCTCGGCGTAATATTTTTCGACATCATCAATGGTTGCGATGCCGAGGAGCTCATTCTGGCCATTCACCACAAAAAGTGAGTCAACCTTATATGTCTTCATTGTTTTCAATGCCTGTGCCAGACCTCTGCCGGGACGGGCAGTAATAACCTTCCTGAGCATCAGGTCAGCCGCTGCAGGCTGCCCGTTCTCAGCGTCATTCAGGCGGTCTTCGCCAATGAAGCCTTTGACAAATTCATTCTTTGGATAACGGAGAATTCTTTCCGGCGTATCGAACTGGATGATCTCGCCGTCTTTTAAAATGGCAATCCGGTCGGCGATCTTAATGGCCTCATCCATATCGTGGGTCACAAACACAATGGTCTTCTTGATGGTTTCCTGCAGCTTGACCAGCTCATCCTGCAGCTGCTCACGGCTGATTGGATCCAGCGCACTGAAGGGCTCATCCATGAGGATAATCGGAGGCTCGGCCGCCAGAGCGCGGATAACGCCGACACGCTGCTGCTGGCCGCCCGATAGCTCGCCCGGGAACCGGGTCCGGTACTCTTTCGGATCCAGGCCGACAAGCTCCAGCAATTCATCCACTTTTTCTGAGTACTGCTCCTTTTCCCAGCCTTTCAGCCTTGGAACAAGTGTAATATTATCTTCAATGGTCATATGGGGAAGCAGTCCGATCTGCTGGATAACGTAGCCGATATCCCTGCGAAGCTTCACAGGATCTTTTTTAGAAATATCTTCTCCATTAATCAGTATCTGGCCGCTTGATGGCTCAATAAGCCGGTTGATCATTTTCATGGTTGTCGTCTTTCCGCAGCCGCTTGGCCCGATCAGAGCAACCAATTCTCCTTCTTCTATATGGAAGTCGATATCCTTGAGAGCGACAAAGCCATCCGGATATTTCTTTCCTACATGCTTAAACGTAATCAATAATCAACGCCTCTTTCATTATGTAGTGTTGCTGAGATTAACATGCCCAAAACAGGCAGCTTGAATGAACGCACAGAAAAAAAACAGGCTGTAGCAGCTTCATAAGCAGCCAGGCATATACGATTGAATTTGCAAATGGTATTAGACAAGAGTTCTGCCAATGGCAGATGCAGATATATGCGGGAATTTCAAAGACAGGTAGATTCCTGAAAAATTGATTTGCTTTATATGGCGCTGAGGAATTTGGCCATAATATCGCGGTTTCAGCAAATCAATGTGTTGAGCAGGCTTTCGCCGTTCCCAAATACTCAGCAGCATATGCGGTCGGGGCCGCCAAAGCTGCCTGCCCAAAATAGGGCTGATACAAAAAAAATGAAATCCCATAGCAATGATTCTTTGCAGCCTTCCCTCCTTTATGTTTGTCCAACTTTTTACTCATCCCTATTTAATTGTATACATAAATGACACAGTTTTTCAAATTTGTATGAAATATCGACTGTTTGAACTTGGCGCAGAATTCAACTTTCAGTGGTTTCTTAGTGAATTAAGCAGCGATTTAACAACACAGCACATATTCTGCCAGCTTCTATATTGTTTTTTAATCAAACGGACAAGGATTCTACCAAATCCGACTTTAATTTCACCAATTGAGCATATATTCTACCAAATTGGGCAAGGATTCTACCGAATCGGCCAATTATTCTACCGATTGAATATCTGCCCTGCTAAACAGGCTATTTTTCACCAGCCATTACCTCATCTGCACGCCACGCCATTTATTTTCAAATTAAATACCATCAGCCAGCTCTTCCATGTTGGAATCCAGCACGTTTACCGCAATTTCAGTCCCGGCTTATAATCCAAAAAAGCTGCCATCCAGGCAGCCAGGCTATGATACGGAAACAGGTGATTCACAGCATGTGACTCTGTTTCTGCCTCCATATTTTGATTGATATAAAGCAGTATTTGCATTGTGAAGCAGGCGTTCGAGTGTCATTCCCGGGGCTGCTTCTGCCGCCCCAAAGCTCGCCGTCAGTGAAATCATTCCCGTTTCAACAGACAGAAGCTCCTCTTCAATTCCGGCCCTGATTTTTTCCGCCTTATCAGCCGCTGCCTCTAGATCGGCACCAGGAAGGCAAATGACAAATTCCTCGCCTCCATAGCGGGCAAAAATCGAATCCCCGCCCAGCAGGCGTCCGCTGACCCGCGCTATATGCCGAAGCGCCTCATCGCCCTGCAGGTGTCCATACTTATCATTGATATTCTTAAAGAAATCGATATCAAATAAAATGACTGACATGGTTTCCCCGGCAGCTTCCGCTTCCTGAAGAAGCCTGCCGCTCTGCTCAATGAAGTATGTCCGGTTATAAATGCCTGTCAGCCCATCTTTAAAAGCAAGCTCCTCCAGTTCCTGCCTTAGCTGTACTTCCTTGGTGATATTGCTGAGGATCACCGTAGTACCGGCTAATTCGCCGCTGCCTTTTTTTATCGGGAAAGAATGAATCTGGAGATAAACTTCTGCCTCAGCCTCAAATTTATGGATTCCTGAATAGCTGCCGCCAGCACCCCCGGCCCCTCTATACCCGGCAGCTGTCTGGAGAACCACCTTTATATTTTCACCGATTAGGGTGGAATCAAGCCCTGGCAGCATTTCCTTTGCGGCCGGGTTATAGTCCACAAGTCCATCATCCTGGGCAAAAATGAGAACACCATCCCTCATGCTTTCAAAGACCCGCTCCTTAGCGATTGGCGCAGCTGTCAGCCTGTCCATGAAAAAGGAGCGCAAATATAAAAAGGATGTCAAGCACATCACCATTGGAACAGGATCCATGCCGTAAGGGGAATACCCCATTAAATAAAGGAAAGAGGCTGTCATGGGAATAGTCAGTCCCGCGAACATAGTGATAAGCTGCCTTCTGTAGGCGAATCCGGCCCTCTTCCAATACCATACAACCATACATGCCCCTGCAAAAAGGCTGCCGAATGTAAAGCTGCCATGAATCACATACCAAAAGCCCGCATCCATATCCACAAGCAGATATGTTCCCTCTTGATGCAGATAATATTGGGTGTAAAAAAGTCCATGCCAATCATTTGTCAGCACCATTACCATGCTGATGAAAGGAATGGTATAAAAAATAATGAGATTAAGGCGGGTCAAATATCTGTCCAAACCGGTGAATCTCATGACCATGACTAATGTGATAGGGGAAATAAAGGGCAGGCCCGCATACTGAAAGGCGATCCAGAACTTGATCTCTGCCAGCGAATCAGCAGTCAGCTCAAATGCATGCCCGAATATATAGATAGCCGAGGTCACCGCAATCCAGACAAAGATATTGCCGGCAGAAAAGGTTTTTCTTTTAGCGAAGGCATACATGCCCAAAATGCTTGTCAGGACTCCGGATACAGAGATCAGAACGATATAGCTGAAAATATCTGAGTTCATTATATTCACCAGGTTAATTTTTTGCTTTAATGGTACCATAACCCGGAAAGAAAAAGAATATAAACCGGAAGATGGAATTGTTAAGTTTCAACCAGAAAAAACCTGCCTGGACTTTTGTCCGGCAGGCCATTATGTAGCGGCAGCCTTCATCCAAGGCTGCCGTATTGCTTATTCAGGCTCAAAAGTTTTACAGTCGGTTTCTTCATTGGTGCTCGCTTTCTTTCCGGTGATCGCCCCGACAAAAATCTCGTCCGCCCCGCATTTCCTGCCGTTGCGGTTAAACTTGCAATTGACTACTTCACATAATACATCCTGTGCCACTCTAACCACCTCCTGTGAGATTTGTAAAGTGAGACTAGTGTTTCTGATTAAGTAGCACTTAATAGTCTATTCCCGTATACAGGCATTTTAAACGCTTTTAAACGGAACCCGCGGGGCTGCCGGTCACCTGATTCAGTATACCGCTACTCTATAAGCCCTTCATTTTTCAGGAATTCCCTGGCTGTATCTTCAGCACTCATTCCATCAACATTGACTTTATAGTTCATTTCCCGCATCTGGTCGTCTGTAATTTTTCCTGCCAGCTTGTTCAAAGCATCCGCGATTTCCGGATGATCTTCAAGCGTCTCCTGTCTTAAAAGCGGAGCACCCTGGTAAGGCGGGAACAGATTTTTATCATCTTCAAGCACCCTCAGGTTATAGGCTTCCAGCTCACTGTCCGTCGAATAGGCATCCACCATATTGATATCGCCTGTTTCAACGGCACTATAGCGGAGCTTAGGCTCCATTGTTTTCACATTGGGAAACTCTATGCCGTAAAGCTTTTGAATACCCCGGTAGCCATCTTCCCTGTCGGAAAACTCCAGCGTAAAGCCCGGCTTGATATTCTGCTGCACTGCTTTTACATCTGAGATCGTTTCAAGTCCATATTGTGCGGCCAGCTCTTCCGGGACAGCCAGGGCATATGTATTGTTATAATCCATCGGCTCCAGCATCTCCATTTCAAACTCTTCTGATAGACCGTCCCTGGCCTGCTCATACACTTCCTGCCGGTCTGTACTCACTGCCGTTTCTTTTAAAAATTCCGAAATAGCTGTTCCTGTGAACTCAGGATATATATCAATATCACCTGAACGGAGCGCGTTGAACACAAAAGAGGTCTTGCCAAGCCCAGGCTGCAATTCAATACTCATATCAGTCTCCTCTTCAATGAGGATTTTGTACATATTGATCAGGATTTCCGGTTCAGAGCCAAGCTTTCCGGCAATCACGAGATCTTTTTCTCCTTTGCCTGAAACAAACGGCAGAACCATGATGACAATGGCTGCAAGGGCAATCGCCCCCAGCGGGATCAGGGATTTTTTGAATGAAATCTTTTCGAACCTTCTCAGCAGCAGGTCAAATAATATGGCCAGCAGCGCTGCCGGGATTGCCCCCAGTACAATGAGGGATGTATTGTTCCGGTCAATCCCGAGAAGGATGATATCCCCAAGGCCTCCTGCACCGATCAAAGCTGCGAGAGTTGCTGTCCCGACGATCAGGACCATTGCCGTCCTGATACCTGCCATGATCACTGGCATGGATAGAGGCAATTCTACTTTAACAAGCCGTTTCCAGCTGTTCATCCCCATGGCCCTTGCTGCTTCAATAAGCGAAGGCTCCACTTCTTTTATGCCTGTGTACGTATTCCTCAGGATCGGCAGAAGCGCATAGACGATCAGCGCGATGCTTGCAGGCACTTTCCCGATCCCGAACAGCGGGATAAGGAGCCCGAGCAAGGCGAGGGAAGGAATGGTCTGCAGCACCGCTGTAACGCCGATGACTGCCTCAGCTGCTCTTTTATGCCGCGTCAGATAAATTCCGAGCGGGATTGAAATCAGGACAGCGAAGAAAAGCGCAATAAATGAGATTTGTATATGTTCAATGAGTGCACTGAAAAGCTCTGATTGCCTCTCTTTAAAAACACCGGCCAAATCATTCATTTAGAGCCCCCCTTTCTCCTAAGCTTCCCGCCACATGCCTGATGGCTTCCCTGCGGCTGATTGAACCGACGATGGTCCCGTCTTTTTCAACAGGTATCTCTTCCCTGTCAGTCAGCAGTTCCAGCACTTCCTTTAAACTGGCCGAAGCCGCGACCGCTTCAGCAGACACACTTTCGGCATATCCGGCTGTCATCATTTTTTCAGCCGTAATCTCGCGGCCGGCTCCAGCCTGCGCACCGACAAATTCACGCACAAAGTCATCTGCCGGATTTGCAATGATCTCCTCAGGAGAAGCCAGCTGCACAATCTTCCCTTCCTTCATGACGCAAATTCTATCTCCCAGTTTAAGAGCTTCCTGCATATCATGCGTCACAAACACGATCGTCTTCTTAATATTGCGCTGCAGATCAAGAAGATCGTCCTGCAGCTTTTCCCTGCTTAAAGGGTCAAGTGCACTGAAGGGCTCGTCCATCAAAATGATTTCAGGGTCGGCTGCAAGGGCACGGATAACACCGATCCTCTGCTGCTGCCCGCCGGAAAGCTCGCTCGGCTTCCTCGTCAAATATACCTCCGGCTCGAGCCCGACCATAGCCAGCAGCTCTGCCGCCCGCTTGCGGATCTTCTCCCGCTCCCATTTTTTCAATTCCGGGACAATAGCGATATTTTCTTCGATCGTCATATGCGGAAAGAGCGCGATTGACTGCAGCACATAGCCAATGCTCCATCGTAATTCATGGATATCATACTCACTGATCCTTTTCCCCTCTATCCTGATCGTTCCCTTCGTGAGATCAATCAGCCGGTTGATCATCTTGAGCGTCGTTGTCTTCCCGCATCCGCTTGGCCCGATCAGTACGAAGAATTCCCCTTTCTTTATAGTAAAATCCAGGGACTCTACCGCCCTCGTTCCGCCCGGGTACTCTTTTGTCACACCCTCAAACTCTATCATGGCTTCTCTCCTTTTCATCGGTCCTGCTTAATCTTTATGTATAAACATCCTTTATATTATTGCCTTATTTAAGCTGTGTGTGGCACATGTCCTCAGGAAAATTTAACCATCACTCTCCATTAACTCTATTACCTACCCTGATTCCCCGTTTTCCAAACATAGCATTTTTAGCCGCCAGCTTCAATTTTCAGTTCTCTTTTCAAAAAATAAAAAGCCAGGAGCAGTCCTCCCGGCTTATATCTGCTTATTTGCTGTAATACTCACCAAGGTATTCTGATACCTGTTCTGGTGTCTTCGCATTCGCGCTGTGAAGATGTCCAAGCTTTTCACCGTTCTTGAATACCAGCAGGCTTGGAATGCCCATCACATTATATTCAGCAGCCAAATCAGGCAGTTCGTCCTTGTTCAGCTCATACAAAGGAAACTGCGGAAATTCCTCAAGCACGCTCGGCATGAACATATCCATCCTTTTGCAGTCCGGGCACCAGCCGGCAAAGAACTTCACTGTCACTGTTTCCCCGCTTCCTATTATTTCTCTGAATTCTCTTTCTGTTTTTATCATATCTGCCATGCTCATCATCCTCCTGCCCTCATTATATACAAAACAGTTCTGCTTATCCTCAAACTTGCTTTCCTTCGAAAACTGCGTATTTCCGTGTTACACTTAAGCATAAAAGAACAACAGTAAAGGAGCATGTGATGATGAAAACTTTATGTTTGCTGGGAAGCACCCGCAAAAATGGCAATTCCGAATATCTGGCAGGAAAGATCCTCGAAGGAACAGACCATACTATCGTACACCTGGCTGATATGCATATTGAAGCAATCCGCGACCAGCGCCATGCTGAAGGCGGCTTTGATCCGATTCATGATGATTATGATGAATTGATCGAGCTGATCTTCAGCCATGATGTCATCCTGTTTGCTACTCCCTTGTACTGGTACGGTATGAGCGGCCCGATGAAAGACTTTTTTGACAGATGGTCCCAATACCTTCGCGACGAACGCTTCAATTTAAAAGAAGAGCTTGCCAGGAAAAAAGCTTATGTAGCCGTAACAGGCGGCACAAGCGCAAAAATCAAGGGACTGCCGCTCATCCAGCAATTCGAATACATTTTTGAATTTGTCGGCATGGAATTCGCCGACTATATCATCGGCGCAGGCGTCAAGCCCGGCGAGGTAAAGGAAGACCAGATTGCGCTGGCTAAAGCAGAGGTTTGGAATAGGGGATTGCGCTCATAGTTGAAGAGGACCTGCCGGGAAGGCAGGTCTTTTTTTCTATTGTGAATGCTTAGCTAATTCTTTCATTTCCTCAATCTTGCCTTCAATATAAGAAACATATCTATAATCTTTTTGAGCTTTAAAATTAGAAAGGCTCATTTCAAAATAGTAGATTGCCTGGCTGTATTCTCTTAATCCCTCGTAGCTTTCACTTACATAAATATAAATTTGCGCCAGAAAACGAAGTCTATTTTCTTTTACACACCAATCAATAGCCTTATGACAGCATTCTATCGCCTTATTATATTTTTGGAGACTCCATAAACATCGTGCTTGATTATAAAGTACTTTTGTTTTAAGATCCTTATTTTGAAGCTGCGGAAGATCATTAATAATGAGTGTAGACTCTTCAAGACAATCATAGCACTCTTGGTATTGTTCAATATCATAATGAAGGAGACCCATGCTGATAAAAATCTCAAGCTCTGATTCCGTCCAGATCGAAGCATTTATATGAGTTAGATCAATCGCTTCCTGTAATATCGAAATACTTTTCTCAAAATCATTTTCCAAATAAAAAGTATAGATGCCTTTATTCCAAAGAAGCACCTGGTGGTATTCAGAGTTTTCCAGCACCTGCGGATTCTTTTCTTCAACAGACACAATTCTCCGGAGCGCATCATAATCGAGTTCCTTCCTGGCAGCATAGAGCTGCTCCATCACGTCCTCAACATACTCATTGCTGGCAATCCCATTCATCCCGAAAAAATAGGAAATATCCACTCCAAGCCTTCGGGCAATAAGATAAAGAGTGGAAGAAAGCGGGATAATATCCCCCCGCTCAATCTTGCTGATCTGCGCCTGTGTGCAGATGCCTTCGGACAGTTCACTTTGCTTGAGGCCCCTTGAAACTCTTAGATCTTTTATCTTTTTTCCAAGGTTGTTCCCAAAAGTATTCAATCTATCACGTCCTGGATTATCTTTTATTGTAGAATAGCAATAAATCCAGCAAAATAGAAATGATTTATCAGCTGGCAGCTCATCTTAAAACGGCTTCATCACCATAAGAAACTCAAAACAACTGCTGCTAAGTATATAATAATCTGAAAGGCTGCTGTAATTATGATGGCCTTTATAAGGAGATTGGAACGTATATTATGATTCGAAGAAGGCATCGGGGAATATTACATATAAAAAAGCCTGAATCCTCCATCGGGAAAATTCAGGCTTTATAATTTAAGATTTAATCCACCAAAGTATGTATGGTGGAGACGGTGGGAGTCGAACCCACGTCCAGAAACATCGCCACTTAAGCTTCTACGAGTGTAGTCAGCATATTTGCGTTTCGCTGCATCTTATGCCTGCTGACAGGCGTCCGTGCAGCTAGTCTGGTTGTTCTCTTCCTTCATCCTCAGACGGCGGAATCCGGCGTAGTCCACTTAGAGTGAGTCCCTTACCCTACCACATGGACGATGGAGGGAGGAACCGCTTAGCGCTATTAGGCAGCTAGAGCGAAGTTGTTTTGTTGTTTGCCAGTTATAGGCGTTGACGTTTTAACGAGGCCGATCCCCTCGACTCGCAACCTAAGCTCGAACTATCCCTGTCGAATCCGTAACGTCCCCATATTGGGTAATGTGCATAAAGCATCATTTCCGCTGAGAAGTCGGTGCGAATCTTATTCTGCCACACGATTTGACGCCAGGAGCGCTCGAAATAGAAGAGCGTAAGTCAGGTAGCATCGCTGCTACAATACTTATTATATCATATACAGTACGGATATCAATTGTTAAGTCTTGGCTTTACATTTTCTGGCGTTCACGGAACGCACGCTCGATATCGCGGCCTGCTTCTTTCTTTTTCAGCGTTTCACGTTTATCATAATTCTTTTTACCCTTTGCCAGGCCGATCAAAACTTTCGCAAAGCCATTTTTCAAATACATCTTCAGCGGTACGATAGAGTAGCCGGCTTCCTTTGTTTCGCCGATCAGCTTGCTGATTTCTTTATTATGAAGCAGCAGCTTTCTTGTCCTGAGCGGATCATGGTTGTACCGGTTTCCCTGCTCATAAGGGCTGACATGCATGTTGATGAGGAATATCTCGCCATTGATGATTCTGGCATAAGAATCCTTCAGCTGCACCCTGCCTGCGCGGATTGCCTTTATTTCTGTACCTTGCAGGACGATTCCCGCTTCATATGTCTCTTCAATGAAATAGTCGTGATTCGCTTTTTTATTCTGGGCGATAACCTTGCCCGTTCCCTTTGGCATATGACTTCCCCCTCTATCTCTTACACTGATTTTACCAAAAATCTCTCCCTGCAACAATCATGACGCTATATCGGAAAGGAGAGCCACATTGGATGGCTCTCCCGGTTTCGGCTGTTTACCGTTTCTTCTTCTTCCGCTTCGCTTTCGGTGCATTTTCAAAATGCTTTTTCTCTTTTCGGCCAGGTCCGCCGCTTTTGCCGTTAGAGCTGCCGCCGCGTCCTTTCGGGCCTTCGCCGGCTTTGCCCCTGCGCGGTTTCTTCTCTGTGCTGCCTGTCTTGAATACTCTTGGCGCCTCGCGGTCATCACGCTTGCGGGGACCTTTCATGCCAACAATTTCAAAATCAATGGAACGCTCATCTTTGTTAACGTTGATGACGCGGACCGTAATTTCGTCCCCAATGCGGAACACATTCCCGGTCTTCTCGCCGATCATTGCGAAATGGCGCTCATCATAGCGGTAATAATCATCTGTCATATAGCTGACATGAATCAGCCCTTCAATAGTGTTCGGCAATTCGACGAACATGCCGAAGTTTGTAACTGAGCTGATGATGCCATCATATTCTTCGCCAATTTTATCAGCCATATATTCTGCTTTCTTCAGCTCATCTGTTTCCCTTTCAGCTTCGACCGCGCGGCGCTCCATATTGGAGGAATGCTCGGCAATATCAGGAAGCCTTGAATTCATCCGCTCTCTTGTTGCCTGGCTTAAATCGCCTTCAATCAGATAGGTGCGGATGAGCCTGTGGACAACCAGGTCCGGATAACGGCGGATCGGGGATGTGAAATGAGTATAGAACTCAGTCGACAGCCCAAAGTGGCCGAGGCTCTCAGGATCATATTTCGCCTGCTGCATCGAGCGCAGCATGACGGTTGAAATTACCATTTCCTCAGGTGTTCCCTGCACCTCTTCAATGATTTCCTGGAGGGCGCGAGGATGCACGGAGTTGGCCGTGCCTTTTACAATGTAACCGAAGTTTGTAATAAACTCGAAGAATCTTCTCAGCTTATCTTCCTTCGGATCCTCGTGGATACGGTAGATGAATGGAACATCCATCCAGTGGAAATGCTCGGCGACCGTTTCATTGGCTGCAAGCATAAATTCCTCGATGAGGCGCTCTGCCACAGAACGTTCGCGGAGTACGACATCACTTGGCTTTCCTTCTTCATCAACAAGAACCTTTGACTCTTTAAAATCAAAGTCGATGGCGCCGCGGCCCATCCGTTTCTTGCGGAGCACCGCCGCCAGCTCCTCCATAAGCTGGAACATCGGGACAAGCGGCTCATAGCGCTTCATCAGCTCTTCGTCTTTATCGGTCAAGATCTTGTTAACGTCATGATAAGTCATACGCTCTGTCGTTTTAATGACACTCTGGAAGATTTCATGATTGACCACTTCACCGGAGCTGTCCATTTCCATCTCACAGGAAAGGGTAAGGCGGTCAACCTGCGGATTTAGGGAGCAGATGCCATTGGATAATCTGTGCGGGATCATCGGGATGACCCGGTCCACCAAGTATACACTTGTCGCCCGTTCCTCTGCTTCCTGATCAATCGGAGTATTCTCGCGCACATAATATGTCACATCGGCAATATGTACTCCGAGCTTATAGTTTCCGTTTTCAAGCTTCGTGACAGTAACCGCGTCATCCAAATCCTTCGCATCAGCGCCATCAATAGTCACAATAGTTTGATCGCGCAGGTCGCGCCGGTTTTTGATTTCACTTTCATCAATGCTGTCAGGTGTATCATTCGCCTGCTCCAGCACTTCTTTCGGGAATTCCATCGGCAGCCCGTGTTTGTGGATAACAGATAGAATATCGACGCCCGGATCATTTTTATGGCCGAGAATCTCAATGACTTCCCCTTCGGCGCTCTTGCGCCCTTCCGGATACGTCGTCAGCTTGACAACAACCTTGTGCCCTTCTATGGCACCTTTGGAGGCAGATTTCGGGATAAAAATATCGCTGGCGAACTTTTTGTCATCAGGAAGCACAAAGCCGAAATTCTTGCTTTCAACATATGTCCCGACTATCTGCTGAACGCCGCGCTCAAGAATCCTGACGACGGTCCCTTCACGCCTCTGTCCCGAAGACTCAGAAGAAACTCTCGCAAGGACAATATCGCCGTGCATGGCATTATTCGTCTCATTCGGCGGTATGAAGATATCATCAAGGCCGGGCTCTTCAGGAATGACAAAAGCAAAGCCTTTCGCATGGCCGGACAGTTTACCTTTAATCAGATTCATTTTATCCGGCAGGCCGTAGCGGTTGCTCCGCGTCCGGACAACAAGGCCTTTCTGCTCCATGACCACAAGGGCCTTCACAAAGTCTTTAAAATCGGAAGAATCCTCAATTCCGAATGCCTCCTCCATCTCCTGGACGGTCAAAGGCTTATATGCTTCATCTTTCATAAAGTGGAGAAGCTTATCCACGATTTGCTTAATATTATTTTCCATCTATGCTATCCCTCCTATATAAAGGATTTAAACAGTCCAATCCAGCGATTCCAGGAACTGATATACATCCTCATGCAGCTGATCCTTTTCCTTGTCCAATGTGATGACATGACCGGACTCTTCATACCATTTCAGTTTTTTATTATCATTCTCCACTTCGCTGAAGATGATGTTGGCACTGTCGGTATTGATCATGGCATCATGGCGTGCCTGCGCCACAAAAGTTGGGGAATAAATCATATCCACATGATTCCTCACATCGGCGATCAGCTCCTGCAGCGCTTTAAGTGTCTCCATCGGAGTTTTCCTGAATTCAGCCATTTCCTGTTCAATCTGCTCAGGGGATTTGCCTTCAAGCCTCTTATATTCGCTGGCATAGTGAAGGATGCCCTGATACATGACTTCCTCGCTCTTAATATACATTGGTGCACACATTGGAACGATACCCTTTATAGGAACAGTGTAACCTAATTTCAAGGAAAATACCCCGCCCAGCGAAAGCCCGGCAACAGCAATCTCATCATAGCCCTGGCCCTTCAGCAGCTCATAGCCTTCCATAACATCCTTCCACCAGTCCTCAGGCCCGGTATGGACCAGCTCCTCCGGCGGCACCCCGTGGCCCTTATACTGTGGTGCATGGCAAGTATATCCCTTGGTCTGCAAAAAGCGTCCAAGCATTCTTACATCCGCAGTATTGCCTGTAAAGCCGTGCAAAAGCAGGACAGCCCTTTTCCCGCCTTCAAAGGTAAATGGTTTCGGTGCAACAATCTTCATTTTGAAAACTCCTTTTGCTATGTAAATGATTTCTAAGATAAGTTCAGCTTCCTTATTTTTAGCAAAGCCTCGCCCAACAATCCACTAAAACGGCTTAGTGGTGAAGATAGGAAAAATATTCCGTTTGGCGGCAAATAAAAAACCTGACCTTCAGGGCCAGGCAGCAGCTTCATTATTTTACAAAATAAGCGACAGCAATTGTTAAAACAAAAAACAGTACAGATAACACAATCGTTACACGGTGGAGTATAAGATCAAGCCCGCGCGCCTTTTGCTTGCCGAAAAGCTGCTCGGCACCACCTGAAATTGCGCCGGAAAGACCCGCACTTTTCCCTGATTGAAGAAGTACAACAACTATAAGAGCAACTGAAACAATAATCAACAGTGTAATTAAAAATGTGTACATGAAGTCCACCTCCTGAAACGTACAATCACATTATTCTTAATTTATCATATTTTGGCGGATTGGACAATAGCAATGTTAGGTGGAAGAGATTGAGGAGTTGCGGAAACATACAGAGGCTTGGTTGTTTTTCACTCTCTAAACCTGGAAGCGTTTCTTTAAGGGAGGAAAACGAGAGACAGGAAACGAATTAACAAGTAATGTCCTGTATCTTACCGTTAAGGAGGAAGGGTATGATTGTAAAAGAGTTGACTGTCCCAGAGCGAATTCTTGCCCTGGAAGCTTTACTGCGGCGCCTGGAGGAAGGAAGTCCCGAATGGCTCCGTGTTAAGGAAGATCTCGCGAAACGCTGGGCGGGCTACTATGGTGAATTGTCCCTTGATTATTATTTATCGATGCTGCCCGAAAAAGAGCTTCTAGTACTGCATGATTTGCGGATCGGCCTATCCGGCAGTTTTTTTCAAATTGACATCCTCGTCTTGCATGCTCATTTCGCACTTATCCTGGAGGTTAAAAATATTCTGGGCACCCTTTCATTTGATAAGCAATTCAGCCAGATGATCCGCACCCAGGATGAAAAAGAAGAAGGCTTCCCCAATCCGATTGCACAGGCAGAACATCATAAAAAACAGCTGGCCCGCTGGTTTGCGGAACGCAGCATCCCTCTCCCCGTCGAAGCCCTTGTTGTCATCAGCAAACCCTCCACTGTCCTCAAAGCGAACTCTCCAGCCATCAGCCGAACGGTCATCCACAGCCACCGCCTTCTTGGGAAGGTGGAAGAACTGAGCGGGCACTATCAGCAAGCCCTTATGGATGCGAAAGAGCTGAGAAAAACCTCCAAACTGCTGAGCAAACACCATACACCTGAAAGTATTGATATCTTGTCGAGGATGAGAATCAGCCCGGATAATGTGAGGATGGGTATCCATTGCGGCAGCTGCGGCCATATTCCTGCTGTAAGAGTATATGGGACGTGGCTGTGCCCGAAATGCGGGGCAAAGGACAAGTCTGCGCATATCGCGGCCTTGAAGGATTACTTCCTTTTGTTTGGGAAGGAGATCACGAATGGGGGATTTAGGGAGTTTGCGGGGGTGGAATCTGTTTTTGCTGCTTCCAGGCTATTAAAAGGAGCTGGTTTACCATCTAATGGAGAGAAAAAAGGAAAATCATACTTTGCTACGGAGGAATTTATGAAGTAGGGAAATGTTTATTTGCGACTTTTTGGGGATATTTGCGACTTATTCGATATATTTGCGAGTCTCGTGATTTATTTGCGAGTTTTCAAATATATTTGCGACTTTCCAGATTTATTTGCGACTGCCCTCCGCGCTGGCCCAATCTCAAGCAAAACCCCACCCAACAAACCAAAAAAACACCAGCCCCCAAAGGCTGGTGTCTCTCCCAAAAAGAATTACTTCTTCAGGTTATAAAAAGATTTCAATCCATCATATACAGCCAGATCGCCAAGCTCGTCTTCGATGCGCAGAAGCTGGTTATATTTCGCGATGCGGTCAGTACGGCTCATAGAACCGGTTTTGATTTGGCCTGCGTTTGTTGCAACAGCGATGTCAGCGATTGTGGCATCTTCTGTTTCACCTGAACGGTGAGATACAACTGCAGTGTAGCCTGCGCGCTTAGCCATTTCGATAGCTTCGAATGTTTCAGTCAGTGTACCGATCTGGTTCACTTTGATCAGGATGGAGTTGCCTACGCCCTGCTCGATACCTTGTGCAAGCTTCTTAGTGTTTGTTACGAAAAGGTCATCTCCGACAAGCTGAACTTTTCCGCCGATGCGGTCAGTCAGAAGCTTGTGGCCTTCCCAGTCGTTTTCATCCAGTCCGTCTTCGATTGAAAGGATTGGGAATTCGTTTACCAGCTCTTCGTAGAAGTTAACCATATCTTCTGAAGATAAGCCTGTGCGGCCTTCGCCTGCAAGATCGTATTTGCCTGTTTCTTTGTTGTAGAACTCAGAAGAAGCAACGTCCATGCCAAGAAGGATGTCTTTGCCTGGCTCATAGCCGGCGCTCTTGATTGCTTCGATGATTACTTCAAGTGCTTCGCGGTTAGAACCAAGGTTTGGAGCGAATCCGCCTTCGTCGCCGACTGCTGTGTTAAGGCCTTTGCCGGAAAGAACCTTCTTAAGCGCGTGGAATACTTCAGCACCCATGCGGATCGCTTCCTTGAAAGTAGGAGCTCCTACAGGAAGGATCATGAATTCCTGGAAGTCAACGTTGTTGTCAGCGTGTGATCCGCCGTTGATGATGTTCATCATTGGAGTTGGAAGCTGCTTCGCGTTGAATCCGCCAAGGTAGCGGTATAATGGCAGGCCTACAGATTCAGCTGCAGCGTGCGCACAAGCCATGGATACGCCAAGGATTGCGTTAGCGCCCAATTTGCCTTTGTTTTCAGTACCGTCAAGCTCGATCATTGTGCGGTCGATTCCGACCTGGTCTGTTACATCCATGCCGATGATCGCTTCAGAGATCAGGTTGTTTACGTTGTCCACTGCATTTTGAACACCTTTTCCAAGGTAGCGGGACTTGTCGCCGTCGCGAAGCTCAACTGCTTCGTGCTCGCCTGTAGATGCGCCGGAAGGAACGATTGCTCTTCCGAAGAATCCTGATTCTGTTAATACTTCTACTTCAACTGTTGGGTTACCGCGGGAATCTAATACTTCGCGGGCATATACGTGCTGGATAAATGGCATAGTAAAATCTCTCCTTAAAATTGGATTATTATTTTAGAATGGTTGTACCGGTCATTTCTACCGGCTTTTCAACTCCGAGCAGGTCAAGCATGGTTGGGGCAAGATCAGCAAGGATTCCGTCCTCGCGCAGCTCATCCCCTTCTTTTGTTACGATGACAGGCACCGGATTAGTGGTGTGGGCTGTCATCGGATTGCCTTCAAGAGTGACAACTTCGTCAGCATTTCCGTGGTCAGCTGTGATGATGGCATGACCGCCTTTTTGAATGATCAGGTCAACAATGCGGCCAAGGCATTCATCCACTGTTTCAATTGCTTTCACTGTCGGCTCGAGCATTCCGGAGTGCCCGACCATATCAGGATTGGCAAAGTTCAGGATGATAGCATCAAAGTTATCGGCTTCTATTTCCTTCACGAGGGCATCTGTCACTTCATATGCACTCATTTCAGGCTGAAGATCATAGGTTGCCACTTTTGGCGAATTGATGAGGATCCGTTCTTCGCCCGGGAATTTCTCTTCACGCCCGCCGCTCATAAAGAATGTTACGTGCGGGTATTTCTCAGTCTCAGCGATGCGCAGCTGTTTAAGATCGTTCTGGGCCAAAACCTCGCCGATCGTGTTGTCCAGGTTATTAGGCTTGAACGCTACATAGCCGTCAACGGTTTCGCTGAAGTGAGTGAAGCAGACAAAGTGCAGATTCTGCGGGTGCCCAGGGCCCCTGTCAAAGGATCTGAAATCTTTGTTTGTAAATGTATTGGAAATCTGGATCGCACGGTCCGGGCGGAAATTGTAGAAAATGACTGAGTCATTATCTTCAATGGTTGCCACCGGCTCACCGTTTTCCCTCGTAATCACGGATGGAATGACGAACTCGTCAAAAATTCCGTTTTTATAGTTGTCTTCAACCAATTCAAGCGGATCGGAATAAGATGGTCCATCTCCGTACACCATCGCACGGTAGGATTTTTCCACACGGTCCCAGCGCTTGTCGCGGTCCATGGAATAGTAGCGCCCTGAGATGGTTGCAAATTCGCCTACTCCATATTCCTTGATTTTTTCCTGTGCTTCTTTGATATATTTCTCGGCTGTCTTCGGACCGACGTCTCGGCCGTCAAGGAAACCGTGGATATATACCTTTTTCAGCCCCTCATCAGCAGCAAGCTTGAGCAGGGCGTACAGGTGGTGGATATGGCTGTGGACACCGCCGTCAGACAGAAGGCCAAACAGATGGAGAGCTTTATTGTTCTCCTTTGCATGGTTAATCGCGTCTAAAAAGGTTTGATTCTTTTCAAACTCGCCTTCACGGATGGCCACGTTAACCCTTGTCAGGCTTTGGTAGACGATCCTTCCGGCACCGATATTCAGGTGTCCTACTTCAGAGTTCCCCATCTGCCCTTCAGGAAGGCCGACTGCTTCACCGCTTGCCTGCAGAGTAGAGTGGGGATATTTGTTCCAATAACGTTCAAAGTTCGGTTTGTTCGCTTGAGCAACTGCGTTTCCCATCCGTTCGCCGCGCAGGGCGAATCCGTCCAGGATGATCAGTGCTACTGGGGATTTACTCATTCTTGCCTGCCTCCAGTAATTGAAGGAATGAGTTTGGCTCAAGGCTCGCCCCTCCGACCAGTGCACCATCGATATCGGGCTGGGCCATATATTCTTTGATGTTTTCCGGCTTAACGCTTCCGCCGTACTGGATGCGGATTGCCTCAGCTGCCGCGCTTGAGAATTCCTCGCCTACCACCTGGCGGATATGGGCGCAAACTTCATTTGCATCCGCAGAAGTGGAAGATTTGCCTGTACCGATTGCCCAGATAGGCTCATAAGCGATAACAGTCTGCTTCACCTGGTCTTCTGTCAGGCCGGCAAGGGCTTTTTTCACCTGGCTGCCGACGATTTCCGTTGTTTCGCCGTTTTCGCGCTGTTCGAGCGATTCGCCGACACAAACAATCGGAGTCAGGTTGTAGTTGAATGCAGCCAAAGTCTTTTTGTTAACAGCTTCGTCTGTTTCGTTGAACATTTCACGGCGTTCTGAGTGGCCAAGCACTACATAAGATACACCGATGTCCTGAAGGGCTTTCGGGCTGATTTCGCCTGTGAAAGCACCGCTTTCTTCAAAGTGCATGTTTTGGGCGCCGATTGCCACATCATGGCCTTCTGCACTTTCAACAAGTCGCTCTAAAAATAAAGCTGGAGCACAAACGACTGTATCAACACTTTCCTTTGAAGGAACAAGGCCGTTTATTTCCTCTAAGAAGCTTTTCGCTTCAGGAAGGGTTTTATGCATTTTCCAGTTGCCTGCAATAATTGATTTACGCATTCCGGCACATCCTTTCAAATCTTTTGCTTATTTATCATTCAAAGCCGTTACACCAGGAAGCTCTTTTCCTTCGATGAATTCGAGGGAAGCGCCGCCGCCTGTTGAGATATGGCTCATTTTATCAGCAAGATCAAACTTTTCGACTGCAGCCGCAGAGTCTCCGCCGCCGATTACCGAATATGTATCCTGGGATTCAGCAAGGGCTTCGGCTACTGCTTTCGTTCCGCCTGCAAATGCATTCAGTTCAAATACACCCATAGGGCCGTTCCAAATGACAAGCTTGCTTGATTTAATAACATCCTGATAGATGGCACGCGTTTTCGGACCGATATCAAGCGCTTCCCAGTCTGAAGGAATTTCTTCAATGGAAACTTCTTTAATATTGGCATCTTCCGAAAAGTCATCCGCAACAAGCACATCAACAGGCATATAGAATTTAACGCCTTTTTCTTCTGCCTTTTTTATAAATGAATTGGCAAGATCGATTTTGTCTTCTTCAAGAAGGGATTTCCCGATTTCATGGCCTTGTGCTTTTACGAACGTATAAGCAAGTCCTCCGCCAATGATCAGATTATCTACCTTATCAAGCAGGTTTTCGATGACACCGATCTTGTCCTTTACCTTCGCTCCGCCGACAATTGCCGTAAATGGGCGCTCCGGATTGGACATTGCTTTTCCAAGAACGTCCAGTTCCTTTTCCATCAGCAGGCCGGAAACAGCCGGAAGGTGGTGTGCAATGCCTTCTGTGGATGCATGTGCACGGTGGGCAGCCCCGAATGCATCATTTACATACACATCCGCAAGCTCTGCAAACGATTTTGCCAGCTCAGGATCATTCTTTTCTTCACCAGGGTAGAAGCGGACGTTTTCAAGAAGGAGAACATCGCCCTCAGCCATTTCGGAAACCATCCCTTGTACAGCTTCACCATAGGCTTCGTCTGCTTTCTTTACATCCTTGCCCAACAGCTCTGATAAGCGCTTGGCAACCGGTGTAAGGCGCAGTTCTTCTACTGCCTGGCCTTTTGGACGGCCAAGGTGGCTTGCAAGGATGACTTTAGCTCCCTGTTCAGTCAGATACTGAATGGTAGGAAGAGCTGCTGTGATGCGAGTTTCGTCCGTAATAGAGCCGTCTTTCATCGGCACGTTAAAGTCCACACGGCAAAAAACGCGTTTACCTTTTAAATCAATGTCTTTTACGCTTTTTTTGTTCACGGCAAAGGACCTCCCAGTTTTGATAGTTTTCAAAAGAAAAGGGAGAGGGAATTGTTTCCCGCTCCCCTTTTCCCCATCATTATAGATGTTCGCTATTTTTTTATCCAATAAAACAAGGTTTTAGAGGAATGCTTCGGTTCCCGGAGTTCATACAGGACCAAACAATAGCAGTTTTATTGATTTAAACTTTACCTATTAAAGGCCTTGCTTTGCAATGTAGTCTACAAGGTCTACAACGCGGTTAGAGTAGCCTGACTCGTTGTCATACCAAGAGATCACTTTTACCATGCTGCCTTCCATAACCATTGTTGACAATGCATCAATAGTAGAAGAAGCAGGGCTTCCGTTGTAGTCGCTTGATACAAGCGGCTCTTCGCTGTAAGCAAGGATTCCTTTAAGGTCGCCTTCTGAAGCTGCTTTGAACGCTGCGTTGATTTCTTCAGCTGTTACGTCTTTGTCAAGCTCAGCAACAAGGTCAACAAGAGAAACGTTTGGAGTTGGAACACGCATAGCTCCGCCGTTCAATTTGCCTTTCAGTTCAGGCAATACAAGGGATACTGCTTTAGCAGCACCAGTTGTTGTTGGAATGATGTTTTCTGCAGCAGCACGCGCACGACGGTAGTCTTTGTGCGGAAGGTCAAGGATCTGCTGGTCATTTGTGTATGAGTGGACAGTAGTCATCATACCGCGCTTGATTCCGAACTTGTCGTTCAGTACTTTAGCGAATGGCGCTAAGCAGTTTGTTGTACAAGATGCATTTGAGATAACATGGTGGCTTCCTGCATCATATTTGTCATGGTTAACACCCATAACGATTGTGATATCTTCGTCAGAAGCTGGAGCTGAAATGATAACTTTCTTCGCGCCTGCTTCTAAGTGTTTAGCTGCATCGTCGCGCTTTGTGAAGCGTCCAGTAGATTCTACTACTACTTCAACGCCAAGGTCGCCCCATCCAAGCTGGGCAGGGTCGCGCTCTGCAAGAACCTTCACTCGCTGGCCGCCTACTACTAGGAAATCTCCGTCTACAGAAACTTCTTCGTTAAGTGTGCCGTGAACTGTGTCATATTTTAAAAGGTGCGCAAGCATGTTTGCATCTGTAAGGTCGTTTACCGCTACAACTTCTACTTCTGAGTTCTTAAGTGCTGCGCGGAATACGTTGCGCCCGATTCTTCCAAATCCATTAATACCAACTTTAACTGCCATGTTAATATTTCCTCCTTTACATAGTAGGGATATTTGTTAGTTTTATATTAAAGGGGGTTACCCTTTTAACAACTGTTCAGCTGCGCCTTCATCCGTAATCAGGATTGTTGAGGACGGCGCCTGCTTCATATAGGCTCTGATTGCCTTAGCCTTCGAAGACCCTCCGGCAACTGCAATAACATGATCGATATGCGCCAGGTCTTTGAGCTGAAGCCCTATGGTCTGCACTTTATGGACCACTTCGCCCGCTTCATCAAAATAATAGCCGAAAGCTTCTCCTACTGCTTTTCGCTCCTGAATCTTCAATAAATCCTCCGGTGTCGTTTTCCGGCGCTCCGCCATTGTTATAGCGTCTCCAATTCCGTGTAAAACCATTCCAGCGGATTTTATCAGATTCAATACTTCATTGATAACGGGTTCCTTCATGATTGTCTCGTACATCGTCTTGCTTACCTGATCCGGGACATGAAGGAATTTGTGGCGGGAAGCTGTGTGCTCCGCCATCATGGCACAAATTGTATTCGCCTGGTTTTTGACTTCTTCGCCGATGCCGCCCCGTGCAGGGACGAACAGCAATTCATCGTCAAAAAGATTTGGCGTCAGCATCTCCGCCACGGCCGCCATGGTAGATCCGCCCGTTACTGCAACGGTATTCTTGCCCTTAAGCCGCTGTTTCATACTGGCCGCGCAGGCCCTGCCAAGCTCGCTTTTCACCCATGGTGATTCATCGCTGTTGCCGGCAACCACAATCACCTGCCGGACGCCAAGCACTTCTTTCAGCCTTGCTTCCAGTATGTCTATACCCGTTATGTCTCTCATTATGCTTTCAAGTCTTTCCAGTAAATCCTTGCCTTCGGCTGTCAGATTCATACCTGAACTTGCTACAGAGATAAGATTTTGATTCTTTAGGAAATCAACCTCGCTTCTAAGCACTCTTTCCGTCGATCCAAGGCTCACTGCCAGACTTCTTCGGCCCACCGGCTGCATAAAACCTATGTACTGAAGAATTTGGTAGCGTTTTTGCATAACAGTAAGTAAATCAGGCAATAATCTTTTTTGTATATCGATCAATGAGTCCATCGCATGCCCCTTTTTTAGAAGTATTCCATATAGGAACGCTCTAGCGTGGTCAATTTCTGTCCCGCATAGACATATTATGTCCCGCTTGAACCAAAAAAAATCACCCCTGTTATAATTACATTCTAGCAGGAGTGATTTGCGAATTCAACTGATTAGGATTGGTTTTTTTCTGTAAGCGCTTCATATAGCGTAAATTGATCAATCCGCCCATATTGGACCTCTTCTCCGTCCAGTTCCACGACAGGAATCATAAGCCCATACCGTTCAGTCAGATCATCATTGGTGCTGATATCCACTTCTTCTAGTTCAAATTCATGTGCTGCCTGAAGATTCAGGATTATTTTTTTTGCATGATCGCATAAATGGCAGCCTTCTCTTGTATATAATCGCATCTGTCGGTCCTTCAATATACTTCCTTCTTTCTTCATTCATATCTTTTGCGTTTCGCTGAGGAAGGGATACCCAGCTGGTCCCTGTATTTGGCGACCGTCCGCCTTGAAATGACGATAGCATCTTCTTTCTCCAAAATGGCCATAATCTCAGAGTCAGATAGAGGCTTCAATTTATCCTCACCATCGACAAGCGCAGATATTTTCTGCTTGACTCCTGCAGAGGATGCACCATCCGTCCCGGTTGTTTTCACTGTGCTTGTAAAAAAGGTCTTCAGCTCAAATGTGCCAAAAGGAGTCTGGATATATTTTTCGCGGACCGTCCGGCTCACTGTCGACTCATGGATCTCCAGTTCATCCGCGATTTCTTTCATTGTCATCGGCTTCAGCTTCGAAGGTCCATCAATGAAAAAATCCTGCTGCTTCTCTACCAGTTTCATTGTAACCTTTCTGATCGTTTCTTTCCTTTGTTCCAAACTGCGCACAATCCAATTATAGTCCTGCGACCGGTCCTGAAGATATTTCCTGACCTCTTTATCGCCAGTGCTTTTAAAACTTTCATAATACTGGCTGTTAAAGCTGACTTTCGGGAGCTGCTCATCCTGGACTGTTATCAGGAAAGAGCTGCCGTCCCAGCTGACGGCCACATCAGGGACAATATAGCCGGCACTTTCCTTTGAAAAAGCCGCCGCAGGCCTAGGGTTGAGGGACCTGACTAAATCAGAAACACGCTGGATATCCCTCAGCTCCACACCAAGGAGCGAGGCCAGCGGCTTCCACTTCTTATCTGCAAACCATTCAAAATGCTCTTCAATGATCACTTCGGCGAGTTCATCCGGACGCAAAAGCCGCTGCACCTGCAAAAGGAGGCATTCCTGCAGCGTCCGCGCCCCAATGCCTGCCGGCTCCAAAAGCTGAAGCTCCGCGAGCGCTTCCGCGGCATCTTCCTCACTGACACAGAGCTCATCCGCAATTTCTGTGATACTATCACAAAAGTAACCGTTTTCATCTATACTTGCAATAATCCTTCTGATGATCTTATCCATCAGAGGTGATATATATTTAATTTCAAGCTGTGAGATCAAATAGTCCTCAAGCAGATTGTCTTTTGCCCTGATCTGCTCAATCCACGATCTGTCATCCTTTTTCAGCTTGCTGTTTGCGCCTCTGACTCTGTCGCGGCGCGGATCCATCGCCCTTACCGTTTCTGTCTCCACCTGCATAAGGGGATTTTCAAGCGCCCTGCTCTCAAGAAAGGCCGTAAGCTCAAGCGCAGAATATTGAAGGAGCGCAATTGCCTGGGATAACTCCTGTGTCATCGCCAATTTAAGCGACTGCTGCTGAAATAAACCTGCATTCATGTTCATCGCACATTCCCCCTTCTTCTATTTTACATGATGGGAGGGGAATGGTGAATGGGAATATATATAAAGAAAGGATAAGCTTTTCGCATTTCGGACTATGGGAATGACTCCATGGTGTTCGTCCCGCGAAGCTGTAAAGTCTTCAAACGAAAAAAGCCTCTAGCCCTATTACAGGCAGGAGGCTTTTGGTACGCCCTCGGCAGGAATCGAACCCACATCTCAAGAACCGGAATCTTACGTGCTATCCGTTGCACCACGAGGGCAAATCATACAGGTCTTCTATAAGACACTAGTATATAATACTAAAGCTGGCCGCTTTTTGTCAATGGTTAAACACTGATTGACTGGAGCGGCCGATTTTATTTGAAGTTTTTCTCGATATACTTCTGTTCCTCTTCCTTACTCAGGAGGCCTTTGGCTTCTCCGACAGTCCCGCCCTGGAGCTTCCATATCCTGTTATGGTCACTGGCTGCTGAAGAAAAGTCACCTTCCTTCCAGCTTTCCAGGATATCCAGGTACACACTTGAATGCTTATAGCTCATTTCATTGGCCTCGACCACACTCATCAGCCTGCTGATCCTGTCAGGCGTAATCTGCAGCGCGCCCCATTTGTTTTCTGCCTTGACCTTCTGATGGCTCATATCGTGGATGGCCTGCTGGACAGCTTCTTCTTTCATATTAGTCGGAAACAGCTTATTCAGATCCTTTTCCCCTTTTGAAACAGCAGCCCTTTCCTCCGCAGCCCTTTCACCCTTTCCGAGTGAAGTATAATTATAGGCAGCATATCCGGCCAGCGCCAGAATAATCAGGCCCAGCCCTGCAAGCCGCAGCTTATTATGAAAAAATGATTTCTTCTTTTTAGACAAAATCGCAGCCTCCAGCTTACTGATTTACATGCCCGTATTCCAGCTTCAATTTTCAGTTTGCTTTGTTTAAAAAAAGAAGAGGTGGGTATGATGGTTATGGATAAGGAAATTTTTATCAATGCAATTATTATACCGCATTAAGCAGGTATATCCTGCTAAAGAGAGAATAAAATGATTGCAGCATATACTGGATTTCCATAAGCGATTTGTTTGACCTTTATTGACCATCAGTGTATCATAATGATTACATACAGAACCCAAAATATTTCTTCTTATGGAAGAACATGCTTTAATCCGTTGTATGTTGGATCTTTATCTTGAAGGAGGAACTGACAAATGAATTTAATCCCTACAGTTATTGAACAGACAAACAGGGGCGAGCGGGCATACGATATTTATTCACGCCTTCTGAAAGACCGCATCATCATGCTTGGAAGTGCGATCGATGATAATGTGTCAAACTCCATTGTAGCTCAGCTGCTATTCCTGGAAGCAGAAAACCCTGAAAAGGATATCACTTTGTACATCAACAGCCCTGGCGGCAGCATCACTGCCGGTATGGCCATTTATGATACAATGCAGTACATCCGTCCGAAGGTTTCCACAGTCTGCATCGGCATGGCCGCTTCCATGGGCGCATTCCTTCTGGCAGCAGGCGAGAAAGGCAAGCGTTATGCCCTTCCAAACAGTGAAGTTATGATCCATCAGCCGCTGGGCGGAGCGCAGGGTCAGGCAACAGAAATCGAAATTGCCGCAAAGCGCATCCTTTTCCTTCGCGAAAAGCTGAACCAGATCCTTTCAGAACGCACAGGCCAGCCGCTTGAAGTAATCGCAAAGGATACAGACCGCGACAATTTCATGACAGCTGAGAGAGCATTGGAATACGGGCTGATCGACCAGATCATCACCCGCAATGTCCTGGAAGAAAAGAAAGACAAGTAAAGGGAGCAAGAGGGCTGACAGGTTCAGCCCTCTTTTTTATGGTTAAAGAGATTATGTTGTTAAACAAAGAAAAAGCGCCCTGCACAAATGCTCAGGGTGCCTTTTCAGTTTTTTCAGCTCTCCTGCTGGATATATTGCGAAAGCTCTTCGAGTGCTTCCTCTTCATCACTTCCATCAGCCACCAGGTTCACAACAGAGCCTGTGCTGACTGCGAGGCTCATAAGGCCCATGATGCTTTTCGCATTGACCTTCTTCCCGTCCTTCTCCAAAAAGATATCTGAAGAAAAGCGGTTTGCTTCCTGGACAAACAGGGCGGCAGGACGGGCCTGAAGACCGGTCCGCAGCTTTACTTCCACTTGTTTTTCAACCATTTCTCTCTAACCTCCCATATTATCTTATTTCTAATTGCCTGTTATGGATTCACCTAAACGCAGTTTTTCTGCTATTTCATCTATTTTTCTCAGCCGGTGATTAATGCCTGATTTGCTGATATGGCTGCCTGACACCATTTCCCCAAGCTCCTTCAGAGTCACATCCTGATAGGCCACCCGAAGCTCCGCAATTTCCCTAAGCTTTTCCGGGAGTATATCAAGGCCGACCGTATCCTTGATATAACGGATATTCTCGACCTGCCTGAGGGCCGCGCCGATTGTTTTATTCAGATTGGCGGTCTCGCAGTTTACAAGCCTGTTCACGGAGTTCCTCATATCCCTGACAATCCGGATATCCTCAAAGCGCAGCAGCGCTCCGTGGGCACCGATAATGTTCAGGAATTCGGTGATCTTTTCGGCTTCCTTCAAATACGTAATAAAGCCTTTCTTTCTTTCAAGCGTCTTGCTGTTCAATCCAAATGTATTCATCAATTCACACAAAGAATCATTATGCTCTTTGTATAGTGAAAAAATTTCCAAGTGATAAGATGATGTTTCAGGGTTGTTCACCGATCCGCCGGCTAGGAAGGCGCCGCGCAGATAGGAGCGCTTGCAGCATTTTTTCTTCACAAGCTCCTCAGAAATATCATGAGTGAAATCAAATCCCTCTTTCAGGATCTTCAGGTCGGCGAGTATTTCCTGCGCCTGCTGCGCCAGTCTTACAATATAGACGTTATTCTTTTTCAGGCGCATCTTTTTTCGTACAAGCAGCTCCACTTGAACGGTGTAATTCTTCTTCGTCAGTGTATAAATTCTTCTCGCTATCGCGGCATTCTCTGTCTGGATATCCACAATTAATTTCCGGCTGGAAAAAGAGAGTGATCCGTTCATCCGAATAAGCGCTGATAATTCAGCCTTGCCGCAGCAGTCTTTAACTTCAAGGTTGGTTAATTCCTTTTTCGTTTCCGAAGCGAAAGACATACCTTCACCCCCCGCCCAGACAAACGCTTGCACATTTATATTTACGCTTTATATCGCTTGCTGGTTTCATTTATTAGTAAAGAAAATAAAATATCTGCTACTTCCTGTGTATCATGGCGGATGACGCCTCCGTTCAGGCTGACGATATCGCCATGGACAACTTCAAGGCCCAGCCCCTGCAGGTTGGCAACATCATAATGGACAGGCTTGGCCAGCTCCTCGCTGTACCGCTCCTGTATTTCTTCCGGAATATCTTCCTTATTGACAAGAATCGTATTGATAAAAGAACAGTTCATATGGTCATATATGGCCTTTACATGATCACTCGCCGTAAAATCAAGCGTCTCCCCTGCCTGCGTCATCAGATTACAGATATAGACCTTTTTGGCCTTCGCATTGCAGACCTCTCTCCCGAGGTTCGGAACAAGGAGGTTGGGCAGTATGCTTGTATAAAGGCTGCCAGGCCCGATGATGATCAGATCTGCCTGCCTGATGGCCTGGATGGTCTCCGGCAGGGCATTGACATCCTCCGGACTCAGGAAAACTTTTTTGATTTTTTTCCCGGAGTATGGGATCTTGGATTCTCCTGAAACAATCGTCCCATCCTCCATCTCAGCATGGAGGACTACACTCTGGTCTGCGGCCGGGAGCACCTTTCCCCTTACATTCAGGACCTTGCTCATTTCCTGGATGGCATGAGTGAAATTGCCTGTGATCGAGGTCATGGCAGCAAGGATCAGGTTGCCAAGTGAATGGCCGGACAGCTCATTCGAGGTGCTGAACCTGTGCTGGAACATTTCCTCGACGAGCGGCTCTACGTCAGACAGTGCAGCTAAAACATTTCGAATATCCCCAGGGGGAGGAATCTGCAGTTCATTCCGGAGGCGGCCCGAGCTCCCGCCATCATCAGCAACCGTCACGATGGCTGTGATATCTGCCGGATGCTTCTTCAGACCGCGCAGGAGGACCGGGAGCCCTGTGCCTCCCCCTATGATGACGATTCTAGGCTGTTCTGTACCTGTCATGTTGTTTTATCCTTTCTCCTCTCGATATCGCGATGAGTGATGTGTGTATGGTAATCCTTCTCATAAAAGCGGGCAATATGCTCAGCGAGGGCTACAGAACGGTGCTGGCCGCCTGTGCAGCCAATCGCAATCACCAGCTGTGCCTTGCCCTCGCGCTTATAGTGAGGGAGCATGAAGCTCAGCAGATCTGTAACTTTTTCGAGAAATTTATTGGTTTCATTCCATTTCAATACATATGTTGACACATCTTCGTCCAAGCCGGTTTTCGGCCTCATGCTCTCGATGTAATGGGGATTTGGCAGAAAACGTACATCAAACACAAGATCCGCGTCTATCGGCAGGCCATGCTTGAAGCCGAATGACATCACATTGACGGTAAATGTCGTCTTCCTGTTAACTGAAAACTCATCAAGGATTTTCTCCCTGAGCTCCCGCGGCTTCATGTTTGATGTTTTGTATATCAGCTGGGCCCTTCCCTTCAGCTCCTCCAGAAGCTCCCTTTCAAGCTTGATGCCCTCAAGAGGCAAACCTGACGGAGCAAGAGGATGGGAGCGCCGCGTTTCCTTGTAGCGCCTGACCAATGTAGAGTCATCCGCATCCAGATACAAAATCTGCGGAGCCACCCATGAAGTTTCGGCCAAATCGTCCAGCGCCTTGAATAAATGATCAAAGAACTCCCTGCCTCGAAGGTCCATGACCAGCGCAACCTTATTCATCTTATTCCCTGATTCCTTCATCAGTTCAAGAAATTTCGGAAGCAGAGTCGGAGGCAGGTTATCCACACAGAAAAAGCCAAGATCCTCAAAACTCTGGATCGCCACTGTTTTCCCTGCTCCCGACATCCCAGTTATTATGACCATTTGTGTATCAGTCGCCGCACCGCTGCTCATTCCTGTTCTCCCCCTGTAATCTATATTATTTAACTCGGATCCAGCCGGTAGCTTAGAAGCTCGAAATTCGGCGTATACGTAAACGTCCCGTAAATAATCCCATTTCCATGAATCATATATTCAAGAATGTGATAATCGCCTGCAGCCATCGGCAGATTCTTGATATCATCAAAATCATGCCAGGCCAGCTTCCCTTCCTCCGACTCATCCAGATTGATGCCATCAGACTCCCGTGCAAGGAAAGTAAACATCATCCATTCAGAAAGCACCTTATCCCCGTCTTTCATAATGAAGGTAAAGATCCCCTTCAAGCCCGGGTTTCTTAAATATATGCCTGTCTCCTCGCGGAATTCCCTGATGCAGGAATCCCGGACTGATTCACCCGGCTCCATCTTTCCGCCGGGTGCTACCCACCAGCCACGTCTCGGTTTTTGTAAAAGCAACACTTGATTTTCCTTCAACAGCACACAATTCGTGACCCGCTGCAACAGCCTCACCTCAGCATTTCCTTCTCATGACCGCCGCACAGGCAGTCCTGTCGAATATATTCTTTTCATTATACTATTTTTGTCATCCAGCCACAATGAAATGAAAATGGATGTTGTGTAAATTTAGAGGCGGATGCGTCTTGCCTTCGCCCAAAAAAAAGAGCACAGGCTATGTATGCCTGTGCTGCACAAAGGATTATATCTTAAAAGGGGGTCAATTTCTATTCCTATATTACCCGATGTTTATTGCACTACTGTTACAGTAGGATTAAAACAAAATGACTTTTTATTTCTTTAGTAAAAAGCTGACCGCAAGCCTTGTACAATACGGCTTTCGGCCTATTGCTGCCGGTGGATGGAAGCGGCATCTTTTTTAAATTTCTCTTGCGGAAACCGCAGCTGCTGAGCCAGATTATGAATAAAAACGCCCATTTCAAGAATGAGCGTTTTTTCAAACAATATTTAAGCTTTCGCCTTTAAAGATTCCATCAGTTCTTCCACATAGTGCTGGGCACTTTGGGCGGCGATGCTGCCGTCGCCTGTTGCTGTCACGATCTGGCGAAGCATTTTCTCGCGGATGTCGCCGGCAGCGAAAATGCCGGGAACCTTTGTTTCCATGCGTTCGTTTGTTTCGATATAGCCGTTCTCATTGGTGATGCCAAGGCTTTGGAAAGGCTTAGACAGAGGAACCATGCCAATATAGATGAATACCCCATCTGCCTTGAATTCCCGCTCTTCCCCATTTTCAGTGGAAACAAGGGTCACGCTTCCTACCTTGCCTTCGCTTTCGTTGATTTCTTTTACTGTAGAGTTCCAGATAAAGTCAACCTTCTCATTGTCAAATGCGCGCTGCTGAAGGATTGCCTGTGCACGCAGCTCGTCGCGGCGGTGGACGATGGTCACTTTTTCCGCGAAACGGGTCAGGTAGACGCCCTCCTCGACAGCAGAATCACCTCCGCCGACAACAACAAGCTCTTTGCCTTTGAAGAAGGCGCCATCACAGACGGCACAATAAGATACACCGCGGCCGCCGAGCTCTTTTTCACCCGGCACACCGATTTTTTTATATTCAGCACCCGTTGTAATGATTACAGCGCGGGCTTTATATTGTTTTGCACCTGCCACAACGGTTTTGAATTCTTCGCCGTCGATGATTTCTTTGATATCGCCATATGCATATTCAGCGCCGAATTTCTTGGCGTGGTCGAACATTTTAGTGGACAGGTCAGGGCCAAGGATATGATCGAAACCAGGATAGTTTTCGACTTCTTCTGTGTTGGCCATTTGCCCTCCCGGTACGCCGCGTTCAATCATCAATGTAGACAGGTTGGCACGGGATGTATACACAGCAGCTGTCATTCCGGCCGGTCCTGCGCCAGCGATGATGACATCATAAATTTTTTCTTCTGTCATCTTGCTCCACTCCTTCACTAGGACTTGCTGATCCCCCTGAGAAATGCTTTTATATTATCATATTACCGCTCTGAAAAATTGCCTTTGCCGCCTCGGCAGGCAGAAGGAACTGATGGAGCAGTACGTTTATTCCCAAGAAAAACAGCGGTTGTTTCAGTAGTATTTACTTACTAACCATATCCTATAAAACAATAGGGATACAGTCCAAGAATCTGCTCATTTAAGAATGCTGCTGACTGATTTTACATACTTCTGCAATGTGGAAGCAGAAAGTCCGTACTGGGCTGCGACACTTTGCTGCGACACTTTTTCGCTGCGCTGCTTTCTCCAGACATATTCCACAGCCCCGGCCCATGCTTTTGCATTCTTGGCAAGAAGCCCCTGACCTTCGGCTTCATTGAAGACAGTAAACCATGCCAGGTACAATCCAGCTTCAACTGTACCGATCGGCTTATGGTGACTGTATAAGAGCTCTGCTGTTTCATGGGCAATTTTCACACTGTTTTTTTCTGGTGCGACCATTTCAATCAATGATGCATATTCCCGGTCAACGCTTGTGAATTTTGGATTCTGCTTAACATCCTTGCTTGCTAGAATCTCGTCTTTGCTGCCTGATTTTGAAGCAAGGAATAGGGCAAATAAACGTTCCTCCGCATATTCACTGTTCAGCTTTTTATAGATGGAATCCAGATGGTCCTCGAAGCCGGCCGTTTCCGGCTTATCTTCGTTCCATGGCTCAAGGCCCGCCTTTTCAGGGCTGTATTCCAGCACCCTTTTCCAGAAGTTCCTGGCCTGGTCTTCTTTCCCCGTGAAGTAAGAGGAATAAGAAAGCCAGTAATAAAAGGCGCCATCTCCCTCATAGCCTGACTTGTGAAGCTTGCGCAGCCATTTGTAGGCAGGCTCGTATTCACCGACCAGCGCGAAGGTTGCCCCCAGCTTAAACTGGTGATCGATCAGAAGCGGCTGGATTTTTTTCAGTGTAGCAACTAAAGCCCTTACCTCCTCAAGATCATGCTGGTAATAGGCAAACACGAGCTTATTGCAGAGCGCATGAAGATTGCCCTGGTTGCGTACAAGCACCTCATCAAGGATATCGTTCGCCTTGTTTACTTCTCCCAGGTAAAAATGGGCAAGCGCCAGATTATTGTATGCAGACCAATATTCCGGATAATCCTCGATCACCGTGCTCAGAATTTCCACTGCTTTCGGGAAATGCCCTGATTCAAGAAGCTCCCTTGCCTGTTCCTGCTTGGTGATCAGATCATCCTGCTCATACAGTTCTTCATCCAGATCCTCAGCCTCCAGTGTCAAAAGCTCCAGAAGATCCTCGGTATCCTCGATGAACTCTCCGTCAGGCTCAAGCTCCAAATACGTATTGGCATGCTGATAAGCATCCTTGAAGAATCCAAGGTGGGCATAATTATTGGCAAGGAAGTAATGGCATTCAGCCATTTCCTCGTCAAGCTCCTCCAGGACAAGATGCAGCAGCTTATTAGACTTCTGGTATTCATTCAATTCTGTATATACGATCGCCAGCTGGCAGGCAATCATCGGCTCGCCCGGCTCCAGCTGCATCGCACGCTGCAGATATTTGCTTGCTTTATGAAAATCCCGGCGGTGAAAGGATTTGATCCCTTTTGAAAAATAATATTCGCCATTCGGGATGAATGAAAGTAGTTTCCCCATCGGTTGTCTTGCTTTTGAGTCTTTGCTCATGTAATCCCTCATCTCTAGGCAGCAGGCAAATCACTCGCACACCTGTGCCAGCCTTAACTACAGTAGTATATCACATGTGCAAGCCGCCGGAGAAGAGCAGAATGAGATTAGTATTCTTCGGTGAACGGCATGCTATCGGTGCTGTGCCTGATGCGGTGGAATCAAGGCTCTATTCCTGCCGCTCATTACTGTTTGGACCTGCCTTTTGCTGGTTTCTGCCAAATATGGGGGACGATTTAGATTAAGGGTCAGATTTTCGAAGCAGCTCTGGAGAATTCTGCTGATTTTTATATTGTTCTATTCAATAACCACAAAGATTCTGCCTAAATTTCGCATGATTCTACCCAAATTTACCGTTATTCTACATAAATCTCGCATGATTCTACTAAAATTTACCGTTATTCTACATAAAATCGGCTTTATTCTACTTAAAATACATTTTTTACCAATTTTAAAAAAGACCGGCCCTCAGGCCGGTCCTTACTATCATTATCCTCTTTCATGCCGTTCTTTCAGCACACCAAGCACTTCCTTGAATGGCAGCTTCTGCTCGCGCAAGAGGACGAGCAGGTGGTAAAGGAGATCGGCGCTTTCCCATTTGAGCTCTTCCTGATCGCGGTTTTTAGCCGCGATGATGACCTCTGCTGATTCCTCGCCAACCTTTTTCAGGATTTTATCTACGCCTTTTTCAAACAGATAGGTTGTGTAGGCCCCTTCCGGACGCTCTTTTTCCCGCTGTTCGATTACCTGCTCGAGCTCGGCAAGGATGCTGTAGCTGTCCTGTACACCCTCTGTCAGTCCTTCTGCCTGATAGACAGTTTCATTGAAGCAGCTGACAGCGCCTGTATGGCATGCAGGACCGGCTGGCTCAACAAGCACGACAAGGGCATCCTGATCGCAGTCATATTTGATTTCTGCAATCTTCTGCGTATTTCCGCTGGTTGCTCCCTTATGCCACAGCTCCTGGCGGGATCTGCTGTAAAACCATGTTTCTCCGCTTTCAATGGAAAGAGACAAAGATTCACGGTTCATATAGGCCAGAGTCAGTACTTCCTTCGTTATCCGGTCCTGGACAACCGCCGGAATCAGCCCGTTTTCATCGAATTTCAGTTCATCTGGATTCATCGGACCGTCACCCCTTTTTCTTTTAGAAATTGTTTTACTTCGCTGACTGATGTTTCTTTATAATGGAAAATCGAAGCAGCAAGAGCCGCATCTGCTTTTCCTTCTGTAAAGGCATCAGCAAAATGGGCACTGTTGCCGGCCCCGCCGGATGCAATGACCGGTACGCTGACCGCCTCACTCACTGCTTTCGTTAATAAAAGGTCAAACCCGTTTTTCCCGCCGTCGGCATCCATGCTGGTCAGCAGGATCTCACCTGCGCCAAGCTCAACAGCCTGCCTTGCCCATTCAATTACTTCAAGGCCTGTCTCCTTGCGGCCACCATGAGTGTATACTTTCCAGGATCCAAGCTCAGGATCATACTTTGCATCAATTGCGACAACGATGCACTGTGATCCAAAAAAGCTTGCTCCTTCCCTGATCAGTTCCGGATTGTTTACAGCTGCCGTATTCAATGAAACCTTATCAGCTCCAGCCCTGAGGATTCTTTTCATATCTTCAAGCGCATTGATTCCGCCGCCGACCGTAAAAGGGATGGCCAGCTCTGAAGCGACCGCCTTCACGACTTCGGTCATTGTCTTTCTGCCTTCATGTGAGGCAGAGATATCCAGGAAGACAAGCTCGTCAGCCCCCTGCTGGTCATAAAAGCGGGCCAGCTCGACCGGATCGCCGGCATCGCGGAGCTGTACAAACTGGATCCCTTTTACAACCCGCCCTTCCTTTACATCAAGGCATGGAATGATCCGTTTTGTCAGCATCAGCGGGCCACCTCTTTCAGCGCCTGCTCAACCGTGAACCGGCCTTCATAGATGGCTTTCCCGACAATCGCGCCGGAAACGCCCTCAGCCTCATATGCCTTCAATGCTGCCAAATCAGCAAGGCTGCTAACGCCCCCTGAAGCAATGACGCTTTTTCCGGTTGCTGCCGCGAGCTGCCTGACAGCCTCCGCATTTGGTCCGGACAGCATCCCGTCTGTCGCGATATCGGTAAAAATAAAAGTCTCTGCTCCTGCATCAGCAAACCGCTTCCCAAGCTCAGCCGCCTTTACACCGGAAGTGTTAAGCCAGCCGTGTGTCGCAACATAGCCATCCTTCGCATCAAGACCGACCGCAATTTTATCGCCGTACTTGCGGATCATCTCTTCAGCAAATTCAGGATCAGAGACAGCAATGCTGCCGATGATCACACGGGATACGCCATTATCGAGATAGTGGGCGATATCCTCCTCTGTCCTGATCCCCCCGCCTATCTGGACCTTTGCATCAAGTTCCTGCGCAGCTTTTATGACAAAAGAGTCATTTACACGCTTTCCATCTTTTGCACCATCAAGGTCTACCATATGTATCCATTGTGCACCGGCATCTGCGAATGATTTCGCCATATCGAACGGAGAATCGCCGTACACCGTTTCCTTCTCATAATCCCCCTGCAGCAGGCGGACACATTTGCCTGCTCTCATATCAATGGCCGGATAGATTGTAAAGCTCATAGTGACTCTCCTCCTTTGCTGGCTATCATCGTAAAGTTCCGCAGCAGCTCCATGCCAAGGGAACTGCTTTTTTCCGGATGGAACTGCATCCCAAAGACATTGTCCCTGCCGACCACAGCAGGTACTTCCTTATCATAGAAGCTTCTCGCAATAACGACATCATGATCGCCCGGCTCTGCATAATAGGAATGGACAAAGTAAACATAGCCTTCTTCCACGTTCTTAAAAATCGGTGAAGAGCTGATGAACTCAAGCCTGTTCCAGCCCATATGCGGTACCTTGTATTTTTCGCCGTGGTCATCTTCTCCCGGAAAACGTACAACCTTACCAGGCAAAAGTTTAAGGCCTTCTGTATAGCCATTTTCCTCACTGCTTTCGAATAAAAGCTGCATGCCAAGGCAGATGCCGGCGAGCGGCTTTCCTGCCGCGGTATATTCCTGGATCATCCCTGTCAGCCCGGCAGCATTAAGCCGGTCCATCGCATCCTTGAAGCTGCCTACTCCTGGAAGGATCAGCCCATCGGCTTTTTTCAGCTCCTCCTGGTCTTCTGATAAAAAGTAAGGGACTTCAAGCCGCTCCAGTGCTTTGCTTACGCTGAACAGATTACCCATTCCATAATCAATGATGCCGATCATTTTATAACATCCCTTTCGTTGACGGAACTCCTTTAATTCTTGGGTCGATTGTCGTTGCTTCATCTAGCGCCCTTGCAAGCGCCTTAAAGATTGCTTCAATAATATGATGCGTATTTTGGCCATAATGGACGATCACATGCAGGTTCATCCGTGCTTCAAGAGCCAGCTTCCACAGGAATTCATGGACAAGCTCTGTATCAAAGGTGCCGACCTTCTGGCTCGGGAAGTCTGCCCTGATTTCCAGGTGCGGACGGTTGCTCAGGTCAACGACTACCTGCGCGAGGGCTTCATCCATTGGTACAAACGCGTTGCCGTACCGCTTGATCCCTTTTTTATCTCCAAGTGCTTCCTTCAGCACCTGGCCGAGGCAAATGCCGATATCCTCTGTGGTATGGTGGTCATCCACCTCTGTGTCGCCCTTCGCTTCAACTGTCAGATTGAATTGCCCGTGCTTGGCAAAAAGGTCGAGCATATGCGTCATAAATGGGACAGGCGTTTCCAGCTTGGATTGTCCTTCTCCATCGATATCAAGGGATAGAGCTATTTGTGTTTCATTAGTATTCCGTTCAACAGATGCCGTTCTTGCCATTTATTTTTCCTCCTTGTTGTTCAGGCGCTCCTCGATTGCCCGCGCATGGGCTTCCAGGCCTTCAAGCCTGGCAAAGGAAGCAATTTTTGCTCCATTACCCTGAAGCGATTTTTCACTATAATAAACGATGCTCGATTTTTTCTGAAAATCCTCCACATTAAGCGGGCTTGAGAAACGGGCTGTCCCGTTCGTCGGCAGTACGTGATTCGGACCGGCAAAATAGTCGCCGACAGGCTCAGGGCTGAACCGGCCCAGAAAAATGGCTCCGGCATGCCTGATCTGGCCGAGCAGCTCCATGGGGTTTTCAGTCAGGACCTCGAGATGCTCCGGCGCCAGCCGGTTTACTGTTTCAACCGCTTCTTCCATTGTTTCCGCAACATAAATCACACCGAAGTCTTTAATCGATTGGGCTGCAATTTCCCGGCGCGGCAGATCTGCAAGCTGCCGTTCCACTTCTTCTGCCACCTTTTCAGCCAGATTTGCGGAGGTGGTAACCAGAACACTGCAGGCCATCGGATCATGCTCTGCCTGTGACAGCAGGTCGGCAGCCACTTCGTTTGCTCTGGCCGTATCGTCGGCAAGCACTGCAATCTCACTTGGACCGGCGATCATATCAATATCCACATCTCCGAAGACTTCCCTTTTAGCGAGTGCAACGAAGATATTCCCCGGACCTGTAATTTTATCAACCGGCTGTATGGACTCTGTGCCATATGCCAATGCAGCTATTGCCTGGGCACCGCCGATCTTGTAGACCTCTTCTGCACCTGCTTCCTTTGCAGCCACAAGTACTGCAGCAGGGAGCTTTCCGTCGCGGCCTGGCGGGGAGGTGATGACAATCCTTCTTACTCCTGCCACTTTTGCCGGAATCACATTCATGAGGACAGAGGAAGGATAGGCAGCAGTGCCTCCCGGAACATACAAGCCTGCTGAATCAAGCGGTGTCACCTTCTGGCCGAGCATCGTCCCATTTTCATCCGTAGTCATCCAGGAAGGCCTAAGCTGCTTCTCATGAAAGCTCCGGATATTGGCTGCAGCCTCCTTGATCACCTCCAGGATAGAAGGGTCGATTGTGCTGTAGGCTTCCTCAACTTCAGCAGATGAGGCCGCAAAGGAGGAAAGCTGGATACCATCAAACTTTTCCGTGAAGCTGCGGACTGCTTCGTCACCGTTTTTGCGGACCTCGGCAATGATGCTTTTAACAGCTTTTCTTTGCTCTTCCGTACCGCTGTCGACCGATCTTTTAATAGAAATATCTTCTGATACTTTAATGATTTTCATCCTGTTTTCCTCCTTGGAGCAAAAGCTTATAGAGCTGCCTGTTCATTCACGACTCTGCTCAGCTTGTCGACGATCTCGCTGATCCGCTTGTCCTTGATCCGGTAGCTGACCGGATTGACTATCAGCCTGGATGTGATGCCGACGATCTGCTCGTACTCAACCAATCCGTTTTCTTTGAGCGTCCTGCCTGTTGAAACGATATCGACGATCCTGTCGGAAAGTCCGATCAGCGGAGCCAGCTCAATGGAGCCGTTCAGCTTGATGATTTCAACCTGTTCCCCCTGCTCACGAAAATAAGCAGCGGCAACATTCGGATATTTAGTCGCCACTTTCGACGCGACTTCATTCATTTTTGTACCAGGAATTCCTGCTACAGCAAGATAGCAGGCACTGATTTGGAGGTCGAGGAGCTCATATACATCCCGCTCTTCCTCGAGCATGACATCCTTTCCGGCAATCCCAAGATCGGCGACTCCGTGCTCTACATAGGTCGGTACGTCCATCGGCTTTGCAAGGATAAATTGAAATTTTTCTTCTTCCACATCGATGATCAGCTTGCGTGAGTCATCAAATTCGGCCGGCAGATCAAAGCCGGCCTGGCGCAGCAGCTCTGCAGCCTCCTCGAATATCCGCCCTTTCGGCATCGCAATTGTCAGCAGGTCCTTCATTGCTGCTCCTCCTTCCCGGCTTTTCCGACTAAAAAGGTAATATCATCATATTGGCTTGTGCACGCGTCCAGATTTTTGACGCCGCTGATGTCCTGAAGCACAGCCTTGATCCCTGATTTCCGCATATCCTTCGCTTTTTCATATGCCTCGCGCCTGCGCTCGGCGCTGAAGATGATGCAATGCTGCGGATCTTTTTCACCTGCTCCGCCAAGTGCCTCAAGCAGGCGGTCAAGCCGGATGGCAAAGCCGGTCGCTCCTGAGGTTTTCCCGAACTTTTTCAGCAGGAGATCATAGCGGCCTCCATTGCCGATCGGAAAGCCGACATTCCCGGCGTATACTTCAAATAAGATGCCTGTGTAATAGCTCATATGGCTGACGAGCGTCAAATCAAGCTTGATTTTTTCACCTTCGCCAAAATCGGCCATTGTGTCCCAAAGACGTTCAAGCTGGACGATCGCTTCCCTGCCCTTATTATTTTCAATCAGGCTGAACGCTTGCTCAATGGCTTCACGGCCGCCCCTGAGCTGAAGGAAATCCAGAAGGCGCTGCTTATCTATAGAAGACAGCGGGAGATTCTTCACATGCTCCCGGTACCCGACATAATTTTTTTCATAAAGAAATCTCGTTAATTCATTGGCCCTATCTTCTGTCCCAAGAACCTGGCGGAAAAACTCCTGTACAAAGCCGATATGGCCGACAGATAGCTGGAAGTCCTCCAATCCCGCTTTCTTCAGCGAGCTGATGAGGAGAGCCAGCCCTTCTCCATCCGCACTGATTGAATCATCGCCGATCAGCTCGACGCCGATCTGCTCAAACTCAGCCGGGCGTCCGCCTTCCCTCTGCTGGGCCCGGAACACATTGGCTGAATAAGCAAGCCTCAATGGAAGGTCTTCCTTCAGGAGCCTTGATGCAGCCACCCGGGCAATCGGGGCTGTCATATCAGGCCTGAGCACAAGTGTGTGGCCCTGCTGGTCCAAGAGCTTAAACAGCTGCTGATCAACTGTTGCCGAAGCCGAACCGACGGTTTCATAATATTCAAGCGCCGGTGTTTCCATAAACTGATAGCCCCAGCTCTTCATCTCATCTTCAATGGAAGAGCGGACCCTGCTTTTCGTTTCGTATATTTCAGGCAATGTATCACGCATGCCTAATGGCTTTTCAAACATAAATAAACGGCTCATTGAATTCCACCTCTAAATCCAAAAGTTCAAAATCCTTTAGTTCGCTAATATGTTATCGAATTGAAGTTATTAGTAGTTTATCGCTGTTTCCAGCAGGCGTCAACCATTAATGCTTATTTTCTGAAAATCAGGGGGATGTATCCGTGGAAAAGCTGATGGTACGGTTAATTGAGGGGATTGGATTGAAGGAGCAGCAGGTTCTGGCGGGTTTATTTGCGGGTTTTTTGTTTTATTTGCGGGAATTAGATTTTATTTGCGAGTTTTCATTTTTATTTGCGAGTTTCCCGATTTATTTGCGAGTCTGCATTTTGCAGCTTCCCTGCAGCCTTCTCTAAAAAAAAGCCCCATTAACCGAAGTTAATGAAGCCTTTTCCTCACTCAGCCTGGCCGTAGATTGGATCATCCTGCCAGCGCTTTTGAAGCTCTTCTTTTGTATAAATGACGCGCATCGGATTTCCTCCGACAAAGCTGCCGGGCGGGACATCCTTGTGGACAAGGGTCCCGGCGGAGACGATTGCCCCGTCTCCAATCGTGATGCCGGGCAGAAGGGTTGAGTTGGCGCCGATCATGACCTCGCTGCCGATATTCACTTCACCGAGGCGGTATTCACGGATTAAATATTCGTGCGCAAGGATGGTTGTATTATAGCCGATGACTGTGTTCCGTCCGACGCTTATTTTCTCCGGGAACATCACATCCAGCATCACCATTAGCGCAAACGAAGTCTGATCTCCGACCTTCATTTTCAGGAATGTGCGGTACAGCCAGTTTTTCAAACCGAGAAAAGGGGTGTACCGGGCCAGCTGTATGACGATGAAATTTTTTACAACCTTCGCGAACGGGACCGTTTTGTACACATGCCAAAGGGAATTGGCGCCCTCAACCGGATGCCTGACTGTCTTTCTCATCCTTTATAGTCCTCCAGGATATCGAGGAGGTCAGCCATATTCTCCAGCATAAAATCAGGCTTGTACTGCATCAGATGCTCCCTGCCCTTAGCCGACCAGGCGACAGCTGCTGATTTGGTGCCTGCATGATGCCCGGCAAGGATATCATGGTGGTTATCGCCGACCATGATAGCTTCCTCCGGACGGGAGCCGAGGAGGTCAAGCGCCTTAAAAATCGGCTCTGGATCGGGCTTTGGTTTCTCCACATGGTCCAGTGCCACGATAACCTCAAAGAACTGATTCAGGTTTGTCAGCTTCAGTCCTTTTTCCACGACAGGCATTACCTTCGTCGTGACGATGCCAAGCTTGTAGCCTGATTCCTTCAAGGTTCGGACTGTGTCAAACACACCCTCAAACTCTTTGACAAGCACATCATGGTTGGCAAGATTGAACTCGCGGTATTTGCCGATCATCTCTTCAACCCTGCTTTCATCAATGCTGGCAAAAGTCTCATGCAGGGTCGGACCCATGAACGGGAGTACATCCTCCCGCTTATATTTGTTTGGATAATAGCCTTCAAGCGTGTGAAGGAATGAGGCGATGATCAGTTCATTCGTGTCGATCAATGTTCCGTCAAGATCAAATAAAATCGTGTTTATGTTTTCGTTCACAAAGCAGCTTCCTTTCTATTGCTGGCCATTTGGGAGCGGCGGTTCCAGAAAAACGCGACCGCCAAAGTCAGTACGATGGCTGTTCCGAGACGTATCAGGAGCAGCGGCAGCACCGGAATGCCCAGCGGAAGGAAAATAAGTGTATCTTCGATTACCGCGTGGCATGCGACCAGGAAGATGAACGCGATGGTAACATCCTTCCTGCTGACTCCATCCTCTTTGACAGCCTGTATCATGACACCCGCCCCGTATGCCAGGCCAAAAATCAGGCCGGCGGCCAAAGTGGTCGAGGTGTTCTCTTTCATCCCCAGCGCTCTTGTTGCAGGCGCCATCCATTTTGAAAAAACATCCAGCCATTTCAAGTCTTTCAGCAGCTGTATACCAATCATCAGCGGAATGACGATGATGGCGAGCTGCAGAATCCCCAAACCGGCCTTGGTTACCGCTTCTAAAAGAATGGCAGTAACACCTGCTGCCTGTTCTTCCTTTGCCGGGATCATGCCGTACTGGGCAAGCTCAGAGCCGCCGTGCCATACCAGGTTGATTACCACGGCAGACAGGATGGCCAGGCCGAAACGTACCAGCAGGATAATCCAGAGCTTGACGCCCACCTTGAGCGCCACACTGGATTCAATCAGGATATTATGCGAGAAGGACAGCATGACCGCAATGATGAATACTTCCTTCACCGAAAGATCCAATGTCAGGATGGCCCCGATGGCTGCGTACAGATTCAGGAAGTTTCCCAGCACAAGCGGAATGGCCGCATCGCCAGACAGTCCAAGCAGGCCCATCAGCGGCGTTATCATCTTGATTACCCAGGGAAGCACTGGCGTATATTGAAGCAGCGCTACGATCAGCGTGACAGGGAAAATGATTTTTCCCAGTGACCATGTCGTTTTAAGCCCTGCAGCTAATCCTCGTTTGAGCGTGCCGAACAGCATGTTTCTCTCCTCCCTTTGTTTTTATACTATTGAGCTTTAGCGCTCTTATCTAAATATCTCTTGTCTGCGTAGCCTTTTGTTCTTCTGAAGACGATGAGCACAATGGCTCCGATGACAAGGACGATGGAAATCATCTGCGCCATACGGAGGCTCTCTGTCAGCATCAGGCTGTCCGTCCTCATCCCTTCAACGAAGAAGCGGCCGATGCTGTACCAGATGACATACGTAAGGAAAAGCTCGCCCCTGCGCAGATTCACTCTTCTTAAAGACAGGAGGATAACAAATCCGGCTATATTCCATAATGATTCATACAGGAAGGTCGGGTGGTAGTACGTTCCGTTTATGTACATCTGATCTATGATGAACTGCGGAAGATGAAGATTTTCCAAAAATGCACGTGTCACTTCACGGCCATGTGCTTCCTGATTCATGAAGTTGCCCCAGCGGCCGATAGCCTGGCCGAGAATAATACTCGGCGCAGTGATGTCAGCCAGCTGCCAGAAAGAGATGCCCTTCTTCTTCGCAAAAACATAGGCAGTGATGACAGAGCCGATCAGTGCCCCGTGAATGGCGATGCCCCCATGCCAGATCTTAATGATCTCGGCAGGGTTTTGTGCATAATAGTCCCATTCAAAAATGACATAATACAGCCTTGCAGACAAAATCGCGATAGGAATCGCCCACAGCATCAGATCGGCAAACAATTCCTTCTGCAGCCCGCGCTTTTCCCCTTCGCGCATGGCCAGCCATAAAGCAAGTGCAATCCCCGCCCCGATAATCAGACCGTACCAGTGGACCTGGATGGGACCGAGCGAAAAAGCAATCGGATCAAGCGGCTGGATATTTTCTTCCATAATCATTCTCCTTTTTTTGCAGAATCCCCTTACAGAAACTCTCTATTTATATAGGTAATCCTAATCGTTGTCTCCGTCCTCGATCACATCAGACAGGCGGCTTGTGAATTGTTCTGCGGCATTGACGCCCATTCGCTTCAAACGGAAGTTCATTGCGGCCACTTCAATGATGACAGCAAGGTTCCGCCCCGGGCGTACTGGGATCGTAAGCCTCGTGATATCTGTGTCAATGATCTTCATTTTCTCTTCATCAAGGCCAAGGCGGTCATATTGTTTTTTCTGATCCCACAGCTCAAGATTCATGACGAGGGAAATGCGCTTATTGCTCCGGACAGCACCTGCACCGAACAAGGTCATTACATTTATGATGCCAAGCCCCCTGATTTCAAGCAAATGCTCAATCAGCTCCGGCGAGGTCCCGACAAGATAATCTTCATCTTCCTGGCGGATTTCCACGCAGTCATCAGCAACAAGGCGATGTCCTCTTTTCACAAGCTCAAGGGCCGTTTCACTTTTACCTACGCCGCTCTTGCCCGTAATGAGCACGCCCACTCCGTATATATCGACAAGCACGCCATGCACCGCGGTCGTCGGGGCCAGCTTGCTTTCAAGGAAATTTGTCAAAAGGCCTGAGAACCTGGTGGTTTTCTGCTTGGAACGCATAACAGGCACTGCTTCCCTTTCCGAAGCCTCAATCAGCCCTTCCGGCACTTCCATATCCCTTGTAATGATGATGCCTGGCGTAATATCAGTACAGAGCGATTCCATCCGGTTATGCCTGTCAGCGTCACTCAGCTTCTCTGCAAAGCTCAGCTCAGTCTTGCCAATCAGCTGGATGCGCTCTGCAGGGTAATAGTCGAAAAAGCCCGCCATTTCAAGCCCGGGCCTGGAAATATCACTTGTCGTAATCGGCCGGTTGATCCCTTCCTCCCCGCTGATCAGCTCTAAATTAAATTTCTCAATGATGTCTTTTGTTCGCACTTTTGCCACGCTGTTGTCCTCCTTTTGCGGAATGAGCCTTATAAGGTCTATTATAATGAATGGTTTCTTTCAATTGGAGAAACTACACAATAAAGTTTCATCTTATTGTAGCATTTTTCCCCGCAGAACCAAATTGTGCTATCTGATTTTTTCAAAAACCTTTACATAAAGGATACATAATTGGTATAGACAACTATATATGTTTATTTTATCATGGAAATATAAAATATCAGGATTCAGAACGGAGATGTCATACATGAATTCCCTACTTTTAAAAAACAGCAGAGTGCTGACAGAGGATGGAATAATAGATAATGGATATGTATTGGTTGAAGACGGTACGATTAAGAGCTTCGGCCCAGCAGATGAATTTGGCGGCAAGCCTGCAGATAAAACGATAGAGCTGGATGCCGGCGCAACCCTGGCACCGGGCTTTATCGACCTTCACATCCACGGAGCAGGCGGGGCCGATACGATGGACAGCACACCTGAAGCATTACAGACGATAGCCCGGACTCTTCCCGCTGAAGGGACAACAAGTTTCCTGGCGACCACTATTACACAGGAAAAATCCTTGATTGAACAGGCACTGGCCAATGCGGCAGCATACAAGCCCGAGGGAGCGGCGGCCGAAATGCTCGGCATCCATCTCGAAGGTCCCTTTATTAGTGAAAAAAGAAAAGGTGCCCAGCCGCTTGAGCATATTCTGAAAAGTGATGTTGATTTATTCAAATCCTGGCAGGAAAAAGCCGGACAGCTGATCAAGCTCGTCACCCTTGCCCCAGAACTGGAAGGCGGCAAAGAACTGGTCCGCCACCTTGCCGAAACAGGCGTTGTTGCTTCCATCGGGCATTCTGATGCTGACTATGAAGAAGTCAGGGAGGCTGTGGAAGCAGGTGCGACCCATGTAACCCACCTTTTCAATGGCATGAAGGGACTTCATCACCGCGAACCCGGCACAGCAGGCGCAGCTCTCCTCTTTAAAGAGCTGATCGTGGAAATGATCGCAGATGGAGTCCATGTGCGGCCTGAAATGATTAAGCTTGCATTAAACAGCAAGGGGATGGATGGAATGGTGCTGATCACCGATTCTATGAGGGCAAAATGCCTAAAAAACGGCACCTATGATCTCGGCGGCCAGGATGTCACTGTCAAGGATGGAATGGCCTTGCTTGAGGACGGCACACTTGCGGGAAGCATTCTGAAAATGAAGGACTCTGTTAAAAATATGACGAAGTTTGCGGATATCACATTAGCTGAAGCAGTCAAGCTGGCCAGCGAAAACCCAGCAAGGCAGCTGAAAGTATTCGACCGCAAAGGCAGCATTGCAGAAGGAAAAGATGCAGATCTTACTGTCCTGAACGAAAACATGGATATTGTACTGACAATCTGCCGCGGAAAAGTCGCACATAACCATTTGGAGGTAGAATGATGAAAATTGTCCAAGCAAAAGACTACCAGGATATGAGCAGGATTGCCTGCCAGATTATCCTGGAAAAAATCAAATCGGCTCCTTCCCTCACACTGGGCCTTGCAACCGGCAGCACGCCTAAAGGGCTGTACGATTGCTTAGCAGCGGACTATAAGGAAAACCGGACTTCTTATAAAAATATCCATACAGCCAATCTTGATGAATATATCGGCCTGCCTAAGGAAGATAAAAACAGCTATCACACCTTCATGAATGAAAATCTGTTCAAGCATATCGGCATACCTGTGAGCCAGACTTATATTCCGAATGGCCTGGCTGCTGACCTGGCAGAGGAATGCAGGCGCTATGACAGGCAAATCAATATGCTTGGCGGAATCGACCTTCAGGTGCTCGGCATCGGGCAGAACGGCCATATCGGCTTCAATGAACCAGGAACCCCCTTTTCAAGCAGGACCCATGTCGTAGATCTTGATGAAAGCACGATCGAAGCAAACAGCCGTTTTTTCTCCAGCATAGAAGAAGTTCCAAACCAGGCCATCACGATGGGCATCGCCTCCATCCTGGACAGCAGGGAAATCCTGCTGCTTGCTTCAGGCAAATCAAAGGCCGAAGCCGTCTATCATCTATTGAACGGAAAGCCGGATGAAAAATTCCCTGCCTCCGCCCTCCAGCTGCATCCGCATGTGACAATCGTGGCTGACGCAGAGGCACTGCAAAAGGTATAAGGAGACATTCATATGATTGATAAAAATTCACCTATCCCCATCTATCATCAGCTGGAAGAACAGCTGAAAAAGCAGATCAGGGAAGGTACCCTGCAGGAAGAAGAAGCCATACCATCCGAACGGGAATATGCCGAGCAATTCCAGATCAGCAGGATGACCGTCAGGCAGGCCATCAGCAATCTTGTCAGGGAAGGCCTCCTATACCGGGAAAAGGGCCGCGGCACATTTGTCAACAAACAAAAAGTCGAGCAGGAGCTACAGGGATTAACAAGTTTCACGGAGGATATGCTGATGCGCGGGATGAAGCCGAGCAGCCGGACCCTTTCCTTTCAGACACTGCCCGCTCCCGGCGGCATTGCATCCCGCCTCCAGATTGCCGAGGGCAGCAGAGTCTATGAAATCAGCAGGATCCGCCTGGCCGACGGACTCCCTATGGCAATAGAAACCAACTATATTCCTGAGACGCTCATGCCCGGCCTGACAGAAAAGGACCTGGCCAATTCCCTTTACGAATACGCCGAAAACCGCCTATCCCTGTCCATCGCAGAAGCAGAACAGGAAATTGAAGCAGCCGGCGCCAAGAGCCGGGAGGCCGGCCTTCTCTCCATACATGAAGGCTCTCCCATCCTTCTCATCCTCCGCACAACCCGGCTCTCGGACGGCACTCCCTTCGAATTCGTCCAATCCGCTTACCGGGCTGACCGGTATAAATTTATTCATACAATGCGGAGGGGATGAGAGGGTTTAGCGGTTATGTATAAGTATTAAAACGCTAAATTGCTATTCGTTAGGACGTATCAATTTCTTTAAATTATTTTGAGATCCTATAAAATTACTAAAACCCTGTTGATCGGAGTGGAAGGCACGAAGACTCCTGCGGGATTGCAGCGGCAAAGCTGAGACCCCGCAAGAGCTTGCTCTGAGGAGGCTCAGCGCCGCCCCGCGGAAAGCGAAGTGCCTGGAGCGCAGATCAACAGACTACATCCAAAGAACCATACTACATAGTTACCCAAAAATTTTTTCACCCTCACCATGTCCTAAATCCCCTTTTCCCCCTATATAGTAAGTGAACAAATCATTTAGGAGGGAAACAAATGAAAATCATACTCGACGCAGGACACGGCTACGAAACCCCTGGAAAAAGAAGCCCCGACGGCTTCAGAGAATACGAATTCAACCGCCAGGCCGCCCACTACTGCCGCAAACTCCTCGAACAGGCCGGATTCACCGTCATGGACTGCCATTCCGACGAATGGGACATCCCATTATCCGAAAGAACAGGCATGGCCAACCGATGGAAAGCAGACTGCTATATCTCCATCCATGCCAACGCTTACGGGACAGGCTGGAACAGCGCAAACGGAATCGAAACATATGTCCACACCTCCCGGCCTGCAGAAGCAGTAAGGCTTGCCCGTTCCGTCCAGGCAGAACTCGTTAAAGAAACCGGTCTGGCCGACCGGGGAGTCAAAACCGCCGACTTCCATGTATTAAGAAAAACCAGCATGACAGCCATCCTCATCGAATGCGGCTTCATGACCAATAAAACAGAATGCGGTCTGCTGCAATCCAAAGAATACCAGCAGCTCTGCGGGGAAACCATTGGCAAGGCACTCCTATCTTTTTACAAACCAGCAGGCGGCCTCCACAAAGTCCAGGCAGGAGCCTTCTCCCAACTAAAAAATGCTCAATCCCTCGCCGGAAAACTGAGAGAGAACGGCGTACCGGCATATATTACTTACTCCTAAGAAAAGAAGAGCAAAGGGTGGAGTTTCTTCATACTCAGACCTATTATTTATAAACAAAAAGGGGTGCGGCATATTGCTTCCGTACCCCTTTTGCTAATATGAATTTATTTATATCCAAATATCGAACTAATAGATCGCTGGCCTGTCTGGTTAATAAAGTTGCCAAAATTTTAGAAACGTGTTGATCGGAGTGGAGGGCACGCAGACTCCTGTGGGATTGCAGCGGCAGAGCTGAGACCCCGCAGACGCACAGCGGTGAGGAGGCTCAGCGCCGCCCCACGGAAAGCGAAGTGCCCGGAACGCAGATCAACAGCCCCCATTTAAAGAGAGCTTTGGTCTCTCCCTTTTGCTAATGCAGATAAATTCTAAAAACCCATTGATCGGAGTGGAAGGCACGCAGACTCCTGCGGGAGATAGCGGAAATGTTGAGACCCCGCAGACGCGTAGCGGTGAGGAGGCTCAACTCCGCCCCGCGGAAAGCGAAGTGCCTGCAGCGCAGATCAACAGCCTCATTAACAGCAGTAACCTGACTGTTTTCAAAATGACGGATCTTTTCGTTAAAAGTCCCGCCACTCCTTCAGTTTTCCTTCCGATCCATAACCGTCCTCTGAATAACCAAATTAACAACCGACATAATAACAGCTACCAAAAAAGCCATCCCAAAACCATCAATTTCAAAAGAGCTCCCCATAATCCCATCAGTCAGCAGCAAAGTAACAGCATTGATAACAAATAAAAACAGGCCAAGCGACAAAAGTGTCACAGGCAAAGTCAAGATAATCAGAATCGGCCGCACCAAAACATTCAGCAGGGACAGAATGAAGCTTGCCCCAAGAGCTGCACCGAAGCTTTCTAAATAAAACGAATCACGGAAAAATCCTGCCAGAGCGGCAAATAAAACTGCATTGATCAAGATGCCGATCAGCCATCTCACGGTCCATCACCTCTTTTATGGATAAAAGCCAGAAGCATCGCTTCTGGCCGCAGCTTATTCTTATATTATTTAACAAAATCACCAGTTTTAACAGCAATTGACCCTGTCTTGGTCTTAGCCCTCAAATCAATGGCAGCTGCAGGGTCTTTAACAGATTGGAATCTGAGCATTTTCTGCACCATTTCTGATTTTTCCTCCACCACCTGGATTCCATCCAGCTCAAGCTGGAAGCCTCCGAGATTGGTTCTTAAATCACCATTGACAGGCGTCCCGGATGGAAGATACACATCAACTGTCCCGGTGACAGCTTCAGCTTCGAGACGCTCACATCTGTCTCCTTTAACATGTAAATGGATATTGCCGTTAAAGGATTGAAGATCAGCACTTTTATAATCTCCTGCTACTTTTATCGCCCCATTGACGGTTTCTGCTTCAATATGATCCATGGTGCTGCCAGTTACTGAGATCTGGCCATTACCTGCCTCAGCTTCAAGGTGGCTCGCATTAAGCTTTTCCAGTGTGATTTTTCCGTTCGCTGACTTGACCTTCAGTTTTTTCACAGCCAGGTCGCTGCCTTCTACCGGTCCATTGAACATTCTGATCCGGATGCTGTCATACTGCTCCTTTGGAATATGCACAGCGGCCTCAACTTTCATCCATTTCTGCTGCGCTGAAAACAGCAGCCGCCCATTGTCTGCCGTAAAAAGGACATCTCTTAAAAAATTCTGGCGGGCTTCATCATGTGTTTCACCGCGGTACACCTTAGCCCGGCAGTCAATGCGGACATCATTTTGTTCCCAGGGAATCAGCGTCAGTTTTCCGTTCGCCACTTCCATTTCAATTTCGGATAATCTGACATCATTCTGCTGGAACACATGAGATACTTCAAGTGCAGGGCCGAAATTAAAATCCAGATCGGCATCCTTAATCTTCTGGAAAGCAGTATCCACAAACTCAATGATTTTTTCCTTAGCATAGTGGAACTTGTATTGGGCAGTGTCCTGCTGCTGTTTCTTCGCTTCTTCAAAATAGGTTTGGCTTCCCCATTCACTATGAAGCTTTTCCTCTTTTTTCTCCATCGTTTTCGACGCCTTTTCCAGTTCCTCAAGCAGAAGAAGCGCCTCCTCAGCACGCAGGCTTCCGTCCTCGACCATTTTTAAAATCCTTTTTCTCTCATCTTTCATGCAAATGCCTCCTCGATATAGTTGTTCACTACTCTTTTGCAGCCAATATCTGCACGCCCTTGACAATATTCCATATCACAACAATCAAGCTAAGAATGACTGAAAGGCCAATTCCAATCAGGAAAAAAACCGGAACTTCATTTGGATTGGAGAAAAGCTCAAAAGGAATTGCCAGAAAAATGACCGGCAGGGCTATCAAAGGGATCAGATGCGACAAAAATGCCTTTTTAGCATGCATTTTTACAAAAGGATTTTCAGATGCAAAGAAAACCACGAGCGGGAAAATAAATCCTGCAAAAAACACACTAAAATAACTTAATGCCGAAAGCACCTTTTTAGAATCCATCATTTTCAACTCCTTGATAATACTTACGCACAGGCGCTTTAAAAGTTTCACTGAAGCTGAAAATAATGAAGTGACTCATGATTTTTTAAAAATAGCACAAAAATGAAAGAATTCGTACTACCTTCATAAAACCCGAAAAGAGGACAAATAATGTCCGCTTACAGTATCGTAATACCTGGAGTAATATTTATTAGCAAATTTTAAAGTTTATTAGCAACTTTCCGGGTATACTCGCAACTTTCACGTTTTATTAGCAACTAGCCAAAATCAACACAGTCCCTGCCCCAGCTGCCAAATAAAAAAGCACTGATTTCCAGTGCCCCTTCGAGAGCCAGCCTAAACAGTTTTCGCGGCTCCCTTTCTGCTTACTTCATCAATTTTATGGACAAACATCTGGAATACCTTGCGCTTTTCTTCCAGATCCCGGACCGAGCCCTTCAGCTCATTATATTTCTCCTCAAATGGCCTGTGGTACTGCTCCCGGATTGTCTCAATAATCTCATCATTGACCGTTGATTGTATAACCTGCTTCGTGATCCCGTATTTGTATGTATACACCTGCAATTCCCTTTTAACTTCTTCATAATCCTGGTTGATCTGGTCCAATACCTTGGAAATATCCTCTTTCCATTCATTAAGGGAATCTTCAATATAAGAATGCATGGGCTGCCCCCTTGTAAACTCTTTTTCTCTATTATAAGGGCTGCAGTTTACAGCCCTTTTTCTATTCGTTTACAGTGTAGTGTCAATCTTCCTGCAGCCTGGCATATTCCTGTGCCACCCGGTCAGCAATCAGGTCATATCCGCGGGCATTGGGATGCAGGGAATCATAGAAATAAAGATTTTTCTTCTTGCCCTTAAACAGATCGTCCGTAGGAACCCAGCTGACATGAGGATGGCTGGCAGCTGCTGCTTTTACTTTTTCGTTCCAGCCCTCTATGATGCTGCCTATCTTTTCATTGCCTGGATAAGGATTATAGAGGCCAAGCAAAAGGATTGGACTCTCAGGGTTATTCCGCTCTGTCCACTGGACTATCTCTTCCAGGTTTCCCCTATAAATTTCTTCTGCCTTCTGAAGCCTTTCTTTGTGGAGTGGTGCCAGGTCCCCGCCATTTGCATGAAGCAGGTCATTTGTACCGATAAAAATAATGATTATGTCTGCCTCCTGCACCTCTTTTAAAACAGCCGGGGTAATCAGCTGCCTTTTGACGTTCAGTGTATCCTGTCCATAGATTCCAAAGTTTTCAACCTCAACGTTTTCCTCATAAATCTTGTCCAATTTTCCCTCAAGCCTGCCGGTATACCCTTCTCCGTTTTTATCGCCATACCCATAGGTGAGAGAATCCCCGAGTGCCACGATTTCTGTCTCGCCATCATGCGAAACAGTATTTTTTACCTGGATGGCGACGGCAGAGCCAATAAGCAAAATAAATCCGATAATCATCCAAATATACTTTTTCATCATGAACCTTCCTTTTCTAATTAAGGTTCATTTACCCGATTCAGCAGCAGGCAATCTGGCAATATCCAGCAGTAATTCCATCTTACTAAAAAAGCGAGCCCACAGTAACTGCGGAACTCGCTTTTGGTTTTATGCTTTTGATATGCTTGTTTCTCTTTCTTTGACCAGCTTCTGCATGCGGATGCGGTCCCTGTCCAGGATGGGCTTTAGATATTTGCCGGTATAGGAGCCTTCTGCTTCAGCCACTTTTTCCGGAGTGCCCTGGGCAATGATGGTCCCGCCTTTATCGCCGCCTTCTGGTCCAAGGTCGACTATATAGTCGGCAGCCTTGATGACATCGAGATTATGCTCGATGACCAGGACTGTATCCCCGTTTTCAACAAGCCTCTGCAATACGGTGAGCAGCCTGGAGATATCATCGACATGGAGCCCTGTGGTAGGCTCATCCAGAATATAGAAAGAGCGGCCGGTTGACCTGCGGTGAAGCTCAGAAGCCAGCTTTACCCGCTGGGCCTCCCCTCCGGACAATGTCGTTGCCGGCTGGCCAAGTGTGATATAGCCGAGGCCAACATCATAGATTGTCTGGAGCTTGCGGCTGATCTTTGGAATATTTTCAAAGAATTCAAGCGCGTCCTCAACTGTCATATCCAGGATGTCAGATATATTTTTCCCTTTATACTTTACTTCAAGAGTTTCGCGGTTATAGCGTTTCCCATGGCATACCTCGCAAGGGACATACACATCAGGAAGGAAATGCATCTCAATCTTGATGATTCCGTCTCCGCGGCACGCCTCGCATCTTCCGCCTTTTACGTTGAAGCTGAAACGCCCCTTTTTGTATCCGCGGACCTTTGCTTCATTGGTAGAGGCGAATACATCGCGGATATCATCAAAGACGCCAGTATAGGTTGCCGGATTAGAGCGCGGTGTCCGTCCGATCGGCGACTGGTCGATGTCAATGACCTTATCAAGATGCTCAATCCCTTTGACATCCTTATGCTCCCCTGGCTTTGTTTTGGCTTTGTGAAGCTTTTGCGCCAGCGTTTTATGGAGGATCTCATTGATCAGCGTACTTTTCCCGGAACCGGAAACACCAGTGACAGCAGTAAACGTGCCAAGCGGGAATTTGGCATTTACGTTTTTCAGATTGTTTTCCTGTGCACCCTTGATTTCAATGAAACGTCCATCGCTTTTTCTCCGTTCAAGCGGCAGCGGGATGAACTTCTTGCCTGACAAATACTGGCCGGTCAAGGAATTCGGATCTTCCATTACCTCTGCAGGCGTACCCTGGGAAACAATCTGGCCGCCGTGCACGCCCGCTCCAGGGCCGACATCAATAAGGTAATCGGCTGCGATCATTGTATCCTCATCATGCTCGACGACAATGAGCGTGTTCCCGATATCACGCATATTTTTCAGCGTATCGATCAGTCTGTCATTATCGCGCTGATGAAGGCCGATTGACGGCTCATCCAGGATATAAAGGACACCGGTAAGGCGGGAACCGATCTGAGTGGCAAGACGGATGCGCTGTGCTTCGCCGCCTGACAGCGTGCCTGCTGCCCGGCTTAGTGTCAGATAATCCAAGCCTACGTTGATGAGAAAACCAAGCCTTTCTTTTATTTCCCTTAAGATGAGATTGGCAATCTGCCGTTCTTTCTCAGAGAGAATGACATTTTCAAAAAAGTCTTCTGCCTCTTCAATGGACAATGATGTAATTTTCCCAATATGCTCGCCTGCAATCAGGACAGCAAGGCTTTCCTGTTTCAGGCGGTTGCCCTTACAGGCTGGGCAGGGATGCTGGGCCATATACTTTTCCATCTGTTCGCGGATATAATCAGAGCTTGTTTCCTTGAAGCGCCTTTCAACATTGCGGATAACGCCTTCAAACTCAATAAAGTTTTCCCTTACCTGGCCAAAGTCGTTTTCATAGCGGAAATAGATCTTTTCCCCTTTTGCTCCGTAAAGAAGCTTATCAAGCAAATGCTTCGGTATATCCTGTACAGGCATGTCCATGTCAATTCCCAAATGACTGCTGACTGCCTCAAGCAGCTGAGGGTAATATTGGGAGCTTGTCGGCTCCCAAGGGGCGATGGCATGCTGCCTTAAAGATAGTCCGCGGTTTGGAATGACAAGATCAACATCCACTTCAAGCTTGCTGCCGAGCCCGTCACAGGATGGGCAGGCACCAAATGGGCTGTTGAAGGAGAACATTCTCGGTTCAAGCTCACCGATGGAGAAGCCGCAGTGCGGGCAGGCATGGTTTTCGCTGAAGAGGAGCTCTTCCTCTCCGATTACATCAATGATGACTTTGCCTTCACCGAGCTTAAGCGCCGTTTCAAGAGAGTCAGCCAGCCTTGCTGCCACGCCCTCTTTCACGACCACACGGTCAATGACTACTTGTATGCTGTGTTTCTTATTTTTTTCCAATGTGATGTCTTCGCCCAGGTCATGCATTTCTCCGTTGACCCTGACACGGACATAGCCCTGCTTTTTCACATCCTCAAGAACCTTGACGTGGGTTCCCTTCCTGCCCTCAACGACCGGAGCAAGGACCTGCATCTTCGTTCTTTCCGGATATTCCATGATCCTGTCGACCATCTGCTCGATTGTCTGGGAGGATATCTCCACATTATGGATCGGGCATGTCGGACGGCCGACCCTGGCGAACAGCAGCCGCAGATAATCGTAGATTTCCGTCACGGTGCCGACAGTCGATCTTGGGTTCCTGCTTGTTGTTTTCTGGTCGATGGAGATTGCCGGCGACAGCCCTTCAATGGCATCGACATCAGGCTTATCCATCTGGCCGAGGAACTGGCGCGCGTAGGCGGAAAGAGATTCCACATAGCGGCGCTGCCCCTCTGCATATATCGTATCAAAGGCCAAGGATGACTTCCCGGATCCGGAAAGCCCCGTCAGCACCACAAGCTTATCCCTCGGGATGGTGACATCAATATCCTTCAGGTTATGGGCCCTGGCGCCTTTTACAATCAGTTTTTCCATTGCCATCAGTTCGTCATCCTTCCGCTTTCAGCTCTAATAATAAATCACGAAGCTCGGCCGCCCGCTCGAAGTTGAGCGCCTTGGCTGCTTCCTTCATTTCCTTTTCCATATTTGCGATCAGTTTGTCGCGTTCTTTCTTTGTCATTTTTGCCGGCTTGGCTGGTGCAGCATAATCGGCCTGCTCCTCGGCAGCGTGGGTGGCGCGGATCACATCGCGGATTTCCTTCTGAATCGTCTGCGGTGTGATGCCGTGCTCCTCATTATAAGCTTCCTGGATGGCCCGGCGCCTTTTCGTCTCGCTGATCGCCAGCTCCATTGAATTGGTGATCTTGTCTGCGTACATGATGACATGGCCGGATGCATTCCTGGCCGCGCGCCCGATTGTCTGGATGAGGGACCTCTCTGAACGGAGGAAGCCCTCTTTATCTGCATCAAGAATGCTGACAAGGGAAACCTCCGGAATGTCGAGCCCCTCCCTCAGGAGATTGATCCCGATCAGTACATCATATTTTCCAAGGCGGAGCTCACGGATGATCTCAATCCGTTCCAGCGTCTTGACCTCTGAATGGAGATACTGCACCTTTATGCCGATTTCCTTCAGATAGTCGGTCAAGTCCTCTGACATTTTTTTCGTCAAGGTCGTAATGAGGACCCTCTCATTCTTCTTTACCCGTTCATTGATTTCGCCAATCAGGTCATCAATCTGGCCTTCAATCGGGCGCACCTCGATCGTCGGATCAAGCAGCCCTGTCGGCCGGATGATCTGCTGGACCATTTCCGGCGTATGCTCTATTTCATATGGACCCGGGGTTGCGGAAACATATACAATCTGATTAATATGCTTTTCGAATTCCGGGAAGGTGAGCGGCCTGTTGTCCATCGCGGAAGGCAGCCTGAATCCATGATCCACAAGGACTGACTTCCTGGCCTGGTCTCCGTTGAACATTCCCCTTACCTGCGGAATCGTTACGTGTGATTCGTCCACGACCATCAGGAAATCATCAGGGAAATAATCAATCAGCGTATACGGCGTCGATCCGGCCGGGCGGAGAGTCAGGTGGCGGGAATAGTTCTCGATCCCTGAGCAGAAGCCCATTTCCCTCATCATTTCAAGGTCATAGCGCGTCCTCTGTTCCAGGCGCTGCGCCTCAAGAAGCTTGCCGTTTTCACGCATTTCCTCCAGACGCTCTTCCAATTCCTTTTCGATATTACCGATCGCAATCTTCATCTTTTCCTCGCGTGTGACGAAGTGGGAGGCCGGGAAGATGGCAACATGGTCGCGCTCGCCCATGATTTCTCCGGTCAGTGCATCCACCTCGCGGATCCGGTCAATCTCATCACCGAAAAATTCGACCCGCATGCAATGCTCATCCCTTGAAGCCGGGAAGATTTCCACCACATCGCCTCGGACTCTGAACGTCCCCCTCCGGAAATCAATATCGTTCCGCTCATACTGGATATCAACAAGGCGGCGCAGAAGCTGGTTGCGCTCAATTTCCATCCCTGTCCTCAAGGAGAGCACAAGCTCTTTGTACTCTTCCGGCGAACCGAGGCCGTATATGCAGGAAACACTGGCGATGATGATAACGTCTTTCCGTTCAAAAAGTGAAGACGTCGCTGAGTGGCGCAGCTTATCAATTTCATCATTGATGCTCGCATCTTTTTCAATGAATGTATCTGTCTGCGGCACGTATGCCTCAGGCTGGTAGTAATCATAATAACTGACAAAATACTCTACAGCATTGTTCGGGAAAAAGTCCTTGAACTCACTGTAAAGCTGGCCGGCCAGAGTTTTATTATGGGCAATGACCAAAGTAGGCTTGTTAACCTCTTTAATCACATTGGAAATGGTAAACGTCTTACCAGTACCAGTCGCACCCAACAGGGTCTGATGACGCTTGCCGGATCGAATGCCCTCGACAATCCTGCTGATGGCCTCCGGCTGATCGCCCTGCGGCGAATATTTTGAGACTAATTCAAATTGGTCCTTCACAAAAAAAGCCTCCTGTTCAAGAAGTTGGTTTTAACATTTTATCTATATTTGCAGGCAGGCATACCAGTAAGCAAGCACCTTGCTTCCGTTGCCCCCTGTTCTTTTAATGGTTAAGCGGTCCTAAATGCACGTGATGATTCCTGCTGAAGATATATTATAGAAGAAAAAGGTCTGAAGCCTTGTACGAAGCTGAAAAACTCATATCCTCATTCTACCACAAAGCACATGAAAGAAACCAGGAATATGCGAACGGATATTCGTTTTATATGAATAACATATGATGATTAAAAACACCTCCTGCCCGAAACGGCTCGATTCCTGCCGAAGAAAGGTTAATCAAACGTTTGATTATATGGTGAACCAGCCCCTTAAAGCTGGGATATTTCCCGCGAAATATGTCGGCGGGAAATATGGATGGTGATGACAGCTAAAAACCTTGCTTGCTACACAAAATAACCTGCCCGATTTAAACCAGGCAGGTTTTTAAAAGATATTATTGAATCAAGCTCGCTTTTTTGCTCTTTGTTTCATAATCTGTGCATACCAGAAACCGGCAGTCAAAGAAAAGGCATCAACAACAATAAGCCCCCAGCTGTCTGTATAGCCCTTGTAGACGGAGGCGGCAATCAGGGCGACAGTCAGAATAAGCCCGATCACATGATTATACGTCACCCTCGTAAAGAACATGACAAGCAGTCCGGGCAGCAGCAGAGCTGAAAGATACTTTAGCGCCACTTTTTCACACCTTCTTTATGATAGATTCACTATGAATTGCGGACAAGTATAACATTAGAATAGCGGTTCAAAGTATATGATACAAGCAATTTCAATAAAATGCCTCTGTTTTACTTTTATCCTTCTGGCATCGGCGTCTGTTCGCCGGATTCTGTTTGATGCTGATTATTTGGCAGGAGCATCGCTTAGAAACCGTATGTTTGCAAAATACTAACCATAATGAACAGAGAGGAGGTTTGCATAATGTCCAGAAGAAGGAGGCGCCCCCTTGTACCAGAATCCCGCGAAGCTCTCGATACATTGAAGGCACGTGTCATGGCCGGCCAGGGCTATAAGGTCAGTGCGGAGGCGCCGGAGAAAGTAAAATATGAGGTGGCCAGGGAAAAGGACGTTCCGCTTCAGCCGGGATATAACGGCAGGCTGACATCCCGCGAGGCAGGTAAAGTCGGCGGCCCGATCGGCGGCAGCATGGTGAAAGAGCTGATCCGTATGGCCCAGGAAAACCTTAATAAAAATCAATAGTATAATGGAAAAATGGAGCCGCCATATCGGCAGCTCCATCCTTTATTTTTGCGCTTCTTTGTTCCTTGCGAACTCTTCTTTAATGGAAGCAAGCAGTTCAGGCTCAGTGATAAGCCGGAATGCCGTCTGTGCCAGCGCCTTTGCACCCGTCAGCAGGGCTTCATCTCCTTTTTCCGAGCGTGCAGCTTCACGGAAAGGTACAGTATGGGCAACGAGATCATCGCTGCCGATCTTGATATAAGGATGGATCGTAGGTATCTGCTGGCTGATGTTGCCTGCATCTGTCGAACCGATTCCTTCCCTGCCTGAGATATCCACCTCTTCGCCCAGTTCCTCGATGACTTCACGAAATGCTTCATCATACGTTCTATTTAATAGAAGATTATCGACTTCATTCTGGAATGCGATCACATTCAATTCAGCACCCGTTGCCAGGGCGGCACCTTCTGCCACCTTCTTTACTTTTTCTGTAACCTCATTTAAATAGGTTCTTGTCGCTGCCCGGATGAAGAAACGCGCTTTTGCATATTCCGGGATAATATTTGGTGCATCGCCTCCGTGAGTGATAATGCCGTGGATCCGGACATCATCCTTCAGCTGCTGGCGCAGGGCATTGATTCCAGTGAAAAGCTGGATGACCGCATCAAGTGCATTGATGCCTTCGTGCGGTGAAGCCGCAGCATGGGCAGGCTTCCCGATATACTCAAAATCCAATGGATCAACTGCCAGTGAGGAGCTTGTCAGTGCCGTCTTGCTTGAAGGATGGATCATAAGCGCTGCATCAATTCCCTCAGTCAAGCCGTGCTTTACGAAGCTGCCCTTTGCACTGCCGTTCGGACCGCCTTCCTCGGCGGGTGTTCCGAATACGACGACCTCCCCGCCTGTTTCTTCAATCACCTTGCTTAGTGCAATCGCTGCCGCTGTGCTTGTTGTGCCGATGATATTATGGCCGCAGGCATGGCCGATTCCCGGCAGCGCGTCATATTCTGCAAGGAAAGCGATGGACGGTCCAGTCTTGGAAGACTTTTTCCTTGCGGCAAAGGCTGTCTCATGGCCGGCAACTGCGCGTTCGACCTCAAAGCCCTCTTTTTCAAGAATTCCCGAAAGCAATCCGGATGCAAAAAATTCCTCGTTGCCGATTTCCGGCTTGTCATGGATCTGATGGCTTGTTGAAAGGTAAAGGTCCCTTCCAGCTTCCACACTTTGATTGATTCTTTCCTTCAATTCAGTTACAGATTTAGCAGGTGCTGACATAATGATCTCCTCCTATTTGCGGTGCCAGGCACCGGTTTTTATTCTCCGATTTCACTAAGCGGGACGAATGTCGGGATGGTGCTGCCTTTGTATTCTTTTTCGATGAATTCAGCTACATCATCTTCCTGATACAGTTCTCCGAGGCGCTTCAGAGTCTCATTGTCCTTGTCTTCTGTTCTGGCGGCAATGATGTTGATATATGGTGTTGCTGTTGCACTTTCGTGGAAGATGGAGTCTTCAACAGGGTTGAAGCCAGCATCAACAGCGATTCCGTTATTGATGATGGAGGCCGCTACATCCGGCAGGACGCGCGGTGTCTGGCCCGCTACTACAGGAACGATTTCAAGGTTTTTCGGGTTGTCTACGATTTTGTCGATGCTGCCATTTCCGTCAAAGTCTTCAGGCAGCGTGATCAAGCCGGCTTCCTGCAGTAGCAGGAATGATCTTCCCATATTGGTTGCTTCGTTCGGGACGGCAATCTTTCCGCCTTCCGGGATATCTTTTACATCTTTATATTTTTCAGAGTAGATCCCCATTGGTGCAATAACGGTTGTCGCGATTGGAGAAAGATCCAGATCATGCTCCTTTTTAAAAGCGTTGAAGTAAGAAATAGTCTGGAAGGCATTGGCATCAAGCTCTCCCTCTGCAAGGGCAATGTTTGGCTGGACATAATCAGAGAAGCGGACGATTTCAACTTTGATTCCTTCTTTTTCAGCCTTCTTGGCTACGAAGTCCCAAATGCGGTTGTCAGACCCGCTGACCCCGATTTTCACTTCTTTTTCTTTTTCCTTGCCGCTTGTTGATGATGAGCAGGCTGCACTGAAAACCGCCAGCGCGAGAATGATTACTGTTAATATTAGTTTTTTCATGTTGATTCCTCCTGTTATCGTCTTCTGATTTTTTTGGATAAAATATTGCCGAAGCTTTGCAGCCCCTGGACCATAATGACCAGGATGGCTACTGTTATGATCATGACCGTTGTATCAAAGCGCTGATAGCCGTAGGTAATGGCCAAATCGCCAAGCCCTCCGCCTCCGACAGCCCCTGCCATGGCTGATGCTCCGACAAGTCCGACGGTTGCAATGGTCAGTGCCAGGACAAGTGAGCTGAGCGCTTCCGGTACGAGAAACTTAAAAATAATCTGTGCCGGTGTTGCTCCCATCGCTTCTGCTGCCTCGAGGACGCCCGGATCAACCTCCAGGAGCGAGTTCTCGATCAATCTTGCAATATATGGACCGGCATAGAATACGAGCGGTACAACAGCAGCCGCCGTTCCGATTGAGGTGCCTACTAAAAGGCGCGTCACCGGGATGATTGCGACCATCAGGATGATGAATGGAACAGAGCGGAATATGTTGATGATCCCATTCAGCACGTTAAACACGGGCAGATTCTCCAGCAGATGGCCTTTTCTCGTAATTACCAGCAGGATGCCCAGCGGCAATCCAAGGATGGTTGAAAAAAGAAGCGAGAAGGCCACCATTTGAATAGTTTCGATGAGTGCTTCTATGATTTGCGTGTGATCAACTAGCATGTGCTTTCACTTCCTTGATTGAGACTTTTTCCTGATGAATGTACATAAGGGCGCGCTGCACTTCCTGGTCGGTTCCCTGGAATTCAACAACGAGGTTCCCAAACGGGATGCCCTGCAGCTCGGTGATATTCCCGAACAGCACATTTATATCTATATCGAACTTCTTGGCAAGCCTGGAAAGCAGCGGCTGTCCGGCTGACTGGCCGACGAAATTGATCCGGAAGATCCTTTCCCTGCCATTGTTTTTCTCAACAAGCTGCTTTACAGAATCAGGGATCGAATCATTCATAACAGAGCTGACAAAGTTCTGGGCAGTCTGTGTTTTCGGTGCCGAGAATACATCGAACACTGATCCTTCCTCAATGATCTTCCCTGCCTCGATCACCGCCACCCTGTCGCAGATTTCCCTGATGACCGTCATTTCATGGGTGATGATCAGGATGGTGATGTTGTATTCTGCATTAATTTTTTTCAAAAGCTGAAGGATGCTGCTTGTCGTCTGTGGATCAAGGGCCGATGTCGCTTCGTCGCACAGAAGAATCGATGGCTGTGTCGCAAGCGCCCTGGCAATCCCGACCCTTTGCTTCTGGCCGCCTGAAAGCTGATCCGGATATTTATCCGCTTTATCGGCAAGGCCGACAAACTCAAGCAGTTCAGCGACCCGTTTGCGGATCTGCTCTTTTGGCAGCTTTGCCAGGGTGAGCGGCATGGCTACATTGGCGAACACCGTCTTTGAGTTCAGCAGATTGAAATGCTGGAATACCATCCCGATATTACGTTTAACTTCTCTCACCTCTTTTGCTGAAAGGGAGGTAAGGTCATGCCCATCGACAATCACCTTGCCTGAGGTCGGCCTTTCGAGCAGATTCACACAGCGGATCAGCGAGCTTTTCCCCGCTCCGCTGAAGCCGATGACACCAAAGATTTCTCCTTTATTGATGGCAAGATCAATGCCATTCAATGCCGCAACCTGCTGGCCCCCGCTTTCATACACCTTTTTGAGATCCTGGAATTCTATCATTTTGTTTCACCCTCCATATCAAATAAGAAATGCGCAAGCGCCTTGGTCACCCTTAAGGAACACAGACTAAGACCGCCACGTCCTGTGGCAACGTCTGCATGACCCCCATCCTGGGGGCCTCAAGACGTGCCTCCCGGAAAGGCGTTCTTTGCCTTTTTGGGAGGAGTGGCTTGTGACCTCGAGGGGGTAGGCGCTGGAGCTAGACACTAATCAAAGTTGAAAAAATATACTTTCTTAACATTAAAAAACCCTCTCCTGAGAACAGAAGAGGGCATGCATCATCAGCATTGGCTCTTCTTATCTCCCAGGCTCACACCTGCTGGAATTGGCACAGTACTCATAAGAGTCCGCTGCCGAGGCTTCACAGGGCCAGTCCCTCTGCCTCTCTGGATAAGAAATTATGGTTTTCCTATAAAATTAATTGGTTTTAACACAATAGCTATGCAGCACCCCGCACTTTTATTCCGGAAAACAAGAAAGCCCTCTTCAAAAAGAAGAGGGCAGAATAATAGGCGTTCGTCCTCTTCTTATCTTTCAGGCAATCTGCCTGCTGGAATTGGCACGGTTCATCAGTCCGCTGCCGAGGTGTCATAGGGCCAGTCCCTCTACCTCTCTGGATAAGAAGCTATCGTATTAAGTTTGTTTGCTTGATTAATTGTTTTTTACTTTACACGCGTTTTAAAGTTCTGTCAAACTCTTTTTAAAAATTTGTGGATAAAATTTTTTATCCACAATCTCTGTAAGCCCTTACCTATTTTTTATAGAGTTCTGGAAAAATAAAGCTCCCTCTTCTGTGGATAAAGGGGGTTTTCCACATTTTCCGCTTCTGTTATCAACATTCTCCTAGGGATACACACAAGAAGAGGGAGTTTACTCCTATATTTCTGCCCACTCGTCTATTGTATAATAGTGGAAAAGAGCAAATTGTACTGCATTCCGGGAGGGAGAATGGTTTTGATTGCAGCAAACAGAGACTATCAATCTGAATTATTTGTGGACAAAGTTGAAGCAAAGAATCTCGAACTGGCTCTGAAGCATTCGGCAGACCTGATTTCAAGGCATACAAAAGAAGGTATCTTTTTATACGTTTCACCATCCTGCAGCACCCTTTTGGGCTATACACAAGAGGAACTTTACAAGGATTGCATTCTCGCCTACTGCCACCCCCAAGATAAAGAAATCCTCAAAAAAGAATTCGGCGGGCTATCCCCGGGCAGCAGCTCACGCATTTCATTCCGGTTCCGCCGCAAGGAAGGCGACTATATCTGGCTTGAGACCAGCATCAGCACACTCGGGGACAGCCAGGAAGCCATGTGCATTTCCAGAGATATGACCGAGCGCGTCATTATGGAAGAAGAAAACATGGAAACCCAGGAAAAATACCGCTTCCTGGTTGAATACAGCCGGGATACCATAGGCATGACAACTGAAAAAGGCATATGGACTTATATGAATGATGAAGGCAAGAAGGTGTTTGGCTTCACTTCAAGCAAGGAAATCATAGGCGCTTCTTTATATGACTATGTATCACCTTCTGACCATGGCTATCTGAAGGATTTTTATCAGGCGAACCAAACCGTCAGCTTTGAATTAAACCTCATCAGGAGCGACGGGAGCACCCGGAAGGCAGCCATCCAGCTGATCCCCACCGTTTTTAAGAACCGGAAGCTTTTCCAGATCATCATCAAAGACGTGACCGGCCAGAAAAAGACTGAAGAAAAGCTCCATAATGCAGAAAAGCTCTCTGTCGTCGGGCAGCTTGCCGCAGGAATCGCCCATGAAATCAGAAATCCCCTAACCGCAATCAAAGGCTTTACCCAGCTGCTTACTGAGCGGAAAACAGAAAAATATGGGGATGTGATTCTTTCCGAGCTCGAACGGATCGAGGAAATTGTCAATGATCTCCTTGTCCTTGCCAAGCCTGTCGTGACAGAGGCACAGGAAACCAATCTGGTGAATATAGTCAAAAGCGTCGTCACCCTTTTAAACACACAGGCGCTTATTTATAACATTATGATAGATGTAAAATACTCCCTGGCTGAAATCAGCGTCCGCTGCGAGATCGATAAAATCAAGCAGGTGCTCATCAATGTTATCAAGAATTCGATTGAAGCCATGCCCCATGGCGGAAAAATCAGCATTGAAGTCAGGCAGGATAACACCTTTGCGATGATCAGCGTGAAGGATGAAGGTGTCGGCATCCCTGAAGAACGGCTGCCTAAGCTCGGTGAACCGTTCTACAGCACGAAGGAAAAGGGGACGGGCCTTGGGCTCATGATCTGCAACCGGATCATCAAAAGCCATGGCGGAAACATTTATATTACAAGCAAGGAAAATGAAGGGACCATCGTTAAATTGCTGATCCCTGTCGTCTAAGTGGAGCTTCCGGCGTTTTGCCGGAGGCTTTTTCTGCAATATCTGCCTCTATTAAACCTCTTCCTTTACAGCTGTATAGCTCTCCTTCTTAAGAACATTTCCCTCCCCCTTCAAACATATGTAAAAACTCCTGCCAAACTGCCGATATAAACTAGGAAAATAGATATAGAAAATGGGAGTGTTTCAGGTGCTTTTTACGAAAACAGCAAAACCGAAATCGTTTGACCTTGAAAGCTTGATTCAAAGAGAACAGCAAAATGTGGTGATGGAGGCGGAATTTGATCAGGACCTGAAGCTGCAGCTTGAAGTGATGGGGCTCACAAAAGAAGATCTGGCTATTTTGCGGGCTGTGCGTCCGATTGCCGAAAAGCATATCAGTGCCGTTTACAATAAACTTCTCACTTATGAACAAGAGGATGTAAGAAAAATAACTGATATTTCTAAAATAGGTGTAACAATAGAGATGAGCCAGCAGTATATCCTCAGTCTGTTCGACGGAATTGTTAATGCAGAATTTATTGAGCGCCGCAGGGTAGCCGCAAGAGCATATGTACAGATCGGGGTGCAAATTCACTGGTATATGACCATTTATCAGCTGCTTATGAAAAACATGATGGGAGCAATCATGAAGGAGCTGGAGCTGACTTCGAATGATCAGCGCCGTCTGAGTTTTGCAATGGCTAATATCTTCAATCTGGAGATCCAGCTCTGCATTTCCATTATGCAGAAGACTATGGAAAACCTTGCAGCCGAAAAAGAGAGCCAGGCGAAGACAGAATTGAAAGGCTATGTCGGGGAAATCGTTGAAAATCTGGCAGCCATGTCAGAGCAGACAGGCGCATCAGTTAAACAGATTGTGCATCAGTCACAGCAGATCTCAGGCAATGCAAAGGATGGGGCCATTTCTTCAACAGAAATGGAATCGCGTTCTTCCAAGGGCCGTGATCAGCTGAACCGTGTTGTGGAAAATATGCATGAGCTGAAGAGCAATGTGAATGAAATTACAAGCACCATCAGCAGCCTGGAAAAAACCTCAAACCAGATCGGCGAGATTGCCGGCGTGATTACAAGCATTGCAGATCAGACCAATCTGCTCGCACTTAATGCTGCTATTGAAGCCGCACGGGCAGGCGAGCATGGGAAGGGATTTGCGGTAGTTGCTGATGAGGTCAGAAAGCTGGCTGAACAGACAAAGGACTCCTCCTCCAATATTACATCCCTGCTGAATGCAACGATCAGGCAAATTTCAGAGGTCATTTCGCAGATCGGCACGATTGATGGAATTGTCGTGAATGGAAATAAAGAGATTGAGAACACAGGGAATGTCTTCAAAGAAATCCTGTCGGCAAGCACAGAAAGCAAGGATAAGAGCCGCCAGATCGAAAAGGACATCGAGCTCCTCACCGGCCTTCTTTCAGAAATCAGCAGCGCTGCAGCCAAGCTGTCTGATTCCGCCGAGGAACTAAGCGTAACAGTAGCGAATTTTTAAAAATGCAAAAGAGAAGCATAGCCATCTGTGCTTCTCTTTGTTTATATTCAGGATTCGGTTCACTGTACAAACTTAAAAAGGGAACGGATGAGAAACCGGGACAGAAGGTAAATCGGCTCAATCAGATCGATTGCAACATCAATCACTTCAAGCTTGCTATTCTTTTTCTTTTCTTTCTTCCGCTTCATTCTGAATTTCAAAATACCGCCCTCCCGCCTTGAGTTGTATATATTTTACAATAAAGTACCAGCTTTGTCATTTCACGGCAGGCCAGATGGTCCAGCAATCCTGCTCCGTGATTTCCCCGGCATCTGTCAGCCTGCTTTCAATATGATCCGCGAGCTCTGCCAGCTCGCTGTCATTCAGCTCATGAAGGATGGAGCGTCCTGTTCTTTCCAGCAAATCATGGCGCAATCCGCTGATATCGCTGTACCTTTTCCTTACTTCCCATAAGGAAATCTCTTTGACCGAGGAGAAACCTGCTTCCTTCAGCGCTGATTGAACAGCAGCAATGCTATATCTCCGCCGAATCTCTTTTTCTGCAAGTTCCGGAAATTTTTCAAAAAAGAACCCTCTGATATGTGTACCGCTGCCAGGGAGCAGGCAGTCCTCCGGCGTCCGGTCCTGAATCAGGCAAAATCCTCCTGGGCGCAGCACCCGGAAGCATTCAGCAAAGGCGGCCGGAAGCTGGTCGAGATGGTGGATGACAGCTCTTTCAAGCACCATATCATAAGCCTCTGCCTCCATGCCGGTTTCGTACGCATTTCCATGCACAAATTCTATCTGCGGATAACCCTCCGAGGTCCTGCCTGCGGCCGCAAGCAGTTCCCGTGAGAAATCCAGCCCTGTCACATATGCTGCCCCCATATCAGCCACAGCGCGGGTGTAGATTCCCCCTCCACACCCAATGTCGAGAACCCTTTTTCCCCTTATATCAATTTCCTTCCCAACCGTCTCTATCCATGTTGGATCAGCTTTCCGGGAATAATACGTATGCTGATTCGTTTTTTCATGAAAATTGATTGGCACTGGGATCCCCTCCTTATTAGTTAATTATAAGGCTGAGATATTAAAGGAAAAATATTGAAATTTTTATCATATGTGATAGGTTTGGCTTATTCTTTTTCCAAGATAGTCAGCTGTACACCGGGTTCAGGCTCCAGCTCGCCTTTTTCTTTAAAACCAAACCTTTTATATAATTGAAGGGCCGGAATATTCCCTTTCCCTGTCATCACCTTCATCTTCCTTCCAGCAAATTCACAGGTTAAATAGGCAAGCAGTCTCTTAGCGATGCCTCTCCGAAAAAACGATGGATGAACAGTCAGGCGGCTGACCACCACCCCATTTTCATCCTCTTCATAAGCAAGAATACCAGCCAATCTTCCTTCCATGCTCATTCCGATAAAGCTTTCACTGGAGGCCATCAAGCTTTCGGCTGTATCCAGGAGCTGCGGGATAGCATCAAAGCCTATCAGCTTTGCTTCTGCCTGATAGGATGGGATCTGGATGCTCAAGACCTCCTCAGCGGTTTTTCGGTCTTTTATATTCAGATGTTTAATTGCTTCTTTTGCATTCAACTGACTTCCCCCATTTCTTCAGCGATCATTTAAAAGCCAGTCGCCCTTCCACTCCCCTCTGTCAATTCGTACAGCTGCTTTTCCAGTTCCATAGCCGGCTTAGGCTTGCTGAAATAATAGCCCTGAAGCTTGGATGAACTGTTTTCCCTTACATATTGCAGCTGCTCCTCTGTTTCTACACCTTCTGTCACACAGTCAAGCCCCAGCTCACTTAGAATTTTGTAGAGGCCCTTCAATAGTACGGTATCAAAAGTGTGGGAAGGAACCTTTCCAACAAAGCTCCGGTCGATTTTTATCATATCGATTGGCAGATCTTTGAGAAAAATCAGCGAGGAAGTTCCAACGCCAAAATCATCCAGAGCAATCTTAACCTTCCTTTTCCGGAGAGCCCCGACAAAAGGCAGCAGCTCTTTCTTATAATCGCTCACATCGCTTTCAGTAATTTCAATTTGCAGAAGTCCAGGCGGAAACTGATAGCGCTCAAGCACTTCATCCAATTTTTCAATGAAACGCCCGTCCTTCATTTGCGACTTTGATAGATTGATGGCCAAGCCAAGATCAGTGAAGCCGGCCTCATGCCATTTTCCAACCTGTTTGACGGCTTCTTCAAGAACCCAGGATCCTATCTTGTTGATAAGGCCTGTTTCTTCAGCGATTGGTATAAACTTGTCAGGAGAAATCAGCCCCTTATCAGGATGATTCCAGCGCAGAAGGGCCTCCACACATGCGGCCTGCTGCCCTTCTTTATCCATGATTATTTGATAATAGATTTCCAGCTCTTCACGTTCCGCAGCATGCTTCAGATCATGCTCCAATTCCAGGAGATTGCTGTAATAGCTGTCATTCGGGATATCTTCATAAAATATATACTGGTTTTTCCCTTTGCTTTTTGCCTCATACATGGCAATATCGGCCCTTTGGAGAAGTGTGTTTAGTGTAGTGCCGTCCCCTGGATATATAGAAACCCCTACACTGGCCGTTGTAAAAGCCTTATACTGGAATGCCTCATACTCCTTCCCGACCTGGGAAAGGATGCCACTGGCAATTTCCTTTAATTCCTTCCTGTCGCTGTTGGGCACAAGCAGGGCAAATTCATCGCCTGCCAGCCTGGCAAAGAGGCCGTTTTTTTCATCTGCAAGCTCTTTAACTTTCTCGGCTATTTCTCTTAGAAAAATATCTCCTGCCTGGTGCCCTAATGTATCATTTATCCGCTTAAAACCATCCAGGTCAAAGAAAAATAAAGCTTTCATGCCATGCAGGTTCTTCAAATAATGCTCAAAAAGATATGCCTGATTAGGAAGGCCGGTGAGCTGGTCAATATAAGCAAGATCTGTTATTTCCAGGTTCTTTTCTTCGAGCGAGGCCAGTACCTTATTAATGGAATGTTCAAGATTTGTGATCTCATCACTGTGGCTTGAGCTGATGGGCAGCCGTAATCCTCTGTTCGGCCTCTTCTGTATCCTCCCTAAATCCTTGGACAGCCTTGCTACCCTTGAAAGGATATACCGGTCCAGCAAAAACAAAACCAAAAGCAGCATGATGACAGAAAAACCGGCGATATAATAGCTCTGCTGCACCATGCTTGACCATTTCTGCTGATAAAATTCACGGTCCATCAGCAGGCTGATGATATACCCCTGTTTTCCTCCAGAATCCTTTATAGACAGAAGCCCTTTTAGTGTGGTTTCACTGTAAGGCTCTATTGCCATTTTCCCGCCCGGCTTTCCGTCCTGTTCACTAAAAGACAGGGTTAGATCCAGTTCTTTCCCCATTTGACTTACAAAATCCTGATCCAGGAACTTCCCCATGATCAGCACACCAGCAGGAGGGCCGCTGCCGTCACTTCTATAAACGGGCTGGCGGGAGAAAAACGCCACACCCATTTTTGTTTCCACAAACCCTTTAGCCTGTTCCATCCCGCTGAATACCTCTGAAAAACCAAAGGAGGGCCTGAGAGGCTGGCCGGCCTTCAAATCATAGGCAGACTGGTAGACCAAAGCACCTTTGTCATCCAGAAATAACATGAAATTCACCTGGTTGTTATGAAAGGTTTCCGGCATTAAATTGACTTGTGGATATTTTTCATAGCTCCCCTTCAGGAAGCGGAAAGTATCATCCCAGACAGCCCAATCCAAATTTGTTCTGTTCAAAGCATCAGTTTGCGAATCCAGATGGCTTTCTATTCTGTTCAGCTCCTTCATTAAAGCCCGGCGGTCCATCTCATTGCTGTCCCTGAGGAGCATGGGCCAACTATATAAGAAGATCACTGCTAAAAATATGGAAATGGCACTGCCGACCACCAGAAATGATTTCATAATTAGTTTCATGGCAACTTCCCCTGTCTGTCTGGCATTCTTTTTGATGAATTCAACTTCTTTTAGAAGTTATATCGGAACAAAGGGAGCAAATTGTTACAAAATTAACCTAGATTGAATTATTAAAATTTTTTATAAATTCAATTAAAACAGAGAGCACCAAGCCGATATATATATTAACACCTAGGAATATAGTAGGGGATGGGGGAAATAAAAATGAAAGCAAAACGAAAAATCAGGCTGCCCGGGTTAACAATTAAAAAGAAGCTGATATTAGCTTTTGCCTTGGTATTAATCATTCCGAGTATCTTAATTGGCACCTTTTCCTATCTTTCAGCGAAAAGGGAACTTGAAAAAAGCATCCTTTCAGCCGCAGACGAAAGCATCGGTGCAATAAACAGGAATATTAACAATATTTTCACACCAAAAGAGAATGATCTTGAGTACTTCACAACTGCCATTCTTCGGGAGGAATTCAAGGATACAGAAGCACTGCAGGCCAAATTTGACCAATACACAAAGCTCCATAAAGAAGCTTCAGCCATCTATGTAGGAACAGATACTGGTGAAACTACCATATCTCCCAAAATTGATTTGCCGGCTGACTTCAATCCCAGAGAAAGGCCATGGTATCAAGACGCAATGAAGAAAAAAGGTGAGATAATCATCACCGCACCCTACACCGATGTCAACACTGGCGGAACCACCATCTCTCTGGCTAAGACCAATAAAGATGGAAGCGGGGTAATCGGCATTGACATTGACCTCGGAATGCTGGCTGAAACTGCTGGCGGGAAGATAGGAACCGATGGATACGTCCTTTTGCTGGATGAAAGCGGAAAATACCTTGTACATCCTGACAAGGAAGCGGGCACACAGGCAACCGAAAGCTGGGCAAACAAGATTTATGATTTGGAAAACGGTCAGTTTTCCTACCTTTTGGATGGGCAGGAAAAGGACATGACGTTCATAACAAATAAACTTACAGGCTGGAAAATAGTCGGTACCATGTATAAAGACGAAATCAATGTTGCAGCCAAGCCCATCTTGATCAGCCTGGCCGCTGTATTAGGCATATCAATACTCATTTTCGGAATCATTATTATCTTTATTACCCGTTCCATAACGAAGCCGCTGAGCCTGCTGGCTGAAAAAGCAAGGACTATTGCCGAGGGCGACTTGACCAGCCGCATCCCCCTTCAGGGAAAAGATGAAATTGGTCAGCTTGCCATAAGCTTCAATCATATGATTGATTCGCTTAAAAACATTGTGACAAATGTAAGGGATTCTGTTGCACATGTAGCTTCTTCCTCTGAACAGCTTACAGCAAGCGCCGATCAGACTACATTGGCTACAGAGCATGTCGCTGCTGCCATTCAGGAAATTGCCGGCGGTGCAGAGCAGGCATCAGGAAGAATGGACGGCAACTCCCTTATTCTGAAGGAAGTCAATCAAGGAGTTGAACATATAGCCGAAAACTCTTCTGTCATTCTTGGATTATCAAAAGAGGCGGAAATGGAAGCACAAGCAGGAGAAGAATCGGTAAAGCATAATCTTTTACAGATGAAAAGCATTCACCGGTCTGTCAAAGATTCAAACGCAGTCATCCAATCCTTATCACAGCGTTCCAATGAGATTGGGAATATTTTAGACGTTATAAGCGGAATCTCCAGCCAAACAAATCTGCTGGCCCTAAATGCCGCGATAGAAGCCGCCAGGGCAGGAGAAGCTGGCAAAGGGTTTGCCGTCGTAGCTGATGAAGTAAGGAAGCTGGCAGAACAGACCCAGGCATCTGCAAAACAAATATCCGAAATCATCCAAAGTATCCAGAAAGACACGGAGAAATCAGTATCAGTAATGGCGGATGTGTCCAAAAATACGGAAGAGGGCCTTTCTATTTCAGAAGAAGCGTCCCAGAAATTCAATCAAATTTTGAAAAGGTCAAGGGAAATTACGCCGCAGATGGAAGAGGTCACACATGCCATCAGCCAAATTTCAGCAGGTGTCAATAAATTCACAGAATCTGCCGAACAGCTCTCTTTTATTGCTAAACAAAATTCAGCCAGCACGGAAGAGGTTGCGGCTTCCACAGAAGAACAGCTTGCTTCCATGGAGGAAATCTCCATATCATCCAAATCTCTTTCTGTGATGGCCGATGACCTGAGAAAACTGATCAGCCACTTTAAAATATGACGCTCCTAATGACTAAAGCCCTGTTCCTTTATTTCAGAAACAGGGCTTTTATTACCAATCTTTTACTATATTTAATTTATAATACAATTTCTATCATATTTGGATGTGTATCGGGTAAACAGAGAATAAATCAAATGAAAGGCGGGACAGGATATGCATGACACCAGCACTTTCAGTGACAATCATCTGACGACCTTTGAAATAAAGGATCTGCTGACCGTTTATATTACCCCTTTCAAGGATATGTGCATTAATACCCCTGAGGAATCGGTAATCATTAATCGTACAAAGGCCATAAACCTTCTCCTTGAGCGGCTTAACAAAAAACAATTATATGAACTGCTGAACCAGCTCCAGCTGATCCACAAGAAAAATTTAAATGACCTGTATTACATTCAGTATATTTTGATTGCTGTTATGAGCCGCGAAGCTGGCCGGAAAAAGAGTTTTCATTAGCATTAGAGTTATACCCTATTGCCCTGTATCAAACTTCTGGATAATATAGGACAGTTCATTGGAAGCATCCTTCAGGGTCTCAGCAGAAGCGGCAATATTCTTCAGAGCTTCCAGCTGCTGATCGGAAGAAGCGTTAATTTCTTCACAGGCAGCAGCCGACTGCTGGGACCCGGCTGCCATACTTTGAATGGATCCAACCACTTCATCCTTATACTGATTCATTAATGCCGAATCATTTGTGATGTTCTCAATCGTTTGGACCATCCTGCTGATTGCGTCAGTAATCGAGTTGAAGGCATTCTCTGTATCCAGCACCGCCAGTTCCTGGCTGGCTGCAATATCTTTGGTCCGGCCCATTTCTTTAATGGCCCGTGCAGACTCCTGCTGAATATCAAGTATTGTTTCCTTTACTTCCCCAGTCGCAGCCGAAGACTGTTCGGCCAGTTTACGGACCTCTTCAGCTACAACAGCAAACCCTTTGCCATGCTCGCCGGCCCTGGCGGCTTCAATTGAGGCATTCAGTGCCAGCAGATTGGTTTGTTCTGAGATTTCATTGATAGCATAAATTACTTTCTCAATATTATTGATCTTATCGTTCAAAAGATGAATGACTGATTCTACAGATCCTATCACAAGGCTGGATTCTTTGGCTGTATCTTTCAAATCCTGTACCTGTGAATAACCTGCACGGCTTGCACGTTCAGATCCTTCAGATAAATCCATAAGCGTACCTGCCTGCATATTTAATTGATCAATCTTGTCAGAAAGCTCCATTGTTCTTTGGCTTCCCTTTTCTGACTCTAATGCGGCCTGAGAGGCACCTGCAGAAATCTCTTCAATTGCACGCGATATTTCTTCACTGGACGCTGTGGTTTCTTCAGAGGTAATGCTTAAGTTTTCAGCATCCATCCTTACGCTTTGGACAGAAGCTTGAACAGAGGATACCAGTTTCCTCAAACTTGATACCATTATGCCAAAGTGGACTCCAAGCTGCCCAATTTCATCTCTTCCATTCGTTTGAATCTCAACTGTGAGATTTCCCTGAGCCACCATCTCGACCTTATTCTTCAAGGCTGCAATAGGCCTTGTTATTGATCTGGCGAGAAAGTAAACCAGCACACTCAGAACCAGCATAGCCACTATGGAAGCAAAGATTAACACCCTCCCCAATGACTGTGCATCTTCCTGCATATGATTATAAATATATGCCGTACCGGCTTTCCAGCCCTCCGGTGTTGTATCATAGAAAAGGATCCGGTCCTCACCCTTAAATATGTACTCAATAAAGCCGCTGCTCTCCTTTGAATCATACATCTGCTTAATAAATGCCAGATCTGAGAGATCACTGCCCTTTTCAGTAGGATGAATCATAGCTGTGCCCTTTTTATCGAACAAAAAAGCATAGCCGCCGTACTCGACCTTGGTTTGTGCTACCAATTCATTCAGTTGATCAATTTTTAAATCAATAGCCACTACACCGATTATTTTATGGGTTGCAGTATTCTTTACAGCTTTTGACCCGGTAACGATAAATTCTTTTGAAGACTTATCAATATAAGGATCACTCCAAAATACCTTATCCGGTTCATCCACTGCCCCTTTATACCAAGGGGCATCCAGCGGTTTAAAGTCTTCAGGGAGAGTGACATCCGGCTCCAGAAGAATTGTTCCATCTGTCCCTGTAATATATACGTTTGTAACAGAAGGGTTATCTTTTACATACTTTGTGAAATTACTCAGAATGGAGAGGCGGTCTTCCGCAAACTTATCGGCTCTTCCATCGTCAATATCCTTCAAGAAATTAATTACAGCTTCCTGATTCACGAACATACTGAGGTTCGACTGGTATTTATCAAGAAACATGGCTACACTGCTGCTCAAGTTTTTAACTATCACTTGTGACTCTTCTTTTACATCACTTTCAATTTTTTTGCTTTGCTGCAAGTATAAAAAAACGGATAATGAAGCGATAATGAGAGCAAAGACGAGCAAAAACGTGAAAATCATTTTTGTACTAAGTTTCTTAAACATATTCATTCTCCTGCCTAGTTAAAAAGTTACATATAAATCATAGCAGGATTATACTAAAAATAGGAATAAATACCTAAAGTTCTATTATTAAGTTTGTTAAGAATATTTAGTGTTCAACGTCTGGAGCATTTCTTTTAATGTCTGCCGGGTAAACGACCCCCATCTGCTTTCGCGCCTCATCCAGCAGTTCCATGACTAGCAAAGAGTTTTGGAATGTGTTTATGTCCGATTCTGTTTCCCCCGCCTTGACGAGACGGATAAATTCCTGGAGCTCATAGAAAAGGCTGTTATTATTCTGGGCTGCAGAGATGATTTCAGGCTCCTGATTGCGCAGATGCAGCTCCACCACGTCCATTGCGGAAATCCGGTCTATCTTTATCGATCCCTTCTCCCCCTGTATTTCGGCCGGCAGGGAGGAATCCGTAATCTTTGAAAAAAGGACAGCCGCATCCATATCATCATAGGTGAAGACTATGCTTCCGGATGCATCCGAACCGGTTTCCAGCAAGTATCCGCTTGCCTTTAAGCTTTCCGGCTTGCCGAATAGGACGAGCATAGGATAAATGGCATACACGCCGACATCCATTAAAGCCCCGTTGGACAGCTTCGGATCAAAGGCATTTGCCTGCCTTCCTTCCTTGTAATCTTCATACCTGGAGTCATACTGGCAATAGTGGGCGAAGTATTGCCTCACTTTCCCTATCCTCGGCAAATGCTCCCTGATCTGCTGGAAATTGGGATAAAATGTCGTTTTCACCGCTTCCATGAACAGCACATTATGTTCTTTAGCAGCCTCGATCATCCTTTTCAGCTCAGCCGTATTTGAAGCTGCCGGCTTTTCACAAAGCACATGCTTCCCATTTCGCAAAAACAGCTCTGCCTGCCCGCTATGAAGCGAATTGGGGCTTGCAATATATACCGCATCTATCATTTCGCTTTTAGCCATAGCCTCCAAATCTGTGAATATATGCTCTGCACCGAACTTCTCTGCAAACTTTTCGCCTTTATCACGTGTTCTTGAATACACAGCAGCCAGCTGAAAATCCTCCAGCTCTTTCCCGGCAAGCACCAATTTTTCCGTAATCCAGTTTGTGCCGATGACGCCGAATTTGATCATGAACAGGACACCCCTTTTCCTTTTTTGTTATCTAATTCCAGTGTATACCAGCAGGGAGAATGGAGTCTATGCAAAAAAGCCGGCTGCGTTAAATTGCAGCCGGCATTTTTGCTGGCCATCAAACAGCCCGCTCATCTTTCTTCCACTCATCCTGCACAAACAGAATGCCGAGCTCATGATGGTCACCTTCATATAATGCTTTCTGGACAAAGCGGATCTGTCCATTTACGTCGAACACTTCCAATTTGCAATGGGCTCCGTTGCGCTGAAGGGCATTGTATAATTCATTTTCATCCTGGACCTTCAGGCCATTCACCTTCGAAACAAGTTCACCGGTTTTAAGGCCCATCGATTCTGCGGGCGTGCCCGGCTTGACTCCGAGAACAACAAGGCCCTCGTTTCTTCTTGAGAAAAAGAAAGGCTGGTTCCGGTCATATACCTTTTGGCGGTATGTGATGAATTCTCTTCCGAGGACAGCCAGTGCAGTAATAACAATAGACGCCAGTGGATACCAATAGCCGGCTGCCGAAAGCAGGAGCAGGACGACGGAAAAGACAAGCAGCCTTCTGCCAGTCCGCTTGACAGCTGAATCCGGGAGCATTCCCTGGACCTGCTGATGGAAACCTACCGAAAAGGGAACAAAAATGATTGAGTAAGAGCTGTCCCCAATGGAAAATAAGGGCCACCAGCCGAACATAGCTGAGATTGCATCGCCAGGGACGAGCAAAAATAGGGGCAGCAGCCAAAGCCTTTTCGTTTCGTGGACACCGATTGTCTGGCCCCTTTTGCTTTTAATAAGCTTAGGAGACGTTGCCCGGCCGCCGTTCCGCAAAATCAATACTGCTTCTCCAATCATCAAAAGAGCAAGCAGAGACGCACCTGCGGGGAAAAGCATGTCATCCGTCCAATTGCCGGCAGCTTCAATGAGCGGGATGCTAAAGCCCCTGTCAATGATGTAAATGCTGGCGAAAAATGCCGCGCCCACCGTATAAGCCGGGGCAAGCAGCCGGATCCTTCCTGTCAGGCTCCAAAGAATGGTGAATGCCGCTGTCAGCCATACAAGCTCAATCGGGATCACCATGCCGGTTCCCAGAGTAATCACAGAAAGAACCAGACCTGCTGCAAGTCCCGCCGGAACCAGCTGGCGCAGCTCAAAGTAGGCATTTTCCACCCTGATATGAAAATTCCTGCGCTCGCGCTTCACTCTGGAAACGCCAAGCAGTGCCGCTGCAAAGAACAGATAATAAAACACGGGATTCAGCAAAAGCTTTCCCGCACCCTTTGCCAGCTCCAAAAGCCACTCCTGAATCAAATCCTTCCACCAACCTCTAGTATAAAAGTTTCTATTACTTCTATTCTATCAAAAAAACAGGGCAGCTGTCTGTAATATTCGATATGGCGAATATTACAGACAGCTGCAGCCCTTATCCGTGCCTGGTACCTGAATCAAATTACCCGCTCCATAAGCGGCTTTTCAGCAAATAGTGCCTGGCACCATACCGGTCATCTGCTGAGATATCGGATGGCGGCCTTAAGCTGAATATCATTTTCTTCTTTCTTGGTTTCGGCGATAATCGCCTGTTCAAGTTCAGCAGCGGTCTTGCTGTCAATCTTGCCTGTTGCCTCCATCCCCTGATGCTGCTGGAATGCTTTGACCGCCGTTTCGGTCGCTTCACTGAAATAGCCGTCCTTCCGTCCAGGCGACAGGCCGAGCCCATCAAGCATGATCTGGGCATTTTTCACCTGCTCATTATTCATATCAAGCACAAGCGGTTTCTCCAGATTAAGCGGGTGGGTATGGAAGATCTCCGGCTGTACGACTTCAATCGTCGGCTTGATCCCTTTCCTATGAATCCAATTTCCATCCGGCGTCAGCCATTTGAACAATGTCAGTTTAATATTGCTTCCATCCCCCATCGGAACGGGCTGCTGGACTGTCCCTTTTCCAAAGGTGGATTCTCCGATGAGCGGGTAGCCTGCCCCTTCCTCCAGTGCTCCGGCAAGAATTTCAGACGCAGACGCACTGCCTTTATCAATCAGAACGGCTACCGGATAGTCTTTTTCTTTCTCAAGCTCTGAAAAATATCTTGTTTTATCTCCGTTCCTTTTTTGAATCTGAACATACGGCTTTTCTTTAGTAACGAGACCTTTCAGAATTTCCTCGACGCTGGACAGCAGTCCCCCCGGATTGCCGCGCACATCGATGATCAGTCCATCCAATCCCTCTTTCTCAAGCTTTTTCAGCTCCTTGCTGAATTCTTTTGCTGTTTCCTCAGAAAAAGTCGTAATTTCGATATGGCCGATTTTTTTATCGTTTTCTTTTTTCATATCCGCATAGACGGTGATCTGCGGAATTTCATCTCTTTTCACCTTTACTGTCAGCGGCTCCTGAAGACCCTGCCTCCGTATTTCCAGCATAACATTGGTTCCTTTTTCACCGCGGATTTTCAATGTGGCTTCATATAAATCAAGGCCTTCAACACTTTCACCATCCACCTTCAGGATCTGGTCGTTTGGCTTCAGGCCGGCTTTCTCTGCAGGAGAATCCTTAAAAGGAGATACAATAATCATCTTGCCTTCCAGCATGCTCACTTCCGCTCCGATCCCTTCAAACGATGATTCAAGCGTTTCATTGAATTGCCTGGCCGTTTCTTCGTTCATATATACCGAATAAGGATCATCCAGTGTAGAAAGCATTCCCTGGATGGCCCCTTCTACCAGCCGCTCTCCCTCTACCTTCTCTACATAGCTTCCGAGAATCAGCTCATACGCCTGGCCTACCTTCCCGAGCTCCTCCGGTGCAGCGCTGCCTGAATCTTCCTTGCCTTCCAATCCGGCTTTGGGCTCAAGGCCTGCCTCTTTTTGCGAATGATAGAACCACTGCATTCCAGCATACGTCCCTCCCGATCCGGCCAGCAGTGACCCGGCCATAAAAAAAGCGATCACTCTTCGATTCATAGCTATCTTCCTTTCATAAGCCTTAAGCTTGATATTTCACTATATGAAAGATATGGACAGGTTATGATGGAATCCATTTTCCCCTTAGCTTTAAATCGCACTCTTTCCCTTTTTATTGGTAATCACCCCTGCTTTAAGGGTAAAATGGTAACGGAGTTTATGAATAACTTGCTGGCTGAAGGAGGAAAGCTTTTTGGATGAAATGACTAATAATCAATATAAAATCGGGCAAACGACCTTCCAATGGAATGAAAGCAGCGGTTCCCTTAATTTTGAAGGAGATGATGCCATTCTCCTTTGGACCAAAACAGCCCTGAAAACCTTTATGAACACAATCGAAGAAGTAGCAGGAGATGATTCTGCCAGACTGGTGCTTGAAACAGCGGGCTACAGAACCGGTGAGGATGTAAGCAGATTTTATAAAAGCACAGGCAAAAGTGTAGAGGCAATTATCGAATATCTTCCCTCACTCTATAGAAGTGCCGGATGGGGACAGGTTGAGATAACCGAATATTCCATGGGTAAAAGAACGGCGATGCTGCGTCTTAATAATGACTGGGAAGAAAGGGTCATCCGCGCCCAGGGAAAAAGCGCTGCAGGAGCCTTCATTCCGGGCCACTGGGCAGGTGTGCTGTCAGGCCTGTTTGCCACAAGCATCTGGTATGAAATCACAGCCAGCACCTTTGAAGGAAGTACTTACACGGAAATCAGCTATTTCCCTTCCCAAATCACACCACAAGACAATATCCATGACAGCATTCGAAAGAAAGAGCAGCAGGCAATCCTCGAACTTGAAAGAAAAGTCGAGCAGCGTACAAGAGAATTGAGCGAGCTGGTGAATGATCTGTCTTCTCCGCTTATCCCTGTAATAGATGGCATTACAGTCCTTCCTTTAATGGGCAAATTTGAGGAGAACCGTTCATCACAGCTCATCGAAAAGGTTCTTTCAGGCCTTCTGCTTCATAAACCCTCTACACTGATTGTGGATATAACAGGCATCAACTCGGTTGATGACTATATTCTGGAGCTTTTGAATAACCTGACAAAAACTACCACCCTGATGGGTGTCAAGCCTTTCATTGTAGGAATCTCCCCGCAGATCAGCATGCAGCTGACAGAGCGGAATATCACGCTGAATGACCAGCACTGTTTTGCCACACTCAAGCATGCCATCAATGAGGCGCTGAGCATGGAGGGCCTTGAGATCGCACCTGTAAAAAAGACCGACTGATCTTTTTGTGCATAAAAAAAAGGAAGAAGCATCCAGGCTTCTTCCTTTTTTATTACATCGGTACGATGCCGATTGGATTGATGGCATTGGATTTGGCTGCATTCCAAGGGCCTCTGTGCAGTTCGAAGTGCAAATGCTGCCCTTGTGAATCACCGGTGTTGCCCATGATTCCGATCTGCTGACCTTTTGAGACAGTCGCTCCTGTGCCGATTGAGCGGCTGCTTAAATGTGCATAAACAGTCGTGTATACTTGTCCCTCAATAGAATGGGAGATGAATACGACATTTCCATAGCTGCTGGAGTAATATGATCTGATGACAACGCCATTTGCCGCTGCCACAACTGGGACAGTACCGCTTTTAGCGATGTCCACACCAGCGTGGAAACTTCCCCAGCGCTGTCCAAGTCCGGATGTCACAACACCTGCAGCAGGCTTCGTGAAGTTTCCTCCTGAAATCGAAGGTGCGGATGATACTGGGCCACCGCCTCCACCGCTGCTATTACTGCTGCTTCCTGCTGAGCTGTTTTTCTTGGCAGCCGCAGCAGCTGCCGCAGCTGCTGCACGCCTTTGGCGCTCAAGCTCAGCCTGCCTTGCTAATTCTGCCTGGTGCTTTTTCTCAAGCTCGATTGCCTGCTTGATGGCTGCTTCCTGGGCAGCCAGCAGTTCGTTTTCTTCTTCAAGATTCAGCTTTTCAGCGTGCTTATGCTCTTCCTGATTCTTTAAGCTGGCCATCAGCTTGTTCTTTTCAGCTTTCTGTGCATCTAACTGCTTCTTCATGGCCTCAAGATCGGTGCGCATCTTCTCCAGGGAAGCAAGCTCGCTTTCCACCTTTGCCTGAGTCTCTTCAAGAAGCTTTTTGTCTGCCTCGTGCTCGCGCAGGATATCCTGGTCTGCTTCCACGATCGTAGCCACAGCCCCAACGCGGTCAATGAAATCGCTGAAGTTCTGTGCTCCCATCAGGACATCCAGATAGCTGACCATTCCGCCATTTTCCTGGAAGGAGCGGGCACGGTCCTTAAGCATTTCGTTCCGCTTGTTGATTCGGTCAGTGATGACAACGATCTCTGCCTTCAGTTTTTCTATTTCTTCTTTCGTTGCTGCAATCTGCTCTGTTTTTTCCTTGATTTTTGTTTCCGTATCGGAGATGGACAGGCTCAGGCGCTCAAGCTCCTTGCTCACCTGGTCCTGCTCACCCTGAAGTCTATTAATCTCTGAATCTGCGCTGTTAATCTTGCTGTCATTGCCGGAGCGCTGCTCCTGGATTTGATTTTTCTTGCTTTCCAGATCACTGATTTTGCTTGCTGATGCCTGGCTGGCAGGGATGCCTCCAAAGATGCTTCCCAGACCGACAGCCGTGGCAAAAGAAAACGCCGCTATTGATTTTTTCAAGTTCCGATTTCTCCTTTCCAATGAGGCCATATGTACGGGTTAGATCGTCTTCTATATGTTTTTGAAACTTTTCATACTATTCATACGTCTATTCTATGACGCATAAAGGGCCCGGAGTATGGTTCCCCCCTGCAGGGCCCTTCCATGCATCTTTTCTTTTATACTTTTAGGAATTTGCGGACACTCATCAGGCTGCCCCAGACTCCGATCAATGCTCCCATCAGAATGAGGAGTGCGGATACCTGGTAGACAAATGGATTGAATTCCAGCAGCTGGATGAAATGGCCTTGAAGCCTTGGCGAGATATAATCATAGGCATAATTATATGTGGTTGCGACCAGCACAATCGGAAGGATCGCACCCAGCACTCCCAGCCACAGCCCTTCAAGGAAGAACGGCCAGCGGATAAAGGCATTGGTCGCCCCTACCAGCTTCATAATCTCAATTTCTCTTCTTCTTGCTACGATTGTTATTTTAATTGTATTTGAAATCAGGAACATGGCGGTGAACAGCAGCCCCACTACCAGGACAAGGCCGACATTCCGGCTGGTCTTGATAAAGCTGAACAGCTTTTCTACCTGTCCCTGTCCGTATTTTACCTTTGTCGCATATTGCAGCTTTTCAATCTTCTCTGCCGCCTTCATTGTATCTTCCGGGTTTTTCGTCTTTACGATAAATACATCGTTCAACGGATTGTCCTGTTCAAAAAGCTTGAAGGCCTGGCCTTCATCCCCAAGACTGTCTATCAGATTGGTCAATTCTTCTTCCTTTGCTGAAAATTCGACGCTTCCCACTTCGGGTATCTGTTCTATTTTATTCCGTAAAACCTGCTGATCCTGCTCATTTGCAGCAACATCGATGTGAACGCGGATTTCCACGTCCTCTTCAATGGTGGTAGCCACTTGATTGAGATTCATCATAATAACGAAAAACACACCGACCAGGATAAGAGTGACAGTCACCGCACTGGCGGATGCGAATGTCATCCATCCATTCCGGCCGAGGCTTTTAAAGCTTTCCCTGATGTGACGGCGAAGGGTTCTAGCTTTCATAACCGTAATCCCCCCTCTGCTCATCCCGTATAATTTTTCCGCCTTCAATGGCAATTACGCGATGCTTGATTGTATTTACGATCTCTTTGTTGTGCGTCGCCATTACGACGGTTGTGCCCCTCGTATTGATTTCATCAAAGATATTCATGATTTCCCATGAGGTTTCGGGATCAAGGTTCCCGGTAGGCTCATCGGCAATGACTACCTTCGGTGAATTCACGATGGAGCGGGCAATGGATACACGCTGCTGCTCCCCGCCTGACAGTTCAGTCGGCAGCATGCGGGCCTTATGCTTCAGGTTGACCAGCTCAAGGGTTTCCATAACCTGTTTTTTAATATATTTTGGCTGCTCCTCGATAACTTCAAGGGCGAATGCGACATTCTCGTAAACTGTCAAAGTAGGAAGCAGCTTGAAATCCTGGAATACAACGCCGATGTTTCGGCGGAGCAGCGGTACTTTGTTTGACCTCAGCTTTTCAAGATTCACGCCATTTATCATAATCGTACCGGATGTCGGCCTCTCTTCCCTGTACATCATTTTGATGAAGGTTGATTTGCCGGCCCCGCTCGGACCTACAACATATACAAACTCTCCTTGCTTGATCCGTACGTTTATCCCGTTGGCAGCAGTTACTCCGTTGGAATACTTCTTATATACGTCTTGCATTTCGATCATTTATATCACCTGTAGTTTAGTGTTAAGAATAGAATTTACTTTTCGCTATAAATCGACAGCAATTCGACAACAGTGTTTATAAAAACGTGACAAAATTAAACACAAAACTACTAAAAGCAGCTTGTTCGTATTCTCACTCAACCCATTATAACATCATACTTTGTCAAAATAACGGAAAAAAATATTACAGTTTCTTTTCATTTGTATAAAAAATGATTCTTTATTCCTAAAATCGGGTATCGTAATTTTCTAAAATACGACAAAAACACTGGAAAAACCTTCTTATTTTTAGAAATAAAAAAACCGCTCTCCTACTAAAGTAGGACACAGCGGTTTCTTTCCTCTTACTTTTTAGCTGCCAGCCATTCTGCCACCGCAGCGGCATCCTCGCCTTCAAGAAGCCTTGGCGGCATGGCACCTTTGCCTTCTGCAATCGTCTTTTCAATTTCTTCCTGGGAAAGCTGTGATCCGATTTTCTCAAGGCTCGGCCCAACCCCGCCCTGCAGATTGTCGCCATGGCAGCTTGAGCATTTCTGGGTGAACATTTTTTGCGGATCGCCCGCTCCTGCCGATTCGCTGCCTTCATTTGCTTCTTCCCCGCCTCCGCACGCAGCAAGGACTAAGGATGCTCCCATAAAAATCATCATCAATTTCTTCTTCATTATACATACCTCCCTAGAACCGGATTATTTCCGGACATCCGCAGGCCTAGGCGCGCTTAAAGCCTTCGCCGAGCACTTCAGATGCATCCATTACTATAATAAACGCTTGAGGATCTATGGTCTTGACGAGTTGTTTCAATTTAGTGAACTCCGTCTGATCAACAACACACATCAGGATAGGGCGTTCATGGTCGGTATATCCGCCATATGCTGATAGTTTTGTCACTCCGCGGTCAATTTTATTCAAAATGCCTTCCCTGACAGCTGCCTGATTGTCTGTTATAATCATGGCCATTTTGGAACGGCTGAAGCCAACCTGGATCAAATCAATCGTCTTGGTTGTCACATAAAGGGCAATAAGTGCATACAACCCTCTTTCAATATCAAAGATGACCGCTGCAGACAGGACGATCAAGCCATCAATGATAGCCACACATGTCCCAAGGGTCAGCCCCGTATATTTATTGATGATCTGAGCCGCCAGATCGGTGCCTCCCGTTGAAGCCTTCCCGCGGAATACAATCCCAAGCCCAAGGCCGACCCCGATTCCTCCGAACAGGGCGCCAAGAAGCGGATCCTGTGTCCATGGCTCCGCACGGCTCGTCAAAAATACGACAAACGGCAGGAAAATGGTTCCGGCCAAGGTCTTTGCCCCAAACTGCCTGCCTAAGAATATCAGCCCTGCGACGAACAGCGGAATATTAAATGCCCACTGCACATAAGCCGGCTCCCAGCCAACCAATGCGTCCAATATCGTACTGATCCCGCTCACACCGCCGGAAGCAATCCGGTTCGGCAGCAAAAACACATTGAACGCCACCGCCACAATCCCGGATCCCACAAGCACAAACAAATACTCAAGCGCCCGCTCCGCCCCAGGGTTATATGTACTTCCCCTCTTTTTCCTGCTCACTTGCATCCTGCTCCTTTATTGGTGACAGGCATCTTCCGAGACTTTGTCGAAAGTTTCCTGTTTACTTTTTTTCTTCCAGAGGCTTTTCATAGCCGACAGTGAGTATAGCATGTTGAAAAAAGGCTGTAAATGCCAATAAAGTGACGTATTAAAGGAGTGGAGCGGAAGTGTATGGATCTACGGGAATCAGATAAACTAAACTAATGGTATCTTTAGTTTTTATCTTTTTTACAAAAATATACAAGATGGATTCCCGCATACAGAAAAGTGGTATAATGTCGAAAAGGAGGTGAGAAAAACATGGAGAAGGCGCTCGAACAAATCCTTGTCAGCATGCAGGAGCAGATGACGGACCTTGGATCACAGTTGAACAGCCGGTTTGATGGTGTGGATAAAAGGCTTGATTCGATTGAGAACAGACTTACCAATGTTGAGACTAGGCTGGATTCTGTAGAAAATAGGTTAGATACAGTAGAACTAAGGCTAGGCGGCATGGACAAGCGTTTCGATGCTATGGATGAAAGGTTCGACAACTTAACCACTGAAATGAGAAGCCATTTTAAACAAATTGAAACAAAGCTTGATCATCATGAAAAGCTGTACCAGGTGGTCTCCAATGAACTGAACGCTGCTAAGATTGATATTGAGTACTTAAGCAAGAAAACTGGTGTCCATGATAAAGAGATTAACCAGCTGAAAAAGACGATAAAAGTATAAAAAGCTCCTTACATTCCTCATCAAATGTCCCACACATAATCCGCATAAAAAAGCCTTTGCCATTTCCGGCAAAGGCTTTTCCTTCAATATTATAAGCTCAGTCTTGAACGCAGATAAGCATTAATGAACGGATCGAGATCGCCGTCCATTACACCCTGGACGTTTCCTGATTCCGTGCTTGTGCGGTGGTCCTTGACCATGCTGTACGGGTGGAATACGTATGAACGGATCTGGCTGCCCCAGCCGATTTCCTTCTGCTCGCCGCGGATTTCCAGAAGCTCCTGCTCCTGCTCTTCAATTTTCTTTTGATAGAGCTTAGCCTGGAGCATTTTCATAGCGCGCTCACGGTTCTTGATCTGGGAACGCTCGGTCTGGCAGGTTACCACGACATTCGTCGGCAAGTGAGTGATCCGGACAGCTGAGTCTGTTGTATTGATATGCTGTCCGCCAGCGCCGCTTGCCCGGTACGTATCGATTTTCAGATCTTCTGTACGGATATCGATTTCGATTTCATCATTGAACTCCGGCATAACCTCACATGAAACGAAAGAGGTATGGCGGCGGCCTGAAGAATCGAACGGCGAAATCCGGACTAGGCGGTGAACGCCTTTTTCTGCTTTTAGATAACCGTAGGCATTATGCCCCTTTATCGCGAGTGTTACACTTTTGATCCCGGCCTCATCACCCGGCAGATAATCAAGCGTCTCAACCTTGAAGCCCTTTTTCTCTGCCCAGCGTGTGTACATGCGCAGCAGCATGGAGCCCCAGTCCTGGGATTCTGTACCGCCTGCTCCAGGATGAAGTTCAAGGATGGCATTATTTTTATCATATTCCTCGCTCAGCAATAGCTGCAGTTCAAACTGTGCAAGTCGCTTGCTCAGCTCGGTCAGCTCTTCGGCAAGCTCATTCTGGAGATCCTCATCGCTTTCTTCCTTCACAAGCTCATAAGTCAGCTCCAGATTTTCAAATGTTTCAAACAGGTCATGAAATTCATGGACCTGATCTTTCAGAGCATTCGACTCGCTGATGACAACCTGTGCCGCTTTCTGGTCATCCCAGAAATTCGGGTGCAGCATTTCTTCATCAAGCTCGGCGATGCGCGCCTCTTTGTTTTCTAAGTCAAAGAGACCCCCTAAAGTCCGCTAATACCTTAGCTGTTCTCTCTAACTCATTGCGAATGTCTGCTAATTCCATTCCAGTCACCTCTAAATAGTTTTTTTACAGTGTATCAGGAAAAAGAGAGCAGGCAAAGCTGATCGAGCTTTACCGGCCCTCTTCTGTTCTTATGCTTAAGCTTCTTTGCCGCAGCAGTTTTTGTACTTTTTGCCGCTTCCGCAGATGCAGCTGTCGTTGCGGCCGATATCCATTTGCTTAACGGCCGGTTTTTTCTTCACTTTTCCGCCTTCGTTTTCCTTCGGGTTGACTGCCTGGCCCTTGGCCACTTCTTCACGCTGAAGGTTGTTGCGGATTTCCGCTTTCATGATGTACTTGGCCACATCTTCTTCAATGCTGGCAATCATGTTCTCGAACATTGCAAAGCCTTCATGCTGGTATTCGCGCAGCGGATCAATCTGACCGTAAGCGCGCAGATGAATTCCCTGGCGAAGCTGGTCCATTGCATCGATATGGTCAATCCACTTGCTATCGACCGCACGGAGCACAACAACCTTTTCGAACTCGCGCATCTGATCTTCAGCAAGAATTTCTTCTTTTTCATCATAGCGCTCTTTTACCTTCGCATAGATGGTTTCAAAGATTTCCTCTGTATCCTTGCCGCGCAGGTCATTGACAGTGAGGTCGCCTTCATTGAGAAGGTTGCCGTTCACATAATCAAGCAGTCCATCCAGATTCCAGTTCTCTTCATCCTCGACAGCAGGGGCAAAAGCCTCGACATTACGCTGCAGGGCAGCCTGGATCATCTTCTCGGCAATTTCGCGGAGGTTTTCAGACTCAAGCACCTCATTGCGCTGTGCATAAAGGATTTCACGCTGCTGGCGCAATACATCATCATATGACAGAAGCTGCTTACGGGCATCAAAGTTATTGCCCTCAACGCGTTTCTGCGCAGATTCAACCGCTCTCGATACCATCTTGCTCTGGATCGGCTGGCTGTCGTCCATGCCAAGGCGCTCCATCATTGATTTCATATTGTCAGACCCGAAGCGGCGCATCAATTCATCTTCCATGGAAAGATAGAACTGCGTCACACCTGGATCCCCCTGGCGTCCGGAACGTCCGCGGAGCTGGTTATCGATCCGGCGGCTTTCATGCCTCTCCGTACCGATGACGGCAAGGCCTCCGACTTCCTTCACGCCTTCGCCAAGCTTAATGTCAGTACCGCGTCCCGCCATATTCGTGGCGATGGTTACAGAGCCTTTTTCACCGGCATGGGCAATGATTTCCGCTTCCCGTTCATGGTTTTTCGCATTCAGGACATCGTGGCGGATGCCTTTTTTCGTCAGATATTTAGAAATGATTTCAGATGTCTCGATGGCCACCGTACCAACAAGCACAGGCTGGCCCTTCTGGTTGCGCTCGGCGATATCCTCGACAACCGCGCGGAATTTTCCGTCCATGCTGGCATAAATCAGATCTGCACGGTCATCACGGGCAATCGGCCTGTTCGTCGGAATGACCGTTACATACATATTGTAAATATTGCGGAATTCCTCTTCCTCTGTCTTCGCTGTACCTGTCATACCGGCCAGCTTTTCGTACATACGGAAATAGTTCTGGAAAGTGATTGTAGCAAGCGTCATGCTTTCGTTCTGGATCTCCAGGCCTTCCTTGGCTTCGATTGCCTGGTGGAGACCGTCGCTGTAGCGGCGCCCCTTCATCAGACGTCCTGTGAACTGGTCAACGATGACGATTTCGCCGTCCTGGACGACATAATCGACATCAAGATGCATGCTCGCATGCGCCTTCAGCGCCTGTGTGATATGGTGGTTGATCGCCACATGGGAAATGTCGAACAGATTATCAATCCCGAAAGCTTTCTCTGCCTTCGTCATCCCTTCCTCTGTCAGCTGGACTCCCTTTGTTTTTTCATCATAAGTGTAATCATCTTCTCTTTTCAGGTTGCGGACAAAAGCATTAGCCTGGATATAAAGCTGGGCAGACTTTTGCGCAGACCCGGAAATGATGAGCGGTGTACGCGCCTCATCGATCAGGATGCTGTCGACTTCATCGATTACGGCATAATACAGCGGGCGCTGGACCTTCTGCTCTTTATAAAGGACCATATTGTCGCGCAGATAGTCAAAGCCAAGCTCATTATTCGTGCCGTAAGTGATATCAGCCGCATAGGCAGCCTGCTTTTCTTCTTTTGAAAGTCCGTTCAGGTTCAGTCCGACAGTGAGGCCAAGGAATTCATACAAGCGGCCCATTTCCGTCGCATCACGGCTGGCCAGATATTCGTTGACCGTTACAACGTGCACGCCTTTTCCTGCCAGGGCATTCAGGTATACCGGCATTGTGGCTGTCAGTGTTTTACCTTCACCGGTTTTCATCTCGGAAATATTACCCTCATGAAGGGACACGCCCCCCATCAGCTGGACCGGATAAGGATAAAGGCCGAGCACACGCTTTGCTGCCTCACGTACAACAGCAAATGCTTCGACAAGAATGTCATCAAGGGTCTCGCCTTTACCCAGACGCATCTTGAATTCAGCCGTCTTGTCACGCAGCTGGTCATCAGTCAGTTTATCTATAGTGGAAGCCAGGGCATCAATCTGCTCCGCCTTCTTTGACAGTTTCTTCAAATCGCGTTTATTTTGATCGAAAACTTTGTTTAAAATCCCAAGCATCAAAAACGCTCCTTTATATTGGATATGGGCTCATCAATTGGCCTCAGAGCTTTTTATGAAAAATAAACAGCAGCCTCTATGGCAACTGCCGCTCCTGTACCTTTCGCTATTACAGCAGCTATCTCCTCCTGCAAAAAATCGCAGGTTTCCTCCTTAATTCTACCACTTCCTCTATAGAGTGACAACAATTGTGAGAAAGTGCACGAAGTATGTGGTAAATGGGGTGAATGATTTTTAGGAGGTCAGGCTGGCAAATAGGCGAGAATTTATGTTAATGTGGATTGATTTTGAGGCTGACGGGTGTAATTTTCATGTTTTGAATGATTTTTGAATCATTATCCTAGTTTTTGAATCAGAAATTCCAATCCAATACAGCTAACCAACGGGTATTCTACATAAAATTTTATTTTTTCTACAAGAAATTCATGTAATTCTACCAAAAATCGCATTGATTCTACATAAAAAACACATTATTCTACCAATAATACAAATATTACCAAATAACCACAAAAAAAACCGGCACCCCCACACAATGGAGCACCGGCCCTGCTCAAAACCGCAATAAAGAAGTAACAACCACTATCCCCAGCACAGAAAAAGCGAACGTGCTATACTCCAGCTTCTTATTCTGGTCGCCGAGGAATTTGGCTGTAATGGTTTCCAGCACACGCACCAGGACAAAAAGCACCACCAGCACCGGAATCAGCAGATAGATATTCTCCCGCACCGGGCCAAAGTCAATCAGCCTTACTAAGAGCAGCAGCACTCCGAGTGAGACCAGGTCACTCAGATTGCGGTAATTCTTTTTAAACAGCCATCCGAAAAATGTATTCAATATGTTGCACCCTTTTCCATTCATTGTCTGTATATTATTTTTAGCATAACCACTGCCAAATGGAAACCTCCATAGAGAAAAACAGCCGCCAAAAGGCAGCTGCTATTCCTGTTTCTTCATATATTCCAGTATATCCAAATCTATTTTTCCCTCAGCCTGCTCGCGCTCTTCGAAGTTTTCTGTATGGATATAGGTTTTCAGCGCTTTGTATAACTCCCCGCCAGATGCCTTTTTCTCAAGATAGCCGAGTCTCACGAGCTGGCTGCCCAGTTCTGTCTCCACATCTCCTTCAATGTCAGCAACCCTGCCCTCTCTGCTCGGTGCAAAATAAAGCTGCTGCAGATGGTAGATTCGGATCAATTCCGTAATCGGGTCAGGATGGTCATCGACACGCAGATCAATATAGCGGTCATTAAAGCCGCCATACCCGCCCTTTTCTTTTACGACCAATAAAGCTGCTGACTGCTGGCCGCGGCTGTCCCCGCCTGCTTCCTGGCCGGCATCAAGGGCAGCAAGCAGCCGTTCTGCCAGGGTGCCTTCACTGTTGGTAAAAGTATCAGCCATCGCCTTTACTGTATTTTCATCTACTAAAATATTGCCCTGCGCTGCGAAATATGTGCCTGCAGTCCCGCCGGCCCAGTCATAGCAGCCGTTTCCTGTATAAGTAGCCCCGCTGCCATCGAAATCAACGATTCCGACCTGGCGCAGTTCCTTGTCAGGGTCTTCGGCTGTAATGAGATCAAGTGCCTCCTGGGCAGTCTTCCCCTGCTCCATTAATTGGAGAGCCTGCGGACCGTAAGCTGTGTTCGCATAAGACTGTGTCGCCACCGCCCCAACGCCTGCCTTCGCAAAAGGCACGACCGCACCGACACCTAAAAATTTGGATTGGACCGCAATCCCCCATTCCTTTTCCTCCGGATCATAGCCAATGATTGAAAAAGTCATAAAATCCCTCCTAATAATCTCACATTTTACCAGTTCGCTTTCTTCAACAATTTCTCCTGCCATTCCTAAATAACTGTCTGATTTTGTCGATATATTCACCGTGAGAAATTATAAATGAGGTGAATGAAATTGATAAAGAAATTAAGCCTGCTTCTGCTTGCCATTCTGCTCCTGGCCGGATGCTCATTACCAGGTGATGCAGCAGAGGAGAAGCAGGAAAAGGGATATAAAATTGGCGTTTTAATGTCGACGACAGGATTGGGGGACGACTCCTTTAATGACTCGGCCTTCCGCGGCCTTGAAAGGGCCCGCGATGAACTTGGCATCCTGTTTGATTATAAAGAGGCACCAGACGGAGATTTAGAGGAAAAACTGACAGAGCTTGTAGAGGATAAAAATGACCTTGTCATCGCCCTCGGTTTTTCTTCACAAGAAGCGCTTGAAAAAACAGCAAAAAAATATCCTAAGCAGCAATTTCTATTGATTGATGCCGTATCAGAATTGCCTAATATTGCTTCCATTACATTCAAAGAGCATGAAGGCAGCTTCCTGGTCGGAATGGCCGCAGCCATGGCCAGCAAATCAAACACACTCGGCTTCATCGGCGGCGAGGATGCAGAAGTCATCCACCATTTTGAACAGGGATTCATCGAGGGTGCCAGGCACGTAAAGCCTGATATCAAGATTCTGACAGAATATGCAGGCACATTCAGCGATGCGGAGCTCGGAGGCAAGATTGCTGAAGCCCAGATTGCTAAAGGAGCGGATTTCATTTATCCTGCAGCCGGGTTTACCGGATATGGTGCACTTAAGAAGGCCCAGGAAAAGATGGTTCACGCAGCCGGAGTTGACTCTGACCAATTCTTTGTCGCAGAAAAAGCCATTGTGACAAGCATGCTGAAAAATATCGATGTGGCCGTGTATGACATGGCCAAGCTTTTAAAAGAAAAAGGGAAAATCGAGCAGCATTCCTTTGTTCTAGGCCTGGCCGAAAACGGCGTCGGTCTTGCAGAGCTGCGGGCCTTCCCATTCACAGATGAACAGAAACAAGCCCTTACAGCAGCCAAGGATGAAATCATCGCCGGCGACATCACTGTAAATTCAACTAAACAATAAAGGAGGCAAAAGCATGAGACTGCGCAATCGATTAATGATGATAGCCATCATTCCTCTTATCTTATCAACTATTATCATCGGCTATATGATCACCGAGATTCTGGACCTCCAGAACTCTACGAAGAAAGACGTAGAAATCCTCCTTCAGATAGAAAATCTGAACGGTGACTTTGTCAGTGCCCGGCAGTCAATGGCCAACGCTGCTGCAACCGGGACAGATGCGAATAAACAGGAAGCCTCCAGCATGCTGGAGAGCATCAGCAAACTCATGAAGCAGCTGAAATCTGAGATTAGCGAGGCTGACCAGAAGGCCACCTTTGCCAAGGCTGAGAATAAATTCAACACCTTAACAAAAGAAGCGGGCGATGCCCTCGCAAGCGGGAACCAGCCTGAAATCAAGAGGCAGTCCATCCGAATCGCAGGCATCATGAATGACTTCTACCTGCTGGATAAGCAATCTGATGAATGGTACGAAACAAAAACATCACAGATGGAAAACCAGATCCGCTTTATCGTCATCTCCTCCCTGATTGCCAGCGTCCTGCTGATCATCCTCTCAGGCGGCTTTTCATGGATTGCAGCAAGAAAAATCACAGGGCCGCTTAATGAAATCGTTCAGCAGGCAGGTCAGGTCGCCAGAGGAGATTTAACGATTGACATTAAAAAAGCAAAGCCAGCGAGCAAATACGAAATAGACCTTCTGCGTTCAGCCTTTGCGGACATGATCAGCAATGTAAAATCAACCGTTGAATCTATTGATGGCGTCGGCAAACAAGTATCTGCTTTTTCCAAAGAAGTGTCCGGCTATATGGAAAGCGTGTCGGAAAGCAGCAGCCAGGTTGCCGTTTCAACCGAAGAGCTCGCCAAGGGCAGCCAGGCGATTTCCGAGGATATTCAGTCAACTGCCGAACTGATGAGGAGTATGGGAGACAACTTCGTACTGGTACAGCAGGAAAGCCAGGCATCACTTCAGGCAAGCATGGAGGCATTGACTTCCATCGATGACGGCCGCAAGTCGCTAGAAAAGCAGGCAGCCTTTGCAGGGCAGCTATCCAGCTCATCGGAAGGGATCAAAACATCCGTCCAGGAATTTGCCGAGTATACAGGCAAAATCGAGAACGCGGCCAATACGGTCAGGGAAATTGCCGAGCAGACTAATCTGCTTGCACTCAATGCAGCTATTGAAGCTGCCCGCGCCGGCGAGGCAGGCAAAGGCTTTGCCGTCGTTGCTGAAGAAGTCCGGAAGCTGGCAGACGACAGCTCAAAAGCCACTGTCCTGATCACCAGCATGGTATCAAGCATCAAGCAGGGCGTTTCTACCATCCTGAATGCAACAGAGCTGGGCAGCAGGCTGACCGGCGAACAGCTTGGGTCCATCAAAGAAACAGAAGACAGCTTCTTCACCATCGCCGGCCATGTTGCCGGAATTTATGACCAGCTGACCACCCTCACCGAAGGTACAGAAAAGTCCGCCAGCATGAGCCAGCAGGTGATCGCAGCCATTGAAAATGTCTCCGCCGTCACCGAAGAAACCGCGGCCGGAACAGAAGAAATTTCTGCAACCACTGACGCCCAGCTGCGCTCATTCGAGCAGGTCAGCGAAAAAGTCATGGAACTTGAAGGACTGACAGAAGAAATGAAACGGGAGCTTGGGAAGTTTAAAGTTAACTGATCGGAGATAACAGGCTCAAAATAGAAGAACCGAATCCAATTTGGATTCGGTTCTTTTCTTTTTCTCTTATCCCAAAAATATTCCGCCATAAACAAGCGACCCGGCAATAACATATGCAGGATGCACCTTGAACTTTTCCATAAGCACGAAGCTGACAAGCCCGATGAAAATGGTCTGCCAGAGGCCCGCTCCCTCATAAGAGGAAAACAGGAAATCGTACGTCATGATTCCAAGAAGGACGGCGATGACTGGCCTTATAACGACGGTCATTCGTTTGACGCGTGGCGATTCCTTGTATTTCATCAGCAGTCCAAGGAGGCCGATCATCAGGATGAGCGACGGGGCAACAGTTGCAAAGACGCCGACAGCGGCACCCAAAACACCGCCCTGCTCATAGCCGATATAACCGGCCATCTTTGTCGCAATCGGGCCTGGCAATGTATTCCCCATTGCCAGCATCTCGCTGAACTCGCTTGTGCTGAGCCAGCCGTAGCGGTCAACCACTTCATTCTCAACCAGCGGGATGGATGCCGGGCCTCCGCCATAGCCCAGGATTCCGGGGATGAAAAATGCTAAAAATATCTGGATATATATCATGCTGAGCTTTTCTCCTTTTTCCCATCTTTACCTGCTGAATCTTTTTTAAGGAGCGCCCCGAGCAATAAACCGATAATGATGATTGCGGGATGAACGTTCAGGACCTCCAATACAACCAGGCTTCCAGCGATAAAAACCAGTGTCCAGGCCCAGCCGAGATTCGACTTGACTGATTTTTTCACAAAGTCCCAGGTCAGGGTCGCGAGCATGACGGCAACCACAGGCACGACTGCAGCGGACATCCCCTGCACCCAGGGCTGGTCTTTATAAGAATTCAGTACGGTCAGGAGAAGCACCATCAGAATGATCGTCGGCACGATCGTTGCGGCAATGGCATTCAGCATTCCCAAGACCCCGGCAACCCGGTAGCCGATATAGCCGGCCATTTTCGTGGCAATCGGTCCCGGGAGCGCGTTGCCGAGCGCAAGCACATCGCCGAACTCATCTGAATCCATCCACTTGTATTTTTCCACAACTTCTTTATGGACGAGCGGGATTGAGGACGGGCCGCCGCCATAGCCCAGGATTCCTACCCTGAAAAAGGCTAAGAATATGTCTGTATGCTTCATAGCTGATTCACCTTTCCATCCTTTCCGGCCTGCCCGCAAAACGGGCATCCGGCAGCCCTCCAGACACCATACCGGGAGGGCTGCCCAAATTATTATTATTTTCTAATTATACCGCTCTATAACTGGTTTGCCTATCCATTTACTTTATTTCGTTACCGGACAGCAATGCATCCCTTCTGTCCTGGACGCTGTTTGCATATGCTAAGCTTGTAAGAAGCCATTGCAAGACCCTTAAGAAATTGCTTTTATAAAAATCATTGATTTTTCCCATCATATTTTGTACAATAAATCTATAAATTCATAGCACGTCTCCCACAAAGGGGAGTAGCTTTTACAGCATAGTCGTCATTACAGAGCATCCGCTCTCGGCTTTGCTGGCAGACCTGATTCTGTTAGCCAGACCTTTGCCTGAACGGTAAAGGTCTTTATTTATGCTCTAAAAAGGCCTTTGCCGCGCTGGAAGATTCCAGCATCGGCAAAGGTCTTTTTCCGTTGTGGGACATGCGCCTTTTTTGGCAGACAAGTGTGGTAAATCACTGCGGGCGTGCATATGAAAGAAAAGAGCTTTGTGGCTGGAATGCCAGAAGGAGCAGGGAATGTAAAGAGAGAAAGTTCCAAAATGAAGTTTAAACTGGACATCTAAAGACTAACAAAATAATAAAACACAAAAAAACTAATAGGAGAGATTTATGTTGCTTTTACGAAAGTATATGTCATTGATTGGTGTCGGATCGGCCAGGATAGACCTGATATTGCCTAAGCTGAGCTATCAGCCCGGCGAGAGCATCTGCGGCTATTTCAACATCGAGGGAGGCACGATCGACCAGCAGATCAAGCGGATCGAATGCGACCTTGTGATGACTGATGAAATGGGAGAGCAAGTCATAGACTCCAGCACCATCCTGACGTCAAAAAGAATTGAATCTGACGAGTGCAACCATATGCCGTTCCACTTCAGCCTGCCGGAAGCGCTCCTGCCTTCCGCGAAAAAGAGGTCGTACCGCTTTAAAACGCGGATGATCTTTAACGAAGGCGTTAAAAGTGCCGACTTAGATGAAATTACGATTGTCCGCAGTTAACGGAGGAGCTGCTGCAGTGAAAATAAAGAAGATCAAGCAGCTGATGATGTTCACGGTATTTATCAGCATCATAGAGACCGGGTACCAGGCAGCATCCATGCTGGAGGTCAAGAACCCGCCTCGCGTATAGCTGGTGTCAGGCAATACATCTACTGCAGCTTCTAGAGCCGGTAAAAGCAAGACCCTGCCCGAATGACGGGCAGGGTCTCTTTATCATTATTGAGCTTCAATCAGGCCGTAGCGGCCATCTCTGCGCTTATAGACAACATTGGTGCGGTTCGTTTCCGCGTTTGTGAATACATAGAAGCTGTGGCCGAGAAGATTCATCTGCAGGATGGCCTCTTCATTGTCCATCGGCTTCAGGTCAAAGCTCTTCTGGCGGACAACTTCCAGCTCATTATCCTCTTCTTCCAGGACCGGTGCCTCCGGTTCATCAAAAGAAGCAAACATCAGCGTCGGGCTGCCCTTCTCACGGAACTTGCGGTTCACCTTCGTCTTATGCTTGCGGATTTGCCTTTCGAGCTTATCCACAATCAAATCGATCGCCGCATACATATCTTCATGATCCTCCTCAGCGCGGAGCACCAGATTCTGCATTGGAATGGTCACTTCCACTTTGGAGCGGTTGTTATTATACGTTTTTAAGTTTACATGTACATTTGCATCAGGAGTTTCAGTAAAATATTTTTCCAGTTTCGCAATCTTCTTCTCTACGTATTCTCTAATCGCTGGAGTTACCTCAATGTTTTCACCACGAATGTTATAATTCATAGATGAACTCCTCCTTTTCATTATACAGTAAAGCTTTTCTCAGGCTGCTGCGGCACTTTGAGGCGCCGCTTCCTGAAAAAGCCTAGTCTTAAAATATTATTAAGACTATGTAAATATAATTCTACTGTACCCCAGAAAAGTCCTGCAAAAACGTTGAGATATTTTGAGAATATTTGTCGAAAGAATGTCGGTTTGAAAAAAGCTATCTCAGAAGCTGAAGAATGGCCTGCGGCTGCTGATTGGCCTGGGCGAGCATCGATTGGGCAGCCTGGGCGAGAATATTTTCTTTTGTCAGAGCCGCCATCTCCTTTGCCATATCCACATCTCTTATTCTTGACTCTGCCGACTGTGTGTTTTCAAGGGTATTTTCCGTCACCTTCAAGGCGCTTTCCAGCCGGTTTTGATAGGCTCCAAGACGTGAACGCTCACCAGAAACAGCAGTGATGGCACTGTCAAAAAGCGAGATGGCTGCATCAGCATTCTGGACCAGGGCTGCGCTGTATATGCCAAGAGAGGTGCTGTCAACAAGGCTCAGATTCAAATCCATGGTCTGACCGGCATTTGCGCCAATCTGCAGCTTCAAAATTCCCGTATCCTCGAATGAATTCGCCCATATGGAAATCATCGGGTCTGCTGATGGTGTATAGCCGGTGCTCGAAGACCAGTTAAGGGAGAAATCAAAATTAGCCGGCACCGGATTGGAGGCATCCGAAACAACGGAAAGATCATCGGCACTGCCCGTGATGCTTCCAACTCCATCTGCGTCCCCTCTGCTGAGCAGCGTATCAATATAACTTGCCCCAATTGCTTTAAAGTCGTTCATAAAAGCTGTGAGGCCGCCGCTATACAAGCTCGTACCGCTGCCATCCTTCAGTTCCTTTAAGGCAGTGTCAACTGATTTCAAATTGCCGTCGGCAAGGATCATCATTAAATCTTTAATGCTCTGTGTGCCTCCTGACTTTGTCTGCAGCTGCTCATCCAGATATTTCACTGCAGCATATGAGGCTGAATAGAAGTCAGATGAACTGTAGGGCCCAGTAATATAATCCACAACCCTCTGAGAGCTGCCAAGAATTGCGACACTGGTCTCCAGGCGCTCATCAGCACCAGGCAAATACTCCGCCGCGCCTTCCTTGAACCACTTGGGCATGGCTGAATCAAGCATATTCATCCCGGACGCACCCATAACCGCATGGACCATCTCGTGGGCTACTATGCGGTCCTTTGAAATCCAGAGGCCGTCCTCATTAAAGAAATCCGCTTCATCAAGCACCAGCTGGAAGCCGGATGCTGCCCCTGTAGCTGTATTGACCATCGAAGAAACATAGGCAACCGTCCCTCCAGGCGCATCGTATTCATAAATGATGTCAAGCTCTGTTCCCGGTTTGGCCGATATTCCGTAAAAGTTGGAAATCATCTGTACAGGTGTGTTCAGCATATAATCGTTCAGCGCGGCACTCATCTCTGCTGCGTCAGCATAAAAAGCATCACCTGCAGGGGTAGTAGCACCACCACCTCCTCCAGACGGCGGCGGTGCTGCTATGCCCTTGCCTCTTAGCACCTTAATGGTATTGAACTCTGTACGCTCAGAAATCCCACTTATTTCTTCAATGATGTTCTCCACTTCAAGCTGAAGCTGCTCTTTATCCTCCGGCGTATTTGTATCATTCGCCGCCTGGACGGAAAGTTCCCTTCCCCTTTGAAGAAGGGAATGAACTTCATTTAAAGCACCCTCCGCTGTCTGGATCAGAGAGATGCCATCCTGGATGTTCCTGGAGGCCTGATCAAGCCCGCGGAGCTGTGCCCTCATTTTTTCAGAAATGGCGAGACCGGCAGCATCATCTGAGGCACCATTAATCCTCAATCCGCTGGCTAAGCGGTTCATATGCTTACTGATTACCGGGCTTTTTTCTTTCATTCTGCCAAGAATCTGGTTTGCTCCTGCATTTGTATGGATGCGCATATTCTTTCACCTGCGGTTTCTATTATTTTAATAACGCCAAAACCTCTTCGCCTGATTTATTGATTTGAGCGGCCATCGCCTGCTGCGACTGTGCGAGAATCTGATAGCGGACCAGATTCATTGCCTCCTTCGCCATATCGGCATCCTGGATTCTGCTCAATGCTGAAATAGTATTTTCCTCAATGGAAGACAAATTGGCTGATATATGCTCTAGCCTGTTTTCAACAGCCCCTGCATTGCCGAGCTCTTTTAAAATAAAGTTCAGAGATTTATCGATAAGCTGAAGCCCTTTTTCGGCATCTTCGTAATTCCTGACACAAATGATGTTCGTATCCTTAAGCATGTTATCAAAGGACTCGATTTTCACATTATAGGTATCTCCTGCATTCGCCCCTACCTGGAAGGTAAAGCTGTTCGGGCTGTATTCCTCCGGATGCCTCACCCGGTAATCCACCTTCAGGCTATGACTGCCAGTCCCTAAAGTGATCATATCAGCCTTTAAAACAACCCGGCTGCTCTCCAGGCTGAATTGATCAGCAGATAGCGCCTGGCCATCCAGGTAAACGGCGAGATTTTCCGGATCGATCTCTGCCCCAAGCAGCCCGCTTCCGGCTTCATGCTCGCAGTAGGCATTGAAAAAGTCATTGGGTGAGCTGGAATCCAGCCCAATATCCAGTGCATCAAAGTACTCTACTCTCATATTTACATAGCCCATCGTATTCGTAACATCCGGACGGGCAGACCCGATAATCTCAATTTGATTGCCGGTGTGTAAGTATCCGTCCCCATCAGGTCCCGAAGCCTCGCTGACTTCTTCCCCTTCAAGAGTCACTTTATAGATATAGGAATTTTGCGGCACAGTTGTTTTTAAATCACCTGATGTGATGGAATATATCTTATATGCCCCATCGATACCTTCCTTGTCAGGGCGGTACTCTCCGTGCAGCGACAGCATCCCGGTATCTGGATCATAGGTGTATCCATCATTCTCATCATAGGGCACTTCACTTCCATTATGATAGACTCGAATTGCCTTTGGTACTGCATTCCCTTCAATCCCGTAGCTCTGCGTATCAGTGCTCAGCCTGAAATCATAGCTTCCGTTCTCTTTTGGAACAGCGGCACTTTCATAGACATAATAAACATCTACATCTGTACTCAGGCCGGCAGCCGGCCTTGAATCGCCATATAGTTCGATGTTATTCGTCTGTTTATTGTAAAAATAGCCATTTGTCTTTGCTGCATCATATTGCACCTCAGTTCCATCGACCATTACTTTAAAGGCTGAAGAAACGGAAGCGGGATCCGCCCCATAGGTTTCCGGGGGATAGGATAGCTTCACCTCTACTTTTTCATCCTGATAGGAAGGGCCTCCGGAGGCCGCCACCATATAAACAGAGTACGTATCACCAATATTGGGGCGGCTTGTACCATAAAGCTCAATCGTATTTGTAGCCTTATTGTATTGATAGCCGTTTTCGGCGGAATACTCAATAGTCTCTGATCCGTTCCGCAGGACTTTTAATGAGCTTGGTGAACTTCCTGTTTCGAGATTATACAGTTCCGGGTATCTGTAGCCAAGCGGGATTCCATAAACGTCCTTCGTTGTGTTCGATGTGTCGTAAATGTACTGCACTTTAACTTCTTGGCCCGAAGGTACATCCGGCCTTGAATCTCCATAGATGCTGATTTTTCCGGTGGATGAATCATAGGTGTAGCCGTTCGTTTTGCTTGCATCGTATTTAACTTCATTGCCGCCTACATAAACACGCAGAGATCGTTCTGCAGACAGATCGCTGTTTTCCAGATTATAAGTGTCAGCACTGTTTGTAATGGATAGCGAGTAGATTTGATTCCGACCGTCAGAGTCACTGAAATGCTCAATACTGACAGACTGATTGTACGAGGGACGCAAATCCCCATAAAATTCAACCTTGCCTGAAGCCGCATCTACATATACACCTGTCGTGCCCTCAACATCAGATGGCCGCGATGATAGTAGCTGCGAACGGTCAACTGACACACCGCCGACTTTAATATCCAATGACCGCGGCCCGCTTTCTCCGTGCATGTTATACACCTCTGCATAAGAAGAAAGGGATACTGTATGAATATTGTTAGGGCTTGAATCAGAAACATAGGAAAAAGAGTAATAATCCTGCGCATCATCTCCTGCCTCATTTCCAATAATTGCATCACCATAAAAGGTAATGCTGCTGCCCGAAACTTGATAATACCCTCCTGCAGGCGGATCCCCCTGTCCGTCCCAATAGGTGAGTTCTCTTGAGGTGCTGTCCGTCGCCTTATACACCTTCAATGAAGCGGTGCTTGTATTCATCCGATATAAATCCGGACTATCCGGCATTGTAATTGTATTATTCTGCGGCGGGATATTCAGCGTATCCCCGGTTGTAATTAGATTGACCCCGTAATTGGAGACAGATCCCGCTGTGTTAACATCAACCCGCTTAATGTTTCCGAGGCTATCTGAATAGGCGAAGGAAGTGTTTCCTGAAGCATCTGCTATTGGGGAAAAGCTGAAGTCAGAGCTGCCATCGGAAAAAGCCCTGACAAGTGACCAATAGCTTGTTCCTGTACTGCTTCGTCTTTCCAGGTTCAAGTAAGTCCCATCATAACGCAGCCGCATCAGTCCATCTTTAGAAGAAGTTTGCTGAGGGAGAGCCGACTCCGCTCCTCCTGCTGAAACAGGATCTGCCCCTCCCATCGCACTTACAGCATACTGTCCATTATCCCGGCTTGATGTAAAAATCACCGTCTGCCCGTCACTTGACCATTGGGGATTGTAGTCCCTTACTGTTGTTCCAATATAAGATTTAGGAGGATTAAGGTCTGGCAGTGATTCAAATTCTTCAGTCCTATTATAATTATTTGATACTGATACAGGGCCAAGCGAATTTCCCAATACCCTGCTGGAATTTACATCAACTGCAGGCCCTTGATATTTGGACATCAGATTAATCGTCTTCATGGCAGATCGATTTTCATATATATATTGACCCGGCTTTTCATTTGTCAGAAGCTTGATGGTATTAAACTCTGTATCATGCACAACATGATTCAGCTCTTTTTTCAATTCATCAATTTCATTCTGTATGATCAATGTGTCCGCCTGGTTCATCGGCACATAATTGCCTTGTTCAACTGATGTATTCGTTCCATTCATGGATTGTACGGTGAGTTCCCTGATGCGGTGGATGATCTTCGTCATCTCCTGCATGGCTCCATCTGCGACCTGTACCATGGAACCCGCATCCTGGACATTGCGGATCGCCTGGCCGCTCCCGCGGGCAAGCGCGTGGAGCTTTTGGCTGATTGCAAGACCGGCAGCGTCATTTGCCGCGGTCCTGATCCTCTGGCCGGAAGCCAGCTTTTCCATTGTTTTTCCCAGCTTGCTTTGGTTCTTCTTGATGCGGTTGTTCAGGTTAAGAGACAGATTCCCGCCTTTAATGATCATCTTAAACACCTAACCTCTCTGCTGTTCTTGCTGTCTTATCTAATGCGGTCCAGTGACTCCTGCCATACCCTCAATATTTCTCTTAAATACTCTTCTGCTTCCTGTAAAGGCTGAAGCTCTGCATCAATGTTTGCCATAATCAGCTGCCTGTATATAAAATCCAATACTGCAGCAGTCTCGCTTCCGCCATCTGCCTCGCCATTCACACACAGACTAAGCTCCGAGACGATCAGCTGTGCTTTTTTCAGGCTCTCATTTCTTTCTGCGATATTCCCGCTCTGGATTTCGGCAGCTGCCTTTTGGATACAGGCAATGCCGGCCTCAAGCAGGAATCTGACCAGCTCTTTCGCTGGCGCTGTCTGCAGCTGATTATTTTTATATATTTCAATCACTTGGTTATAGTCCATATAAGCAAACCCCTATTTTATATCGGCATTATGTAACCGTTCTTAATAACACACTGAATAAATGTTAAATATATCCGATAATAAGAGAGTAGTTATTTTTACACAAAGGGGGGATTAGATGAAAATTCAAAATCAGGCAATGGTGTCTTTTTCGGTAACCCGTTACCAGAAAAACAACACAAAGATGGATAAAACGATTGAGAAGCTTGCATCCGGTATGGAAATCAAAAAGGCGAGCGACAATCCGACCGGCCTTGCCATCTCGGAAACGATGAGAGCGCAGATTAGAGGGCTTTCACAGGCACAGAGGAATATGCAGGATGGCCTTTCTGTTCTCCAGGCAGAGAATGAAGGCCTCAACCACGTCAACTCCCTTCTTCAGCGGGCAAGGGAGCTAACTGTCATGGCTTCCAATGATACGCTGACATTTGCAGATAGAGAAGCAGCGCAGACAGAGTATAATGAATTGCTTCAAGGGATCAATGACACTGCGGAAAAGCTGGAATTCAACACGAAAAAAATTCTGGGCGAGAATGCACCGCTTGTAATAATGGTCGGATCCAATTCCGGACAGCAGATTAAAGTAGATCTCGTAAATGTGAGGACTTCAGAGCTAGGTCTGGATGGTACCTCGATGATTTTGCGGGAAAATGCTGAAGATCTTATCACAAAATTGGACGGCGCCATCACAAAAGTAACAGGCTATCTGACGAAGGTAGGCTCCGATTATGAAACAGTAGAGCATCACTTGAGAAATGCTTCGCTGTTTGAAGCGAACATTACCACTTCTTACTCAATGCTGAAGGATGCCAATATGGCAGAAAAAATGCTTGATTTTGTAAGCCTGAATATCCGAAAAAATGCCGACCAGCTGCTGGTTTCCAATGTAAACCAGGGGACACGCGAGGCACTGGAGCTATTAAAATAGGAGGAACCAATTGGTTCCTCCTTTCCTTATGGCTAATTCCGCTTATCGTAGAAAACCCCGTCCAGCTGATGGCCTTCATATGGGTTCGAATACTTAACCATATTAGTCTTCTTTTTCTGTGTCTGCTGAATATCAGCCTTTACCAGAGAAAACAGAATTTCTAGGCGTTTATCAATGGTTTGATTCCATTCATTGATTTGCTTTCCCATCACCAGCTCTTCACTGGAAAAAGGAGGCTTAATATTTTGGAGCAAAGAATCTCTTTCGGACAGCAAAGCTTCAATTTCTTTTATAACGCTGTTTCTTCCTGATTCCTCAAACGATTGCTGACAAACCTGGAAAAGCTTTTCTGTAGCATCATAGCATAGAGCAACAGCTCCCATTAAACCCGGCCACTTTCTGTAAATGTGTTTTGGCGGTTCTCTTGGATAACCTGCTTCCATGTATCACGGAACTCAGTGACAAACCCCTCTACTTCATCAAGGATTTCGGTATCGTTTTTGAGGTTCGCTTCCACCAGCCGTCTTTTCAGATAATCGTAAAGCGGCATCAGGCTTTGGGAGATTTCCAATTCCATATTCAAAGTCACCATAAGCTCGTTTACTATATTTTGTGCTTTTAGCAGGTTCGTATTTTTGCCGGTAATATTTCTATTTTCAATATCCATTTTTGCCTGATGGATGAATTTAAGGCATCCATTATAGAGCATTAAGGTCAATTCGCCTGGCGAAGCCGTGTTGACTGAGTTCGATTTATATGCTGCATAAGGGTTCGTAATCGCCATCTTGACTCTCCTTTTTCGTTTTATTACATGCTGAACTGCTGCATCAGGTAAGCTGACTGTTCATTGGCCCGCTGAATCGCTTTTTCCATGGCAGTGAACTGGGACCAATAGCGGTCTTCCACCTGCTTAAGTCTGTCCTCGAAACGGGTGACACGGTCGCCGATGTCGGCTAAGTCACGGCCGATAGAATACTGCCTGCTGGTTGAAAAGCTGTTACCAGCCTTTTCCTTAATCTTGTCCATAATGTTAGTAGCTGTATCATATAAACGGTTAATAACACCTTTTTGTCCTTCTGTAGCTCCGTCTCCACGAAAGAAGTTTTCAACAGATTCAGGATCATTTTCAATAGCAGCCTTCAATTTTGTTTCATTAATGATCAGCTTGCCGCCTTCCAAATAATTAGAGCTGGTTTCTATCCCTAGTTCAGACAGCTGGTTATACAACGGATTAACTTTATCATTGGAAACAGACTGGTAAAAATCCATCCGCATTTCGGATAAAGCACTGCTAAGAATTGGATCACGTCGAAGGAGTCCACTTTTGGCCTTCTCATCCCACATTTCCTGCTGCTTATCACTCATCGCCTCACGTTCTTCATCAGAAAGGGGCTTATAGTCGCGATATCGGGTTTCACCCATCTTCTTGTTGATTGTATCGATCATCTCATTGTATTTGTTAACGAATTGAACGATATTATCAAAAACCTCGGTTGAACTATTATTTACATTGATACTCACAGGACTTGCGGTTGGATCGGTGGTGCCTGGAGCTCCAAAGGTTTGTTTAAGGGTAAAGGTCACGCCTTCCATCGTAAAGGTATTGGAACTGCGTTCTGTGGTAATGCCGTTTATTTCAAATTTTGCATTGGCACCCTCAGTGATTGTACCAGTTCCAAATTTAAAGATGTTATTTATCAGGTCTCCACTTGTACTAATATCAGCCAGAAGATTACCGGAGGCATCCGCTTCTGTATTGAACTTGCCCGTTTCGGTCCTTGTCAGTGACATTTGTCCTGAGAAGCTGTCATAAAACATTGAGACCCCTGCATTAGAAGCATTCACCTTACTGGAAACCGAACTGATCGTTTCATTTCCCTGTACCAGGAAATTCCGATGGACATTTCCTTTAGAGGTAACCGTATCAACAGAGAAATTGGTGTAGTTTTGATCATAGGTGAGCTCTATTTTGTAAGTATATTCTTTTCCTTCCTCAGGCTTCTCTGGGGGAAGATATCCTTTTTCAGTCATTTTAGCATTATCAAAGGTTATTTTGCCGCTTTCTTTATCCAGCTTACCCAAAACGGTCGATCCATCAGTATCAAGGATTTCACCGTTAGCATTTAAGCTAAACATAACATCTGCTTGTGGAGTTGATATTTCCCCCTCTTTAACAGTCCTGGTCAGCTTGATTTGCTGCCCGGTTACTTCGTTGATTGACCCGCGGGAAAGCTGAAGAGTAGAGGTATTAAAATTTAGCTTTAAAGATTCTGTCTTTGTTTCAGCTATATATTCCACTTTAACTTGGCTGTCTTTCGCCAAAACAGAACTGAATTTCAGGTTTCCGCTTGCGTCTACTAATACAGTGGAATCATTTAAGTCGGCCTCAGAAGATACTACCTTATAGCCTTTCCCATTTACACTGACACTCCAGGAGGCGGTATCAATTAAATTAACATCCGTTATTCCCATTGAAACCGGGTTTGCCGTACCATCTGCTGTCAGTGTTTTTGACTCAACTGCACCTTGCTTCCACATGGCCTCTGAACTGGTCTGCCCATAAAGACCTTTACTTGGATCAAGGCTCACTTTTTCTCCATTCAACATCCTCTCTGAGGAAGCCAGCTGTGTAACCTTTGAGACAGATACAGAGGATTGAGAAGCTGCACCAGTAGCAGTTGCTGTCAGCTTTGACTCATCCGTCGAAGTCGTTGCTCTTGCCCGGTATTTTGAAGTTAATTTCATTTGCGTAAGCTCAGAACGAAAATCCAATAAAAGAGTATTCATTGAACGATAGTCGTCACGCTGCCATTCCAAAGTCTGCTTTTTCTGAAGAAGCTTGTTGAGCGGGGTTCTTTCTACCTTCATAAGATCCTTAACTAAGGAATCAATATCCATTCCACTTGCCAGTCCGCCTATACGCACGTCTACATCACCTCTATATCTTTTTATCTACTAATAAACCTAAATATTCTTTCATTGCTGAGTACATATCCAGCAGCTTCTTTGAAGGGATTTCCTTTATCACTTCTTTTGTATTATCATCCACGATTGTAACGTAATACTCTTTTAAGTCCTCATGAAACTCAAACTTTAAATGAGAATTTGCAGGCTTTAAAAAGTCATTAATGCTAGTGACAACCTTTTCAATATTCTCCTTTGACTGAATCAGCTGAGGGTTCTGTTGTTGGGAAGGCTTAACCTCACTTGCTCTTGTTGTGTATTCTTTTTCCTTTATCATTTGATTGGTCAAAGGACTATTAGACAATTGATTGATCATAAGAGTCCTCCGTTTATATATTCTTTAATGTTATCGGTTAATTTAAGGGATTGTTTAGAGAATTGAAGCCAATTCATACCATGGAAGTTTTCGAAAGAAGAGGTTAATGTGGGCTAGTTACTTTAAAACTAAAAAGACCTTGAATAACAAGGTCTTTTTAGCTAATTTATAGAACGATCAATTAACGAAGTAATTGAAGTACGCCTTGTGGCTGCTGGTTAGCTTGAGCCAGCATAGCTTGAGCTGCTTGAGAAAGGATACCATTTTTAGTAGATTCCATCATCTCTTTAGCCATGTCAACGTCACGGATACGAGACTCAGCGGCAGTCAGGTTTTCAGAAGATGTACCAAGGTTGTTGATAGTGTGCTCTAGGCGGTTTTGATATGCACCAAGCTTAGAACGCTCAGCAGAAACAGTTTCAATGGCAGAATTAACTAGAGTAATAGCAGCGTCTGCACCTGTTTGAGTTGAGATATCAATTCCAGTTGTATCTGACTCATCAGTTCCAGTTCCGATAGCAAGAGTAGTCGCATCCATCTTACCAATAGTAAGAGTTAAGCTTTGTCCTGCATTAGCTCCAATTTGGAATACTTTACCGTCAGCATCTGAACCATCAAGTAATTTCTGAGTGTTAAATTCAGTTGTTGCAGAGATACGTGTTACTTCTTTTGATAATTGGTTGAATTCCTTTTGTAATTCTCCACGGTCAGTTGTTGTATTTGTATCGTTAGCAGATTGAACAGAAAGCTCACGCATACGCTGTAAGATTGAGTGAGTTTCATTCAATGCGCCTTCAGCAGTTTGAATTAAAGAGATACCATCTTGAGCATTACGAGACGCTTGATCTAAACCGCGAATCTGTCCACGCATTTTTTCAGAGATTGCAAGACCAGCTGCATCATCGCCCGCACGGTTGATGCGAAGACCTGAAGAAAGCTTCTCCATAGATTTTGCTTGTGCGTTAGTAGCACTGGACAATTGACGGTGTGTATTAAGAGCAGCAATATTATGATTAATTCTCATTTTGTTTTTCCTCCTTGAATGTCGAGTTCACGTCCATGTGAACCATTTGTTATTACAGGGTTATCAGGTCGGCCGCCCTGTTTCCCTGCTACATTAATAATATCGGCCCATTGATTCATTTATTTAGTATTTTTTAAAGAAATTTATATAAAAATGATATATTTTGTTTCAGCTGTTTTTCGGGAAGGAAATGGATGCCAGATTGATCGCTTTTGAGGCACTCTCATTCTCCCCTTTTATGTCCAGGTAGACTTCCTTCCGGTGAATATCTATATTCTTTGGGGCATTGATGCCGATTTTAATTTGGTCGCCTTTTATAGAAAGGACGGTCAGTTCAATTTCATCACCGATTTGTATGGCTTCGCCTGTTTTTCTGGTCAGGACTAGCATGGGTTCACCTCTTTTCCGTTTTTTGCGGAAGGATTCTGTGCTTGGTTGTGTAGCTGCCATCATTCAGGATCAGCTGCTTACCCTGGTTATTCTTTTTGTTGAATACCAGCGGCGCCTGTAGGTTGGCGGTTGTTTTCTCAAATGGTTCCTGGATGGTCAGGATTGAGTACACCATTGTATCTGCTTCATTTTCCAGCCCCAGCTGCTCAATTGCTGCTTCATCCAGGTCAAAGCTGTATTCCTTGAAAAAGAAGAATGGGTTGGCGATGATAAAGCCCAGTCCTGCTGTTTTGACAGATTGGAAAACAGCGTAGATATCGTTTTCCGGCAAAGGCAGGATGACAAACTGGTGTTCATCCTGAAAGCCGGGAATTCCATTTTTAAAGGTCCAAATATCCTTGTCAGCAATTTCAACTTCGCCTTGATATTTCGTTTGTATATTCATTATTCACGTTCCTTTACCTAATTTTCCTTAAATTTCGGTATTTATGACATCAATTTGCAGACTTGCCTGCTGCCTCAGATTGGTTCTTACTTCCCCGGCCCTATAGTCAATTATCGGTTTTTGCACTTCCGTTTGGATGATCGGCTGCTTCGCCTGTGCATAGATGGAGGCCTTGCCCGGCATATAGTTTATCTTTACGCTGAAGGGAGGAGGCACAAAGCCAATGTTATAATCGTAATTCATAAGAGCGCTGTTGCGGCTTGCCTGGCTTGCAATGGCACTTCCTCCATTTTCTATCGCCATGAGCTCATCGCCTTCTGAGGCAGTCCTGGCCATGCCGCTTAATACAGCACTATAGCCTCTCTGGGCACTTTCTTCAATTCTTCGGAAGATATGCTTAATATCCATTGACTCCCATGCAGCTGTCTGGTCAATTGACAGCTGGCCGGGAATCGTTTCAATGGACATTTCTGCCTGTGGCTGCTCGATATGCTGTACGGCCTTTGGCTGCTGTATTGTCTGCTGTGCCGGTGTGCTGCTAATTTCAATTTTAGCTGATGTTGACTGCATTCGGATTTGCGGAATTTGCATACTATCACCTCTTATTAAAAAAAGCTATCTTGATAGATAGCTTTTATCTTAAAAAGTCCATTAAGGTCGGCTGGATGATGCGGGAGCCGACAGATAAAGCGGCACGATGGGCACTTTCCTGGGCGAGCAGCTCTGTCACGACCTTTTCGAAGTCGATGTCTTCATTGTCTGACATGACCTTCTGTGAAATGATTTCCTGCTGGTCGACCCGTTCTTCCATCAATTCAATCCGGTTAACCCTTGCTCCTAGATCTGAACGGGCATTGGTAATATTGCTCAAATGTGAATCGACCTTTCCTAAAAAGGAATTAAGGGCATTCCCATCTGAAGCCGGGTTCTCCAGACCATCAATCAGATCCTGTATATCCTTGAACATATCTGCGCTGAACACGTCAGCGGGATTTACATTTACAGAGATATAGACTCCTTTTGAGAGTTCGATTTGAACTGGGTTCGTATTGTTAGAAACAACAGCCGGATCTGCATCTATGTCTACCGGTTTATTGAGCGTGTTTGTGCCGTTAAAGATGTACTTATCGCCAACCTTCGTATTGGCAATTTCGGCTAAATGCTGTTTTAGCTGGGAAATTTCCTGGCTGATCGAGTCCCTTTGCGATCCATCATAGGTATCGCTGCTGGCCTGGACAACCAGTTCACGGATACGCTGCATGGCCTGTCCCGCTTTATCAAGAGAAGCATCAGAGTTGTCTGTCCAGTTATAAGCTTCAGAAAAGTTTCTTTTAAACTGCTGTACCTCCTGCAGATTTCGGCGGTAGGTGATCCCCTTCATTGCTACAACTGGGTCGTCAGATGGTCTTGTTATTTTCTTTTGGCTGGATATTTGATCCTGGTAAGTGCTCAGCCTTTCAAAGCTCCTGCCCAGGTTTGATAGCATATTACTAGAAAGCATAGATTGGGTTACACGCATTATTCAATCACCCTCCTCATCTTCCGCCTACGCCCATTCCATTGATCACTTTATCAAGGAGCTCATCCACAATGGTGATCTGCCGGGCAGCTGCATTATAGGCATGCTGGAATTTAATTAAATTTGTCATTTCCTCATCCAGGGATACAGAGCTGACAGACTGCCTGTTTTTTTCAACTGCATCGCTCAGAATCTGGCTGTTCTGTGTAAGGCGGTTTGCCTGAAGGGCATCTACCCCAAGCTGCCCTGTCATTCCCTCATAGAAGGAATTGATCGTCCCTGTTTTAATTTCACTAAGAGAAGACAAGTCAACAGTCTCATTCAATCCTTCGAGTTTTTGACTGGTGCTGGAAAGCAGCATGCCGGAAATATTCGATAGATTCAGGGCATTCTTGCCATCCCCGGCATCAACCTTTTCATCACCGTTTGCATCTGTTGTTTTTTTGGTAGAGGCTGCAATGTCAGTCGGCTTCATATTGCCTAATCCGATTCCTTTGGCAGCACCCTTATATGTGCCTGAGCTAAAGGTAAAGAAATCTGCAGTGCCATTTGAGCCATCCAGCGTAAATCCTTTTGAGTGGATTTCATTGAAAATCTTTCCAAAGGAATACGCCATTTTATCGAGATTATCAAGTGCATCCGGATAAATACCTTTAACATCACTGCCATTAGAACCAATATATCCATAGGATTCTATAAGCCCTTTAAGCTTCCCGCTCGGAAAGACGATTTCACCGCTGGCGGCATCCAGGAAACTTAGCGCCTCGGAAGCAGTTTTGCCTTCCGAATCGTATATGGTAAGCTCTTTAACTCCAGGTGATGGGACATCATAAGTCAATCCATCGGCCCCAGGAAACCCAAGCTGTTTAAAATCAGACCCAGTCACTAAATCCACCTTGGACCCGTCAGCCTTTACAAGCTTAATATTATACTGCCCTTCAGCAACCTTTAATGATTGCCCTCCAGACGAAGTCTTTTCCACCTCGACTGTAAGATGTTTGGAAAGCTGATCTACGAGCAGGTCACGCTGATCATACAGATCATTAGGAAGATAGCCATGAGGCTCTACCTCGCCGATCTGCTGGTTGAGATCGCCGATCTGCTTCAATAATGAATTAATTTCCTTCAGGTTTACCCCGATTTCATTTTTGAAATCATCTTTTATCGAAGTCAGCGAGTCATTGAGGTGATGGAAGGTGTCCACCACAGCCTGTCCGCGCTGAAGCACAACCTGCCTGGTCCCCTCATTTTCAGGATATGTTGACAGATCCTGCAGAGACTGCCAGAACTCACCCATTACCGCGGATAAGCCATTTTTTGAAGGCTCGTTCATGATATCCTCCATTTTACTAAGAGCTGTTGCTCTTGACTCCCAATAGCCAAGCTTGCTCTGCTCGCCGCGGAACTGAACATCCAGGAACGACTCCCGTATCCTTTCAATGGCCCCGGCCTTCACCCCGGTTCCAAGCTGGCCTGGAATCTGTGCACGGTTCATGGATGCTGTGGGAAAAGCATCTGTTTGCACAAAATTAACTCTCTGCCTTGAATATCCTGGAGTATTTGCATTAGCAATATTATGCCCTGTTACAAACAAAGCGCTTTGCTGGGTAAACATCCCTCTTTTGGCCGTTTCCAGCCCGTGGAAAGTTGAAACCATATCTTTCCCTCCTCTATATCATCAGGCCTTAGAATCAAATAAAGATATACTCGGCCCTGCGTCTTCATCATCTGGATCTTTTTGATAATTCACCCTATCACTTGGCATCAGTAAATCCAAGTTCATAAATACATACTGCATCGATTGATCAATTAAACTCTGGTTCAGCTCATTTAAATACTTCAGCTCAAACAAGAGACCTGCAAGCTGGTGCTGGATGTGTTCTGCTTCCTCCCTCTCCTCTGGGGAAAGATGGGGCATACAGTCCTGCAGGGAAGCATTCTGCTTGCCTGGAATCATTCCGGCAACAATCTGCCCCCTTTTGTTTTCAAGAAGCTGAATGGCCGCTATATGCTTCTGCTCATTTTTCATTGCTTCATTTAGTGCATCCAGTTCACCTTTTTTTAGTATCCCGGTTTTCTCCTGTGCAAGCTGAAGCAGGCTTCCATGCAGCTTAAGCTGTTTCTTCAGTACCTCTATTAAAGCTTGGGCTGACAAAACCTCTCCGCCTTTCTATCCGACAAAGCTCAGGCAAAAAAGAAAATCAGTAAAGTACTCTACTGATTTTCAATTGCCGCTACGCTTATTATCGACATTATATTTAAAATATTTATAGCTTTTCCTAAATATCCATCAAGTATAGATATTAACAAGCATCCCTTTTATTTCACCGACAAGGCTTAGAATATTCAATCCGTTTTTCTCTTTCTCTAATACAGCATTAGTCAAGTCAATCAGCTTCTTATCTACTTCCTTGACGATCTTATAAACCTTCGTCCTTCCGCGGCGGTTAAACCCGCGCTGGTCTTCAAGCTCCAGGCCATTTTTTACTGCATCATCCATAAACTGCTTCACAAGCTTCTTATATTTCTTAAGATCATCGATTGTCCGGGACTCAGCCAGCACCTTTCCCTGATCTTCTATATCCCTGACCATCTGTGTCATTTTTTCATAAACAAGATTCTGGCGTTTGCTCCCCATCACTTCCGTGAAAGAGATAGATCCTGAGGCTGCTTCTTCCTTCTTCTGGACAGCATGTATACCAGTCTTATTCACTCTTTGAACTTCCACGTTCTTAGCCACCACCTGAATTATTCTACTCTTATTGTAAAAGAATTAAGTCAAATAGAAAAGAGGAGAAGCCGTTTTGACTCACTCCTCTTGAAAATTACTTCAATAGCTGCAGAATTCCCTGCGGAAGCTGATTTGCCTGCGCAAGCATTGCCTGGCCAGCCTGGTTCAGGATATTATTCCTTGTAAAGTTCGCCATCTCTTCAGCCATATCCAGATCTCTGATACGTGATTCAGCAGAAGTAAGGTTTTCATTTGCGGTCTGCAGGTTGGTTGTTGTGTGTTCAAGGCGGTTTTGGAAGGACCCCAGCTTGCTTCGTTCCGCTGACACTTTTTGAATAGCAGTTTCAAATAAATTGATAGCATTTTGTGCACCGGCTGAAGTACTAACATCAGCCGCGTTAATTGATAAGGCACCTGAATCCATGGCACCAATAGTAATGTCTAGAGTCTCTCCCTGATTTGCACCAATTTGGAACGTAAGCGCTCCTCCGCTGCCGTCAAGAAGATTCTTTTGATTAAATTGAGTCTTATCCGCAATACGATCAACTTCATCTATAAGTTGTTTCACTTCAGATTGGACTGCCTCTCGATCGGTATCCTCCAGGGTCCCGTTCGACGCCTGAACCGAAAGCTCCCTCATCCGCTGAAGGATGCTGTGAACCTCATTCAAAGCGCCTTCAGCTGTCTGTACCAATGAAATAGCATCAAGAGTATTCCTTTCAGCCATATCAAGGCCTCGGATCTGCGAGCGCATTTTTTCCGAGATAGCCAGACCGGCTGCATCGTCGGCTGCTTTATTGATTCTTAGGCCGGAGGAGAGCTTCTCCAGGCTTTTGGAAGTGCTGTTCATGGTTTGTGACAGGTTCCGATAGGCATTCAATGCCTGGATATTATGATTGATCCTCATTAATAACTTCCCCTTTCAGCTGTGCTGTCTGCTTTTTCCAGCACCATAACGTTTTGTTCGTAGGCATTGGCCCTGGCCATGCTTTTTCTTTGCAGCTGGTCAGGCTTCTTCTTAATCGACTGATTCCAGGCACCCGCCAGCATCTCTGCGATGCCGATGATTTCCTTTATTGCCGGGATATCTTTTTGCCTGTTGGCTTCTATGACACTGTCCGCCATATAATTGTAAAGATGGTCCAGCTGGTCCGATATGATACCGGCATTATAATTGAGGCCGGCTCCCAGACGGTACAGGATATCATTCACTTTCTGCAGCATTTTATTGGCAGACATATAGTCTTTATCTTCAATAGCTTGGATGGAATTCTCCAGATTGCTGAGCAGGGCTTCATATAGAAGCGAGGTCAGCTCCTGGGAATTCTTCTGCATAATATATTCCTCAGTTAGAAACTCCACCGTTTTTCCTCCTGTATGGCAAGCACTTTGATTCTCACTGTTTTTATCGGCCTGAGCCTTAGGATCTTAATAGTTTTTCTCCATTTCTTCCAGCAGAAGAAAAACTTCTGCAATGACAGAGTAAAGCTGGGGCGGTATATTTCCGCCGAGATCTACGTCAAGAAGGTTTTGGAGGAGGCCGGCGTCCTCCTGCATATGCACATCATTCTGCCTGGCCAGCTCCATGATTTTCATGGCAAGATGGCCTTTCCCCTGAGCAACGACTGTGGGTGCCGAACCCTCCTGGCCATCAAAGCGGAGCACGGCAGCTGTGGGGCCATTTACCAATGCGCGTCTTTTTTGGTTAAAAAATTGTGTGGTCATATCGTGAAATCATATCCTCTCTCGGAGAAGCCAGGAGTCTTTGTCTTGGCCGCTGCCGCTTCCTTCTCACTCGTTGCGGAATCAGCTGCAGTAAACGGGGTGAATTGGATTTTTCCGACATTGTATCCGATTTCCTTCAGCTTATCCTGCGCCATGACTGCCAATGGCTCAATCTTCTCTTTGAATGCTGGGCTATCATTTTTTATGGTCAGGGAGAGTGTCCGGTCAACCGCTGATAACAGGATCCCAACATCGCCGAGCTTCTTTGTTTCCAATAGAAAATAGAGGCTGCAATTCTCCCAGTCTATTTGCTCTTCATTATTTTTCGATTGAATAAACACCTTCACATCCTCCGCTTTGTCCTGGAGGAGGTATGGAATGGTCAGCATCATGGTCTGGAGGCCGGATGGATCGCTTTTGCTCAAAAGCTGCTGGCCTGTCAGATTAGCCGTGAGCTGATCCGCTTTCTGTGCCATCTGATGGTCTCCTTCATTCTGCATCAGCTTCAGCATAGCCCCTTTAAGTGTGGAATCGGCATCTGCCTTTCCCTTTTGCACCAAGGCTTGCGCCTGGTCAGACTCATAAGTCAGCCCCAGATTCCTCATATGCTCAAGAATCTGTCTGCCTGAAGGCATTTCCTTCGCTGCATGCAAAGAGTTTTCATAAGATGCAGCCAGCTGCTGCAGCCCAGGCTGTTCGAGCTGAAGCAGCTGCTTTGACACAAAATGCTGGACGCGGACATCTGATGGTTTGAAAATAAGCTTGTCCACCATATTCCTCACTTCGCTGACAACCCTGGAAGCATTCGAAACCTCACCTTTTTCGAGCATCCTCTTTGCTTCCGCAAGCTGAGTGCTTGCCTTCAGCAGTTTTTTCTCGGTCGACATATCGGTATAGAGCATCACATCGCTCTTTAAAATCGCATTATCAAGCTGCTTGATTGTATTTTCAAGCAGCGGCTTTGCCTGGGGAACGGACCGGTTCTGGAACTGGTCGATCAGCTTTTCAACCGTCTGCAGATTTTTGCCGATATCCCTTTTAATCTGCTTGAAATCAATGCTCAGCTGCGACATTTTTTTCGTTATCTCGGTTACAATAAAATCCTTTGATTGAGCAGGAAGGGAAGAGATGAATTCCTCGCTTAGCTGGAGCGCTTCTTCGCCTGATTCATCTGCTTGGCTTGGCACGGCGGCGGGAATACTCTCCCTCGTGAACCCGTCCAGCACCTTCATCAGCTCCTGCCTGGCAGCGAGCTCCCTGCCTTTGTCTGCCAGATCACCAGCTTTTCCGAGAACCTCTTCCAGCTGTCCAATCTGTGATTCTGTCAGCTCACCAGACACCGGAAGCTGAGTTCTTATATTGGACAATACCTCTTGAATATCAGGATTTTTCTGGACTGCTTTCAAGCTGGTCTGCAGACTGTTTGGAATAGAAGGGCCGCTCTCAGGAGCATTTGCCGCTTTAAGATTTTGAAGGGCAATCGCCTCCAGCTTCATCCCATCATTCAAGCTCTTTAGCACAATAGAATCAAGGACAGCTCCATCAGACTGGCTTTTAATATAGTCAGTGATGCTCGCGATTGAAGCATTGGCTGATAGCATTTCCTTGACTGTCTGCAGCAGCCTGGCATCCTGCAGCACCTTTACAGCCTCAAGGATCTTCTGGTCTGCCGCCTGGCTGATCTGCCTCGATTGTGCAAGCAGCTTTTTCAATGAATCCGGCAATGACGCTTCTGCAGCTTTCATTCTTCTAAGCATTTCTTTCAGGTCAGATTGACCTCTGGTTGCTCTATGATTAAAGACACTCGCGTCAACAGGCCTGCGCTCTCTTGGCCTGCCCGCAAGCTGCTCTAAGGGCCGGCTTACTCCTGGTCCGTGGAGTGCCTCGTGAACTGCCTTCATTTGGTCAGGGGTATACTCAAGGCCCTTCCTCCCCATGGCGGCCAGGGTTTCCATCTTTTGATCAAACGATCCTTGGCTTTTATTCATAAAAGCTGCAATATCCTTGGCTTCCTGCCTTGAAACCGCTATGCCTTTTTCCCCCAGCAATGAAACTGCCCTGCCTGCTTCCCCTTTTGCATTGAGGAGAGCCTCTGTTTCTTCCGCTGCTTGTGTTTCCTGCCCGGCAGCCGCATTAGCGGGCTGGGCTGCTTTTACAGTCGGCAAAGCGCCTTCTGTGCTGGAGACCTCAACGGATACCCTATTCCCCTTGGGGAGTTCTCCATCTACTTTCACCTTAATATCCTGTCCCTTCACCTGCAGAAGCGCTTCATTATTAGGAAGCCGCTCCTTTACAACCGCCTGAAAGACGCTCCCTTTTTTCAGATCAAGGGATTTAGGTTCGGCAATAAAAGAGGAAACTGGAGAGTCATTTTTAACCTGCATGCTATTCACACTCCGCTTATATCGAAAATTAGGCCGCCCGGGCATGGAAACAGCCCTGCGGAATCCGGTATAAAAGAAAAATCAATACAGAAGTGTATTGATTTTATTCTTTGCCATAAAATTTTAGGATGCTTTTCGCCGTTTCTTTTGCGTCCACTTGGTACGTTCCGTTCTGCACCTGAAGCTTCAGTTCTTCCACTTTCGCCTGGCGTTTCGCCGTCAGCTGGGAGACCTGCTGCATTTCCTTGGCCGCAGATGAGATTTCCACTTTATCTGTTTTCTTCGTTTCTTTGCTTTGGTTATCCATGTTGTTTAACTGGCGTTTGTACGGGTTGATTCCTGAAGCTCCGAAATTCTGATTGATCTTCATTATTTTTCCCTCTCTTTCTTGCCAAGCCAATTGTCTTTACCTCTATTATCGGCCATAACGGCCTAAACTTTAAACAATACGCACAAATTAGTAAAAATTACATTGAAAAAATGCTGAAAAGCTGTATGAATAGTTCATACAGCCTAGAAGTTACGGCTATTGTTCCTTTGGTTCACAAGAAAAATAGGTACTATTTTTCTCTCTTTCAGCCCGCTCGCGTTTGCGCTCTTCTTCCTCATTGTGGGCATTGATGCCTTTAATCAGAGAATCCTTGCATTTTGTGCACAGCTTGCCTTCACGGATAATGGCCCCGCATTTATCGCATGGATAGCCAAGATTAGGGAATTGGGTGATTTTCAGCCTTCCCGTCCTGATGAATTTTAAGATCAGGTCTTCATCTACATTTGTGGCATCTTCTACCTGGACTATCGTCGCAGCCCGGTTTTCCCGTTTACGGATGTACTGGTAAACCGTTTCAAATGCCTTTTCTTCATCCTTCCAGCAGCTTTGGCACACTTCACGGAATTGATTCCGCACAAATAACTCGCCGCAGTTAGGACAGTTTGATAATTCAGCCACTTCTTGCTCCCTCACATTTCCAATTGCAGTTTTACTTACATTATAGCCTGCAGCATGCCTGAAAGAAATGCCATTTTTTTGAACATTTTTTATCCCCTTGCAATGGTGATGGAGCTGATGCTTTCTGCTCCTTGCTGTTTAAGGATAATGGCGGCATGCCGTAAAGTTGATCCTGTGGTATAAATATCGTCAATTAGAAGGATATGTTTAGAAAGGAGACCGGTTTCTTCTTTCAAACCGAATACCTGCTGAAGGTAGATTCGCTCATTCCTTGTTTTCTTTGACTGCTTTTCAGAGTGCGTCCGAACGAGGAGGCTGGAAGGAAAATAGCCGGCTGTTTTGATCAGGGCCTCTGTCTGGTTAAAGCCTCTTTCGCAGAGGCGCTTTTCGCTCAGCGGAATCGGCACTATATAGTCAGGCTTCTCTTTGCCGAGCACCTTTCTGAGTTCATCCGCAAAGACTGCGGCCAGCGCGTAATCCCCCCTATACTTATAGCGGGCCATTACTTCCTGCATGAACGCATTATACTCATATAGTGAAGTGTTTTTCCTCAGAACTTCTTTCCACTCAGGGGATTTCTCCCACCTGACACAATCCAGGCACTGCTTTTCTTTTATAAAAAGCGGATCCATTCCGGCAAAGGGCCTGCCGCAGACAAGGCAGCGCTCTCCTTCAATCAATTGCAGCTTCCCCCTGCATTCAGAACACACCACTTGTTTCCCGGTTCTCAGCAGCAGCTTAACCCAGCCGATTTCCTGCTCAATCTCTGAGTGGCAAATCAGGCAATAGTCAGCGGGGAAAAGATTCATACATAATCAGCCCCCTTCGTTTAGCTTCCCTGTTCATTCTCATGATCTGATTTTTGGCTTTAATCATTTCTTCTGTTTTGCCGAAGTGGAAAAAGGTGATGGTGCCGCGGGGATAATCGGCACTCCTGCCAACCCGGCCGGAGATTTGGACCAGAGCGCTTTCGGTAAATACGTGGTGGTCGGCGCCAATGACAGCTGCGTCGATATTCGGAAACGTTACGCCTCTTTCGAGGATGGTGGTGGTTAGGAGGATCTGTGTTTCTTTATTGCGCATTTTTTGGATTTTAGTTTTGCGGTCCGGGTCCCCGGCATGGACGGAATCGGTCTGTTGGTGGAGTTTTTGTGTTAGGGGCAATGCGGCTTCCATGATGTCGATGCGTGGGAAAAACAGGAGGATCTGTTTGGAGGTTTGGATGCGGCGGCTGATCCAGCTGATGACCGGAGAGGGCAGGCGGCCTTTTTTTAAAAGGTTCTCCCAATTTCCGCACCAGCGGTATTCCGGGACAGGAAGCGGATGGCGGTGGTAGCGGGCCGGGATAGTAATGTAATCTTTCTTTCCGGAGAAGCAGTCTTTTTGCCATTTCTGGTTTGGTGTGGCGGTGAGATAGATCATGGATGACTCCGGCTTTCTTGCCTGCTGTACGGCGTATTGCAGGCCTGTGTCAACCGAATAAGGGAAAGCGTCAACCTCGTCCAGGATGACAGTGTCGAATGCCTGCCGGAATCGGAACAGCTGGTGGGTCGTAGCGATGGTGAGCGGGGCATAAAGATGGCGATCCTCGCTGCCGCCGTAGAGGGAAGCTACATTTATTTCAGGGAATACTTTTTTCAGGCGTGGGGTGAGCTCAAGTACCACATCTGTCCGGGGTGTGGCGAAGCAGACTCTTTTGCCGGCTTGGAGGGCATGGCTGATGCCTGCGAACAGCACCTCGGTTTTTCCCGCGCCGCAAACGGCCCATATTAAGAGTTCTTTGTTTTGCTGGATTGCTGTTATTGTTAGGTCCGAGGCAGCCTGCTGTCCTGGGGAAAGTTCGCCTGGCCAATTGAGATAGATGTTTGGTGTGAGAAGGACTGGCTGCGGGCCCTGCCAGCTGATGAGCGGAGTGCAGGTGCTGACCCGGCCCATCATAATGCAGCTCCGGCAGTAAAGGCAATCTTCGCCGCAGCGGGCGCAGGGGAATTTGGCGAAAAGGTGAGAGTGTGTATTGCCGCATCGGGCACATTGGGGCTTTTTGCCGGTGAGGAGGATGCCTGGGCGGTAGATGAGGTGGCCGTTTTGGTAGTGCTGGTCGATTTCTTTTGATGTGAAGGGGATTTCGTCTGCGAGGAGCTGCTTGCCGGTGAGCATTTCGGCCAGTTTTTGGTCCGGTTTGAAGGCTGGATTAAGCGGAATGGCCGGAATTTCAGCCAGTTTGGAGATTGGTGTGCCATTTGGGTCCTGGATGAGGCGCCCTTCTTGGATTTTGAACTTCAAAGCTAATCATCCTTTCCTGTTTATTTGCGGGATTTTGGATATGTTTGCGAGTTTTGAGTTTTATTTGCGACTTTTTCATTTTATTTGCGAGTTCAAGCTTTTATTTGCGACTTTCCCGATATATTTGCGACCTCGGCTTTCAGCTATCTTCACCGCGAGATGCCGCCTTCCCCTCTTATTAGCAACTTCCCCGATTTATTAGCAACTTTTCTCTTTTATTAGCAACTTTCCCCATATACTAGCAACTTTCAGTATTTACTAGCAGCTTCCCCAATATATTAGCAACTCCCTTTTTGGCCCCCCTCTTTTATCAGCAGCACCCCTCCTCAAACCGCAACTCCCCCACTCCACAGTATACTCCACCCCAAATACCGCCCAACCGCCCCCACAACCCCAAACTCTCCCCCTAGATTCCCCCCAACATTTCCTCTATAATAAACCATGAAGAATCCACCTAAAAAGGAGATTTACATATGGAAAAAACATTAATTTTCGGACATAAAAACCCAGATACAGACACAATCTGCTCAGCCTTGGCCTATGCAGACCTGAAGACGCAGCTTGGTCAGGAAGTTGAAGCTGTGCGACTTGGTGAAATCAACGGCGAAACTCAGCATGCGCTGACAAAGTTCAACGCTGAAGCTCCCCGCCTGATCAGCAATGCGGCTGATGAAGCGCAGACAGTTATCCTTGTAGACCACAACGAGCGCCAGCAGAGTGCGGACGGAATCGAGAATGTGCGTGTGGCTGAGGTTATCGACCACCACCGTATCGCTAACTTTGAAACAAGTGATCCTTTGTACTATCGCTGCGAGCCTGTCGGCTGTACTGCTACGATTCTGAATAAAATGTACAAGGAAAACGGAAAGAGCATACCGCAAAATATCGCTGGCCTGATGCTGTCTGCAATCATTTCTGACTCCCTTCTGTTCAAATCACCGACTTGCACGGACGAAGATGTGAAAGCGGCACATGAGCTTGCAGAAATCGCTGGCGTTGATGCGGAAGAGTATGGCCTTGAAATGCTGAAGGCTGGTGCTGACCTTAGCGATAAGTCTGCTGCACAGCTTGTCAGCCTGGATGCGAAGGAATTCCAGATGGGTTCTGCTAAAGTGGAAGTGGCGCAGGTGAACGCCGTTGATACAAACGATGTGTTTGCGATGGAAGAGGAATTGCGCGCGGTAATTAACAGCACGATCGAGGAAAAAGGACTGGATCTGTTCCTGTTTGTTGCAACGAATATCCTGACGAACGATTCTGTAGCGCTTGCGCTCGGTAAGGAAACAGCTGCTGTCGAGAAAGCATTCAATGTGGTGCTTGCGGATGACAAGGCTGTCCTGCAGGGTGTTGTTTCACGTAAAAAGCAAATTGTGCCTAACCTGACTGATGCACTAACAAAGTAAAACTAGCCGCTCCGATAAATCCGGAGCGGCATTTTTTATTTCTTATACCAACCAAGCCCCATAGACCCTTCGCCTAGATGCGTGCCGATGACCGGGCCGAAATAGCCGATCATAAATTCGACGTTCGGCAGCTCTTTTTCAAGCTCTGCTTTCCAGTCATAGGCTTCCTGCTCGCGGTTCGCGTGGATGATGACGGCACGGTATTCACCGCCGCCGGCAGCAGCATCGCCAAGAAGGTCGGCAATCCGCTTCATCGCTTTTTTGCGTGTGCGGATTTTTTCAAATGGCACGATGACCTTGTCCTGGAAATGAAGGAGCGGCTTAACTTGAAGCAGGCTTCCGATCAGTGCCTGGGCGCTTGAAAGACGGCCGCCGCGCTGGAGGTGGGAAAGGTCGTCGACCATGAAGTAGGCCCGGACTGAATTCTTCATTTCCTCCAGACGTGCCATGATGTCCTGCGGGTCCCTTCCTTCCGCTGCCATTTCTGCCGCTTCAATGACATAAAAGCCCTGGACCATGCAGCTGATTTCGGAATCGAACGGATAAGCCTTTATCCCTTCGACCATACTGCCTGCTGTGACGGCTCCCTGATAGGTGCCGCTGATGCCGCTCGACAGATGGATGCTGATGACAGCATCATAGTCGGCCGCTAATTTTTCAAACAGCTTCACGAATTGGCCCGTAGACGGCTGTGAGGTCGTCGGGAGCTCCTTATGCTTCACTTCTTCATAAAATGCTTCTGCTGTAATTTCTACCTCTTCCTCGTATGTTTCATTTCCGAATATAACACTGAGAGGGATCATATGTATGTTCAGTCGATCCCGCAGATCCTTCGGGATGTAAGCAGTACTGTCTGTTACTACGGCTGTTCTCATATAAAGAGTACCATCCTTTGTTTTTTCTCTACATATATGTCCAATTTATATTTTATATGAAAACAAGGTAAAATCCTAGGGAGAAAAATAGCATGGTATTAGGGGAAGCATCAATAAAAGGGGCAGCCTGTAAGACTATTAATAAGTAGAGGCCATTGGCAGAAGATGCGAAAGCTGCCTCCGGTTGATTTCATCGGCAATCAGTTCAATAAAGTCAGTGTCTACATTGCACACCAGAGCATCTTCAAAAACTTTGAACAAATTCTCATCTGATAAAAGCAGCAGGCTGGACATAATTTAGCAAAACCTCCATCCAATACTTTTATCCTATATTTAACACACAATTACATAAATTGTAAACAATTATTTAAATACTTTTGCATTACATTAAAATGACAAACGCGACCTCTTTCGGGACTTATGAAGCTAATCTGTCTGACTCAGCAGGGACCTTCTCTTAAGCAGGCTTAAACAAAATATGTACCTGCACCACTCCGCAGATTTTTCTTCCCATACAAAAAAGCACGCCGAAGCGTGCCTTCATTATCTTACTTCCACCCAGCCGTTTTTGATGGCTACAACAACTGCCTGGGTACGGTCGTTCACATTCATTTTCTGCAGAATATTGCTCACATGGTTTTTAACTGTTTTTTCACTGATGAACAGTGCTTCACCGATGCCGCGGTTGCTTTTTCCGTCAGCCAGGAGCTGAAGGACTTCGCATTCCCGGCGGGTCAGCAGATGAAGCGGACGGCGGATTTCCACCTGTGTATATCCTTCTCCGCTGCCGGTTTCGTCAGATGCCAGGCGGCGGTATTCTTTTACAAGATTATGAGTTACTTTCGGATGCAGGTAAGAGCCACCGTCAGCGACCACTTTGACCGCTTCCACAAGGGCATCGGCATCCATTTCCTTCAGCAGGTAGCCGCTTGCTCCAGTTTTCAGGGCATGTGTTACATAGTTTTCATCATCATGGATGGAAAGGATGATGACCTTTGCATCCGGATATTTTTCAACTAACTGCTTTGTCGCCTCCACACCGTTGATTGTCGGCATATTGATATCCATGATGACAACATCGGGATTATATTCCTCTACCAGTCCGACAGCTTCATTGCCGTCGTCCCCCTCGGCTACAACCTCGAATGTCCTTTCGAAATCCAGAATTCGCTTTACCCCTTCTCTAAACAGCTGATGGTCATCAATAATGACGATTTTTGTAGTCATTGTTACGCCTCCCTAAATCTCCGGTATGTGTTTATCTATTTTTGTGTACAGCATTTTTACAGGCTTCATTGGTTTAAAGGAATCTGGATAAGCACAACTGTCCCAGTATTAAACTTTGAATCTATCGACAGCTGCCCCTCGAGTAATTCAACTCTCTCCCTCATGCCTATGAGGCCAAACGATTCATCTTTTTTCTCATTTATATCAAAGCCTTTGCCGTTATCCTTTATAACAGCTATAGCATTTGATTTCTTAATTTCAAGCTTGACTTGTATTTCCCTCGCTTCCGCATGCTTCAATGCATTCTGGACCGATTCCTGGATCATCCTGAAAAGAGCCACTTCGTATTTAGGCGGAAGCCTTTTATCCTCTCCAATATTCTGGAAAGTGATGCTGGTGCTGTTATGATACTCTTCGATTGTCTGAAGATATTTTTTGAGCGTAGGGACAAGGCCAAGGTCATCCAATGCCATGGGACGCAGATCATAGATGATCCTGCGCACTTCATAGAGGGCATTGCGGACCATTTTTTTCAGGCTGCGGATTTCTCCCAGAGCTTCATCCGCTCCCCTTTCACGGTAGATCCGTTCTACCAGATCTGAACGCATCATGACATTTGCCATCATCTGGGCCGGTCCGTCATGAATTTCCCTTGACAGCCTTTTCCGCTCTTCCTCCTGGGCACCAATGATTTTCAGTCCAAAATCCTGCTTCAGCTTTGCATCTTCCAGGACTTCACCCATCTGCTTCAAGTCACTCATCAGGTAATCCATGACCACATTGATCTGGGAAACAAGGTTTTCCGCTCTTTCAATCGTCTCAGTCAGACCCATGAGCCTTCTTTCGATATCATCCCTGCGGTCCCGCAGCTGTTTCTCGGCCTGACGGTTCATAGACAATTCCATCTGGAGTTTATGGGCCTTTTCATAGGCCTCCCTTACTTCCAGTTCAGTATAGTCCTTGAAATGCATGCTGACCTCAGAGAGCCTCTTTCTGGCAAATCTCGTTTGCCCTTCAAGCTGATCGCCCTCTTCGATTGTCCGGACTACCATTTCTTTTACGGCTTTTAGTTCATCAGCCAGTGTCTCGTAGTCTTTTCTGCACTGCTCGCCAATCCTGAAAATTTCATCCTTGCTGCTGTCGACAGTTTCTATCATTTTTTCCAGTATAAAATCAAGTGTTTTTGTATCAAATCTTTTCTTCATCATTATTCCCCCAGGAGTGAAAACGAATGACCTGACAGCTCCGTATATACAGATCTGCTGCAGATGGGTTCAGCCCGTGCCGCTGCTATGTAACCCCTACCGATGTCTTTCACTATTTTAGCGTGAATCGACAGGTTATTCTATCTGTAATCTATGAAAACCATGGAAATTAATGAAAAATTCGGTAATTTGGCATAGTCTTGTATTTTCTTCCTAAGTCTTATATCCTAGATGAAAATGATTTAAACAGCATATTTTGACAATCTTTCTGCTATTTAACAGAAAAACCGCTTAAAAACAATCCCAAAATACTATTCTCAAATAGCATTTTTGCTCTTTTGAATAACATTTTCATTATACCATGCAATAAATACACCTATATTAAAGTTTGATTACAATAAAATGAAAAACACAGCTTCGGCATTTTGTCGCTTTATAATGAACTTTGCGATAGACTCTATTCAATCAATATGATTTCTGATTGAGGAAAGGAGCTTTTTACATGCTTTCATACTATAGAACAGTCAAGGATTACGGAGAGCACGAAATCATTATTCAAAAATCACGCTTCATCGCACATATAGCCAGGGCTGAAACCGAAGAAGAAGCACAGCAGTTCATCCAAATGATCAAAAAAAAGCACAGCACCGCTACACACAATTGCTCGGCTTACCTGATCGGCGAGAATAACCAGATTCAGAAGGCCAATGACGATGGCGAGCCGAGCGGAACGGCCGGGGTCCCAATCCTGGAGGTTCTGAAAAAAAAGGACCTGAAAGATACCGCTGCAGTCATAACAAGATACTTCGGCGGAATAAAATTAGGAGCAGGCGGGCTTATCCGTGCCTATGGCAAGTCGGCCTCGGAAGGGATAGCGGCCGCCGGTATCGTTGAAAGAAGGCTTATGCGCGTTATGCATACAAAAGTAGAATACACATGGCTTGGGAAGCTGGAAAATGAGCTCCGCTCCTCCGTCTATCCCATCAAGGAAATCCACTATCTTGATTCTGTTGAATTCGAAACATATGCAGAAGAAGGAAAGACTGCTATCTTCAGCGATTGGATGACAGAGCTGACCAACGGGCAAGCTGATATATCAGAAGGTTCCAGCCTCTACCTGGAAGAAGAAGTTCCTCAATAAAAAATAGACTCTTCGTGAAAAATTCATTTTACGAACTGCCAAAAAGATTGTAAAATTAAGTTTGGTTTATTTGTTGAAAAATGTCCAATTATCACATATTAACTTTTAACCAAAAGGAGAAAAATGATGTCTGCTAATAGACAAGTATATAAAGTCCAGAAAAAGAGAAAAAAGCGCCGCAGGATCTTTCTATGGATTGTTGTCCCGCTGCTTGTTCTCGTTCTTGGCGCCACTTCTTATGCAGCCTTTCTTTATAATAAGGCCCAGGATGTCGCCGGCAAGTCCTATCAGCCAGTTGAAAGGACATCAGCTAAAAGGGAGAAGCCGGTCGATCCCGATATCGATAACATCTCACTCCTTTTCATCGGAGTTGATGACAGCGATGTCCGCAACTATCAGGAGAGTTCACGTTCAGATGCCCTGATGGTGGCAACCTTTAATGAGAAAGCCAAATCTGTAAAACTATTAAGCATTCCAAGGGATTCAAACGTGTATATCCCTTCTGTCGGCTATAATGACAAAATCACGCATGCCCATGCAAAAGGCGGGGTCCCGTCCACTATTGAAACAGTTGAAGGGCTGCTTGATATCCCGATCGACTATTATGTGAAAATGAATTTCAATGCCTTCATCGATGTTGTAGACGCACTTGGCGGCATTGATGTAGAAGTCCCTTATGCACTAAGCGAAAAAGACTCCCATGACAACAACCATGCCATCAACCTGCAGCCAGGCCTCCAGCAGCTGGACGGAGAAGAAGCACTTGCCCTGGCAAGGACGAGAAAGCAGGACAATGACATCGAACGCGGCAAGAGGCAGCAGGAAATCCTGAAGGCCATCATGAACAAAGCCGTTTCCGCCAAAGGGCTGACCAAATATGGCGATGTGATGGAAGCGGTCGGAGATAATATGGCAACCGACCTGTCTTTTGATGAAATGAAATCATTCATCGATTATGCCACAGCCGGCACCGGCCTTGACATTGAAACATTGACCCTTGCAGGAAGCGATGATTGGACAGATACCGGCTACTATTATCAGCTGGATCAGACATCATTGGAGGAAGTGAAGCAAACTCTCAAATCACACCTGGATTATAATCCGGATGCCCCTGCAGATGCCCTAAGTGAAGGCGATGCGGATGCCGCGGATTATGATGCCGGCAGCAGCAGCGAAGAAGATGGCTATTAATTCTTTTCAAAAAACGTCCTACTGTTCACAGTCAGGACGTTTTTATTTTTGCCGGAGAGGATCCTCATCCCTCAGCCAAAGCTTGCAGCTCCCCTATCCATGAACCCGCCTCATAGATGCAATCTTTTATACCAATAACCTTCAAAAAATCAAGCAGATCTCTGTATGACTTCTGCTTGTACTCCTCCATAACGGAAAATTCCCTGATGTACGCAATATTATTCACAGGAAATCCTTCTGTATATTCTGTTCTCAGTGTATATCCTGATGAAAGTTGTTTTGTGTCCTGATCCTGCTGTTCCCCTGAGCAAGTATAAATGACAGCTTCACCAATTTTTTGCTGCCTGGCCTTGAACTGAAACGAAAAGACAATGGCACATTCTTCATCACAAAAAGACGGCAAAATTTGCATATCCAGCTCACGTTCCATAGGACACCTCTTTCAAGTGTTTTCTATACTATAACAGACCCAAAAATCACTTGAAATTCGTATATACGGTTATTTAAACCTATTGCAGCTCCATTTCCTGTTAAAGCAATAACAAAACGAAGAAAAATATAACTATAAGCATATTTTTTCTTTAGTATGTTAAAATGGAAATAAAAAAGAACCACCCTAGTTTGGTAGGGCAGTTCGAGAGATTTATTGTTAAGAAATGGGGGGATGCAATCAGTGGATAGAAGGAAGTTCAAGAGTATGGATTGGACCTCCGCTGTTATTGCCCGCGTTAGCAGCAACACCTACACCTAGAATTAGAGTTAGAGCTGCAATTACAGCAAATAAACGTTTTTTCATGGGAATAAGCCCTCCTTATATTTTTGAATCTTATTTGTTCTTCCAGTTCTATTTAACCACAAAATTAAATGTTGCATATTTATTATTTCAGCCTATTATACTTAGTTTTTCCTATTTAATCTCTATATTTAGACTATTGCTAAAAAAAAATATAATTGTAGGAATATTTAGGGGGAGCATTTACATGGATTTTTCGGCTATCGGGAGTAAGATAAAGGAACTCAGAAAATTGTTGGGATTATCTCAAAAAGAGCTTGCTGCAGAAATATGTACCCAGGCACAGATCAGTAAAATTGAAAAAGGAGATGTATATCCTTATGCCTCAACTCTTTATTTAATTTCACAGCGGCTGGGAGTTGATGTCAACTACTTTTTTGATATCGGAACAACCCCACGGCTCGATTATGTAAAAGAAGTCAGTCAGCAATTAAAAATTGCAAGGAGAAAGTTCTATTATGATGAAATTAAGCAAATAGTAAAAACAGAAGAAAAGAATCCTCTTTTTGCTCATAACAGGAGAAATTTACAATTACTTTTATGGCATAAAGGGATTGCTTCATATTATTTAGATAAAGATGTCTCCTCTGCATTAGTTTATTTTGACCATGCTGTCGAGCTGACGCATGACAAAGTATGGACCGAGAGAGAAATAGAGATAGCCATCAGCAAAGGAATCATCTATTTTGAAGAGGAAAAGCTTGAAGCTGCCCTTGAAATTTATGAGCATGGCAGGGTTCAGCTATCTTTACTTCCCCTTATTCAAGACGTCTCCATTAAAACAAGGCTCTTTTACAATACTGCACGTGTACTCACTAGGCTCGATCGGTTCAAGTCTTCCATCGACTACTGCAAAGAAGCCATCCAATGGTGCATTGAAAACGAGGATCTCTTCCTTCTAGGGGAGCTTCATTACCATATTGGCTATAATTATGAGCTGCAGGCCGATTATGAAAGGGCCAAATCTTATATGAAAAGATCTTTGATTATTTTTGAGCTGCAGAAGGACAATAAGTATATTTCTTTTATAGAAGGAAAAATCAAGCAATGGGAAGCAGCACAAAATAAATCCATATAAAAAAGGGCCACTCTTTCGAGTATGCCCTTTTTTCATTCTTATTATCGGTTCCTTACTGTTGAGTATCTGATTTTGTGATAGCTCTTTAACAGCGGTTTGTAGTCTTTTCCAACCAGTCCGATTTTCTCAACAAACACTTCGATGATGACCAGCAGGATGGCAATATAGATGAAACCGCCCCACATCTTAGCCTGGGACAAGATAATAGCTGACAGGCCGAAGAAGGCTGCCATTGCATAAATAATCAGCACTGTCTGGCGATGAGTATACCCAAGCCTGAGCAGGCAGTGATGCAAATGCGATTTATCCGGTGCAGAAAGTGGCTTTTTATTCACGATCCTGCGGATGATGGCAAAGAATGTATCAGAAATCGGTACACCGAGGATAATAACAGGAACGATGAACGAAATCACTGTTATGTTCTTGAATCCCAGCAGTGATAAGACTCCAATCATGTAGCCAAGGAAAAGCGCCCCCGTATCCCCCATGAAAATCTTGGCAGGATGGAAGTTGTAGATCAGGAAGCCGAGCGTACTGGCGAGGACAATTCCTGCCATGGCAACCACGAATCCATTGCCCATAATCATAGCCATTCCTGAAATGGTAATGAGCGCGATAGATGATACGCCTGCGGCAAGGCCATCCAGGCCGTCGATCAGATTGATTGCATTGGTGACGCCGACAATCCAAAGGATCGTCATCGGGATGCTGAATGCACCCATTTCAAGGCGCCCTTCAAATGGAAGGTTAATGAACTCAATGTCCATTCCGCCCCACACAACTACTATAACGGCAGCCGCAATCTGGCCAAGCAGCTTTACCTTTGCTGACAATTCAATCATGTCATCAAGGACACCGGTAATGATGATAATGATGCTCCCGATAATAAGCGGGGCTACGATGCTCATCTCATGCGGATTCTCAGGCTGAAGAACGAGAACGCCGATGATGAAGCTTATATAGATAGCTAATCCCCCAAGGCGGGGCATTATTTTTTGATGGACTTTGCGCTGATTGGGCTTGTCTGTAGCACCAATAACAAAGGCAAGCTTTTTCACGAGTGGAGTAACCAGAACTGATGCCATAAAACAAATGATCAAGGTCAAGTAAAACATTAAGACCCTCCTTAACAGTATCATACCCATTTATCCAGGCAGAAAAAACAGGTATATTCATTCTTCTCTGCTTACAAAATGCCTTTTTTACACAATTCTTCATTTTTCCCAGCAATTCGCGGCCTGCTTACGAATAAAGCAGGATAGCAAGTTATTAAAATGCAAATTCCTATTGAATTATAGCACACTACAATTTTATTGGAAATAGAGAATAGCTCCTATCATCTATCAACATATTACTTCCAATTTCGAATTATTTCTACTGATTTCCCAAAATTTATAAATTATAAACTCAGATATATGTATTTTTGGTATAATTGAGTTACTATACCATACAAATCGGGGGATAAAAGTGAAAAACATCAAAAGAAAGCTTATTTTGTCGGCTGCAGCTCTTGGCCTTATGGTTACGTTCTATTCCGGTTCGAAAGCAATGGCTGCTGGCGAGCCAGTAATTGCCAGCGTGGATTGGGTTCTGTCTAAAATCAACCCATTGAGCCAAAAGGTGGACAGCCTTGAGAAAAGAGTTCAGGAACTTGAGTCTCAGGTTGAAAAATTAAAAAACGGACAGAGTAATTAAGGCTGGTATGATGATGAAAAAAGCACCTCTCCTTCTCATGATTATTGCCTTTTTTATACTGCTGCCAAACACTGGGACTGCCGAAGCCGCAGCTCCTGCGAAACCTGTCACATATATGACGCAGGTAAAGGTCAAATTGTTACCATCTGCCAAATTTTCTTTGAATATTTCCGGTAAATACCAAATTGTGAACCTGGACGACAACACACTCGTCCCGCTCACTTCGCTGGTTACCTTTGAACAGAAAAGCGGAAAAGCCACTGTCATATCCAATCAAAAAACTTATACATCCGCTAAAGGATTTTTAGTGAATGAAATCCAGTCCCAGGAAGCGAATGAGGTTGCAGTCTCGACCATCAATACTTCTTCAGGAGCAAAGAAAGTGACATACCGCGGTTCCTTTGAAATCGTTCCAGGAACCTCTCAGCTTACGCTTTTCAACACATTAGATATGGAAAATTACTTAAAAGGGGTCGTTCCAAGCGAAATGCCGGCCAGCTGGTCGCTTGAAGCATTGAAGGCCCAGGCTGTCGCCGCCCGGAGCTATGCTTACAGGCAGGTACAGGCAAGCAAGTCAGGCTATCTCGAAATGACGGTTTCCAGCCAGGTGTACGGAGGAAAGACAGCCGAATCGGCAAGAAGCACCCAGGCGGTACAGGAAACAAACGGGATCTATGCCACATATAATAATGTGCCGATTGATGCCTACTTCCATTCAAGTTCTGGAGGATACACCGAGAACAGTGAAAATGTCTGGTCAAGCAAACTTCCGTATATGAGGGCGGTTGAGGATCCGTATGACAAACTGCCGGCCAACTACCATTACGGCTGGGAATCCATCGCTCAGGCAGGAGTTGTGAAGCAGAAGCTGGGACTTGCAGCGCACCAGGTCCTCACAGGCCTGAAAGTTGTCGAAAGAGGCCCCAGCAGCGGCGCGACCCAAATGGCGGCCACTGTCTACAATAAAACAACCAAGGAAAATAACAGCATCCTGCTGACGCCTAAATATGCGGCAACCCCGGACCGCTATCGTTCCTTATTCGGAATTTCGCTGAAGAGCATTAAATTCAATGTTTATACTGATTCAGCTGCTTCCATCAAACTTGCAGATGGAAGTGTGCAGAAGGCTCCGCATCTTGTCGGTTATAAAATCAAAAAAGCCGACGGCACGGATGCCTATATGGAAGATCTGAATATGAGTGTACGCACATCAAGCGGCAGCGAGCTAGTCAATACCGCCCCCAACAAAATCACCTTTAAGGGAGATGGCTGGGGCCACCTGCTGGGGATGAGCCAGTGGGGAGCGCGCGGAATGGCGGAAGCCGGATACAAATATGACCAAATTCTAAAGCATTACTACACAGGAATTGAAGTGAAGAAGCTTTAGTACAGGAAGGACCGCGTAAAGCGGTTCTTTTTTTGGTGTTTTTGCAGTCACCATACATGCTGATAAGTGTTTAATATATTTTCCTACATATAAATAAGGTTATTCAGCATATTTTTTGAATGATTCTACATATAATGCAAAAAACTAATAAAAATCCTTCCTCAACTAATCGGGTAATGGATCCTCCTATATAGCGCAAAAACAGTAAAACAACGTAGTAAAAAGCATGGTGATTAGCAAAGTAATCACCATGTTATTTTGTATATGATCTGTGATACCCGACCTCATAATAGACGGAAAAATTCCGCTTAACTTGGAATTTGCATTGAAAGCAGCTCAAATAGACGGAGAATTTCCGCCTACTGACTCGAAAAACATTAAAGTGGGGGTGTTTGCTTGGCATAACCGGAAAACCTCCCCTTATTTAGCCCGAAACGTGCTCCAATCTGAAATTATCCGGAAAATCTCCGCTTATTTTACTTTCGCTGTGGTTCCTTTTTCTCAGTTCGCTAATTGGTATGCTGATCACAGTGTTAATTTCTAAATAGAATTGCAATAAACGTTTTATCCCTAAAAAAATAGCATGCTAAATCATATGTGATTTAGCATGCTATTTGAGTTGTTCCTTCACGTCTTGAACTTCAAAAGTGAACCTGTTAGCTAATCAAGAAAGGCTTATTTTTGCAGGGCCCTGTACAGGAACACAGAGAACTGTGACCGCCTTGTCGGCTCTGATGGCCTGTAATTGCCGTCGCTCCCTCTTGCAATTCCGTGCTGGGAGACAATCTTGATATAAGAATAACCGTCATTAGAGGCCGGTACATCTTTGTAATCTTCATAAGGTTCATCAAGTGCCGTCAGTTCAAACGCTCGCTGCAGCACGACCGCCATATGCTTCCTGGTCATCGGATCGTTCGGAAGGAACTTTCCGTTGCTTCCATTGAAGTAGCCCTTCTCCGCCACCGTCATAATGGCCTTACGCGACCAGTCGGAAGCTTTAACATCCGAGAAGACAGATGGAGAATCGCTGAGCGGCAGCTTGAGCGCTTTTACAAGCATGGAAGCTGCCTGGGCCCTTGTGATTGAATTCTCAGGCAGGAACTTCTGGATATCCGGATATCCTGAGATTACCCCAAGATTGTACATTTCCATGATTTCCTTGAAGGCCCAATAGTCTGTTCCAACATCCTTGAACACCTCGGCGCCGCTTGAAGGCGGATTTGCCGGCGGCTTCGCTGTTCCTCCCCCAGGCACTCCAGGCGAGGTCCCGAGCAAAGCATTCACCTCTGCTTCAAGCTTGGCAGCCCGCTGTTCGACAGAAGACAGCTTTGAATCCAGCTTGTCTGTTTCCCCTTCCGTCCATTCTGTACTGGCTGCTTCCAGGACAGGCTCTGCCTCTGCCTTTTGGGCAGAACAGGCTGTCATTGTCATAAGAAGCAGTCCGGGCAAAATAGGCACTAGCCATTTTTTCCTCATTTCTTTTCCCATCCCTTTAAAGACTCTATTTAGCGGCTTTCTTTCTATTCAGGACCATTTGCAGTTCAGGAAACTTCAGAAGCTTCATGAGGACAAGCACAGCTGCCAGGAATACAAGTCCGCCGATAATGATATCTATCCACGGCATTCCGGTGCTTAAATAATGCCTTAATGCTAGTAGAATCACAGCAATTCCTGCATAAAACGCCAAGGTTTTCCCTAAAGACCCAATCTTTTCCGCCATTATTTTTAATTTTAACACATTTTTTGCCAAAAGCAGTAACAGGATAAAATTAACAATGGAACTGATGGAAGTTCCCCATGCAATTGCCTGTGCCCCATATTCTTCTATGAATAAAAGCGTGATTCCGATATTAATGCCAAACACGCAGAAGATGCTGATCAGAACCGGCATATAGGAGTTTTCCATCGCATAGAAAAATCTTGTGACATATACATTTGCTGCAAAGGTAAACATAGATAATGCAAAGATCTGCAGCAAAGGATAAGTAACAGCTGTAGAGCGATCGTCAAAGCTTCCATATTGGAAAATGACCTGGACAATTTCCTGTGCATAGATAATGACAAAAATGGTTACCGGAAGCAGCAATAAACCCAGCCAGCGGAGTCCTTTCTGATACAGGGAAGTGATGCTCGCCAAATCGTTTTCAGCGGCTTTTTTTGCCAGTGAAGGGTAGATTACGGTCGTTACGGCTGTCATGAGGACCGCCTGCGGAAACTGTGTCAGCTTGGAAGCGTAATTAAGCGCTGCTACCAATCCATCATCATGTATTCTGGAACCGAATACGCGCTGAAGCAAAGCATATACCTGCAGCGCGGCACCGCCTAGCATGATGGGCATCGCAATAATAAAGAGCCTTTTCAGTTCATCGGAAAAAGCAAAACGGATTCTGAAATGCTTTAAATGCTCTTTCCTCAAGCCGGCAATCAGCATGATGACCATGACTGCCGCTCCGGCAATCGCTCCAAATCCGTAAGATTCAACTGACATGAATGGAGTCAGCAGGAGGGCCAGGGCAAGGAATGCCAGGTTGTAGATAAAAGTAGAAAGCGTGGACAAATGGAACTTTTGATTCACGTTCAATATCCCGCTCAGCCACATGGACAATATGAGGAAAAAGGTCGACGGTGCCATCCAGTAGTAAAGGCTTTTGGCAGCATCATATTCCTTTGCATCCATCTGCCCCATTACGAGCTTCAGCAGCGGATCAGTGAATACAAGCAATAGGACAGTCAGTACTCCGACGATGGCCATGATATAGGTAAAGGTCGAACTCATGAATTTTTCCTGCTCAGGACCTTCCTTGATTTTGCTGTAAACAGATATAAATGCGGTTGTGATTGCCCCTCCGACCACTACATAAAGAAAGTTCGGAATCGTATAAACGGCAATGATGCTGTCAGCGAGATAGGAAGTCCCGTATTGATAGGCAACTGCGGCTTCCCTCGCAAAGCCCAGCAGCCTCGCCAGAATGTTAATGACAGCCACAGCGCCAATAATTTTAAAGATTTTGCCTTTCATTTGTTTCACTCTTTTCTGCAAGTAAGCACGAGAAGGAACATCCTGATCAGATGCTCCGTCCCTGCTCTCTTGTGTGGTTATAAATCTTTTCCAGTTTTTCGATGATCCGCTCTTCTGCATTCTCCTCTGCCAGCTGCTCGCCTTTTTGAACAAATCCAGCCTTCATATCAGGATTCTCCAGAACAGACAGCATCCCATCGGCAAGGCTTTCAGGGTTCCCCGGCTCGACCAGCAGCCCGCTGCCATCCTGCAGCAGATAAGTAAGGCCGCCGACATTGGATGCAACAACAGGCGTATGGCAGGACATCGCTTCAAGAGCCACAAGCCCGAATCCTTCTAGATGGGAAGGGAGCACGAAAAGCTCAGCGGCCGCCATCCACTTCGCCAGGTCTGCCTGAGGCATCATTCCCAAGAATTCAGCCTTGCCGGCTGCATTCTCTTTAATAATCCCATCAAGCTCTCCTTTAAATGCAGCATTGCGGCTGGCCCCGATCAGATAGAGCCGGGACTGCGGCCTTTTCTTCAGAACCTCTCTAAATGCCAAAAGCAATTCTTTTACCCCTTTTTCAGGAATGATATTGCCGACAAACAGAATCGGCTCGCTTCCCTCCGGAATACCGAGCTCCCGTCTCAGTTCTTCCTTTTGCAAGGGCTGAAAAACATTTCGGTTCACACCCATGTTGAGTATGAATAGTTTCTGCTTGTCCACTCCAAAGGTGCCGGCAATTTCGTCGTGCAGCGCCTGGCCTACAGCGATGACATGCTCGGACCCCTGAAGGATTTCTTTTGTCCACTGATGAATGCGGGCATTCTTTTTCGCCATCTTATCGATATCACCGCCATGGGAAGTGACAACATACGGGGTGCCCCACATTTTCTTATACATCCTGGCAATCATGCCTGAAGGAAACACATAATGGGCATGGACAACATCATAGCTTTTTCCTTTTGTGAGCAGATTGGCTGCTGCCTGCAGGAACCAGGCCAGATACTTTTTCAGAAGGTTGAGCTTCCCGCTCTTCGGGTTCTTGATGGCTATGACATCTACTGTATGACCAGCTTCCCGCAGCGCATTTACCTGGTTGGCAACGAAGATTCCGAATGTCTTGTGTTCCGGGGTGGGGTACATATTGCTGATGACAAGAATTCTCTTAGCCATTCTGCTTTTTCCCTGGGAGCATATACAGCTGCTCAAGCCCTTTTGCCGCTTTCGCTTTCAGCTCTTTCGAGATCCGCTGCGCTTCATCCTGCGCATGGTTCCAGTCTTTATTCATGTCCTGAACAAGGCGGGTGAAGTGCTGGTCATCTGTACCAAGACCATCCATTGAGATGCTGTGGTTTTCCTTCCCGACCATCTGCATGAAGTGCTCGACCTTATGGTGATAAGCAACGCCAATCACCGGTGTTTCTGCATCCAGCGAAAGAATGATCGAGTGGAGCCTTGTCCCAATGACAACATCCTGCTGTCCGCACAGGTCCACAAGCTCTGCCGGAGCCAAATGCTCTTCATTCACAACCGCTTTCTCTTTATGCTTCATCGCATCATAAATATCCTTAGTCACCCATACATCCTGGGGATACTTTGTGGAAAAGAAAGTGACATCGACATCTTCTTTTTCGATGAGCGCATCCAGGTTTGCAGCCATACCATTCACATAGCTCTGGTATTTCTCCTCATCGGCTTCGGGCCAATATTTAATGTTGTAATAAGGGACGGCTGTCACGCCGACCTTTTTGATTTTATCGGATCGCTGATGCTTCTTGTCCGTTGTCAGTGTAAAAGCAGGGTCTCCGATCAGCTTCACTTCCTTGCTGGCTCCGATAGATTCAAGCAGCGCTTTCGATTTCGGATCGCGTACAGAAATGCTGTCAGACACCTTGGCCAGCTTCCGGATAAACCATTTGCCGATTGAAGAAGTCAAAGGGCCGGCTCCGCATCCGTATACGACTACTTTAGCTCCAGCGCGCTTCCCCAGGATGCCGTACGTCCCATACAGAGGGGCTTCCCTCTTGTACAAATCCATAAGGATGCCGCCGCCTCCAATGATCACAAGATCCATGCCTTTGACAATTTTTCCGCTCTGTTTGAAGGTTTCCAGAAATGTCTTGGGAGCTGAACCTTTCTTATAATAAAGGGGATACGAATCCACACCGTATCTTTCCTTTGTTTGTTCAGGGTTGTTGCTGAAAACTGTAATTTCTTCTCGCTTTATGTCAAAATTCTCTGTCAGCTGTGTGATAATGCCGACAAGTATAGCTTCATCACCATTATTATTGTTACCGTAATTTCCAACAATGCCTATTCTCATTTGCCAACTTCCTTTACAGCAGATTCGTTCAAACCCTATTTTGCCCTATACAGGCAAAATGCAAGCTAATTATAACACAAAGCACTAAAAGGGTGACAGATGCTTCCAAGATTCGTCATAAATCCTTAATATGAGAGGCTGTCTTTGAGGTTTACAATGTCCATTCCGGGTAAATAAAATAAAATGAAAAGCCCTCAAAAAAAGCTGCTGGAAAATTTCCAGCAGCGTGTTTGGCGAATCCATTCTATTATTTGCGATAGTACTGCAGAACGCCTTTGTATATTGCATCTGCATAGATATTCAAATAAGTTTCAGATGTCAGTTTCTTTCTGTCATCTGCGTTTGTCAGGAATCCTAGCTCAACTAGCACGCTTGGCACCTGGTTATTGCGGATGACATAAAAGCCTGTATCCTTTATGCCTCGGTCATTCATTTTTGCCTGACTGACGATTTCACGCTGAATTTCATAAGCAAGCTTCTTGCTTTCAGTGCCGTTTACGTTTGTAGAAGTATCATAGAAAACTTCTGCACCTTTCGCAGCAGTGCTTCCTGCTGCATTTACGTGGACACTGATATAAGTTTCAGCGTATACACTTTTAGCATAGGCAACGCGCTCTTCAAGGGAAAGGAAGTTATCAGTGCTGCGGGTCATGATAACTTTTGCACCGGCTGCTTCCAGTTTTGCCGCAAGCTTTTTGCTAACCTTCAGCACGATATCTTTTTCATTGATTCCGCTGACTGAAGCTCCCGGATCCTGCTTGCCATGTCCCGGATCAACTACAATGATGCGTCCCTTAATCGGGTTGTTTGCATCGGTTGACTTAAGTTTCAAGTATGACTTATGCACATACCCGGTCAACCCATTGTAATTGATTTTTGCCCAATAGCCATCCATTGATGTAATGGAAACCTCTGTCCCAAGTGAAATCCTTCCTACGATGCTGGAGGAAGTTGATGGCGCCTGCCTGATATTCAGGCTGGATGCTGCTACAACCTCACCTTTCGCAACTGTTGTCCCTGGCGAAGGCTGGAGGACAGGACCAAGAACTGGTACCCTGTACTTCTCATCGATCGCACGGGAAAGGAAAGCTGAGAATTCTGAGCGCGAAATGCGCGTTTCCGGTTTAAAGCTGAAATTGCTTCCATTCGAAATGCCATTATAGTGAAGCTTTAAAATATACTCATTTGCCCAATACGCTGGTGCCACATCTTTGAAAACCTGCTGGTCCGGGTTATAGCCGTTGTAGCCAAATTTGAACGCTTTGGCAATGACTACTGCCATTTGAGAGCGTTTCAGCGGATCATTCGGCCCGAATGTCCCGTCCTGATACCCCCCAAATATTTTCAGGCTCGAAACCCTTTCGATATAGCCGGATGCCCAGTGGCTGGCCGGTATATCCTTAAACGAAGAGGTGGAAACATTTAATTCTCCAAGATTGAGAGATTCAACGATCATCTTCGCTGCCTGTGCCCTCGTCACATTATCATTGGGATTAAAATAATATGCCCCGCCTTTTTCATAGCCTCCGATAATGCCTAAAGAAGATAAGTGAGAGATATTGGTATAAGCCCAATACTGTGAGTTTACATCAGAAAAGCTGATGTTCGTTGCTGCCATTGACTGTACCGACGGTGAAGTTGTACTTGGATTCCCGGCTGCAGCCGGATTCCCTGTAGACTCACTTGATACCTCTTCATTTTGTTTTCCATCTGTGACAACCTGTTCTTGAGCATAGGTTGGTAGAATATTAGTTGAAAACAGGAAGAGGAAGCTGAAAGCAAAAGTGAGAAAAGTTTTCTTTCTCGACACCAATTGCCACTCCTTCCCAAAAAAAATTGCTACATGACTAGAATAACAGAAGTTTTTGTCAAGTAAAACGGTTTTTTGTAGTAAAATGGTACTCTTTTTAATTATTAGCAATAAAAGCGGATAAAACCAAGGGTGGTAAATATCCGCCAATAGGTCCTTATTTTGTCAGAATCCGGTATAAAAATGCACTATACTGGGCCCTTGTCACTGTGTTCCCTGGTTTGAAAGTATTATCCGGGTATCCAGTCGTAATTTCATTAAAAGCAAGAGAGCCGATAGCTTTATAGGCCCAATAATCTGGCTTGACATCAGTAAAGTCATTCGCCGGCATTCCCTGCAGCTTATAGGCATTCTGCAGGATGGCTGCCATCTGCGCCCGCGTCAGCTTGCCTTCCGGATCAAACAGGCCGCCTTCCTTGCCGCCCATGATACCCGCATTTTCTACTGCTGCAATAATAGAATAGTAGACGTGGGACTTTGGTACATCTTTAAATCCTGGATCCGTTACATTTGCTGTATTCAATTTCAGCGCCCTGGCAAGCAGGATGGCTGCATGCGAACGGGTCAATTGGTCCCCTGGCTTAAATTCTCCGTTCGGATAACCGCTGATGATTCCATTATCAGCCAAATATGAGATTTCTTTATAAGCCCAATACTGGGTGTTTACATCAGAGAACTTTCCTGGAGCTGGTGCCGGTGCAGTAGATGAGCCTTTTACAGAAACAGATATAGATTTTGTTGTCTTTCCTATAGTTGCCGTTATTTTTCCGCTGGCTGTCTGTGTCCCTGCCTTAAAAGTGCCATCCGCAGAAATGGTTCCGATATTGCCGCTGACAGACCATTTTACTTGTGATGGATTATAGATCACCGGCTGGCCTGAGCTGTCTTTCCCGCTTGTGGTCATTTTCTTGGACTCGCCTGCAGACAGGCTCAATGAAGATGGACTAACCGAGAAAGAATCAATCGTGTCTACTACAGTGACAGGAAGCTCCCTCACTGCATTTCCATACTTTCCAATTACCTTGCCGTCGCCCTTCTGGCTGGCCGTAAACCGGCTTCCATTCATAGTCCCGATAGAGTTGGAGACACTGAATGATAGTTTAGAAGGATCAAAAGTAATAGGGTTATAATATTGGTCCAGAACATAGTTAGCCGTAAAGTCAACAGAGGATCCAACCATTACCTTTCCTGGCGTCTTCTGAGTAATCCTTAAGACAGCAGGTTCACCAAGCGGTGCCGTGCTGACCGCCTGCAAAGTGGTCGAAATAAGCCTCTCACGTCCATCCGACGGCCTGCTCACAAGTGACACTGTGTTGCTTCCATAATTGCGGATGCTCATTGCCGTCGAACCGCCACCGTCAAGATTGATGGCACGGTCTGCTCCAAGGCTGGCAATATACTGGGCAAACTCGGTCATATTCATCCCTGTGCTGTAGCCGGGCTGCCTCCCGTCTACTGTTACGAGAAAGACCTTCTTTTTCGTTTTATCAATGGCAACAGCAGTTCTTGGCGCCCGTTCTCTTGCCCTGGAGCTGTTCGGATCCATTGTCAGATGAACCTTCCCATCCTTTACGAGCATCGGTCCGCTGGCAAGCATGTATTTAGAATCCTGCCACTTTGCATCAATCCCCAGCTTTACCTGTATAGTATCCCCGATTGCCAGGGCACTATATCTTTCAAGCCAAAGGTTCCCATTTAATGAAAGAACAAATCCGTTTTTAGGGATGGCTGTTTTCGTTTTATCCCCATATTTCCTTACTGCTGTCACTTTTCCGCTTAATACATCGCCGAATTTAACCGGTTCAACTGCTTTATCAGCAGTGATTATGTATTCAACGCCATAGCTGTTTGTGTTTGTATATCCGTCTTCATGGCTTGAAGTATAAATGATGGCTTCATTGGAATCTCTCATTCTATTGATTCCGGATAAAGGGTAACTCTGGCCGTTATATGATGCACGGATATCGAAATTGAATGCATCGATTTCCGCATTCCCATTGGCCAATACTCCAAACGCAATCGGCTCGCTTACAAATTTATCACTTTTCTCGGAGATGATTCCCCCATTAATGATCCTGTTATCCTTTGATAAAAGATACAATGGCATTTTGGAAGTCATATCAAAGAATCCTGCGTTGACTGCCCCTACTACCCGATGCCCTGCAGAACTGTTTGCATTGGCTGCATTGGTGGTTGTGGCCGTCTTTGTAATCGGATTGGGTATCCCAACCTCAATGGAAGTATAGGAATCTGCCAGATTCAGTTCCAGCAGATTGACGGTCTGTGTAACAGAAGAATTGGTTAACTTGATGTTCTTATAGTTAACCCCGGGTGATACTTGAAGCTGTTTATTGATTGATGTAGCTGCTTCAGCCTCAGACCGGTCCAGTCCTAAAACAAGTGTTTGTGACAATAAAACAAGTGCAGCAACTGCTGATAACCTTTTTCGCACTATTTCCCCTCCTGGCAATATGTAGCGTAACCTCTTAAGTTTTACACTATTACATATATTAACAAACTCTGCCTAATTTCTCTATAAGTCTATTGGTATTTCCTCTTATTGGATAAAATTTCTAGTGTATTTCCTCGGAAATAAGGGATAAATGTCGAAGAATGTCCATTGACAGTATGTTAAATTCAATCATTGAAGAATTTAAGCAGAATGCTTAGCATTCATAAATGGCAGATTTTTTATAGAGAGTCAAATTAAATCAAAAAACGCAGAGGGCTGCTGCACCCTCTGCGTTTTCTGTATGGCCGTATTTATATTATTCAACATCCGTTTTCTTGTATAATCCTTTAATTGAAGCATATGCCCCCAAGATAATAAAGAAGAACATCGTATAAAGCTTCAATTCCCAGATATTATAGTACATGCCGCTGACTCCAGTCGCAAACCAGAGGGCAATCATCAACTTAGGGAATACCCCTTCTTTCCGGTGTTTCCAAAACAGTCCGAGCATGAACAGAAGGAAAGCTGCAAACAGGACGACACCAATGACCCCTGTCTCTGCGATCACCTGGATGTACTGGTTGTCCGAGTAAAAGTACTTGCCGCCATAAATATCTGAACGGATTCCATATTCATCATAGATTGGAGAACCATACGAAAGGGTGGCTGAACCTCCGAAAGTTCCAAACCCTGTCCCTGTAACTGGATGGTCCTTGAATACCTCAAAGCCTTTTTTAATATAGAAAAAGCGGCCGCTTTGAGACATCAGTTCCAGATTTTCATCATCAAATGTTTCCTTGAAGCGATTCCCGATTCCTCCGGTGCCATGATCACTGCCGCCTTCTCCTCCGATTGATTGGAACAGCCCGACTCCCGCATTGACCGGAAGATATACAAGCACCAGTCCTAAAATGCCGGAGATTACAAGAGGCTTAAGTATCTTCCACTGCCTTGAGGCGATCAGATAGACAACAATGCCCACTGCAATGGCAATCCAGGTACCTCTTGAATAGGAAAGGAGCAGCACACCAGTAAAAAGGGTCAAAAACGCATAAAGCCATTTTCGCTCTTTTCCTTTCGAGAATTCAAGCAGAAAAAGAACAGCGATGACGGCAAATCCCAGGAACAATGCCAAAGAGTTTGGATTTCCCGGAAGCCCATAAATCCTGACCGCATTCGTTGCGGAAAGCATTTTTTCACTCCATGCCTCAGGAAGAAGAAGCTGGCGTGAGGACAGCTTTTCAATAATCCCGTGGACACTGATCAAGATGGACACCGAGATGGTAATCCAGGAAAAGCGGATCAGATCCGTCTTATCAATTTTCAAACGCGAAATAATATAGTAGAGAAGGTACATGATGACAAAAGTCCGTACCTGGAAGATGATTGCCGCAATTGATACTCCTGTCAGGAAGGCAATGATAGAGCCAAATGCGAGAAATACAAAGAAGGCCCATTCAAACTTTTGGAATTGGAAAAGGCTTTTCCAATCCTTCCTCGCGTCAAACACAATCCTGAGCAGCACAATAAAAGTAATGGCATCCCCGATCAGCTTCAATCCTGGATTGATTTCTATCAGAAATGGCCTGATCGATACATACAGCAATAGGAGCAGAAGCCCTTCTTTAGGCTTGAAAAATGCATAAACAGTAAATATTCCCGTGACAAGAATCATGCTGATATTGACTGGAAGGACCAGCCCGGCCATCAGCAAAAGAAAACCGGCAATTAAAAAGTTATATGGTTGCAGCTTTGATACCATCATCAATTCCCTTTCCTGGATGTAATTCCGTCTAGTATTACCTAAATTTATAACAGTCTTTCTCATCTTACAAAATTTAATCAGCACAGTCAAAGACAAAATTAGTAATAAAGGGCTCAGCTGCGAAAAAGAACAAAAAAACGCCATATGCCCTTCTTCTTTCAGAAGGACATGGCGTTTGTATTCGAGTAGCTTCCTATTATATAGTGCAGACTTTTTACTCAGCTAGTTTCCGATGCCGTATGAGTACAGCTTGTCCTGCAGGTCTGCCGGGATATGGATTCCGGTCCTCTTTAAATAAGACGTTTTTGATTCCAAGAAAGTTTCAATCATGGGCAGCTGTGATGGATCAATTTTTTGCCAGTAATCGTAAGACTTCAATAGATCCTCGACCGTCAGCGTTTCATAATCACGGCCGATGAAGGTCAAATCCGGGTTTACTTTATACCAGGTATCCCCATCATCTCTAATCCACTGCATGCCAAGTCCATTTATCCCTTCCTGCACCGTATATGCGCCAATCAAATATTTAGTATCGTTCGTAATTGTATAGGCCTCAAGGAGAATATTCATGCCTCCCAGCCCGTGATTCAGCGAGGTATGTGTCAGCACTGGGTCAAACACGGCAAAATAGTCCGGAATAAGCGCACCCCTCTCGTTCACCTTGATAACATTGCCTGTTTCAAATTGCGAAAGAAGGAAATCCGCATACGTGACCAGCGGCTCCTGAAGCTCTGGAAGATTCAAATCTTCACCGATTTCCTCCAGGTAAAGAGCAATATATTCATTGAATCGTGTATCAATGAAAGGAGCCGTAATGTTATACAAATTTTTTAAATAGGTGCTGGTCACTTCAGTTTCCCAGAAAGTCCTATCCCCTCTGAAGTTCAATAGATCAGCGACAGAATTATACACCAGGTTCTGATAATAGCGTTCCCCGGTTGCTTTTACACGCTTCAGTGCTTCATGCTCGCGGAACATAAGCAAGGTCCGCCCATACCCCATCTTGGAACGCGGCTGCGGTTCCACTGTGAGGACCATTTTATTGTAAGGTCCATCTGCCGTATACCATTTATTAGTCTTGCGGTAGTTCGCAGCACTATACTTCATCCAATCGTGGAGCTCATCTGTGTTTTTAAACAGCTCAGCATTAGAAACCATCAGCCATTGCTCTGTTATATCCCTTCCCATGGAGTTCAAGGATACGACAAGATGTTTAGCGTCACCTTCTTCCGTGATTTCAACAGCATCAGTTTCAGATTTAAGGTCGCGGATGACACTTTTATTGACATGTTCATATCTCTTTATCTGCTCTAATGATCGATATGACTTTCCTGCCATGATCTGCTTAAAAGGTCTTCCCTCTTCTGTCATCTTCAGAAGTCCAGTTGGGTAGGAAGTGATGTCCTCTCCCATCGAAACAGAAGTGCCAGTCGGCTTGGGATACTTGGAATAAGCATCCATCTCTATATCTATGGATTTCGGAAATTTGTATTCCAGTTCCATATAAAAATCAAAGTCTTTCATATTCCTTATCTTTGTAAAAAGAAAATAATCGCCGTTTTCAAATTGCCGTTTCACAATCTTCAGCTCGCCAACACGCAAATTGAAGCGCTTAATATCATATGTATAGACAGTATCCTTAGAACCTGGATACTCAGACTCGGTAATCTGTAAATTATCAATACTATGGGATGTTTTAACCAGCACCCTCTCTGTATCTGTCAGTGCTAAAGTCGCAGTATGATAGGTCTTTTTTTCCGAGGCTTGTGCAGTAGAAGCAAGCATCCCAAGAACAATGAATGCTGCGATGACAACAAAAAATCTTCTTACCCCCATTAGTAAATCCCCCTGTGTAAAAGAATGTATACTATTTTAGGGTATTTTGGAATTTTTTACAACATTATTTAGAATAGAAATCAAAAAGCCCGCGGGACATACCCGCGGGCCAATCGATTAAGCTATTATTGAGCTGTTACTGTAGTTCCAGTTTTTACCGTATTCCCTTGAGTAGAATTATCGGCAATCGTGTTAGCTCCAGTTACTGTTGTAACTTTAACAGTTTGATTAGTTAAGTTGTATCCAGCAATTGTAAGGACTACTTTATTATCATTTGCAGTTTCACCTGTAGCAACTCCTGTAATAGCAGATCCAGGAATCGCGACTCCATTAACAGTCACTTGGAGGTCGTCAACTACATCAGCCAGCGTTCCGATTGTTGTATCGTTAATACCTTCGCTGAAAGTAAGCTCAAGTGTAGTAGAAGAAGCAACCTTCGCAGCTGTCAATTCAGGTTTTACTGTATCTTCAAGGCTCACTACTTTAGTAGCTGATGATGCAGTATTTCCTGCAAGGTCCTTGATGTTTGAATAGCTCAGTGTATATTGTCCATCATTGCTTACAGCTGAAGCAGGCAATGTAATAACAATCTGATCTGTATTAGCTGTTCCAGCATTCAGGTATGCTACAGATCCTTCTGGGAGAGCCGCACCATCCAGCTTGAAGTTAGCTAAATCTTTTGCACTTGCAGCTAAGTTCTCATTGAACAGAAGAGTTAATACATTCTTACCGCTAACAACGGAAGGAGTTACAGACGTAAATGTTGGAGCTGTTGTATCATTAGATACTGCGCCTGTTGTAACTGTTTTAGTGAATGCAGAAGTCTCATTTCCAGCAAGGGACGTGTCTGCAACTAAACCGGCAGGGAAGCTGATTTTATATGATTTATTCAGTTGAAGACCTTTAACAATCAGATATTCTCCATCTTCTTGAGTAGAAGTGGCCAGCTTGTCATCATGAACTTCAAAGGTTACACCACTTACTAGAGCACCGTTTTCATCTGTAACAATAACTCCGCTAGCATCAAGTGCAGATGCATCTAAAACTTCACTGAACTTCAGCACATAGTTTGTTCCATCGAAGTTCTCTGAAACAACGCTTGGAGCTGTTACATCTTTATTAACTGTGACAGTGTGGCTTGAAGCAGCAGTCACATTATTTGAAGCATCTTTAACAGAGCTTAGATCTACTTTTAAAGCAGTAGAGCTAGTACCAGATGTATATAAGTCAGCAAGATTTGCATCTAAAGTTGCATAGTAAACATTATCATTATCTGTATCTTGTACTAATGAAACCCCATTTGCGAAAACTGTTGTGTTTCTGCTTACTGTAGCAGTAGCTCCTGCTGCGATTTCCTCAGAGAATACAAACTTGATAGTTTTCTCATTTTCTGCAGTTACAGATTGAACTGCTGGTGCGCTGTTATCAGCAGAGAAGCTGGCAGTTTTAGCTTCTGCAGCACTTTGATTACCGTTAAGGTCTTCAAAAGCAGAAGTTGTTACTGTGTATGTCTTGCCTGCTTCTGTATTATAAGCAACATTTACTGAGAATCTGTCAGCACCAGCGGATACACTGCTAGCTGGAAGGTTCACACCATTGACTTTAACAACACCTTTGTTTGTTAAGGAAACTGGCTCGTTGAACTTAACTACAAAGCCTGAAGCATTTGCTGTAACACTATCTACTTTAGGAGCAGCGCTGTCAGCAGCAGTGAAGCTTTCTTTATAAGCAGTGCCCAAAGTCTTGCCATTTGCAAATTTAATATCCTTGCTAACTGTCAACTCATAGTTTTTATCAACAGTTAATTCAACTGGAGTAGACGCATCATCAAGTGTGATAGTAGCTGTCTTTCCATCTTCGCTTACAGTTACATAAGAGTCATCAGCATCGCCTGATGTATCTAGAACAGATGCATTTGAAACTTTGTCAGTAAGAGTAAAGTCAGAAACTGATACTGCTGTTTTATTTAATGGCTTGTTAAACTTAACTTGAACTTGGTTCAGGTTAATCGCTTCAACACTCTCAACAGCCGGTGCTACTTCTTCAACAGTAACCTTAACTTTAGCTTTAAGGTCAGTGCCTTCTACAGTACCTTCAACGTTGTAAACGCCTGGCTTAGAGAAGTCAGCTTCTTCCCATTTTACTGCAACATCTTCTTTGCTGTCGTCAGCATAAGTAGCTTCTACTACTTTAGGAAGTTCTACTTTTTCGCCTTCTTTAACTGTGATGTCAGTTAGTGTTGCAAGGCTTTCGATTTCTTTCACTTCTTCCATGTTCATTGCACGGTAAAGGAAAGTTACAAAGTGTGCACGGCTTACTGCGCTCTTAGGATCGAAAGAACCGTCAGCTTTACCAGTTGTGATTCCGTTTTGAGCTAGGATCTTTACGTTTTCACGGTGAGATGGGCTGATGCGCTCCCAGTCAGTGAAGCTTACTTCTTCACCAGTGTCTTCAAGATCGAATGCACGTACTAATACGGAAGCCATTTGCTCACGAGTCAGTTCGTCAGCAGCTCCGAATACAGTGCCGTTTTCTTTACCGCCGAAGATTCCAGCTGCTTTAGTTGCTGCAGCGCCTTCTGCGAATACTGATTTAGAGCTAAGATCTTTGAATGCGCTAAGGTCGGATGGGATATCCAACTCTAGAGCAGAAGTTAAAAGGTTAGCAGCCTGGCCGCGGTTTAATGTAACAGATGGACGGAAAGTGCCATCTGGATATCCATTGATGATACCTTGCTCTACTAGAGAGTAGATTTCAGTTGCAGCCCAGTGGCTGTCTTTTACATCTGAGAAAGTTTTTACGTCAGCGCTTGCTGCTGGCGCCATTGCTGAAGCAACAACTGCAGCAGTTACTGAACCTGCGATGAATTTGCGCATGTTTGTTTTAGACATGAAATTAAATCCTCCTAAAAGATAGTAATATTTTTGCTAAATAGTGAATCGCAATGAAGATGTTGGTATTTATGTATGTAACCTCTCATTGCTGACAAACTTATACTAACATGTGATTCTATGAGAATAACAGCGGTTAATAATGGTAACCGTGGAAGCATTACTCAAAATACCCTGACTATAATAGTATAAACATGAATTTAAAGGTATTTTTTTAATATTTTGTTCCTACTGCACCATAAATTTCCAATGGCATTAAAACCTTTATGTTCCTCATTTGGTTAAGAGTTTAGTAGGTATTTGAAATAATTTGTCAAAAGCTGGCTGGAAATAAAAAATGATTATTTTTTCCTGTATTTCTGGAGAAGTGCCCTTTATTGGGGTTTTTCTTACAAATGACAGGGCATATGCCTTATTTTGTGAAAAATCACTACTGGAAGTTTTTATAGTAGTAATTAAGGGAAAATATCAATAGTTGTCGAAATAGTATGATAATTATTTACGAACAGCGGCTGGCTTATACCCCGCCCAAAGGATACTCTCTTCCGATCAGCCGATTGCTTATTATCCTTATATAACAAAAAAGGAGCTGCTCTCGGGTGAGAGCAACTCCTAAGACACAAGGTTATCTATATATAGATATAGATTTCCTCGGTTGGTACTATTATTTTACTTTGTAAAGGAGAGAAAAAATACATGAAATTTTTGGGATTGACTCTATGAGGAAATGCAGGAGTATAAATTTTACAATTCATCTTACTTTTTGGGTATAATAAGTACAAGGACGATATTCCTTAATTTTAACCACCCTTTTTCCAGTAGTGGATAACGATTCAAATTCATCAAGTTATTTACAGTAATTCCATATAATACAGAGTGATAGAAACCGCCGGATGCGGGTATACTAATAGTGCGATAAGATTTCGGTTGGTAAACCAGCCGCTTTGCTCCTTGGTGGTTCGAGGAGCTTTTTTTATGCCAAAAATGCTGAAAGCACCCCTTCCATAAAGGATGGGGTGCTTTTTCTCTTAAATTGGCTCGTCCGCCAATAATAAAGGTATGGTCCGGTTTTGCTTCCAGATCTGGCTGAAGTTCTTTAATGGAACAGGCTTGTTTCCGACATATGGAGAAATTTCCGGAGTGAATCCCGGTTTCTTCTGTGACTGGATAAACCAGTCTGTATACCCGCCGCCGCTGGGATTCCTCATTGCCGGCACCAGTGAGTAGCCGGTTTTGCTGGAAATCTTCTTTGCAAGGGCAGCATCTCTTTTATACGCAGAGTACCCCTGATGGAAATGCCAGTAAAGAATTTCTCCTGATGAATGGTAAGCTGCCGCTGCCTTGAAGTCATGTGCCAGCGTGAAATCATAAAGTGCTTTGGCTTCAGGCTCGCTCAATGGTTTCTTTCCTTTATAGTTTTGCGGCCCTGGCTTTCCGGGATCGCAGCAGATATTGGCCCAATCTGCAGGATACTGACGATTGAGATCAACGCCTCTGATATTTGCTTTCCATGCTTTAAAGTCTTTGCTGTTTTTATTCAGCTTTAAGACATAAGACGGGTTTTTGGCACTTTTATAGCCCTTCTGTACAAGCGTCACGCCATCAGGATTGACCATCGGCACAAACCAGAGAGATGTCTTGTCCAGGGTGCTTCTTACGTTATAGCCTTCAATAGACTGGTTCTGCTGGTAGGCATAAGCATACTGATCGATCATTTCCATCAGAAGATTGGTGGTCATATGCTCCCTCGCATGGTGGGATCCATTGACAAATACTTCTTCCTTCCCTTTTCCAAGCTTTAAAGCATAGATCCTCCTGCCATCGACCGAGCGCCCGATTTCCACAAGATTTGTATAATCAGGATACCAGGTAGTAAGCTCTTTAAAATCATGGAGCATCGTTTCATATGTATAGTTCTGTACATGGGGATCCACGTAATTGCCGGTATACAGGGAAACATCTGCCTTTTTTATATAAGCTCTTCTTCCAGCTGCTTCTACAACATAATAACTTCTGTGCTCTGCCACGATTGGCAGCTTGATGCCGGCCTCTATCCGGCCATACACGGCAAGCTTATGATTTGATGAATATAGAAGTTCGGATGTATTAACGGTAATGATTCTTGTTCGATTCGGTTTGGTTCCGGTCTCTGTACCGCCCGGCAGCCTGGCTCCATTTGCATTCTTAGTATCAGTTTTTAATATATAACCAGTAAAATAGCCGAATTGGATGGTATAGTAATTCCCTTCCTCGCCCTTTATGGAAAATACCTGCCCCTTAAGGATCCTTGCTCTTTTTACATATTTCCCATTTTCCTCCAAAAACACAGGGGCATCAGTGACCGCCACGCCGGAGCTTGGGACCGCTGGCACATTTTCTTCTGCACCATCTTCCTCTGGAAGGGCAGGCGTCTCCACAGATCCCTCATCTGGTGATTCTTGCCCGGGCTCTTCCTCCGCCAGGTTTGTGAACTCTTTAAGGATATACCCCCTTAGGCCGTCCCAGTCAACAAAAACCTTATCCCCCTCGACCGATAATAGCGGAAAGGCCTGGCCCTCAGCAGCTTCTGCCAAAGCTTCCTCCCCGGTTCCTTCGTCATAATAGTGGAACTGCGCATCAGCAGTGAGGATGATGTATTCTGTTGTCTCCTCTGCCTTTGCAGGTCCGCTGCCCATTGCCAGCAGCAAAACGAGTCCGCAGATCCATGCTGTCCATCTTTTCATACATTCTCCTCCTCTCATCCTATCATTGTAGAATGAATAATGAGCCATTTCTATAAGAATATCGAAATTTCGCAAAAAGGGTCGAGAGGCTCATAGGTCTGACTAGTAATCGGGGCTTTATTTAAGTTAAAATAAGGAAGGATGGAAAAGGATTTACAATTTATAAGTGGAAAGTGGAGGATTTCAATTCATGTTCTATCAAGTACGGCTGCTAAGAGGACTGCGCCATCCTAAAATAACATTCTATCAATTGAACCAGGCAGAGGGTATCGCGCGATTCTGGCCGAAGTTTCTCCTGCTGGTTCTTGCAAGTACTGTTATCCATGCTTTATTTGCCCATTTCGGCGTGGGCAATGAGATATTGTCAAAAGAAATAGACGAGCTGCCGCCAAGCGAGTTTGAAGCCAAAAAAGCCTTGTTTGCTGCAGGGAAGCTGATTTGGGGGATGTTGTACCCTTTCCTCTACCTGTTCTTCACTTCACTCGTTTTATGGACATTAACAGATGTGCCTTTTAAGAAAATCACTGCGCTGCAGTGCATGGTCCTTGTCATTCTTCTTGCTGAAAAGCTGATTTTCCTGCCCTTTGCCGTCCAGATGGGCCTTCCGGAAGAATCTTCTCCTTTCTCGCTTGGAGTGGCTGCCCAATACATAACTTCTGCAGACCTGCTTGTGTATTTCCTTGGTGAGATCACACTGTTCGGAATTGCGGCCATGGTGTTTCAATATTACGGCCTTAAGGCACTGTCGCCAAGGCGGCCGGCCATCATACTTATATCGGTCATCGGCCTGCATCTATTTTTATGGCTGGTGTCTGCCCTGATATCCTACATTCAATTTGAAAAGCTTCTATAAATAAGGCGGTGTGTAATGATGAAAAAATGGCAGCTTGTCCTGCTATGCTCAGCTATTGTGCTGTTCCTTGCCGGCAATTTTTATTTGCTGCTGAAAAAGGACAGCCAGGCAGCAAGCTCTGAATATATTAAGAACTGGATTACTGTAAAGCAGGAGGATTTTGCCCGGACTATCAGTACGGAAGGGGTAGTCAAACCGGTATCTGAAGAGTATGTGTTCTTTGATGAAGATTCTGGTTCATTCAATCAGTTCTTAGTGAAAAAAGGGGACCAGGTCCAGGCAGGGTCACCATTGTATGAATATACCCCATATGATATCGGCAGAGAGCGGGAGAGCCTTGAAGCCCAGAGGGATGAACTTGAGTCAAAAGCTGACAGCCTGGAAGAGCACATTCGCGAACTTACATCCTATCAGTCAACCTTGAATACAAGCAGCCCGATTGGCAGAGAAGATAACTCATCCTCACCTGACCAGACTGCATACCATTCCATCGAGCAGGATGTACTTGATAAAGAGCTTCAGCTTGATTTCATTGAGGATGAGATTGACAGGCTGAACACTCTTATTGCCGGTTTGGGGACTGATATGGAACAGCTCACTGCAGTAAGCCCGGCGGAAGGAATCATAAAGGAAGTCAAGCAGACGCTTGATAATCCGGTTGTCACAATCAGTTCGAGCCAGCCTGCCGTTTATGGAGCGGCGGCTGAAACGGAAATCGATCAAATTGAACAGGGAATGAAGGCTTTTGTTGAAACAAGCCAGCATAAAAAGAAGCTGGAGGGCACAGTCGGAACCGTACAGGCCTTTCCAGATGAAGAAGCCTCCATTGATAAAGAAAGCCTTTACCCGTTTACAGTGGTATTAAGCGATGAAAATGATCTGAATACTGGCGTGCACGCAATGGTTACGGTGGTAACAAAAGAATCACTTGATGCTTTAGGGGTTCCTTCGAAAAGCGTGAAAACGAAAAAAGATGCGAAATATATCTGGGTCCTTAACGGCGAAGGGCGGATTGAAAAACGCGAAACCGATACCGGCCTTAAAGTCGGAAAAAGGACGGAGATTATAAAAGGGGCTGAGAAAGGCGAGAAAGCAGCAGCCAATCCCGATTTCGGAATCCAGGATAATGCTCCTTTCTTCACACCGCTGAAAAGCAGCCGCCAGTCTGCGAAAGAACTGCGTGCAATAGAGGGACGCGAAAAAATTAAATATCTGCTCATAGGCAGCATCCGGTAAACATATTCCGAATCAAAAACAGGCACCCAGTGGATGCCTGTTTTTTTATGGTTTACCGATAAAGCTCTTCGACTTCTTTATAGCTTGGCTTATAGCTTTGCAACAATTTCACGGAATTTTGCAGGAAGGCAGCTCCATGGCCCGGCTCAGCAAGAGCGGCTGGTTTATTGGCATCCATTTCAGCGGATGTTTCTGCTGCTGCCCCGGCCTGTTCTTTAATTCACTCTTTAGCTCCGCTTGCCGGGAAAGTATCTGCGACCAGTTTCTCGGCATGCTGTTTCACTTCAGCATTTTTGGCAAAATAAGCATTACCATACCACATATTCTGTTTAAACTTGCCCCGGATGGAGACAAGCCAAGAATTCCGCCACTGTTATTTCCAAGAATACCATCTTTTTCCCCAGTGAAATTTGAGAATCGCTATGATAATTCTCCTATATTATTTTCCGTTCATAAATATCAGACATAATTGATAGACTAAAGGCATCATAAATTCCTATAAAAAGGAAAAAAACTATTCTTTATGCTCTCGTGCTAATTTGTTACATAACTGTAAAATAGCAAAATTCGACCTTATGGTATATTTGTCTTAAATATATTAGGGGGAAAAGGAGAACTTCAGATGATAAAAAGGAAATTAATGGCGTTTTTCACTGTCTTTTTATGCATTTTATCGTTAGGCCAGCCGAAAGCAGACGCATCCAGTGCCATCAATTACAACCAGCTTATCCCTTTATCGAAGCTATACATAGGCATCCCATATCAATTTGGCGGGACATCCGCTGTCGGGTTTGACTGCTCCGGATATGTGCAATTCATTTACAAAAAACTTGGGATCAATATTCCGAGGACTACTGCAGATCAGTTTAAGTATGGTAAAGCAGTAGAAAAGAAAGATTTGCGGGTCGGGGACCTGGTGTTTTTTGAAACCTACCAGCCAGGGGCATCCCATGTAGGAATATATTTGGGGAATGAACAGTTCATCAATGCATCCACCTCTAAAGGTGTAGTCATTTCTAATATAAATGACCCTTACTATTGGGGTCCAAGATACGTCGGGGCTAAGCGTGTACTGGACTACCAGGCTCCGCTTGGTTCATTTAAAGACATCCCGTCTTCATTCTGGGCCCAGGATCAAATTTCCACGCTCAACAAAGAAGAAATCATTCTGGGATATGAAGGCAGCCAATTCATGCCTAACCTGGAGATGACCAGAGCGGAGGTGGCAGCTCTCCTTGCAGAGGTATTCAGCCTCAATCAGGCAGACCGTGCTGTCAAATTCAATGATGTCGGCAAAGATTACTGGGCGCTCGGCGCCATCAATGCCGTTCAAAAGGCCGGCATCATCAAAGGGGACGCGTCAGGCAATTTCCGTCCTGAGGAAACCTTATCAAGAGAACATCTGGCCATTATTTTCTCCAGGGCTTTCAAACTTGCGCCAGCCGCTGGCAGCAAGTCATTCAAGGATATTCCTCAAGGCTATTATGCAGAAGAGGAAATCCAGCGGCTTGCCGCATCAGGGATTACCACGGGCAAAGAGGACGGCTCTTTTGCTCCTAAAGAACTTGTCAACCGCACACAATTTGCCGTATTCCTCCTCAGGGGAATGCAAAAATAAACGAATGCCTCTGCCCTTTGGCGGAGGCTTTTTATATTGTTTCCCCTTCGCTTCATGCAATAAACCTCTTGCGTATACCCATTGCTGCAAAATGCCAAAAGACCCCCAGGCAAAGAAAAGCCAGGGCATCACCCTGGCTTTTTCCTTCTATCAGCGATATTTATATTCATACATAAACAGGATTTCCAGATATTTATCTTCAAGAGATTCCTTCGTTTTAATTTCAGAAGGCTTGAATTCCACTGTCACATTCTTTGTCGCACCAGGCGCCAAGCTGATTCCATATTTAATCGGATAAGGATTTTCCTTCGTATAAGCATGCTCTGCTGCCAGTTCTCCATCCGCATATAATGAGAATCTAGCAGAAATATCGGAAACTGTATACTTGGTATTATTATAGATGGTTACCTTAGCCTCCAGGTTCCCCTTGCTGTTGTATGAAGCATCCTCAGCTACGGCATGGAATCCCGGCCTGAATTTCGGGTCCATGATCCTGGCCAGGAATACCGCAAATTCAGTCCTGGTCAAGCTCTTGGATGGCTTGAAATAGCCATTGCTTCCAGTCGTGATATTATAGTTGGCCAAAGCCTGGACATTCTTATAGAACCAGTCGCTTGTCTTTACATCCTTAAACGGCACAGTGAATACCGGCTCAATCATAAAGGACTCTGCCAATACTTTCGCCATCTGTGCCCTCGTGATATTTTTTTCGGGGTTGAAATAATTCCCTTTATTAAAGATACCTGCTTCTACGCATGCAGCAATCTCCTTGTAGGCAGGATGGTCCGCCGGCACATCCTTGAACCCTGGATCCGGCGAGTTCGAACCATCCAGCTCCAGTGTGCGGGAAAGCATGACAGCCACATGCATCCTCTTAACCGGATCATTGATGCCAAATTTTCCATTCGTATATCCTTTAATGATCTGGCTGCCTGCAAGGTAATGGATTTCCTTGCTTGCCCAATAGCTCCCGGGAACATCCTTGAAGCTGGCAGCCTGTGCTTTTCCTACAGGGCTCAGAAGGGTGCCCAGTGCCACAAAAAGCAGCAAAACACTCAAATAGACCTTTTTCATGAAAAAACTCCTCTCTCTATCTAATACTATGTAAGTATAAACAAGAAAACATATACATAATAGGAACTATTTTCCTGTTTTTTATCTAAAAGAAGAATTTCTTAATTCTAAGCTAGTGTCTTGCCGGGGCATAAGATGTGCGGGAAAACCAAAAATAAAGCAGCCGTAATCGGCTGCTTTAGTAAAGCTCTTCTTCATCAAAATAAGGAATGAAATTATAAATCTTCCATTTTCCGGATGCTTGATCCTTTTTCAGTTTATAAGCGCCATCCATTTTCATGGTGAAATCAAAGTTGAATTCGTCGCTCTTATAAATGAACTTGCCTGACATTCCAGTCTGCTCAACAGTAATAAAACGGTCAGAAGCCTGAATCACCTCAAGATTCAGCTTTTCATCATCTATCTGGATTTCCAGCTCATCCCCCTCTTCCATTGGGAATGCTGCTGAGCCTGCTTCCACGCCGGATACTTTGTAATAGCCGGTGCCGTTCTTTTTATACAGCTCAGCCAGCTTCATAAAATCATTATTCTCCACCAGCTGATTCTCCTGCAGAATATGTTCTTTCAAGAATGCCGTAATTTCTTCTTCAGCAGGAAGATTGGACTGCTCCTGTTTCAGTGCCCGGTGAATCATCACCATAGCCTGGGCCCTTGTCGCAAAGCTGCGCGGTTTGAAGATGGTGTCATATCCTTTTACAATTCCATTGGCAGCCGCCTTGCCGACAAACTCATAAGCCCAGTAGCCGGGATTTACATCTGTAAAAGCCTGAGCTGCTGTATTAGGAAATTCAACTGTATTTTCAAATGCCAGAACAATCATTTTAGTCATCTGGTCACGGGTAATATTGTCATTAGGGCCGAATGTGCCGTCTTCTTTTCCTGAAATGATGCCCAGCGCGCTTGCCGTGCGTACATAATCATAATACCAATCCTTCACAGCTACATCAGAAAAGCTTTTTCCTGTTCCGCTGCTTGATAGGCCGAGGCTATTGACCAGTATTTTAACAAACTGCGCCCGGGTGATCTTATTTTCCGGATTCACATACATATAAAGATCTTCATCCACATAGCCATCAATGATATCGGCATTGATGAAATCATCGACTTCCTCATACGCCCAATAGTCTTCATCGATATCCATCGGAAGATAGTGGTCAATTGTTTTCTCAGCTGCACTTGCGCTGCTGAATGGAACAAGCACCATTGTAAGCATCATCATTATCTTTAATAGCTTCAAGTTCGTCCCTCTTTCTTTTATAAAAAATATAATCCCAAATGATCATATAAAATTACGGGTTTTTTATCTATCTGTAAAAAATGGAAAAACATTTTCTGTCTGGGAATAAAATCTTTCTTTTTAAAAAAATGGTAGCGGCGGCATGCCGGCCGGGTTACTATGAATATAGCAGTCTAAAGAAAAGGATGGGATAAAAAAAATGAGAAGAGACAGCCTTGCAATCATGATGATCGGCATACTTTTCCTGTTCTCGGCCAGCCTTCCGATGAAAACAGCGGAGGCCGCAGCAGAGAATTGCTTAACCTTGGACAAAAAAGCAAAAACATATATCAATGTATCTGCAGCCACACTCTGGAAAAGTCCCGGCATCAGCAGAAAGCTGGACAGGCCCTCTTTAACGGCACCAGCTGATCTTGAAGCCTGGACTTCAAACATGAAGACCGTCAGCAGCCGGATTTGGCTGACAGGCAAAACCGAGACACAGGCACTGTACGGGCAGGAAGTCAAAATCCTGCAGACAAAGGGCAGCTGGATCCAGGCGGCTGTGACAGATCAAGCCACCAGCAAAAATAAAAACGGCTATTTCGGCTGGATGCCCAAATCCCAGACTGCATCACATGCCTACGATGCCAGCGCCTGCCCTAAAGCAGTTGTAAAATCCAAAACCGCCGATCTTCATTACTTGAACAACCGCAGCAAAAAGTATATGGAGGTCAGCTATAATACTTCCATGCCAGTCCTGAAAACGGAAAAAGACTGGATCCTTGTCCAGACTCCCCTTCAGCCTAAATGGATGAAGAAAGCAGATGTGGACATATACAATCCCGGAGAGCAGCCAAAAAAGCCTGAAGGCAAGGATCTCGTATCTTCAGCCAAAAACTTTCTGGGGCTTCCTTACCTCTGGGCCGGCACCTCCGGATATGGGTTCGACTGCTCGGGATTGACATACTCGATATATAAACAGCATGGAATCCTCCTCCCAAGGGATGCATCCGAACAATTTAAACAAGGATCCTTTGTTTTAAAGTCAAAGCTTCAGCCAGGAGACCTGATATTTTTCGGATATAATGGCGGAAAAGGGAAGATTCACCATGTTGCCATGTATGCCGGGAATGGCAGCATGATCCATTCTCCAAAGGCAGGCAGGAATGTTGAAATCATTCCGCTCAGCACCCCTTCCTACAGCAGGGAGTACGCAGGTGCAAGAAGATATATAGACTAAGCAAGGAGCCGCTTCTATCAGGCGGTTTTTTGTTTTCATCGGGAAATTAGAGGTATAGATTAAAATGTACCTATGCAGCCATCCTGGTAAATGCCTCTTTTTTACTTAAAAAGTGGTTGGACCACAAGAGAATATACCCGGAGCTCCCAGTGAATTACCTATATTCACAGTGTGTTTTCTGTTATCTTTAAATATGGAGCTTTCCTCGTTTACAGGCTCCTGTGATTCAAGCCTAATAATCTTGCATTTCCAATTGGAGGAACTTCAATGGACAAAGAAAAAAAGGCGGCCAAACCAAAAAAACGGCTTTGGCTGCGAGTATTGCTGATTATAGTTTTGCTTCTGGCTGCAGGAGCAGGAGTTTACGGTTTTATGGTCTATAAATCACTGTCTAGTGCAGTGGACACCATGCATGCCCCTATCAAGAGGGAGAAATCCGAGAAGCGCGAGGAAACGATCACGCTTGAAAAAAGGGATCCTTTCTCTGTTCTGATGCTCGGAGTCGATGAAAGGGAAGGCGATAAAGGCCGGTCTGATACGATGATTGTCCTGACGGTAAACCCGGAAAACAACTCAGTGAAAATGCTGAGCATCCCCCGCGACACCCGCACCGAGATCATCGGGCACGGCACAGTCGATAAAATCAACCATGCTTACGCTTTTGGCGGAGAGGAAATGTCGATTGCTACTGTCGAAGACTTTTTGGACATCCCGATCGATTATTACGTTAAAATTAATATGCAGGGTTTTAAAGATATTGTGGATGCTGTTGGAGGTATAACGGTCACCAATGATAAAGATTTCACCCAGGACGGTCATCACTTCCCGCTTGGCAGCCAGAAGCTGGATGGGAATAAAGCCCTTTCCTATGTAAGGATGCGCAAGCAGGATGCCGACGGCGACTTTGGACGCCAGGAAAGACAGCGGCAGATCATTCAGGGTGTCATCAATAAAGGCGCAAGTTTCAGCTCCCTTGCCAGGTTTGACAACATATTCGATGCCATCGGCAAAAATGTCAGGACCAATCTGACCTTCAGTGAAATGGCTGACATCCAAAAGCACTATAAAGATACGAGAAAAAATATTGACCAGCTGTCCATTTCAGGCAATGGCCAGTATATCGGCGATTATTGGTATCTGATTGTATCAGACGAAGAACAGCAGCGTGTCCAGGATGAAATGAGAACACATCTGGGCCTGCAATAATCTAATTTCTCCGCGGCATAGCCGCATCGGGCTGTTTGAAAAGATTTCAAACAGCCTTTTTATTCTCCTTCAACAATGCCTCTATAGAAAATCACAAAAAATTTATCAACTTTTTCCGTTTATAGCATAGTTTAGTAGAGAAAAATAATATAAGAGATATTAAGGGGGAATTCTGTTGAAGAAAATAGGGCTTCTTGCTTTTTCTATATTTATGTGTTCACTGCTGCTATTGCCCGGAGCAGGACAAGCGCGCGATGCCGCCATGGTATTGAAGGATATAAAAGGGCACTGGGCTGCATCCTATATGGATCATGGCTTTGGAATGGGCATCCTGAATGGATATGAAGACAATACATTCAAGCCAAACAAACAGGTCACAACTGCACAGTTTCTTAAAATGATTACGCTGGCGAAGGGACTGGAGGCTCCAGCAGACATAGAGGTCCCTTATACAGATGTACATAAATCAGACTGGTATTATCCTTATGCAGCGGCTGCCTTCCACTATAAACTGCTGCCTCCTGGCACCTCCCGCCTGCAGCCGAATAAGCCGGCCACTAGAGAAGAAATGGCATACATGGCAGCTGGAGCCCTTGGCCTTGAAGCCAGCGGGAAAATTCGTTTTACAGACAGCAGGAAAATGAAGCATCCCGGCTATGTGGAAGCCGCAGCAGAAGCAGGCCTCATTAAAGGCTATCCTGATGGCACCTATAAACCTGAAGCGTTGCTGACCCGGGCACAGGCAGCGAAGGTGGTTTCCCTCGCCAAAACGTATAAAGATGAGAAGGAAATGTTTAAAATGCTTACGGTGGACACTGCAGCCGCCTTCTACGAGATCATGAGTGACCGCAGACCCGGCGAGCCATTCTCTTCCTACAGAAGTGACTTAAAGCCTTATTTCACGGGAGATTTTATCGAACAGTCTATCCTCCCTTATTATCAAAACTCCTATGGGACAGATTGGATGCTGATTCCAAATATCAGCTACGGAGAAGTCAATATAAGGTTTTCCGTAAAGAAGCCCTCGGAAAACCTTGCCATCGTTGAAACCTTCCGCGCAACGACCGATATGACACAGGGAGGCATTTACAAAGTGACCTTCAAAAAAACGGACAGCAGGTGGCGTTTCCATTCTGACAGCCTCGAAAAAGCCAACCTGCAGCTGTCCCGGGAAGAGCTGGAAAAGTACACAGAATATTATTATTCTATGCAATACAGGAATGCAGAAGCAAAATTTCAAAAAGAAGGAAAAGACAGATTCGGCGATTATGTCCAGTTTTACATCACGGGGAAAGACCTTGCTGAAGAAGCAAGGGTTTATAAGCAGGATGCATATATCAACACCTTTTTTGAGCATTATTAAAAACCGGGAGGAGACATCCCGGTTTTTTCATTGCCTGCACAAGGCAGCATATATTATTCTGAAAGCCGCTGGATCGTCTTCGCCAGAAGCAGCGTTCTTTCCGTAAGCGTCGGAACTTCTACATATTCATTTTCGCTGTGGGCATTACCGCCTACAGGCCCGAGCCCGTCCACTGTCGCAACGCCGTTCGCAGATGTAAAGCTTGCGTCCGAGCCGCCGCCTGTCGCTGTATCTGAAACCTCAAGGCCGATTTCCTTGCCGACCTCCTGGATGACATGCAGGAGCGATTCGTTCTGCTCATTCTTCTCCATAGGCGGGCGGCTAATCCTGCCCTTGACCTCCACCCTCGTGCCAGGCACGTCGGTGTGTGAGCAGATTTCCTCAATTTTTTCCTGCAGGAATCTCGCCTGCTCCATATCGGTAATGCGGATGTCCACATGGGCAACCGCGCTTGGCGATACTGTGTTGACGGCCGAGCCGCCTTCGATCAGCCCGACATTGACGCTGATCCCCTTTTCATGATCGTTCAGCTCGTGAAGCTGGATGATCTTATGGGCCAGCTCCTCGATTGCGCTCCGCCCCTTCTCAGGCTCAATCCCCGAGTGGGCAGCCCGCCCTTTGACGATCACCTTGTATCTGCCGCCTCCCCTCCTTGAGGAGACAAGCGACCCATCCTTCCTCGCCGGCTCCATGATCAGGGCATATTCCTTGCCTGCCGCCTGCTCGATGATCAGCTTCTTGGATGCAGGCGAGCCGATCTCCTCATCTGTGTTCAGTACAATCAGGACATTTTCATATCCTTTTGTCCCGCTCGCAATCAATGCCTTCAAGGCGTATAAAAGCTCTGCCTGGCTGGATTTCATATCTGCCACACCCGGCCCCAGCGCCCTCGTCCCCTCAATCCGGAACGGCCTTTTCGCTGCTGTCCCATCAGGGAATACCGTGTCCATATGGGCAACAAGGATGATCTTCGGGTCAATGGCATTTTTGTGCCTGATGATCAGATTATTGCCATACTTCTCCTGTTCGTGGACCTGAACCAGGAACCCGAGCTTTTCATACTCCTCCCTCAGGATAGAGCCTACTCTATCTACCCCCTCTTTATTGTGGGAGCCGCTGTCGATATTGACGAGCCTCTCGATCAGCTCCAGCATCTCCCCTTGTCTGCTTCGTATAAAAACCTCCACTTTTTACCCCTCCAAAAAATTGAGCCGCAATTAAGCACTTTTGTTATGTATCGATTATACCTTACTATTTTGTTTATGTTTCACAATTGTAGAATGTTAACAGGATAAATTTGTCCGGTGATATTTTTCCTCACTGGCGAATATCTTTTTATAACTTGTCTAAAAGGAGGCCTGGCGCAATGAAAAAACGAAGCAAATTCCCTCTTAAGCTCATCGTGATTCTCATTGCCTGTGCAGCCCTCTTTTTCCTGATCCGGCTCTTCCTGCCTTCCGCTGAAAAGAGGGCCGTCAGCACGGTGGATGAGTTTTATACACATGAGCAGAAAGGCGACTTTTCGGCGTCCTGGGAGCTTTTCCATCCGGACATGAAAAAGAAGTTTGACAAAGGCCCCTATATCCAGGACCGGGCCCATGTCTTTTTGAATCATTTTGGGGTCAATACCTTCTCCTATGAGCTTGGGAAAGCCGAGAAGCTTGAGGGCTGGAGGATGGCTGATGGCGGAGAAGCCTTTACGAAGGTTTATAAAGTCACTGTCTACCAGACTTACAAAGGGAAGTACGGGAATTTTGAATTAGTGCAGGATGTGTTTGCGGCGGAGATAGAGGATGGCTGGCGGATTCTTTGGGATTATAAGCAGAAGCCCTGATCCAAAGGGAATCAGGGCATTCATTTATTTATTCGCAAGTCTGTAAAGCATGGTAACCAGATGGGCGCGGGACATGGCCGCTTCCGGTTTGAAGGAAGAGAATGTCTTTGGGTAGTTTCCGCCTTTATCACTATATCCATTGACCACTCCTTCATCATATAGCCATTGTACAGCTTCTTTTTCTGATAATTCCTTCCCTGCATAGCTTTTAGCCAGCAGGACCGCTGCTTTTCCTCTTGATAGTGCAGCATTGGGCTTCCCATCAACAGGGAGATCATATTTCCCCGCCAGAGAATAGATTGATTCCAGGGATTCATCCTTGAACTCAGAACCCAGCTGTTGCCTGAGGAACACTTTTAAATACTGGCTTTCTTTTATTGGCTGGTAGGGTTTCAGCAGCTTCTCCTTCTGGTAGCCCTGAATGATCCCTTCACCGATTGCCCATTGAAATGCTTCAGACCAATATTGGTTTTCTTTATAATCTTTATACTCGGCCAAATCCGCTCCAAGCTTCCCAGTCTTGATCCACTGAGCCACATCTGAAATAAAGCTTTGCGGCACATTGCCCGGCGTCAAATATTCCGTTGCGCCGTCCGGGATGCCCCCATAATTGCCCAGCATATGGAACATGTCCGGATAGAGCTTATAATCGACATCTTCCCTGTGCGCCAGCGCCTTTTTCCATTCATCAAGCTCAGAGGCCGGCACCTGGATATCCTTGCCGCCCTGAAGCAATAGCATCGGAACATCCTGCTTTTCTGCCAGCTCTGTTGGCTCGTAATCGCGGAGGTCGAACCACCAGTAAGGATTCTGAAGCTTAAAGGAAGCCGGGATATTGTCCTTGCTATAGGCAGGATTGTTTAGAATCGCGAACTGCTCCTGATAGAGTGCGAGATTGGCTTTCACTGCCTGCAGCTGCTCAGCCGGGGCATTCATTTTTTCTGCACGCTTTACCGCTTCCTCCATCTGCCATAAAAGCAGGCCCTGGAACTTGCCTGCCGGTCCTGCCACCCCGATGGCCCCTTTGATGTTATCTTGTTTGTCATTCTCAAGAATGAGCGGGAGAGCAAAGCCGCCCTGGCTGTGGCCCAGAACGAATATCTGATCGTGATCAATTTCCTTTTCTGCTAAAAGCCGCTCAACGGCAAGGTTCGCGTCCTCCACTGTCTCTTCCTGGATGGAGAAGCCAGGGGTCAAGCTTGATTTAAGCGGATGGACCCTTGTCCTTTTATCATAGCGGAGCACAGCAATCCCCTCATTGGCAAGGCCGACGGCAATATCGCGGAATGGCTTGTAGGAATAGGCCTTTTCATCCCGGTCATTGCTTCCTGATCCATGAACAAGGACAACCGCCGGGAATGGGCCCTCCCCCTTCGGTACCGTCAGCACGCCTGGAAGCGCAAATTCACCTTCCCCAATGACCATCTGCTTTTCCGAATAATTTTCAGGGTGGTGATAATCCGGTTCTGTAAAAGAAACTCCCGGCATAACAGGATCAAAGAAGAATTCATCTATACGTCCTTCCCCGTTCATTCTTAAGATCAGCTCGTATGCACCGTTTTCAGCTGTCATCATAAAAATCGCCTTCTTATGTACTCCGTCTTCCTCGAGCCTCTTAAACTCTGATTTCTGGACCTTTCCCAGCGGAGCTGTCAGCCCTGACCAGAAATAAGGCAGAAGCTCCTTAGTGACATATTTCTGCAGCTGGCTGCTCAGCATCGGATAAGCCTCTTCCCACTTTTCCGCCCCTGCGTGCCTGACAAACTCAGCCGCAGCTTTCTCATAATCAGCCTGTGCCTGCTGCTCCTGTGCCTGGACTGTCTTCACCATTCCCGGAAAGCCGGCTGCCAGGCCGCTGATGCCAAGGCTCCCTGCCAGCACCAGCTTCCCGGCAGATTTCAGCATGTTATTTTCCATTGTATTCCCCTCCTAAACTGTTTTTCTATCTCTTATACGAATGAGAGGGGGTTAAAGTTCAAACTTTTTTAATTTTTGTGAAATTAGTAGATTTTGTGCTTTATATTACTTCCCGCACCTATTTTTCTTCAATTTCCTAAGAAAATTTTCAAATCCGAACAATTTTTTAATGGAAAACGAAATTTTCCCTGATTCGCACACAATTTATTTCCCAGCTATCCTGAACTTACCCGGGAATACCTGGCAGGCGCGCCGCCCGATAGGAAAGTTCTCATGGAAAACTTTAAAATGCTTGCAGAACAATACCAGCCAATGATCCGGAAGATCATCCGCACACTATCCATCTATAAAAATGAAGATGAATTCCTGCAGATCGGCCTGATTGCCCTTTGGGAGGCACATGAAAATTTCCAGCCGGAAAAAGGCGAGTTCACCAATTTTGCCTACACCACCATCAAAGGCAAGTTCCTGACAGAAATGACCCGCACCAATAGAGAAGAAGAACAGAAGGTTTATGCTAAGGAAGAATTCTGGGAAACGATCGAGGATGCTCATTCTGAAGTGCCGTTCGAAAAAAAACTGATTCTTTCATACTGCGGGAGGCTGACAGAAAATCAGACAAAATGGGTGCTGTACACGGTGCTGGATGACCTGACCGTCCCGGAAATTGCTGCAAGGGAAAAGGTTTCTTTATCTGCCGTCAAAGCATGGCGCAAAGGTGCTAAGGAGAGACTGAAAGGAAGCCTGCAAAACTTTGGTTGAACTGTAACCTTTCTGTAACCACTTTTAACCACTATATTACTACTTCTTAGATTGGGAAGTGTATTGTAGAGCTATAGCAAGCTTGATCATCGTTTTACCCCAAATTTGAAGCCCGGCAAGCTGACTGGCACCAGCACGCCCGGCTCTTTTTTTTGGTGATGGTGACAGGCACCACAAACAAAAAACAGCTGCCAATAACAGCAGCTGTCTCATTTATCGCGAATCCCGGACCTGCATTGCCTTTTCCGGATAATCTGTCATGATGGTGTCCACCCCGAGGTCAATCAGCTCACGCATCTGTTCTTCTTTATTGATCGTAAACACGCGGATAGGAAACTCATTCCGTTCCGCTTCCCTGCTTGCCTCCGCATATGCAACTGGCGCATAGACATGCAGTGCTGATGCACCGATTCCTGCAGCATACTTCCATGGCTCATACAGCACCTCCATGAACAGGATGGCCGTTTCGATTTCAGGATTCAGCTGATGAACTCTCTGGAGGCTGTAATGATTAAAGGATGAAATGATCGCATTGGATTTATAATCATATTTCTCAAGCGCCTCAAGCACCTTTTCCTCGATGCCCTCATACGGAATCACATCGCTCTTGATTTCCACGTTCAGCTTGATCCCCGTTCCCTGCAGCAGCTCGAGCACCTCGCCAAGAACAGGAATCCTCACTCCGGCAAACTCTTCCCTAAACCAAGTACCGGCATCCAGCTTATTGATTTCTTCAAGGGTCATATCCCTGACATGACCCTTGCCATCTGTCGTCCTGTCGACCTTCTCATCATGGATGACAATCAGCTCGCCGTCCCTGGAAAGATGGACATCCAGCTCAATGCCGTCGACTCCAAGCCTCACAGCTTCTTCAAAGGCAGCTATCGTATTTTCCGGATGTGTGCCCTTGCTGCCGCGGTGGGCGTAGATTTTAGTGTGTTTCATTCTATGCACCTCATTTCACTCAAATTAAAAAGGGCAGCCCCTCTATTATTTATAGCATACCCGCCATAAACATAGGGCGCTGCCCCTGCCGTTTTATTTCTTTGTTTTATTTGCGATTTCGATTGCCCTGTCTGTTCCTTCTGCCGCCTGATCAAGTGCTTCCTGCGGGGCTGTGCCCTGATATAGATTTTCAAGCGCTGTTACTACCTGCTGGCGTGATTCCGGGAATACTGAAATCAGTGCACCTTGTGTCGCTACAGATGGTTTTGTCTGCTGGAGCTGATCGACTGTCACCTTGAACTGTGGATACTTTTCCCATTCCTGTTTAACAATATCTTCCTCATATGCTGCCGGGTTGATTGCAAAATAGCCTGTTCCAATATGCCATTTCGCCTGTGCTTCAGGTGAAGCCAGGTATTTCATGAATTCCCAGCCTGCTTCCTGCTGCTTTTCAGCAATGCCTTTAGACATCCAGAGAGACGCTCCGCCAATCGCAACACCTTGTCTTTCAACTTCATCCGGATATGGGATGAAGGCTACCCCTACATCGAATGGGGAATTGTTGATGGCTGCGGAGACGCCTGCAGAGGAATCCATATACATGGCCACTTTTCCTGTCTGGAAAGCAGCGCGGATATCATCCCAGTTTGTGCCGTAATTGCCGAATGTGCCGGCCTTATTCATTTCATCCAGGAAGTTGAAGACCCTCAAGCCCTCTTCTCCATTGAACACAGACTTTGTCGCATCGCCCGCGCGGCCATTCTCTTCATTTACATAAAGCCCGCCCTGTGTTGCAATCAGCTGTTCAAAGAACCAGCCGTAAGTTAGCATCGAGAATCCGTAGCGCTCTCCTTTTTTGGTCAGCTTTTCCGCTGCTGCCTTCACTTCATTAAAGGTTTCAGGCGCTTTTTCAGGATCAAGGCCTGCTTCTTTAAAAGCATCCTTGTTGTAAATCATTACCGGTGTTGAAGAGTTGAACGGCATGGAATACAGCTTATCGTCCACCGTGTAATAATTGAGGATGTTTTCCTCCAGCTGTGAGACATCATAGTTATCTTTATCAATGAATGTCTGCATCGGCTCAATAAATCCGCTGTCAATCATATACTTCGTCCCTACTTCAAAAACCTGTGTAATCGCTGGTGCATCTTTAGTGCCGCCGACACTGCGGAGCTTTGTGAGCAGCTCCTCATAAGAGCCCTGGAATTCAGCTTTCACTGAATACTTATCCTGGGAGCTGTTAAAGTCTGCGACGATGCTGTCCAATGTTTCCTGTCCTGCACCTGACATGGCATGCCAGAAGGTGATTTCTGTCTTGCCGTCCTCAGTCTCTCCTCCGGAGCCGCTGCCGCTGCTGCTTCCTTCTCCAGAAGAGCTTTCATTGTTCGAGCACGCTGACATAAGCAGCAAACTGAAAATCGCTGTAAACATAAAGAACCACTTTAACCCTTTTTTCATTCCTGCACCCCTCTTTTTCATATTATATATGGCTGCCGGATAAGCCTGCTGTGCATGCCGCCGGCAGTAAAACACTATTTCAGCGCTCCCTGGGTCAGCCCTTTCTGAAGCTGCTTCTGCCCCAGGAACAAGAGCATCAATGTTGGGATGATGACGACAATGACACCGGCCATGACGACTCCCCATTCTGTTGCCACTTCCTGCGATTGGAGCTGCTTGAGCCCGATCTGGACCGTCCTTACCTGGTCATTGGTCGTCACGAGAAGCGGCCATAGATACATATTCCAGGTTGTCAGAAATCCATAGGCCCCGAGAGTGACAAGGCTGGTTTTGGAAACCGGCAGGATGACCCTCCAGAAGAAGGCAAATCTGCTGAGCCCTGCAACCTGTGAAGCCTCATGGAGCTCCTTCGGGATAGTTTTAAAATGCTGCCGCAGCAGAAAAGTACCAAATGCCAGTGCAAAGAACGGCATGGTCATCCCCTGGTAAGTATTAATCCAATCAAGCTTCTGAATCGTAAAGAAGTTCGGGATCATGGTCGCTTCCCAAGGGATCATCATGGTTGAAATAAATAGGAAAAAAATAAAATCTCTTCCTTTGAAAGGAATGAACACAAACGCATATGCCGCCATGCTGCAGACCACCAGCTGGCCAAGCATGACACTGAATGACACGATAAAACTATTAATCAGATATTTCATGAGCGGCAGCCGCTCAAACACTTTTACATAATTGTCAAAATGAAAGGCCTTCGGAAAGAATTTACCCTGCATGATCTCTCCGCCAGTCATGAAAGAGATCATGAATGCGTAAAGGACTGGGAAAAACAGCAGAAAGGCCGCCAGAACCAGCAGGATATACAGTAATATTTTTCTCGGCATACTCATGCTCATTGATAATGCACCTTCTTTTCCCCCAGCTTGAATTGCAGGATGGTCACAATCAGGATGCATATGAACAGGAAGACTGCCTGTGCACTTGCTGTCCCGAATTGATAGTTGATGAACGCTTCCCTGTAGATGGAATACACAATCAGATTGGTCGCCTGCGATGGCCCGCCTTTTGTTAAAATATCAACCTGCCCGAACGTCTGGAAAGCATTAATCAGCGAGATGGTGATGATAAAGAACAAAGTCGGCGACAGCATTGGTATCGTAATCCTGCGAAGCTGATACCAGTAGCCAGCCCCATCAATCTTTGCACTCTTGTATAAATATTCGTCGATATTCTGGAGGCCTCCCAAAAGGATGAGAAAAGAAAATCCTGTATTCAGCCAAATGGTCGAGATGGCCACGGAAATCAAAGCCCAATCCGGATCCAAAAGCCACTGCACCTGCGGCAGATGAAGCACGCTTAAGAGGCGGTTGAACATACCGACGCTCGGATGGAACAGGAAAAGCCATACCACTGATGACGCCGCTACCGATATCCCCATCGTCGATGAATAGATCGTCCGGAAAAAACCGATGCCCCGCAGCTTCTCGTTTGCAATCAAAGCCAGGAATAGAGAGATGATGATCCCGGCCGGAACCGTGTATAACACAAACAGAATTGTAGCTTTCACACTATTTCGGAATGCCTCGGACTCCAGCAGATAAGCATAGTTCTCCATCCCGACAAAAAGGGACGCCGCCCCGTGCTGGTCTGTTAAAAAGAAGCTTAAATAAATCGTCCGGAACATCGGATAAAAAATAAAGACTGAAAACAGCAGAATGGAAGGAAAAAGATATAAAAGGGCAGTACGCGCATTCAGGGACCGTTTCCATAAGCCTGGCTTCAATCCTCTTGCTGATGCTTGCCTAACAGGATTGCTGCTGATTTCCGACTTCATAGCAGCACCTCTTTTTCAATCACATGGTTCTCAATATCTGTTGGTGTTTTGATAATCTGCTTTGTCTCATAATCAAAAAAACAAAGTGAGTCATAGCTGATTGCAATCGGCACAATATCGCCAACCTGGATCCGCCACTGGCCGTTCCACTTGGCCAGCCATTCACTTCCCCCCAATTTAAAGGAGAAGATTGTTTCATTGCCCAGCACTTCAACATTGATGACTTCCACCTGTACTTTTTCTTCTGCAGGTGTTTCCTTTGAAGCGGCCTTCAAGTGCTCGGGGCGGACGCCGACAATGACACGATCCCCTGCCAGGAGTCCGCGGTCTGCTGCCGGTACATTTATCGCTGCATCTTCTCCGAGAGCGACGGCTGCCCCTGTCCCTGATACTCTGCCTTCTGCGATATTCATTGGCGGAGAACCGATAAAGGTTGCCACAAAGGGATTTGCGGGATTATTATAAATATCAATTGGCTTTCCGATCTGCTGGATCTTCCCATCATGGAGGATCATAATGCGGTCCCCCATCGTCATAGCCTCAACCTGGTCGTGTGTGACATAAATCATGGTGATTCCAAGACGCCGCTGGATCTGCCTGATTTCAGAACGCATATGGGCTCTAAGCTTCGCGTCCAGATTGGAAAGCGGCTCATCCATCAGGCAAATCGGGGCCTGGTTGACGATCGCCCTTGCCAGTGCCACCCTCTGGCGCTGCCCTCCGGAAAGCTCTCTCGGCTTCCGTTTCAGGTATTCCGATAAACCAAGCATAGCTGCCACATCTTCACACCGTTTTTTCCGCTCAGTCTTTGGCACCTTTTTAACATGCAGACCAAAAATAATATTCTCTTCCACCGAAAGATGCGGATACAGGGCATAGTTCTGGAAAACCATCGAGATATCCCGTTTGCTTGGCGGCAGCAGATTCGCTTCCTTCCCGCCAATTTCCAGTACGCCTCCCGTGATTTCCTCAAGCCCGGCAATCATACGGAGCATCGTACTTTTCCCGCATCCGGACGGCCCGACAAGCACAAAGAATTCTCCAGGCTCAATTGTGACATTGATATTGGTGATCACATCCGTCTTTTTATCATAAGACTTCGATACATCAATCAATTCGACTTTTTTCATCTTTCCATTCCTTTCTTGATGCTCTTAGTTAAACGCTTACATTTTTATCCTGCTTGCGAAAATCTTCTGTCAGCGGACTATGATCCAGCTGGACCTGCTTTACCCCCTCAAGACTGCATAGTTTTTCATATAATGAAAGAATATTTTTCCGGGAAGATATTTTGATTCTGATATCAAGGGATATATAGCCCTCCTCCAGGAAGTAATATTCGTCTGCCATTGTGATCGCTTCAATGAAGGCGCTCTCATTTTTAAGTACCTTATTCAGCTTCCCAAGCACCTTTGCTTCTTCCGAAACAGTCAATGTAAAGACAAAGAACTTGTATGGAGTCAGGAACTTAAACTCCAGGCTTCTCAGCACAAATACATTCAAAAGTACAATGCCTGTGGTTATGTAGGCAGGAAGGTAGAAGCCGCTTCCAACACTGAGCCCGATTGCCGCGACCACCCACAGAGTCGCCGCCGTTGTAATGCCGGAAACACTATTATTGGAGTGCTTCAAAATGGCTCCTGCCCCAAGGAATCCTATTCCGCTGATAACACCATGAGCCAGCCTCGCTGGGTCAAACCGGGCATTAACATGGTCGATCGTTTCATTGAAACCGTAAATGGATAGAATCATCATTAAAGCAGAGCCGACAGAAACGAGAAGATGGGTCTTAAATCCAGCCTGCTTGTTTCTTAAATCTCTTTCCCAGCCTATCAGGCCCCCGAGAAGAGCAGCCAGAAACAGCCTTTCAATAATGGTTAAAGACGATATGGTTATCGTTATAGTCATCCCTCCTTCCCCATCCAAATAAAAAGAGGCCACAAATATGCTTAGATAAAATCCCCTAAGCAAACTATGTGAGCCTCCAGCATCTCCATCACAAAATATTAACTTAGTAATATCTTACATTTATAAACAAATAATTGTCAAACTATTTTTTATATTAAGTTAATTCCTATAAATCCCATGGGTTTATTTTACACAAATTTGCCGTTATGCTATAAAAAGAAGAAAACCGTTTATACTGGCTATATTCAATGAGGATTTTTTTAAAGCAGGTGACAGTTCATGCCAATAAAGTTTGTAATCATATTTATACTCCTCTTTTCCATAGCTGGATGCTCCTCATCAAAGGGAAACTTCACTGCTCCCTCAGACAGCTTTATTGTCATCGGCCACCGCGGTGCCTCGGCCTATGCCCCGGAGCATACGATTGCTTCCTATGAAATGGCCGCGCAGCTTGGAGCAGATTATATTGAAATCGACCTGCAGATGACGAAGGACGGCAAGCTTGCCGCCATGCATGACCAAACAGTTGACCGTACGACGGATAAGTCAGGTGCCGTCCGGTCCTTTACATTGGAGGAGCTGCAGCAGCTTGATGCTGGTTCCTGGTTCAACCGCGAGCATCCCGGCTATGCCGACCCGGCATACAGCCGCCTGAAGGTCCCTTCTTTGGAGGATATCTTTCAGCATTTCGGAAGCAATGTGAACTATTATATTGAAACTAAGTCTCCTGATTTATATCCCGGAATGGAGGAAGAACTTTTAAGGCTATTGCATGATTATGGCCTGATAGGCAGCAAAAAGGAAACTGCCCGTGTAATCATCCAATCTTTCAGCAGCAAAAGCCTGAAAAGGATTCACCGGGAAGAACCTGGCATCCCTCTTATCCAGCTGATTTCCTACAAAGAACAGGCTGTGCTGACAGACGATGATATCAAAAGGTGGCAGAAGTACGCAGCCGGCATCGGCCCGAATTATAATATGATTGATGAAGAGTATGTAAAGAAGGCGCGGAAAAACGGACTGCTTGTACACCCCTATACGATTAATAAGCAGAATGAAATGAAAGAAGGTGTCGCTTGGGGAATAACTGGAGCGTTCACAGACTTCTCGGATACGTTGACAGAGGTTATTAGTAATCACAATGGCAAAGAATAATCTGTATAAACCTAAAAAAACTTCCCGGCCGGGAAGTTTTTTATATTTTCTTTTCGACATACCCTTATTGCTTTTATCCACTAATCTCCGTAATTTTGGATACTCTCCGGCAATCAGACAAATATTTCTCAGGAAATAAGAAAATAGTCCGTGAATAGAGTCGTTTCTTGTCAATATTTCTTTTGTTTCATTTACAATAAATGGCGGTATAAAGATAATAAGAATTTAGGGAAATATTATAGAGAAAAGGTCTTGCTGTTACATTGTTGGTTTACTCATCTAGCTGCCGCAGAAAATTCGTTTTTTTATCAATCAAAAAACACAAGGAGTGGTACTAATGAAAATCAAAGCAGGAAGCTGGGCCATGCTATCCCCACAGGACAAGTTTCTTCTACTGAAAATTATCAGTGAACGTTCTAAACATACAGATCATGAATAAGCCATAAAAATAGCTTAGAAACCGGGAGCGGCTTCTAAGCTATTTTCATTTCACTTATTCTTTCAAGATGCTGTAGCTCTTTTCTATGCCGCTTTATTTTTGTTATAGATATCGAATGCGACTGCAGCCAGGAGGACGAGCCCTTTTATCGCCTGCTGCCAGTCAATTCCAAGCCCGAGGATGGACATCCCATTATTCATGACGCCCATGACAAGCCCTCCTACAATTGCACCGCCTACTGTTCCAATTCCTCCATAGGCAGATGCTCCCCCGATGAAACATGCTGCAATGGCATCAAGCTCAAAAAGGTTTCCTGCTTTTGGCGTCGCTGCATTCAGGCGTGCTGCAAAGATGAGGCCTGACAGTGCAGAAAGGACGCCCATATTGACAAATACCAGGAAGGTAACCTTTTTCGTTTTGATTCCGGATAATCCTGCGGCTTTTTCGTTGCCCCCGATCGCATATACATGCCGGCCAATCACCGTCTTTTTCATAATAAAAGAATAGAGAAGGACAAGTGCGAATAGAATGACCAGAATAGTAGGCACTCCCTCATATGTAGCCAGGACATATGTAAATACATTGATAAGGATGACAAAACCGGCCAGTTTAGCGAAGAATAGTCCATTTGATGAGATTTCAAAGCTATACTTCATTTGGTTTTTCCTGTTTCTCAGCTCAAAAAGGACAAATACAATGGACAATACAGCCCCTATTACTAGTGTAAAGATATGGAGAGCGGCATTTTCTCCCCCGATCACATCCGGGATGAAGCCTGAGCTCATGGCCTGGAAGGATTCCGGAAATGGTGCAAGCGATTGGCCTTTCAGTACGAGCATGGTCAGTCCCCTGAAGAGGAGCATGCCTGCCAGAGTTACGATGAAGGCCGGTATTTTCACATAGGCAATCCAAAATCCCTGCCATGCACCGATCAAGGCGCCAAGCACCAAGGAAAGGAAAACAGCAAGATAGGTCGGAACATTCATATCGATGATCAAAATAGCTGAAATGGCCCCGACGAAGGCTGCTATGGAACCTACCGACAAGTCGATATGGCCAGTAATGATAACCAGCACCATGCCGATGGCCAGTACTAGAATATAGCTGTTCTGCAGTATAAGATTGGTAATATTCAGCGGCCTGAGAAGGATTCCGTCCGTCAAAACCTGGAATAGAAGCATGATCAGCACCAATGCAAAGAACATTCCGTACTGCCTCACATTGCTTTTGATTAATGATCCGGCTCCCAAAACCTTTGGCCCTTCATTATTGAGTGGCGTATTCGTGTTCACCGTTCTTCCCCCTTGCTTTTGTCATATATCTCATGATACTTTCCTGATTGGCTTCACTTTTATCAAGCTCACCTGTGATTTGACCTTCATTCATCACATAGATGCGGTCACACATGCCAAGCAGCTCCGGCAGCTCCGAGGATATAAGAAGGATGCCTTTTCCGTCGGCTGCCAGCTGATTAATAATCGTATATATCTCATATTTTGCGCCAACATCGATTCCCCTTGTAGGTTCATCTAGGATCAGAATATCCGGCTCGGAAAAGATCCATTTACTGAGGACAACTTTTTGCTGGTTCCCACCGCTTAGATTATTCGTTTTCTGCAGTACGCTTGGTGTCTTGATATTCATTTTCCGGCGGAACCCCTCTGCCTCCTTATATTCCGCATGGTCCTGTATGACCAGGTTCCGGGAAATTTTGTTCAGGCTCGCAAGGGATATATTTGATTTGATGTCATCAATTAAAACCAGGCCGTAATTCTTCCGGTCCTCAGTTACATATGCCAAGCCATTCTTAATGGCACTGGAGATATCTTTAAGCTGGATTTCCTTGCCGTCTTTAAATAGGCTGCCGCTGATGTTTTTTCCATATGATTTTCCGAATATGCTCATGGCCAGCTCTGTCCGGCCCGCTCCCATCAGCCCGGCAATTCCGACAATTTCTCCCCGCCTTATGCTGAGGCTTGCCTGGTCGATAACCTTTCGCTCAGCATGGAGGGGATGGTAGACCTCCCAATCTTTTACCTCAAACATAACTTCCCCTATTTCCGGTTCACGGGCAGGATAGCGGTTCGTTAAATCCCGGCCTACCATGCCTTTTATGATCCGGTCTTCTGAGATGCCGTCTTCTTTCACATCCAGCGTCTCGATCGTCTGTCCATCCCGGAGGATTGTGATAGAGTCTGAGATGCTTGTTACCTCGTTCAGCTTATGTGAGATGATAATAGAGGAAATTCCCTGCTTCTTAAATTCCAGGAGCAGCCTGAGCAAATTCTCGCTGTCTCTTTCATTTAAGGCAGCGGTAGGCTCATCAAGAATAAGCAGCTTCACTTCTTTTGAAAGCGCCTTGGCTATCTCGACAAGCTGCTGTTTGCCGACACCGATATTTGAAACCAATGCATGCGGGGACTCGGACAATCCAACCTTCCGAAGAAGCTCAAGCGTCTTGACAGTCGTTTCATTCCAATTGATGATTCCCTTTTTGGCCTGTTCATTCCCAAGAAAGATGTTTTCCGCAATGCTAAGCTCCGGAATAAGCGCCAGCTCCTGGTGAATGATGACAATTCCTTTATTTTCACTTTGCTTAATATCTTTAAATTCGCATACATTCCCTTTAAATAGAATGTCTCCTGTATACGTCCCATGCGGATATACACCGCTCAGCACCTTCATAAGCGTGGACTTGCCGGCTCCGTTCTCGCCGCACAGTGCATGAATTTCCCCATCTGCGACCTGAAGGTTTACCTGATCCAATGCTTTAACACCTGGAAATTCCTTAGTGATATTCCTCATTTCCAAAATATACTCCGGCATCCTTTCGTCAGCTCCCTTCAAATGCAATGGATGATTCAGCCCAGCTGAATCATCCATTGCATGTTATTACTTAAGCTCGTCTTCCTTATAATATCCGCTGTCTACCAGTACTTCTTCATAATTGGACTGATCAACAGAAACTGGCTCAAGGAGATAAGCAGGCACAACTTTTTCACCGTTGTCATATGTTTCAGTGTCATTTACTTCTGCTTCTTCTCCCTCAAGGACAGCCTCTGCCATTTCAACAGCTTTCTTCGCAAGCTCGCGTGTATCTTTAAACACAGTCTGTGTCTGCTCTCCCGCAATGATGGATTTGACAGAAGCAAGCTCTGCATCCTGCCCTGTAACCACCGGCAGAGGCTTACTTCCGTCTCCATAGCCGACGCCCTTCAAGGAAGACAGGATTCCGATGCTGATGCCATCATATGGCGACAGGACAGCGTCCACTCTGTCACTTGAATAATTGGAGCTTAATAGATTATCCATTCTGGACTGGGCTGTTGCACCGTCCCATCTTAAAGTGGCTGCCTGCTCAAATGCTGTCTGACCGCTTTTGACAACCAGCTTTCCGGAGTCGATATAAGGCTGGAGAACTGACATAGCGCCGTCAAAAAAGAAATAGGCGTTATTATCATCCGGAGATCCGGCAAACAATTCGATGTTAAATGGCCCTTTCCCATCCTTCAATCCAAGCTTTTCTTCAATATAAGAGCCCTGGAGCACACCTACTTTGAAGTTATCAAAAGTTGCATAATAGCTTACATGTTCTGTCTTTTTGATCAATCTGTCATATGAGATTACACTGATATCCTGCTTAGCCGCTTTATCCAGAACATTTGTCAATGATTCACCATCAATTGAAGCGATTACAAGAATGTTGACGCCCTTTGTAATCATATTCTCGATCTGGGACACCTGGTTTTCCACAACATCTTCCGCATATTGCAGGTCAACCTTATAACCAAGCTTCTCAAATTCATCCTTCATATACTTGCCGTCACTGACCCATCTCTCAGAGGATTTTGTAGGCATTGCAATTCCGACAAAACCTTTTTCATCTCCTCCTGCACCGCTGCTGGAGCAGGCAGACATGGAGAAAACAAGAATTAACAGGAACATAGCTGATAATAGCTTTTTCATCTAAAAGACCCCTCTCTTCCTTAACTTAAATATGCTCAAAGCCATTTAAGGCTTTAGAGTCAGCAGTAAAAAACAACCAAGCATCAGCAACCGCTTTCATTTGCAGCAAACATTGTACGTACAATAAAAAAATTAAATAGGTAATAGCTTTCGAAGCGGAAATTATGAACAGTTTTTCTTGTTTTTCAAAGTCCTTAATTGTACGTACAATTATTATAATCAAAACCCTATACGACCGCAATATTAATTTACAAAATAATCAAAATACTAAAAAGGTTCTGTTTATAATAGGTAATCCTCTTAGCTGCAGAGAATTCATTCTGTTCAATGACTGCTGTAACTTGAGTGTTGCTGCTTCATGGAGTCAAGCAGCGGTTACGCACGGTTCCGGCCAGAGAAGAAAATGCTTCCAGTATTAAAAGTTCATGAACCCTTTTCTAAATAGGAAAACATAGATCTTTGCCGGAGCGCCCGCTATACTTACATTTCTAAAAAAGGACGAAAGCAGCTGGCGGAAATTGAGCCCTTGTATTCATATACACGTTTTTTGACACGCTGCTCTGTAATATCCTGTATCACCTCCATAAAACCTGCCAGCAATGCTCTTCCGGCCTCACATTTTGCCGCGTAAACGCTGCCATTTTTAATGAAAAGCAGTCCTAAGTATACTATTAGCACTTCCTCTTTCAGTCTTTCAAGCATCCTATCACTTTCAGACCAGTGTTTGTAAATTATTATATAATTGTACGTACAAATTTACCAGTGTTTTTAGAAAGTTTTTAATATTACTTCAACAAAAATACCTCCTGAGACTTTAATTGCTAGAATAAAAGTAAACTTGTACGCACAAAGAAACCTGTTCATTAGATGAACAGGTTCTTGATTAAAACACTCTTTTTAACTCAGCTGTTGAACTTCTGATTATTAGTTCCGGCTCATATACAACTGGATCGGATACTGAAAGATCGACGCCTTTCTCAATAGAATCAACAACCATCCTGGCAGCCAGCCGCCCCATTTCTGTTTGCGGATGAGTCAAACTGGTGAATTTCACTTCCGAAACAGATGCCAGATGAGAGTTATCAAACCCGACAAGCGACACATCTTCCGGGACTCTTAATGACTGCTCCCTTGCCACATCCAGGATATTCAAAGCAATCTGATCATTATAGCAAAAGAAAGCGGTCGGTGGCTCCTTATCCTTTAAAAGCTGCCGGGCAGCTGCCTGCGGTTTGGCATTTTTATCTTCTGTAGCATATGTCACAATTGTACCTGGATGAATGGGGATATTATAATGCCGATGCGCACGCATAAATCCCTTCATCCTGTTAACCCCCTGCATATCATCGACCTTGAAGATGCCGCTGATTTTTTTATGTCCAAGCTGGATAAGATGCTCGGCGGCCATAAAACCGCCTCTTTCATCATCAACCGTAATGCTTGCAGGCTGAAGCTCAGAGTAAAAGGCATTGATCATAACGTACGGAATTTTGTTTTTCTCAATATTCAAATACGTGTTGAGGTTAGGGTTATGCAGAGCACTTTTGGTAGGCTCGACAATAAGGCCGTCCAGCTTTTTGCCGAGCATGTTTTCGAGGCACTTGCGCTCCCTCCCGATATCATGATTTGTACTTGCGAGAAGCAGATTATATCCTTTTTCACTTAGATATGACTCTATGCCTCTAATGATGGAGGGAAAAATATAATCAGAAATAGATGTGGTTATAATGCCGATAGTCCGGTCAATCTGGCCTTTTTTTCCGCTCTGATCCTTACAGAAAGTCCCTCTCCCCTGATGCCTGTAAAGCCAGCCCTCATGAACCAGTTCACTCATAGCCTGCCTGATCGTATGCCTGCTGACAGCAAATCGCTCGGCCATCTCATGTTCAGATTGAATCCTCTCATCCGGCTTAATTTTGCCTTCCCGTATCCAAGATTGAATTTCTTCTTTAACCTGTTTATATTTAGCCATTCATCCACCAGCCTGCCGAAAGTATTTATAATCTAATCATACAATAGGATGGAGTAAATTTGTACGGACTATGTGAATATAGGGGGGATACAGGCATCTCCCGAATATATGTCGAATATAAAATTGCGGTTTGTTTAGAAGCTGAAACAGAAGGGTTACCGCCTGCTGGATCAATAAAGGGGATGAGAGATCCTCATGGCTTCAGATAGTGCTTTGTGATTTCTTCCCAAATCACTTTCCCAGTCTGAGCTTTCATTGGTGTCAATGTTTGGCCGAATACCATCCTGTATCCCGCAGCCTGGCAGATGTCCGCCGCCGGCATAGGGGAAGATAATACATCAAAATCATGAAGCTTCATATAAAATTCTTCATCCCAGTGGATTCCATGCTCATCTTCATGATCGGCCGCCTGGACAATGCCTGTCGCCACTCCCCGTGCAATGATCCCTCTCTTGTTGCTATATAAAAACACGAGATCCCCTTCCTGCAGCTTCTTAATCTTTTCCTTCCACGGCGAAAAGTAGGCCGCACACTTCTTATTGGCCAGCATATCCCTCTCATCCCTGCCATTCGGACATCCAGAACGGTTTGTGTTGATCAAATAGGCTTTTTGCTGCATGTTATCACGTCCTTGATGTTGTGTTTATATTATTTTTACCCGGTTTCGGAGGTTGTAAAAGGGAGTCGTATTTTTAGAGAAAAGGTTTTGGGATACATGACTCACTCTCTAAACGCTCTCTCATGTATCCCAGCACACTCTTCGTATACTTGACTCTCTCTCTAAACACTCTCTCATGTATCCCAGCACACTCTTCGTATACTTGACTCTCTCTCTAAACACCCTCTCATGTATCCCAGCAGGCTCTTCGTATACATGACTCACTTTCTAAACGCTCTCTCATGTATCCCAGCACGCTCTTCGTATACATGACTCACTTTCTAAACGCTCTCTCATGTATCCCAGCAGGCTCTTCGTATACATGACTTACTTTCTAAACGCTCTCTCATGTATCCCAGCAGGCTCTTCGTATACATGACTTACTCTCTAAACGCACTCTCATGTATCCCAGCAGGCTCTTCGTATACATGACTCACTTTCTAAACGCTCTCTCATGTATCCCAGCACGCTCTTTGTATACATGACTTACTCCCTAAACACCCTCTCATGTATCCCAGCGCTCCCATGCCTGGCACCATCCCCCGCAAAACACAAAAGCACCGCCGCATCACATGCAGCGGTGCCTGGCACCATCTTAATAAATCAAATAATCCTCACGTACTTCTTTAAAATCCTTCAGTTCATCCTTCCACTGCGATTCGATCCACTCAACGGATTTGCCTTCTTCAATGGCATCGCGGACCCAGCCATTTCCGATGAGCTGGTCGAAGAAGGAGATGCCTTTGCTGTCTTCAGCGCGGAATGCAAAATCCTCCGGATACAGGTCATGGATGCTTTTGACGATATGCAGTCCGGTTACAACCGGTTCAAATTCAGCACGGTCTGTAATGTGGATCTGAATACCGTGTGAAAGCTTGCCGGCATGCTTCGAAATCGATGGTGTGAAGGACGCAGCCCGGAAGCTGACTCCCTTCAGGTTCAGGCTGTTGAGCTGCTGTGCCAGATTATCGGCATTGATGAACGGCGCTCCGATGAGCTCGAATGGCTTTGTCGTCCCTCTGCCTTCCGAAACATTGGTGCCTTCGATCAAGGCAGCTCCGGGGTATACAAGAGCGGTATCCAATGTCGGCATATTCGGTGATGGCATAACGAATTGCAGGCCAGTTTCGTCATAGTACATGTCACGCTTCCAGCCCTTCATTTTGACAACTGTCAGGTCTGCGCCAATTCCGAATTTCTCATTGAACAGCTTGGCCAGCTCGCCGACGGTCATCCCGTGGCGGAGTGGGATTTCGTAATTGCCGACAAAGGATTTGTACGGTGTTTCCAGAACCGGCCCTTCCACTTCAGTGCCGCCTAGCGGATTCGGGCGGTCAAGGACGATGAATGGGATATCGTTTTCTTTTGCTGCTTCCATCGCATAGGCCATGGTGTAGATATAGGTGTAAAAGCGGGTTCCGACATCCTGGATGTCAAACAGCAGGACATCGACGTTTTCGAGCATTTCAGGGGTCGGCTTTTTGGTTGCCCCGTACAGGCTGTACACAGGAAGGCCTGTTTTTTCATCTGTATAAAACTCGACATATTCCCCTGCCTGGGCGCTTCCCCTTACACCATGCTCAGGTCCGTAAAGGGCGGTAAGCTCTACTTCGGGATCCTTATGAAGCAAATCTACAATACTATTAAGCTCCTGATCGACGCCAGTCGGATTGGTGATCAGGCCGACTCGCTTCCCCTCTATTAATTCTTTCTGATCATCGAGCAGCACCTCAATGCCCAGCTCGAATTTCTTCGCTTTCTTATCTTTGCCTTTATGCTTTCCATTATCTGCGAAGGCTGCGGCAGACAGGGCGGAAAGTACGAGAATCAATGACAGCATAATGATCAAGCGTTTTTTCAATGCGACCCCTCCCTGGTTTTTAGAATAGCCCCAGCCCTGGAATCCAGGCACTGGAACCCTTCATATTGAAAAATTAGTCCAGCAGGAAGATTGACTTCCTGCCAGCTGCTTTAATAGCTCAGACCGCGGCCATATTCATACAAAGTTCCGCCCTCAAGCGACGGGATGGTCACCGGGAGCTTTCCTGCTGGTGCGAACTCTCCGAAAATGGCACCTGCAGATGCCTCAAAGCTTGCCGGGCGGAAGCCGTACTGCGCAAGATAGGCATCTGTGCCTGGCACGGCCATGATGTCATAAGGATTGCGTATGGCTACTGTGATGACCGGTGCATCTGTCTCGCTGATCAGCTTGTTGATCAGTTTCATTTGTGCGCTGTCAGGCGAGCGGCCGGAAACATTATACGTGTATGAGCCGACGATGACTGCCTTTGCATTTTTGGCCTTTTCCAGCTGTTCTGCCGTGAGGCTGTAGTCCGCTGATGCAATAATTTCTGTATTAGCATGGCGGTTTTTTACTGCCTTCCCCAGGTCATTGATATAGGTGTTGCCGATGACGAGGATAGTATCGCTGTCTGCCACTGATAGCGGAAGGGCTCCTTCATTCTTTACAAGGGTGATCGATTTCTGTGCTGCTTCCTTTTCAACCGCTTTATGCTCGGCAGAGCCTACGACTTTAAGGGCATTGGCAATCTTTTTGTTCAGGTCCTGCGGGGTTTCTTCTTTAATGATTCCACGTTTGAGCTTCAAAGTCAGAATCCGCTTTACAGAAGCTTCTATCCGCTTTTCCGAAATCTCCCCTGATTTAACAGCAGTCAGCAGCCCTTCAGCGACTGCTTCGAGTCCGACCGGCATTAGGACGATGTCTGTCCCTGCCTTGACGGAGCGGATCGCCGCGTCAACAGGACCAAAGTGCTCAGCGATGGCATTCATGTTCATCGCATCTGTCGTAATGACTCCCTCATAGCCCATTTCCTCCCTCATCAGCTCTGTGAGCACTTTGTAGGAAAGGGTTGCCGGGAGGGCAATTTCTTCACCTGTTTTTTGTGAAATCACTTTTGTATCATCGATTTTCGGGAAGGTGACATGCGCCGTCATGATGGCATCAATGCCGGATTCCATACCCTTTTGGAACGGATACAGCTCCACTTCCTTCAATCGCTCTTTATCATGCGGTACCTCAGGCAATCCAAGATGGGAATCGACTGCTGTGTCGCCGTGGCCAGGGAAGTGCTTGGCTGTTGCCGCGACGCCTGCAGACTGCAGTCCCTTTGTATAAGCTGTGCCCATTTCGGCTACAAGCTCAGGGTCTTCCCCAAAGGAGCGGACGCCGATGACCGGGTTATCAGGGTTATTATTCACATCCATGACCGGTGCGAAGTTCGTATTGATGCCAAGGGCGGCAAGCTCTTCACCGATGGCTTTCCCCACCTTTTCCGCGGTTTCCGTAGAACGGGTGGCACCAAGAGCCATATTGCCCGGCATATCAGTTCCAGACTGGAGGCGGGTGACAATGCCGCCCTCCTGGTCAATCGTCATCAGGAGCCCGTATTTTTCTGATGCTTCCTGGTATTGTGAAACCAGCTTTGTTGTCTGCTCGGTTGTCACGACATTTTCGCGGAAAAGAATGACGCCGCCGAGATGGTATTTTTTCACGAGTGCTTCAATTTCCGGCTGGATTTCTGTTACATTCTGGCCTTTCCAAGTCCGGAAGTCCGGCATGAGCATCTGCCCGACTTTTTCCTCGAGCTTCATTGCTTTGACAGCCCCGTCAATCAGCTGATAGCGCTTTGATTTTTCCTTCCGGATTTCTGCCTGGAAGCCGGATTTGCGATTCTTCGCATCGATGGCGATGCGGTCTTTATTTTTTCCATCTGTTACGGTAATGAAGGTACGGCCGTTCTTTCCTGACAGAGTCACAGCTCCGTCATCAGATACCCTGGCGACCGTTTTATTGGAGGAGTTCCAGTCAAGATTCTTGGAGACTCCTAGAAAATGGCCATCCTTATAAACATGCAGTGCTTTAAGCTGCAATGTTTTTCCGTTGAATTGCACCTCGGATTCCGGCAGGTTCTGCAGGAGGACGAGATCCTTCACCTTATTATTGTCTGCCGCCGCTGCAGGCTGCAGCCAGGCGGAGAATCCAAGGATAAAGACCAGAAAAGTCATTGCAATCGTTTTGAGCTTTTTCAAAGCTATTCCTCCTCAACATTTAATAGCTGCGCTTTTGCCAGTCTTCACTAGCAAACTCAGGCTTTATGTCTTTTCCTTTCTCAGGAGAGATTTTAAAATCATCCAGATACCAGCCTCTTCCGTTGACAGTGGCATCGGTTTTATAACGGAAGCGAATGAGCTTAGTATCTGCAGGAAGCTCGGCTTTAACCGTACTCCAGCTCTCGGTGTTTCCGGTAAAGGACTTGACTTCAGCCCAATTTGTGCCGTCTGCCGAGATTTCCAGATAGCCATAATCACTGTTTTCTTCAATCCGGTGCCAGGTTTCAAAAGAGAGAACCGCCGGCGAGTGCAGATCGACTTCAGCTGTCAGGCTTTTTTCTGTGTTATCTCCGTAGCCAGAGAACCACGCGGGCTTTTTGCCGGGGATGCTGACCGGAATGCTGTCTGCCACCTGCCTTGCAAATGCCCTTCTTGCTCCATTTGTTGAAACGGTATTCCTTGTCGGATGGACCCGGTTGGTCAGCAGGATGGCAATGGTGTAATTTTTCTGGGAGATGACAACCGATGTACCTGTGTATCCTGTGTGGCTCAGTGAATCCTTATCTGTCAGCGCATCACCGAGCCATCCCTGATTCAGCTCCCAGCCGAGGCCGTGGTCATCGCCGGGAAACTGGGGAATCTGATTTTCCGTCAGCGTCCTGACTGTTTCTTTTTTCAGGATTCTCTTGCCCCCATATGTGCCTTCGTTTACGTACATATGGGCAAACTTCGCCAGGTCTCCTGCTGTTGAGAATACCCCTGCATGCCCGGCGACGCCATCAAGCGACCAGGCGTTTTCATCATGAACCTCGCCCCAGACTAGGCCGCGCCCAAGGGCAGGCTGATACTCAGTGGCAGCTATCCTGTCCTTCAGACTTTCAGGCGGGTTATACATGGTATCCTTCATTCCGAGAGGCCTGGTAATATGCTCTTTAACATATTCGTCCAGACGCTTGCCTGATAGTTTTTCAATAAGGGCTCCGAGGGCGATCATGTTGAGGTCGCTGTATGTATAGGTGCTCCCCGGCTCATTGGCAAGCGGATATTGCAGGGCGATTGAGATACGGTCTTCGCGGCTGTTTCCCTGTGAATAAAGAGGGATCCAGGCCGTGAATCCGGAGGTATGGGTCATCAGCTGCCTGATGGTCACCGCTTCCTTGCCGCCGGCTGCAAACTCCGGCAGATAATCGGCCACCGGATCATCAAGATCGAAGAGTCCTTTTTCATAGAGCTGCATGGCGGCTGTCGTTGTAAAGATTTTGCTGATGGAAGCAAGGTCAAAGATGGTGTCCTTCGCCATGGAAATAGGCTGATCCGCTTCAGTCATTCCGTCATCCTTATACTGATAAGCCATGCCATATGCTTCATGCTTAACGATATGGCCGCGCCGGGCCACAAGGGCCACTGCACCTGGCATCACCCTGGAATCAATCATCTCTTCCATGATTCCATCGATTTCATTGAGCGGACCCTCCACCATGCCTGCTCCCCTGGCAGATGCCGGGTGAAGCACCGGTGATGACTTCCCTGGATGATTCCATGGAAATGGAACAGGAGGCATAAACTTTGAAGAACTCATTTCCGGATCCCCCGCTTTTTCTTTTGCTTCAGGATTGTCGCTTGCCATAACTGCAGGAGCCAAAGCGCTGAGGCTCAGGATGGCAGCCAATGTCACTTTCACAGACTTATTCTTCATCTTATTCCTCCTTTTATCATCTCTGAACAGAACGGATTTTCTTCTGCCCTCCTCCTTTAGTTTAAAAATTCTAATAATTACATCTTTAGATTAACGAAATATGTGTATAGATGTCTATACCAAAGAGGACCTAATCAAGGCTGATCCAACGCCAGAACAGTGACTATCGTCCCGGACAGATGGGAGGATTTGTTCGACAAAATTGCAGGTTAAAGAGCGCCGGTGCGGCTCTTAATAAAGCAGGACACCTTACCTGCTGCACTATGTCAAAAAAAACACGCCCCTGTTTATCAGGGACGTGATAGCTTCTAATATTCTAGCCTTTTATTTCAAGCAGCTTCTGGCGCAGTTCATTTTCCATGGAAGCCAGGTCACTTTCTGCCTGGCGCCGCTTATTGCGGCCTTCCTCCTGGATTCGGAGTGTTTCTTCCAGGGTGGAAATAAGGTTTTCCTGGGTTTTCTTGAGCGTTTCAATATCCACGAGGCCGCGCTCATTTTCCTTGGCGGTTTCAATGGTATTGGTTTTCAGCATTTCCGCGTTTTTCAAGAGCAGCTCGTTTGTTGTTTTTGAGACCTGCTTCTGGGCTTCAACCGCATGGCGCTGGCGGATAAGAGTCAGGGCAATTGCCACCTGGTTTTTCCACAGCGGGATGGCGGTGTTGATGGATGCCTGGATTTTTTCAACAAGGGCCTGGTTGGTGTTTTGAATCAGGCGAATCTGCGGAGCGGATTGGATCGTAATTTCCCGGCTCAGCTTCAGATCGTACAGCCTCTTGTCCAGCCTGTCCGCAAACTGAAGCATATCATTGACTTCCTGGAACTTCATCTGGTCGCCAGATGCCTCCGCTTCCTTCCTCATCTGCGGAATTGTCTGCTCATGGAGCTCCTCAAGCTTGATCTCCCCTGCTGCAATATAGACATTGAGAGCGTGGAAATATTCCTTGTTCGTATCATATAATTTCTCCAGCATATGGATATCGGATAAAAGGACATTTTTGCTGCGGTCCAGCTTTACGCTGATCCGGTCAATCTGGGCCCCTGTTTTTTGATATTTGGAGAGGATCTCCTGGACAGAATCGGATATTTTTCCGAACATGCGGGAAAACAGCGACTGCTTGCCCTGCTTTAGTTCATCCGGATTCATGTCATTGAGGCGCTTCATCAGGTCATTGATGATATCACCGACCTCGCCGATATCCTTCTTTTGGACATGCTCAAGCATGCTGTGCGAGAAGGTGAGCAGCTTTGTCTGCGCCTGGGTCCCATACGCAATCATGGCCTGGTGGTTGCGCGGATCGATCTGCTCGGCGATCTGATAGGCGCGCGCCCGGTTTTCTTCCGGAATCACGTCTATAAGCTTCACCGGTTTATCTTCCTTCGCGAGCTCCAGGGCAGGTCCGCCATTCATGTCGCCAAACGGATCGGCAAGGATATCATCCATAAGACTGCTCGTCTTTTTCGTTAATGATGGGTTTTGTTCGCTCATTTCAGCCTCCTGCTTTCTTCAGGTAATCGGTTTTCCTTCCATGTTTTGATCGAGTTTTTCGCCACGTCTATTTCAAAGTTAAGGTTATCAATATCATCGGAAATCACTTCGTACAAATCCTTTTCCACCGTCTGCGAGAGTTCATTGATGGTCCTTCGGGTTTCCAGCAGCGACTGGTCGATTTCAAGGTTCTTCTTCGGCTGGGTGGATAGGAAAACATATTTCTCGGTCATTTCCACCAGAGAATCAAGATGGGAAAAATAAAACCGCTCCGCCTGGTAAAAGCGCTTCGGCTCTTTCTTCGTCAGCCTGTATATCTTCCTTGTGATCCTCATCAGCTCAATCCGCTGCTTCAAAGAAGGAAGATGGCGAATCGCAAATAATGATTTGTGCAGGCGGGAAATTTTCTTTTTCCCTTCTGCAAGGTTTGTCTTGATATACTTGTATTCCCTTCGCGACAGCCCGTGCTTCCTGAGGAAACGGACATGCCCGATCTGGAATGCGGAAAGATACACCAGCGCGGCCGCCCCGCCTGCTATCAGTCCCGACAAGAAAAACGTCTGGTCAAATCCGAAATAGCTGACCGTCCAGACCGACCCGGCAAACGGGACAGCCAGTACTGTGCCTATAAGAAACGAAACAATCCGGTTCATTTATATCGACTCCTGACATAAAATCCTGCTTTACTGTACATACGGATGAAGAAAGAATAGGTTTCACCCAATCCCCTGCACTGACAGAAAAAGTAAGATTATCTTATTTAATTCAACAATACACGATAAAACTCCTCTTTTCCATAGACCAGGACTGTAAAAAGGGGTAGGGCTAGAGGCTTAGATGGTGACACCCATTTCCTGAAAAATGATGATTTTCGTCGAAAAGTTTTTGTGCATAAAAATAGTGTTAAATCAAAAGATTCAACACTGCAGTTATATTATGTATAGTCAACCGCTGTCCCTTGTTAATTATCTCCCTGTTCTTCATTCTCTGCTGAGCTCCAATAAAGGTGAGTGCCATTGATGAAGCTATGGATTTCCTCTAATGAAATCCCGCTGCTCTTTGCTTCTAAGATCAATTCAAGCCAATCCCTATCAACCTTTTCCGGCAACCCCATCTCAACTGTCTCCTAATGCGGCAGCCCGGCCGTCATAGCCCTGCAGAACCTTAGACCCGAGGCTTTGCGCCCTTATTTTTCAATAAGTTTGCATTTCACGAAATGTATAGCTGGGTATTTCTACCCGTATGCTGGATGAGGCTAAACCTTTTTCAAACAACAATTAATGACAGGCACCCGCCGAAAATTGTCGAACTTCTGCAGAAGGAACCTTTAACTTCCCGTCTGCCTTCCGGCTGTTTAAGAGCCTGTCACTAATTCTTAAAACTTGAACGCAAGGAGTTGTTTCCTCTTGTTTTCGAGTTTGTTTTTGAGTTCCTGATAGTTTTTGGTTTGCTGATCAAGGCTTTCTTTCCGTTTTTCCAGCATTCGCTGGACTTCCACAGGACTGGGCCCGCCCTGGATGCTCCGGATTTTAACGAAGTATTCCGGCGAGATGATTTTCTTCCATTCTTCTTCTTTCAGGGCCACCTGCACAAAGCCGGAGATCATTTCATTGATTTCGCCGATTTTCCATTCATACAGCTCTTTGCCTTCCTTTACGGTCCTTTTGCTGATATAGCTGGCAATAGAGTGGGCCTTACGGAAGGAGATGCTGTAATCCCTTGATAAAGTGTCAGCCAGTTCAGTAATGGTGATGCAAGACCGGTTCGCCATTTCCTCTGCATGGTCTTTGTTGACCTTGAGCGTGCGGATGACTGCGTGCATCAGCTTCATGACCCTGTTAGCATTGCCAAAGGCGCGGTACAGATGAGGCTGAAGGTCGTCTTCTGTATCAACGATGTCGCCGAACGGAGTGTTGTGAACCATATTCATCGCAGCCAGGGCATCTCCATATGCACTGCTCGCGATCGAGCGGGAGTGCTCGATGCTGACCGGATTCCTCTTCTGCGGCATAATGCTGCTGCACTGGACATAAGGATCGGCCACATAAAAGGTGCCGAACTCCCTGGTCACATGCTGCAGGAAGTCCTGTATCCATCTTCCCGTGTTGACCATGCAGGTCATCAGGGCAGATGCTGTTTCCAGCAGATAGTCTGCCCCGCCGATGCAGTCATAGGAGTTTTCGATTATACCATCGAACCCTAAGAGCTCACAGGTCCGCTTCCGGGAGATAGGAAAGCCGGTCGTAGTTAAGGCTGCAGCCCCAAGGGCAGAACGGTTCACCATTTCATAGGCAGACCAGAGCCGGCTGATATCCCGCTGCAGCACATCATAGACAGCCAGCAGATAATGCCCAAGGGTCGTCGGCTGGGCCGGCTGAGTATGCGTGTAGGCGGTCATATAAGTTTCCTTGTGCTCCTCTGCCTGGTCAAGCAGAGCATCACTCAGCTGGTAAGCACTGCCCAGCAGCTGGATGAAATGCTTGCGAAGAACCAGCCGGTACATGGCAATCCCCATATCATTGCGGCTTCTGCCGATATGGATCTTGCCGGCGAGCTCAGGGCCGATCTCTTCTCCTATTTTCGCCTCCATCATAAAAAACAGGTCCTCAAATTGCGGTTCATATATAAGGGTCCCGATATCGGTCGTCTCTGCCACCAGGTTGATCCCCGCCAGCATTACTTCCGCTTCTCCTTTTTCAATAATCCCCTGCTCGGCCATCATGATGACATGGGCACGGTGGATGTCGAACATCACCTGGAACAAATAGTCCCGCTGGTCATTGAATACCGGCATCAGCAGTTCTTCGATATACGTTTTGCCCGGAAAAGAGGTTCCTTCATTCTGGATAAACGCTTCAAGCTTATTCATCATTTCAACTCCAATTTTTTTAAGACAATGATTGTTCTGCCTTCACTCCAAAGAATTTATTGGAAATGAACAGCACCACGGCGATCAGGGCAATCTGGATCATCCCGTAGGCAGCGGCCTGCCCCATGTTGAACATCCGCAGCTGGTTCATGATTTCAATGGAAATCGGGCGGTTGGAAAGGGTATATAACAGCACCGAGGTCGGAAATTCCCCTACCGACTCTACAAAGGCTAGTAATGTACCGGCAAGCACTCCCGGCATGATGATTGGCAGAATGACCTTGCGGAAGGTATAGAACCATTTCGCGCCAAGGCTCCGCGATGCCTCCTCAATGGAATCATCCAGCTGCTCCAATACCGCATTGGTCGAGCGGACAACGAGCGGAATATGCCTGATAAAATAAGCCAGCGGCAGAATCCAGAACGTTCCGACGAGGATATTGCCGAAGGAAAAGATATTTGGTTCATTAAACGCAAACACCAGATTCATCCCGATGACAGTTGCCGGAAGCGCCCATGGGATCATCACCAGGATATCGACGAAGTTTTTCCCATAGAACTTCCTTTTGACAAGGACATACGATGTCAGAACGCCAAACACAAGATTTCCTGCTGTTGCAATCACCGACAAAAGCAAGCTGTTTTGCAGCGGCTTGAAAATATTCGGATCCTGGAACAGAAGGCGGTAATTTTCAAAATTGAATACAGAAGGATAGGTCTGCCATGTCCACGTCCCGTCCGGCACGAGCGACAGCAGCAGGATTGTGAAATGGGGCAGCAGCAAGATAATAACGCCGATGATGCCAGCCGCGACAAGCAGCCACTTCATGACCGGGTTCTTTACTTCACTTCTGTGGGCCCCGATCCCTTTTGATGCCATCCGGTAATCCTTTCTGTTCTGGTACCAGCGCATGAATAAGAGGAAGGAGATTGAAACAATCGATAAAATGACAGATTGTGTAGCAGCCACTTCCATATCGCCATTTATTTTAGAAAAATAGATTTGCAGACTCAGCACCCGGAAGCCCCCTGCCAGGAGGAATGGTGCACTGAAGGATGCCATGGAAATCATGAATACAAGCAGCGACGCCGCTACGATGGCTGGCGTGAGCAGCGGAAAGGTGACCTTCCAGAACACTTTGAACCGGCTTGCCCCCAGATTATAGGCTGCCTCTTCAAGGGAAGGATCGATTTTGCTGATGGCTGAAGAGACGGTCATATAAAAGTAAACATACATCGTATATGCATGAACGATGAGGATGCCGGAAACCCCTCCTATTTTAAAAGGCACATCCTTCAACCCGAGAAGGTCCTTTATGGCATTGGGCACAAGCCCTGATTCCCCGTACAAAAACATGAACGCCATAACACCGACAAGGGATGGCAGCACGATAGGCATGATGGCCGCTGTCGAGAAAAAGCTTCTTCCGGGAAAATCGTACCGGTTAAAAATGAAAGCCAGCGGAATACCGATCAGAGCACTGACCAGCACGCTCAAAAGAGATATATAAACAGAATTCCATAAGGCTTCCAAATTCGTTTTGGACTCCTGTGTAAAGAAATCCTCATAGTTTGCAAAAGTAAAAGATCCGTTCAGCTGAAGGCTTTCCATCAAGGTTCTTAATGACGGATATAATACATAGGCAATCAGGACAAGCAGAACCGGTATGAGAAGCAGAATTGTAAATCTGGTGTCACGGTTTTTGATCATAATGCATCACCGGCTTTAGGAATGATTCTGATTTGTTCTGCCGGAAGCTCCATCCATACTTCCTTTCCAGGCTGATAGCTTGCTGACAAACGGTTATTAAGGACATTGGCAGTCAGCAGGAACCCTTCTGCTTCAATTGTGAGATGGATGACCGAACCCAGGAACTCGGCCTCTTTGATGCTCCCCCTCAAAATATTCACGCCTTCAGAAGGCGTGTCATGGATGCGGATGGCTTCAGGCCGGACAGATAAGGCGACTTCCCCGCTGTATGCAGGGTCATAGTTAAACCTGGTATTGGCGGCTTCTAATTTTTTGCTGTCTCCAATGGTAATATGGACGGTATTTTCTTCTGCTTTGTCTACTGCAGCAGGAAGCAGGTTGATCTCCCCAATGAAGCTGGCGACAAAGTCATTGGCCGGTTCATTATAAATTTCTGCAGGTGTCCCTACCTGATGGCATACGCCAAAATTGAAAACGGCGATCCTGTCGCTCATGGACAGAGCTTCCGCCTGGTCATGCGTGACATAGATGGTTGTAATATTGTATTCCTTCTGCAACCTGAGGATCTCGCTTCTCATCTCATCCCGGAGCTTGGCATCGAGATTGCTCAGCGGTTCATCCAATAGCAGGATCTCCGGTTCAATGACAAGGGCCCGGGCAAGGGCAACGCGCTGCTGCTGGCCTCCGCTCAGCTGGCTCACTTGACGCTCCGCATACTTTTCCAGCCGAACCTTCTGCAGAACCTCCTGGACACGCTTCTTCACCTCAGAAGAAGACATCTTTCGCACCCGAAGACCGAAAGCAACATTTTCAAACACTGTCATATGAGGGAAAAGGGCATAGTTTTGAAAAACCATGCCCGTATTTCTTTTTTCAGGAGGTACACGCGTCATATCTTTATCGCCAAAACGGATGACACCCTTAGTCGGATAATAAAATCCGGCAATCATGCGCAATGTCGTCGTTTTCCCGCATCCGCTCGGGCCGAGGAAGGTAAAGAATTCACCATCCTGTATTTCGAGGTCAAGATGATCGACTGCGACTACCTTTCCAAAGGCTTTTTGGACTTTATCTATGTTTATTGACGCCATACCTTACACTTCCTTATTCTTTAATTTCTTTCTCTCCGCTCTTGATGTTTTCATCCCAATGCTTCATCCAGGCATCACTTTGCTCCTGGAATACCTTCCAGTCTATGTCCATGCTCTTAATCTCTGTTTCTGTAATCCACTCAGGCAGTCCTTCAATATCATTCCGGGTCGGGATCCGGTAGAATTCCTCTGCCAGGATCTTGGCAGCTTCAGGTGTATTGACGAATTCATAGAATGCCTCAGCTGCCTTCGGATGCGGCGCATCGTTTACGACAGCAATCCCTTCAGTCAGAACCGGCGTACCGCTTTCCGGCACCACAAATTCAAATGGATAATTTTTATTTTCCTTCAGCATGACCACATCCGGCATTGCCCAGACAGACAGGGAGCCTTCCCCTTTTGCCACCTTGTTGTACATCATTTCCGGATTGGCTGCGTACTCCTTCGTATTCGCATCCAGCTTCTCAAGCCACTCATAGCCGGCAGCTGTATCGCCTGAATCCTTGAAATCACGGTAGATCATAGCAGAAAAAATGGTCCTCATCGTTCCTGAGGCAAGCGGATAGCGGATGATGATTTCGTCCTTCCACTTGGGATCGAGAAGCTCATCCCAGTCTTTTGGCGCTTCATCGGCAGACAGCTCCTTGCTGTTGTACATGATGACCTCCGGCGTCTGGCTTGTGCCTGACCAATTCCAGTCTGGATCATGGAAGCCTTCATCAAGGCTGGCTGCATAGGACGGCTCATAAGGCGCCAGCAGCCCCTCATCCTTTGCCTGGTCGAAGTTTACTGAAGGCGCACCCCACCAGACATCTGCCTGAGGATTATTTTTCTCAGAACGCACCCGGTCAAGGATTTCCTGGGAGCCCATATCCAGCCATTCCATATCAATCCCATATTTCTCTTCAAATTGTGTCTCGAATTTCGAAAGGATGTCCTTCCCATGCGGAGAATAGACAACAATTTTTTCTTCAAGGTCCTTGCCCTCCCCGGAAGGCTTTTCTGAGCTGGATCCCTGCTCCGATCCGCTGCAGGCGGACATCAGCAGGCTCGCTGAAAGAGTCAGAGCCGTAATTATGGATACCTTTTTCTTGTTTTGCATTGCATTTCCCCCTCTTTTTTAATAACTGATTACACTGTCATGCTCCCGCAAAAATAGTGAAACGGCTCCAAGGACACCGGCACTTTCGCCCAAATGGGCTGTTTTCAGCTCCACTGAGCTGGGCAGATACTGATTCACTATTTCACGCACCCTGGGCAAAATATAATCTGCTGATTTCAGCACACCACCTCCCAAAATGATGGCTTCCGGGTTCAGCAGGCTGGCTGCATTCACTACCCCGTAGGCCAAATGTTCAATTGCCTCATCCACAACCGCTTTGGCTGTTTCATCGCCCTTTTTAGCAAGGGCAAAAGCCGTTTCGCCTGATAGCTCTGATTCCTTTGCCTGTTGATGAAGCGGATGATCAGGACTTTTCCGCACCACCTCGGTCAGCCTTTTGCCAATCGACACGCCGCCTGCCACGCTTTCCAGATAGCCGTAACGGTGAAAGATTGGCTTGAATTCATTTTTCATATCATTTTTATCTGTTACCATATAGCCCATTTCTCCTGCAGCACCGGATGCTCCTCTGTAAAGCTGGTTATTGATGATAATGCCGCTTCCGATTCCAGTGCCGACTGCCATGAAAAGGACATTCTTCTTATTCCTGGCATTGCCGAGCCATTGCTCCCCAACCGCCGCCGCATTGACATCATTGTCCACGTAAATGGGGAAGGGAAAATACCGCTTCGCTTCTGTCACAAAAGGATAGCGGACCCAGTTGAGGCTTGGGGCTTCAAACACAACGCCGGTTTCTGTATCGGTAATTCCCGGCACTCCGGCTCCAAGGCCCAGGACCTGATCCTGTCTGATGCCGCTTTTTTGCAGCAGGCACTCTACTTCCTTGGCAACTTGCTTTAAAAGACCGCTTTCCAAATAGTGGGCTGTTTTAATGCTGCTTGTATTAATGATATTTCCGCTTAAATCACATATGACGGTTTTCACCTTCGTACCGCCAATATCAGTCCCGATTACATAAGCTGCTTTCTCGTTGAAAAACAGCTGGATCGGGCGCCTCCCCCCTTGTGAGGATGCTTCGCCGATTCCTTTTTCTTCGATCCAGTTCTCCTGCAGCAGTTCATCGACTAAGAGCGATACAGTCGGCTTGCTTAATTGCAGCTTCGCAGCGATTTCTGCCCTTGAAATAGGAGAACTTTCCTGGATGCAGCGCAGGACGTTTTTCTTATTGGTTTGTTTCATGTGCATCGCTGTTCCATTTACCTTCATTAAATCACGGCCTTAATTTTTTTAGTTAGTAAATTTAACTAATTAACATAAACTATAAATCAACAAGGAAGCGTTTTCAATAATTAATTCTAAATTTTTTAAATATTTATAATTTTACTAGTTCGAAAGTAATTTTCTGAATATGCAGATATTTACTTCGTGAGGCGAATATGATATTCATTATCTAAGGTTATGTTGTCTACAGTTAGTTAGGTGGATTTACTAACCTGGCGATCTATGAGGGGAGGAGGAACTGTTTTTCCACATTCATTAACAACAAAATGAAAGGGGTTGCAGGAAATTGAGGAAATGTTTGATGAGTTTGCTGTCTTTATTGCTCGTTTTATCACTCGCGCCAATAGCCGGTTCTGCTTCAGAGACCGCAGCCAAACATGATAAGGATTTATGGAGCGCTGTAAAACCGCTGGAAACAACCGTTTCATTTTTGAACACCGGGGCCCACCCTGATGATGAGCGAAGCGACTTTCTCGCTTATCTGTCACGCGGGCTTGGAGTAAAGACTTCCAGCCTGATCGCCAATCGCGGGGAAGGCGGGCAGAATGAGATCGGAAATGAGCTTGGAAATGCACTCGGGATCATCCGGTCACGGGAAATGATTGAAGCGGCCAAGATTACCGGCGTGAAGGCCTATCATCTCAGTCAAACCACCTCAGACCCCATCTATGATTTCGGCTTCTCCAAAACTCCGGAGGAAACACTTGAAAAATGGGGCGAAGACCTGACATATGAAAGATTAATCCGCTTTATTCGTACTTACCAGCCTGATATCCTCATGCCATCCTTTAGGAATGACCATACACAGCATGGCCATCACAGGGCCATGGAATTTTTAAGCGAAAGGGCCTTCAAGGATGCAGCGGACCCTAAGATTTATCCAAAGCAGCTTAAAGAAGAAGGGCTTCATGTCTGGCAGGTCAAGAAGCTTTATCTCCCTGCCGAATCAAAGGAAACTGCCGATGCTTCCATTGAAATCGGCATGTACGACCCTGTCTATGCTATGACCTATCCTCAGCTCGGCGAGGAGTCCCGCTATATGCATAAAAGCCAGGGAATGGGCAATGATATCCCGGCAGCCCCAAGGCAGACAAATCTTGAGCTGCTGGAATCCGCGGTTGATACAGGCGGCAGCTCCGATCTTTTTGCAGGTGTTCCATATGATTTCAAGGAGTGGGCAGCCCAGCTTCCTAAAAAGGAAAAAGCACTTCAAGTGCATTATGCTCAGCTGCAGAAAGAGCTTGATAGCATCATTGCCTCCTATCCGGATGCAGAACGTGTCTTCTCAAAAACACAAAAGGCTTTAAAAACAGTCCGCAGCCTGGAGAAGAAAACCGGAAAAGCCAAATTGGACAGCAGCCTGAGGGCAGATCTTCTGCATAAGCTTCAAGTGAAGGAAGAACAGCTGCAGGATCTCAGCTTTGAAGCTTCCGGACTGGAAGCAGACATTTCTGCAGATCCTTCTATCCTAGTAAAGGGACAGAAATTTAATGTGAAGGTTACCCTTCGGAACAAAGGAGCTGCAGCCCTGGAAAAAGCCTCCGTTGTGCTTAACCTGCCTAGAGGCTGGAAGTCTGAAGGCAGCGGAAAAGCAGCCAGCCTTGCTCCCGGGGCCGCAACCACATTCAGCTTCAAGGCTGAAGTGCCAAAGGATGCCGATTATTACCATGCCTATCAGGAGGACAGCATCACAGCCTCGATTTCTTATAAAAGCAAAGGCTCTGATGTTGAACAGGTAAAAGGACTTGAGGAAACTGCTGCGGTTCTCCCGGATATTGCTCTGACATTATCCCCTGAGGACATTATCGTCAATACAGCCGACGTTCAAAAAGAAATACCAGTAGAGGTTAAAGTGAAAAATTACCGTCCTGGAAAAGCTGATGCCTCTGTAGCTTTAAAGGTGCCTGAGGGCTGGTCCGTAACCCCAAAAGATGCGAAGGTCAGCTTCTCAAGGCAGTCAGAGGAAAAAGCCGTACAATTCACTTTGTCTCCTCCTTTAAATATCAAGGCCGGGGACTTCTCCATTCAAGCTGCAGCCAAAACAGGAGGCAGGGAATTCTCCTCAACTATTCAGGAAATCAGCTATGACCATATTGGAAACTTCTATTACCAGTATGATGCCAAAGTGAATGGCGTTGCCTTTGAGCTTCTCAAACCGGAAGGCCTGAAGGTAGGCTACATCGACAGCGGCTTTGATAAAGTGGCCGAGTATTTAACCAATGCCGGCTTTGATATCACCCAGCTGACAGAGGCTGAGCTGACATCAGGTGACTTGAGCCAGTATGACACGATTGTTGTCGGCATCCGTGCGTATCTGTCGCGTGAAGATTTAAAGGCCAATAATGAAAAGCTTCATAAGTATGTAGAGAATGGCGGACATCTCGTGGTTCAGTATCACAAGCCAAATGACGGATGGGATACTGAAGCCACCGCTCCTTTCCCATTAACGATTGGAAATCCTTCCATTGAGTGGCGGGTGACCGATGAGGACGCCAAGGTTGAAATGCTGCAGCCGGAATCTCCGCTGTTCAACTATCCAAACAAAATTACCGATGCCGACTGGGAAGGCTGGGTGCAGGAACGGGGACTGTATTTTCCGATGAAATGGGATGATCAGTATGAGACCTTTGTCCGCATGGCCGATCCGGACGAAGAACCATTTGATGGGGGCATCCTGATGGTTAAGCATGGCAAAGGCACCTATTTGTATTCAAGTCTTGTCTTTTACCGCCAAATCCAGGGCCAGGTGCCTGGAGGGTATAGAATCTTCGCCAATCTGATCAGTTATGGAGCTGATCAGCAGGAATAACAAAAGAGAGTGAAGGAATAATTCCTTCACTCTCTTTTATTGCTACACAACTGCAGCATGTTTTTCGCTATATGATAACAGCTGGTGATCGACCTTCCTGCCTGCAGCCATCAGGTTGGCCAGGCATTCCTTACGGAGGCTGTCTGTACAGATAAAATTAAAATTCAGCTCATGCTCAAGCTGTGATATGCTCGCTGATAGATTTTTTCCGCTTTCTGCAGCCTTTCTCAGCTGCTCCTCAAAAAACTCCGCTGTACCAAAAAAACTCATATTTTCTCTTCCTTTCCTTGCAGTAACTGCGCCAAAAGGTTCGGCCGATTAGCTCTGAAAGTACTAAGAATAAGATTCAAAGCTATTCCACGTTATCACCTTGGCAGCCCGACGATCATAGCTTGCGCCTTAGACTCGCGGCTTTGCGTCCCTACTTTTCAATAAGTTTGCCTTTTTCAATTTTCATACTATTATCATATTACTTTTCTCCTGTATTTTCAATTTATTTTTACATATGATGAGTTTTTTCTAATTTCTTGCAAAAAGTGAACCAAATTGCCCATACCTTATTAATTCATTTTCATTTATACCGATATTAAGAATACTCTAGAAAAAATTTCCGTCTCTTTAAGGATCAATCGGAGGATTTCATGACAATTTCCAGCAGAGGGGTAAACTACCATATGCAGCATTCTACTAAGGCGGAGGCAGAAACTTTAGTTTTTGCCCACGGTTTAGGAATGGATAGCAGCATTTGGAACCGTATTATTCCCCACCTCATAGATGATTTTCACATACTGACTTTTGATTTCACTGGCCATGGCTCAAGCAAGAAAATAGAAGGAACCGCTTCATGGGAGTCACTTTTAGAAGATTTCGAATCAATAGCAGATGCTGAAGGTTTATCCGGGTTTCATTTTGCCGGGCAGGGAATGGGTGTCCACCTCGGAATCCGATGGGCAGAAAGATATCCTTCCAGCCTCCGCTCTTTTATTGTTTTCACTACCAGCATCTTGTATCCAGCCGAATATTATCAATCAGTTTATCATACTGCATCAAACCTGGCAGACCAAATGATCCCGAAACTGATCAGCAATATGGATGAAGAAAGCTGTACACTGATAAAAAACTCTTTAGGAAAATTGGACTTTCTTTCATATCTTGAATTGCATGATATGCTTTCAAAAACTAAGTCATATACGCTTTTTAACAAGATCGCGGTCCCGGTTCTGCTTTTAGCCGCAGAATATGACGATATATCACCGCCTTCTTTAGTATTTTTGGGCGGTGAAATAGCAAACAGAAAACAGAGGTTTTTAATCCCTGGTGCCTCACACCTCATCCAGCTGGATCAGCCTGCCTTAACAGCAGAAAAATGCGTATCATTTTTATCAGGACTGCCCGGTCCTGCAATTCCGCAGTCAGGAAATGTAAATCCTTTCCTTACAGAATTGATAAGGTTTATTGACAAAAGTCCGCTTCCAGGCCCGCTTTTTCCAGAGAAGAAACTGGAGTTAAAAATCATTGATGAATTTAAAGTACTGGCAGACCAAAAAGAAATAAAAGGCAAATGGAACCAGAGAAAAGCCAAAGAACTGTTAACATATCTATGCCTGTTTGGCTCCGCTTCAAGGGAGATGCTGGCAGACGTGTTCTGGCCAGAACTTCCGCAGTCCAACTCGCAGAATCAGCTCCGCGTCAGTCTTACCCACCTGCGCAAGATTTTTCAAGGCAGCAGCTTATCTGATGTGATTAAAATCGAGAATAACTATGTTTCTATCGATGCCAAAATAGAGCTCGATTCCCTTCAGCTCGACTCACAGATGAAAGATGCACTCGAAAGCAATGAATGGAAGAGGACTGTGCAATTAAAGGAGAAGGTGATAAAGCAGGTACCCGTCAAGTTTCTGCCGCAATTCAAGGCAAAGTGGGCTGCAGAATACAGAAATTCACTTAACCTGAATTTGCTGAGGCTATTAAACAAGACATATAAGCAGCATTTGCATCTTAGAGAAATAACAGAAGCTTTGACAGATATGGAACTGATATTGAAAATCACTTCTGACGACTCAAAAATCCACCAGGAAATAAAGGAATTGTATGAGAAAATTGGCTTCACAGCACAATATAACACAGTCTAGTATCGTTGATAAGGTACAAAGAAACACAAGAAAATCCACAGGGCTCACCTGCTATCATTTCCTTAATAAAAAGAAAAGTAGTTCAGTTTTCGTGGAGAAACACTGTAAATGTCATATGAGTCGCATACCTTTCTGCACATAAAACAGCAACATTAAAATAGCATAGCAATCAGCACCCCAAATAACACGTTGACAATGGATGTCCTCGTGCAATTTAGGGTGCTATTTTACTCTGTTTGGAATGTGAACTTAATCTGCTCCAAGAAAACTTTATGGCAAGAATAGCTTGTAGCAGTTATTACAGAAGGGAAGCTGAAGAGTAAGTAAACAGTATAGAAATAAGGGGAGATTTTACTGTTAGATGCAGATAAAATGATTTTCAGGAAAAATAAGAGGAGTTTTTCCTTCTATGTTTATGAAAAGAAAAACGATCTATTTTCACATTATCGAGTCCAGTAAGAGGAATTTCTCCCTCTAATGAAGCTGTTTTCAGTACTATTTGAAAAATAAGGGGAATTTTTCCCCCTGTAAACTCAATTACCAGCGAACCTAGTTTATTGTTTAAGAATGCAACAGTTGAACAGGAAATCGCATGTTCAACTACCCAGAAATTGACTGTGTGAATTGAATAAGAACAACATTCTTAAAAGTTGAAAGCCTGGGATACCCCAGGCTTTTATAGTTAGTTAAGTCCCGTACCATTACGCTGCGAAAAGGTATGTTATTTTGGCTGTGATTTTTAGTTTTTCCACATGTTTTTATCAAGCCACTGTCTTTCTTTTATTCTTCTACTTTAAATTTCCCCAGCAGGCCATCCAGGTTTACAGCAGCTTTATTAAGATCCACAGACTCAACCTTCACTATGTCCATATCTTCAGTCTGCTGATCAATGTTTGAGATAAGTTCCATTAATCGCTCAGTAACCACCTGGAACTGGCTTGAAAGATCCTCGATGCTGGCTGCCACTTCCTCACTTCCCGCTGCCATCTGCTCGCTCACAGCAGAAATTTCCTGAATTCTCCCATTTGTATTATCAACAGAACCTAAAATATTCTCAAAAGATTGAACCACCGCATCTATTGAATACTTTCCGCTGCTTACATCCTGGTTTGTCTTTGTCATGGCAGCAGATGTTGCATCTGCATCAGTTTGGATTTGCTGTATGATTTCAGAAATATTGGAGGCTGACTGGTTTGTCTGGCTTGCCAGGTTGCCTACTTCCTGGGCGACAACAGCAAAGCCCTTTCCATGCTCACCTGCACGTGCTGCTTCAATGCTGGCATTCAGCGCCAGCAGGTTGGTTTGCCCGGCAATATCGGATATATCCTTAATAATGACTGCAATTTTTTTAGAACCTTCAATGAAACCATTTATAGCATGCTCCAGCTGATTGAAAGATTGGTCGATGCCATTCATTTTCTCTGCAGCATCAAGCACCTGCTGCTTGCCTGAAGTAGCAAGGTTTGCCGTTTCAGATGAAGCCTGATTGACCAGGCTTGAGGTTTCTGCTGTGTTTCCTACACCGACAGCCATTTCATCCATCGTTACTGCTACTTCCTTAGTGGATTGCAGCTGAAGATCCACTGTTTTTTGGAAATCACTGATTTGAGCCTTTATTTCTTGTAAACTAGCATTTGTTGCAATGATTTTCTGTTCCAGTACGCTGGAAGACTGTGAAACGGTTCCCCCGGTTTGCTTGACTCCGGCAAGCAGCTCCTGCAGCCCGCTTCTCATATGCTCCAGGGGCGGGAAAATGCTCTTCAGCGGACCCAGCAGCTTAATGTCGGCCGGCCGTGATAAGTCCCCCTGGCTTACCCGTTCAACAAACCTCTGAATTTCGTTAAATGGTTTTGCGTAGGAAGTGAAATTGATGAAGCCTGAAAGAACAAATCCGACAATGATGAGAAGCTGAAGGACCAAGGTCTCTGCAGACAGGAAGGACTTGTTGAATATAAGAGAATAAACACCAATAATTATTACACCCGAAATGACAGCCTGTATAATGACATTAACCATATAAATCATTATTTTCTTTACAATATCATTCTTTTTCTGCCCCATTTTTCTCCCCTATTCCGTTATAAAATATAATCCTTAATAAGTATATCGGAATAGGAGTGGAAAAATTTAGTCAACGAGAAAAAAATTAAGTGAACTTTACTCAGGTACCAGGCACCTGTACCAAAAAAATTTTCCCAACTTTTCATAATTGTAACTTTTTACCTGCTGTTGTATGATAGTCCCAAAGCCTCACTAGCCTTCTTAGTGCCTACCCCCTGCTTTTCATTCAAACGTTTGATTAATAGAATATTCTTACACTTAATCCCCTTTGCTGGTATACTATTCCTACGGGAAAAGTAGGAGGTAAAAGCATGAGAATCGGAGCGCTTATACAGTATTACCGGACAAAAAAAGGGATGACCCAGAGGGAATTGGCCCACGGTGTCTGCTCCATCTCCCACCTTAGCAAAATAGAAAACAACTCAAAAGAAGCCCATGATGGCACGATAGACTTGCTGCTGAACAAGCTTGGCATCACATTACAGCAGGCAGAAGATAAACAGGAAAAGATCGAGGCCATGATCGAGGATCTTATCACCAAGCTTATCTACTATCAGAAGGAACAGGCGGAAGAAGCTTTCCAAACCCTGTATAAAGCAGAAGAGCTGATCACCTTTACTCCGTACATAAACTACTATTCTCTCTGGAAATACCGCTATCTTATCTTCATCGGCGATATAAAAGGGGCAGCGGCCCAAAGAGAGCATCTAAGCAAAATAAAAAAGAATTTTTCCCAACATGAAACCTATTTATACAGCTACTTCAATGCGTTATCTTTAATACAGACAGGTCAGCTGGAAAAAGCAGACAATATCCTCAGCACCCTGATTGAGGATAAAGTGAAGCAAAGCGCCATTGGGGCCGGCGATTTGTTTTACCATTACGGACTTGTCAAAAGCATGAAGGAAGAGTCAGGGGCAGCCGTCCACTATGGAAAGAAAGCACTGGGGCACTTTTCGGATCAGTTCAATTTCAAGCGGATTCTCCATACCCTAATGCTGCTGGGGATCAATTATACCCATTCCGGCATTTATCATGAAGCAGCCGAGTGCTTCAGGCATCTGCTCCGGAACATTGAGGCACTGCAGATTGAAGCAGCCCTGCTGCCGCAGATCTACCATAATATGGGCTATCTGTACAGAAGGACGAATGACCTGAAGAAGGCCTCATTGTATTACAAAAAAAGCCTGGATCTTCATCCGATTGAGTCGTCCTACTATTTGGTCAGTCTGTATTCTTATGCCGAGACTCTTTATAAGTTCGGCGACAATGACAGCAGAAAGCATTTTGAAAAACTGAAACTGCTTGCACAGAAAGCCGGCTCCAGAAAGTATGAACTGATGTCGCATTATTATCTCACCAGTTTCACGGATGAAAGCAAGGCTTTGGTGTTTTTGCAGGAAAGGCTTCTGCCTTTTCTTGAAAAGACCGATGAGCACGAGAATGAGCTGCAGGAATTCTATGAGGTGCTTGCAAGGCATCTGATTCAAAATGGCAAGTATGAAAAGGCCATCCAATATATCTCAAAGTACAGGGAGGAATTACAATGAAGAAAAAATATCTGTTTCTGCTGATTGCCGCTTTTGGTTTCCTGGTTCATTACAGTGATGCCGCTCCCCCGGACGCCAAAAGCTCCTTTGCTGCATCTGAAAATCCTGATGACCGTCCCATCCAGCCTCCTTTGAAGGAAGACAGCTGATACCTCCTTCACTATTTTCCCCTTGCATACCCCTCAAGTCACAGGAAAAGAGCTGCTTCACACTGGAAGCAGCTCTTTTCTGTTTATAAGCGGCCATTGCCACGCCTCAAAAATTGGCTTTAATAGACTCCTACATTGTCCCAGGCAGTTCTCACCGCACTATAAGCAGAGCTTCCGCTTCCATATAAATCTGCGGCAGACTGCAGGAGCGCTGCGCGTGCATAGCTGAAATTGCTTGTCGGCGTCAGATAAACAGTCAGGGCGCGATAATAAATTTTTTCGGCCTGAGCCTTGCCAATGCTGCTGATCGTATAGTATGCAGCTTTATTCGGAATACCGCTGTTGATATGGACACCGCCATTGTCGGAGCTTGTGTTCACATACTGGTTCATATGCTCAGGCTGTCCGTACAATGTCGGGTTGGACATGCTGCGGAGGGCATCGCCGGAACGTCCAGGTGTGTACACATCCTCACCCATCAGGAAGTCGCCCGGATCAAGGAAATATCCAAACACATCGGAGAAGGACTCGTTCAGTGCTCCAGACTGATACTGGTACTGAAGGTTGGCTGTCCTTTCAGTGACCGCGTGGGTGATTTCATGGGCCACTACGTCCAGGGCTCCAGAGAGAGATGTAAATTGGGAGCCATCACCGTCTCCATACACCATCTGTGAGCCGTTCCAGAACGCATTGTTATACCGTGATCCGTAATGAACCGTTGATCGGATGGTTGCTCCGTTATTATCGAAGCTGTTGCGGTTATGCGTGTTTTTATAATAATCATAGACTTTTCCTGCATAATAGTGCGCATCCACATCCGCTCTTTGATTGGCCGCAGTCCATGCATTATCGCTGTCGGCGGAACGCGAGCCTGGCAGGGAAGATCCGTTATTGGCAGTAAAGGTCTCAATGACTCCATTCATTGGCTTTGTGACATCATATAAGTAATAAGTTCCACCTGAAGAATAAGTATTCAATGTTTTGGAGCCGCCTGTCACGCCTGTGCCTGTCCCAGTTGCAGCCGCATCCGCCACAGCATTATAGGCCTCGACAATATTGCCATTCTTCGCGTCGACGAAGATCTGCCAGTTAGCCCCATACGGCTCGATGAACTGCAGCTGGACTTTATAAGCGAGAGTGTACACTCCGTCCTTTTCATGGATGACAAGGTCATTTTTCACATGTGTGTTTTTCACTTCACTCTTTTTGCCGGCTTTCTCAAGGTCAGCAGGCACAGCCTGATCGCTGCCTTTTGTATCCTCTTCTGTCAGATTAATATTTTTCCAGGCAAGGTCAACCGCTTCTTTTTTGCTGATTGAAGGCTTTGTGTCTGTCACCTTTTCGGAAGCATCTTCATATAATTGTCCGGTCGCTGCCGTTACGTCATCATTTTTATCCGTGTGCACCCGGAAGACCGCTCCCTCTACCGGCACTCCATTGATAGCCTGAGAGAATTTATAATGCACCATCCCAAGATCATCTGTCTGCGTCTCGAGCAATGTCAGCTCCTTGGCAGGATCCACCTTGAAAAGATCTTTATTTTCCTGGATGAATTGCGTTACATCATTTTGATTTTTAATCTTCTTTTTTGAGAGCTTTCCTGTTATAAACTTAGGGTCATGCTTGCCTTTTTCGGCCTGCTTTTGCTTAAGCTCCATCTGGTTCTGCATTTTTTCTGAAGGAGACAGACCGTAGGCAGTGGCTGCCGGAAATGCGGCACTGAAGGCTAAGGAAGTACCGAGTACGATTGCTGTTAACTTTTTTGGCATAGAATTATCCCCTTTTCAGCTATTATTTAGGACCAGCTAATCCATTGCTACACGTGTTATGGATAATTCTAGCCAGCTGCCGGCTGACTAACAATCATTCAAAATACCTACCTAAGCTTTTTTATTCTTTTCTGCGTTTTTTGAAAGATTCCCAAAAAAAATTTCCCAATGGAAAATTCATTCCAATACTGCAACCTGCACGGCTTTTAAGCACTTCTTTCCCTGAAAAGGAGATTCAACTCTCACATTCCAGGATACTACTCTCCTTATTTCCACTTCTCCCGAACTATTTTATAGAATACCTTTATTTATTGCTGTTTCTTTCAATCAAAATATTTCCCCATAAGCAGCAGCATCCCAGTAAAACCCTAAACCCTGCTCTCAGGTGGATAGGAGCAGGACGATGGCAACTGCAATGTGTAAAATAAATGTAAAATAACCTGTTATTGCCAATTATACAAATGGAGATGTTCTTGTAATATTTGAAATATTTTTCAGAAATCCATCAACCTTTTTGATCGCTCCTTCGTCTAAAGAAGCAAAGGAATATAAAGGAGGAGTTTTAAATGAAAAAGAAAACAGCCGCGTCTCTTATCCTGGCCTTATTTTTTGCCGCATCTGGTGCATTTTATATTGAGGGAGCTCCCGAAAAGGCAATAGCTGATGAAGAAATGCCAGGAACGGCGGAAAAGAGTGATCAATCTCTAGATGCCAAGACAGCAGTGGAAGATGAAAAGTCCGCAATAAAGGAAAAAAGCGAAAAAACACAGACCGTTGAAAAGTCCGAAGAGGAAGATATGCCTGAAACCAATGCCGATACAAATACAATCCAAAAAGATACCATAAAAATTGGCGATAGACTCTATGATAATGTAATGGACAACAGCAAATTCTCACGATTGATCAAGCCCGCCAGGAAATATGGGGCGAAGCTTTACGGCTTGGCTGGAACGGACTCATTTGTCATTGCAAAAGACGGCAAACCTATCGTATACATGAGCACAGGAACATGCTCAGCATCTGCCGCACATGCCAATTTGCTGGCAGAGCTCTTTGCGTCAGGCTTTGAGGAATACAAAAAGCTGCAGGAAAACATCCTTTTCTCCGCTGAAACCGGAGCAGAGATAAGCGTAAAATTCGAACAGTATACCGCCTATTCCATAAAAAATGAAAATGATGAAATCACGGTTTCCTGGTAATATAAAGAGGCATACTCGATTGAGTATGCCTCCTTGGCGCTTGTGCCAGCTTCTTCCTTATTTAGCGTAAACTTTGACAGTGATGGTTTTATTGCCCCATTGAAGCGCGCGGCTTTTGTTGGGGATGAAAACATCGATTTTATTCCCTTTGACCGAAGATCCTTTATCAGCGGCGATGGCCATGCCATAGCCTGGCACATATACCTTTGATCCCAGCGGAATGACTTTCGGGTCGACTGAAATCGCTTTGATGCTTGGATTCTTCTTCAGGTTCAGCCCGGTATAGGTAATGCCGCTGCAGCCCTTGCAGCTGGCAGTATAGGCTGTTGCTCTCACTTTGATCTCTTTATAGGCTGGAGCCTTGGCAGCGGCCTTCGCTTTGACAGACTTGACTGCTGGCGCCTTCGTTCCTGGTGCTGCTATCTTTAATACCTGCTTTGGTTTAATAGTATTTGACTTTAATTTATTCCATGACTTTATCTGGCTGACAGTTATATTATGTTTCTTTGAAATGCCGTAAAGGGTATCTCCCTTTTTTACTGCATATGTAGTCCCTGCGGCGAAAGTGGCGTTTGAGAATCCAAATAATAGAAATGCTGCTGTACTTACGTATAATAGTATTTTCTTCAAGACGTATTCTCCTTTAACTTCTTTCTAGGTACATCTTAACAGTGGAAGTTAACAGGAGGATTTCATCTTAGTGCTAATTTTGTTACAAAAAGCAGATATATTTCATCGTTTTGTAATATAATTTTCATAGAAAAAATGTTAATAGAAACATCAAAAGGCGGATTCATCCATCTTTAAAGGCAATCTATGTAATTAAAATAGCTGACCCGGCTTCAGCTTTCCTTTTTGCAGCAGATTCCTTCTTTTTTTAATTCTCCAGGAGTCAATCAATAGAATCAGTATCAGCAGAAAGGTCAGCAGAGCTCCCCTTCCCTCCACAAGCTGAAATACCCAGGCATACAGCCCTTCAGTGATAAACGTCGCTGCCGATGTGATGATCAGAAACAGGGTCCAGGCAAACAATGTCACCTCAGCCAATGTTAATGCTCTCATTTAATTACCTCCCCGAAAAAAATACACTAGTGAGTTACCCTTTGACAAAGGGGGTAAAACTTCTGCCACGAATATGATTACAGAGAAAACGATTACTCATGCTGCTGTGAAGTATGAGTATTCAGCTAAAATACAACGCTATCGTCAGCCCGCCAGCTCTGGAAATCAATAGAGAAAAATATATTACATTGAATCGGAGACTTGTTCAATAGGGAAATAATTATATTTTAAGAGATATCTTATTCAATTGGCCATTAGAAGGAGGCCTTTTCCCCATGGCCTCCCTTTTATTCTTCTACGGTTTCACATACTCAATAAACTCCTCCATACTCGTTTCTGCCACGACCGGCAGCCTTGGAATTTCATAAACGCGATCGCCCCTTTCTGCTGCCTTTTTCTCAACAGTAAATGCCATGCGGAAGCCAAGCTTGACGATGGAATTTACCGTTGCCGGAGAATATTCCCCATAAGGGTAGGCAAAAGCCTGCTTATTGCCGTCCAGCTGCATAATACTTGTCAGCATATCCTTTTCTATCACTTTTGTCTCTTTTGTTAAAAGGTAGGAGGCTTCCTGGTTAAAGCGGTTTTTCTCTCTTTTATGGAGGCTGTAGGTGTGGCTCTGATAATCGAATATTTCACACCCTTTTTTCAGTTCACGCAGGCTGAGATACTGGATTTCCCCAGGCTCAATGATAAGACAAAAAAATTCTAAATTTAAATCAAATGATTTATCACGTAGGCAGGAAAAAAGCACATCCTATCGAATATTGACAATAAAAGGAGATGATCATATGGAGCAGGCTGCCACAGAAAAATGGATTTGCTCTGCATGCAAATCTGAAATTGCTGACTACTCGGAGTTTGTTGATAATGATGGAGTTTGTGATGAATGCTACAGCATTCCTTTGAAGAAGAGGCGCGGGCTGGTTACCAGGTAAAAACTTATACAAATGAAGAGATCCTTCAGCACCCTGATGGGTGTTTTTTCATGAAAACAGGGAGACAGATTCACTGTCCCCCTGTTTTTTATTTTCTTCCCTTTTTCTTTTCATCCACTTTAATGATAATGGTTGTTAAAGGTTCGATGGTCAGTTTGTCTTTCTTTAGGGAGAATCCTGATTTTTTCTTGACCGGCTTTGTGCCCGCTTCGTCATTATCTGCAAGCACCTTGCCTTTCGACAGATCCAGGTTCCCGAGCGTCAGGCTGCGGGCTTTGCTGTCAGCGTTGACAAAGACATAATAGCTGCCTGTTTTGTCTGTGGAAACATTTTTATAAGCAATCAGCAGGTCCTGATCCTTCATTTCCGGGAATCTCAGCAGCGAGACATTTTTGTCTGCGAGCTCTTTATCGCCGAGGCGGAAGGCATTTGTTGATCTTCTCAGCTTTATCAGTCCTTCTGTGTATTCCCTTGTGACGTTATTTACCTTGTATTTTTTGCTGTTTGTGGCTTTCTGCCAGTCGAATTTGTTGATCGCATCAGAAGAATCATAGGAATCATGGATAAAGTAGCCAAATGGATCCCCGTTTTCATCGGTCAGCTCATGGTATTTCTGCTCAGGCACACCTTCGCCGAGCCATTGCTTTGTGCGTCCGTATTCCTGGCCTGCGTGCAGGAAGGCTGTTCCCTGCGAGGTCAGGATAAGCGAGTTGCCGAGGCGGATCCGCTTATGGATTTCCAGATTATTTTCCGGGATGGCCGGGTCTTTTTTAATAGACTGGGCGATCACATCGTACAGCGGCAGATTATCGTGCGCTGCAATATACTGGACCATATCGCCTGGATCATCATCTGCGGTATTGGACGGCTGGCCTTTAATATTATTGAAAATAACACGCAGGTCTCTTGCTCCGCCTGTGATGAATCTTGGCTCTCCTTCAGATCCAAATCCGGATTTCAGCTCATTGCGGATTTCATCAGAGAACACACCGACATCATCGGTTTTATCCATCCAATCCTGATCTGCTCCCATTCCTTCAAGTGCCGGGTCAGCTAGATGACCTGCAAATGTCCGCCACCCTTCGCCGATGAACAGGGCATCCGGGTTGATTTCGGCAGCTGCATCATAAGCATTCTGAATGGACGGATAAGTTGCATCCCCCATCATATCGAAACGCATGCCATCAATCTTGTATTCATCAAACCAGTATTTCACAGAATCAACCATCAGCTTCTCAGCCATCGCATGGCTTGTCGCAAGATTATTGCCGAACCCTCCAAGGAAATTGCCTTTGGCATCCTGGAAAGCATAATAATTTGGCACTATATCGTTTAGCGTGCTTGCTTTTGCCATGTGGGTATAAACAACGTCCAGCACAACACCCATTCCGGCATCGTGGATCGCGTCAATTAATTCCTTCAGCTCCTTCACCCGCAGCTCAGCGTCTTCAGGATTTTCCGAGTAAGCCCCGTCAGGAGAGAAATAGCTGTGCGGATCATAGCCCCAGTTATACTCATTTCCTCCTGCTGAATATTCCATTTCCCTCTCGCCCATTTTCGTCTCATCGCCAAAATACCAGGCCATGACAGGCAGGAGCTGAACGTGAGTCACACCAGTCGACTTAATATAGTCAAGCTTGTCGATGAATGCTTTATAAGAGCCCCATCTCGCATCCAAATCGCCTTTAATGGAAGGATCGGAAGTGAAGTCGCGGACATGGACCTCATAGATGATGGCATCCTCGCGCTTTTCATATCCTTTGATTTTTGCATGATCAAAATGTTTCGGGTCTGTCCCCTTCAGATCGATGATCGCCGCTTTTCCGACATCATCTCCGTCCGGACCGGCCTCTCCTTTCGTGTTGACGGTAAAAGCAGCCATCGACTTCGCATAAGGATCAAGCACCTTTTTGGTTACGCCGTTATTGGTCACTTCATATTGGTAGTAATAGCCTTTCAAGTCCTTCAGCCGAAGGTCCGACGGCTTGATTTCTTTTGACCAGACGCCTTTTTCTCCAACCTTGAGATCTATACTGCCGATCAGCTTGGCAGCATCTTTTTTATCATAAAAATTGGCCGTAACCTTGCTAGCTGTCGGCGCCCACAGCTTCAGCACAGCACCGCCTTTTTTGTAGGTGGCCCCAAGGTCATCGCCATCATAGCTGTACAGTTTATCAAGCATACGCCAGCCTGATGAAGCAGAAACCGTGCGGCCGGAATAGGATATAGATAGAGGAAGCTTCTCAAGTTCGAATGCTGCTTTAACTTCAGCCGTTTTTTCACCTGTGATCTCTGCACGGGTGACGGATATTTCTTTTCCATCCTTATCCTTGATGGACAAGCCGGCTTTCAATCCGTCTGCAGTCAATCCTTCTGTCATTGTAAAGTTTAATAGAATCGTATCTTCTGATATGACTTCTGCAGTGGTCATCCCTGATGCCACCTCTCCATATGGAGAAATATAGACAACATCGTCTCCCTGCTTGATCCATAGCTGATTATATTTATCCAGCAGGTTGAAGGTCTTATCCCCTGCATCTTTTTCCTGCGTCTTTTCGTTCACAATAAGGAAGCCCAGTTCCTTGCCATCTTCCTTCAGTTCGATGTCAGCGTACGCTCCATAGCGGTCTGTCCCGATAAAATCAGCCGCGCCAGCAGGCCAATTATCAGAAGGAGCTGCTGAATCGCCCCAGTGCCAGAGACCGAAATCGTCATAGTCTCCGTTTTCACGGTTATAATGGATGCGGACGGTGTTGTCCGGCAGATTTACAGGTTCATAGGTATACACCTCATCAGAACCCTGCTCTATCCAGATTTCATTCATCTCCGGAGAGGAAATGGTGAAGCTCTTATCGCCGCCGTCCTTGCCTGCATCCCCTTTGGATACATCCATGATGAGGAAGCCGATATTTTTAGCTCCTTCGGCAAGCGGTACATCAATATAGGCACCATAGCTGTCTTTTTTCTCGAACATCGTGCTGCCGACCGGCCAGTTGGCTGATGGGGAAGCTACATCATTCCAAAGCCATGCCCCATAATTTTCATAGCTTCCGTCACCGCGGTTATAGTGGATGCGGACAGAGTTCTCAGGAATCGGCTCTATTTCAGGTTCCCCGCCGCCGTCCCCGCTTTGAAGCGATGCCCCTGTGATGCTGCCATTATCCACGGTCAGCAGGACAGTGCCGCCGTCTGAGTTGGCCGGGATTGTCAAAATAACTTCTCCCGATTCAGCAGTTTGATAGTTTTGATTAGAATAATGATCTGTTACTGTGGCTGTTTTTGAATCAACCGCCAGTTTGATGGTTTTTGCCTTATCCGCTGTGTTCAGGCCGGCATAAACGGTCTGTTCCCCATAGCTGCGGGCAAACAGCAGGAATTGCTCCTTGTCAGAGCCGCCAATCACCGTACGGTCACCTTTGGCAAAAACCTTGGAATGGTCTTTCCTGAAGTTAAGAATCTTTTTATAATGCTCGAGCATATCATTACCATCAACTTTATCCCATGCAAAATCGTAGCGGTTATCATACTGCGGGTAGTTGTTGGCGCCTGTCTGGCCAAGCTCCTCACCATAATAGATGACAGGCTGGCCTTTTGCAGTTGCCTGCAGGGAGGCAGCCACCTTCATTTTGCCCTTATCACCGCCAAGTGAATGCAGGAAACCATCCTCGTCATGGCTGCTTAAAAACTGGCCAAGAGTTGCCGTATTATCTACTTTTGCATTTCGGGCAGCAAGGGCATCATTGGCAGCCTTCAGCTTGCCGTTCACAAAATTGCGGGCTGTTTCTTTGAAGCCAAAGTCAAGGAGGGAATCCATCATCCCGGACTCAAGATAGCCAAGGTCATTATCTGCGCTTGCTCCCCATGCTTCCCCGATCATTTTGAATGCCGGCATTTTTTCGGTGAGCGCATTTTTGAAGCTCATCCAGGTGGCATCCTCCACATGCTTGACCGTATCTACACGGAAGTAGTCAATTGTGTTGCCGTTTGCAGTGGTTGCTTTTTCAATCCAGTCTGTCTGCCAGTCGATGATCTGCTTGCGGACAGCAGGATCTTCTGTTTTGATATCAGGCAGGCTGGACAGCTCGCCAACCACTTCATCGGTGCCCACATTGCCCTGGCGGACGATATCCTTGAAGCGGCTGCGGTCTTCATCATCCGGGTAGCCTGGCGGAGGGTTTTCTTTGTCAGCATCCAGCACTTTAAGTCCATATCCAGTATGGTTCAATACGACATCCACCATGATTTTAATGCCGCGCTCATGGGCTTCGTCAATTAATGTATGGAAATCCTCCATCGTCCCGAAATGAGGATTCAGCTTGCTGAAATTTTCCGCCCAGTAGCCATGGTAGGCATAATACGGTTCACCATCAGCCTCACCGCTGCGGACATCATATTGGATATTTTCCACGACCGGAGAAATCCAGATCGTATTGACGCCTAGCTCATCAAGGTAGTCCAGCTTATCTGTTACCCCTTTAAAATCCCCGCCCTGATAGGCGCCGCGGGAATCTTTATAGTCCAGTCCGTATGGATCATTATTGGAGGAATTGCCATCAAAGAAACGGTCAGTCAGCATAAAGTAGATGACAGATTCATCCCAGTCGAAATCAGCTTCGCCGGCAGATTGCCGTGTTTTAATTTCAATCTCGGCATTCCCGCTATATTCATTGCCATAAGAATCTACTGCAGTAATGGGGATTTTTTTCACACCGGCGGTTGTGCTGTCATCTGCAGCAATGGTGACTTTGCCGAGTGAAGGGTCGATTTCCAGCTGATCAGTACCGCCCAAAGAGGAAGTATCAGCAAGAATTTTAGTGATTTTCACCTCGTCAGTCAGGCCTGCTATATCCACACTCAGGACTGCATTTTGGCTGTAGTCGATGGCCGCTGGCCTGGTTGAAGCAGATACAGTCAAGTCAGACTGCTGAAAGTTGATGGCAGAGACACCATCCTTGGTGTTATAAGGATCGATGACCTCTGTTGTCTCACCGTCTTTCGTCACAAGAAATGAGTATTCATGCCTTCCGTTCGGAATATTCTCGTATGTAAGCACGAATCGCTCGTTTTCCGGCTCATACACCATCTCTTTTGTTTCACCGTTGAACTTGAGTTCTACTTTTTCAATAGAATCCATACTGTCATTGGCAAAAAGCTCTTTATCGCGATAATAGAAAGTGGCATTGCCTTTATTGATGACAGGCGCTGAACCGTCCGGGACAATCCGGATTTTTTCCACACCACTTGTAATGTATGCTTTTGTCAAACTGTCATTTTTGTTCACAGGAATGAAGCGGTCACCAAATTCCTTTTGGGCTGTATTCCAATCCTCAGTGCTGCGGAGCACAAAGCCGAACTGCTTTGTCTCTGGGGCAACAGCAATATTGACGGTCGCCGTGCCGTTTTCATAGGACTCAAAATTGATCTGGTCATCCTTCACGCCTGTGTTCCAGGCCCAGATATTCCAGCCGTCATATGTCTTGTCATCGCGGATATAAGTAAAACGGACCTGCCGGTCAGAGGTTTCTGCTGCTTCAGGGGTGTCGGATGCTTCTGTTTCTGCTGCAGCTGCCGCTCGTGCTGGCATAAATGGCAGCCACAGGCTCAATAGCATGATGGCCGACAGGAAGATGGATAGCTGGCGTCGGTTTTTTTGCATGAATTGGTTTCCTCCTTTTGGTTGGTTAATAGGATAGGTTCTTTTCGGGGGAGCCTCCTTTCTGTCTGTTTAATCCTGCAAGCTGACGGGCTGAAATGCGAAAGCGTTTGCACAAAGTTGCAGAGTTGGATAGAGACGATATTACTTTAAAAGGATGCTGAAGAAAGAATGATGTTGGTACCAGCGAAGAAACATTTGTGCAAGCGCTTGCAGGTTAGATAAGCAAATTTTACAATAACCGGCATTCCCTTACAACGGAACAAAGTCCTATAATATGGAGTGGCCGGGGGTTCAGGTCCGCTGGCATTGATCAATTGGGCCAGGGGGTCAGACCCCTTGGCCCATTAGCGCAATTAAAAAAGGAACAAGGGGGCTTACCCTCATCCCTTCTACTGTCTTCTCAATTGAAATAAGTATGCTGCAGATACGACGCTTTGCAGCAGGAAGATCAGCAGTATATAAAAGATAAAATAATCATGGTGCATGATTTTTGTGATGGCGGAGAGAAAGAATCCCAGCATGACACCGGCGGTCAGGAGCTTATAGGAAAGAGACATGACCTTCAGCTGGATCACCTGTCCCCTCTCATCCTTGGATTCACTGTCTTTCTCAAACCTGGCCTTATAGGCCTCCGACAAAATGACACAGACAACAAGTACGACAATCGAAGCATTGAGCATTGAAAACATCTTATTCCTCCTTGTAATCAAAAACGTCCATGATTGGTTTGTCTACTACCTTTGCAATCTTAATGGCCAAAATCAGAGAGGGATTGTATCTGTTTTTTTCAATGGAAAGGATTGTCTGCCGGCTGACCCCAACTGCATCTGCCAGCTCCTGCTGCGTCATTTTCTTTTCCGCTCTGTACACAGAGATTTTATTATCAAGCATTTTCATCCGCCCTTTAGGTAAGCCATTGAGTAAATTGTAAAATATTTCTTACATTGTGTAAAGTATTTTTTACAAAAAGTAAGAAATTGATTACATATATAGATTCATAGTCATACTTACTCTGAAAACGAGGGACATTGGGCATAGCCCCTTCATACACCCGATAGGACGAACTATTCAATTATTTCGGAATGCGAAATTTTCGACAACCTTCATTTCATTCCTACAAAACTAGACCCGGGCACAGTTCCTATTTCGACAAGATGTTAGCGGCTTGTCGATTTAGAATAGTCTTTGTAAGAAAAACAAAGGAGAGTGGCAGGATGAAGAAAAACAAATGGATTGCAGGATTAAGCACAGCAGTTGTTTTATGTGCGGGGGTTGGAGGCACAGCCATTGCGGCCAAATCTCCTGACAATAGCAAAGCGGGTCAGTATGAGGCCAGCTCTGTGGCTGGATTTACTGACTATGCGGAAATGGTGAACAGGCTCCAGCAGATTAAAAAGAGCAGCCAGGGTAAAGTATCGTTATCGGTTGTCGGCCAATCCAATCAGGGGCGGGACATCTATCAGGCAAGGGTCGGTACGGGGGATAAAGTGATACTGATTGAAAGCGAGATTCACGGCAATGAAAAGACTGGCACAGAGGCACTGTTAAAAATCCTTCAGTATCTCGGATCCAGCAATTCACCGGAAGCCAGGGAAATCCGCGAAAGTGTCACTTTGGTTGTTCTGCCAAAAATGAATCCGGACGCTTCAGAGCTTGACCGACGCGGAAACGATATGTCCTGGTCGGAAGCTGTGCAGGACTTCCCTCAGCTTGCAGCTGCAGTGAGGCCGGCCTGGAATTATTATGCGTCTGGCACAATCCAGGAGCGGAATTACACCGGACAGCCCGGGTTTGATGTAAACCGCGACTTCAACCCTAATCTGGATTACGTCCCCCGAGCCGAGGATTTCCCAGGCAGGTCAAGCCAGCCAGGCTGGTACATAACACCGGAATCCCAAACCGTCAGGGATGTGTATAAAGGATTAATGGCCGAGTTTGGAAAGGTTGATGTCTTTGTTGACCTTCACCATCAGGGGCAATACTTTGTAGAGGGAACGGATGACATCGTCACTATGTCCTTGTCAGGCGAGTTTGTGCCTGATCCAAACACTCCGGCAGGAGCAAAATATGCAGAATATGCAGATCAATATAATGTTGAGTTCTCTAAGCAGCTGAATCTAGCAGCTTATAACGCACTGCAGTCGATCGGAAACTCGCCATTTAATAACATCACCCTCTATCAGCGGAACCTTGACCTTCCAGGAACTGCATTGGGAAGCTTTGCTCTTAACGGCAGCGGCACTGTTCTGTTTGAGGTAAGAGGCCAGTCACATACACTTGGCCAAAAGAAAAAAGGTCAGCTTGTCAAAGCAGTCGAAACCGGATTGAATGCCATTATTAAAGGAGTTGCAGACGGATCCGTGGAAAACCTGGATGCGGATGATTATGAAAAAATCCCGAATACCGCTTATGAGCCAGGGCTGTAAAGGATAAAAGAAGCCTCCATCCTATTCAACAGGATGGAGGCTTTAATTGTATTAATTGCAGTTATATGTCATTAAACGCTGACCCACATAGATTTTATTCGGATCTGAGATATTGTTCAGTGATGCCAGGTAGGATGTTGTAACCCCATATTTAGCGGCAATTTCCGAGAGTGTATCCCCAGATTTCACATAATAATAGACCGGGCCGAAGCAGCCTGGAGGGGCAGCTTCCGCAGTAGATGTTCCAAAGGTTCCGACTCCGCCCAGGATTCCTAAAGACATAGCAGACGCTAATACGATTTTCCCAAGTTTTTTCATAGTGTCTCCTCCTAAAATAGTTTCTGGTTCTTCCTCTTAAAACTATCAAATATTGACAGCTGCAACAATGGGGTTGACCTTGGGAAAACTCACAAAAATCTTGTCGCTATAACTTAGGCCTTATGGAGTGTTTATTTGTTGACTGGTCTAATTCAAGAAATGCCAGGTTCTCTATTGCGTAATCTACTCGCAACAGGAGTTAATCTAATGTTCTTTATTGCAATTCCTGCTTGGGAAAATCCAAAGATGATAGTATCTTTCAGCAAAAAAGAGGAACAAGTACCTGTGCCTCATTCCTTATACCGCTTTAGACTGTATCATAAATCTTCTCTCTCCGTCCCACCATGCTACCCTAAGCTCAGGGTATTGTGAGGATATTAGAATGGCCTCTTCCACATTCACCGTCACCACATGGGTAAAGCCGAGTGAAATCGCCATCTCCCCTTTATCGATATGCCCTGCCGCAATCCCATCGCCTTCGCGGACAAAGGAAAAGAGAGTTTCATCCCAAAGGGTCCTCTCAAATTGATGATCGGCGATATTTTCCGCTCTTGAAACCCTGCTTTCCGCCGGATTGAGCCTGAACCTTTCCCATGGCAAAATGAAACGGACATTGTTTTCCCTTGTTTCAAAGCAAAAATAATCCGGCACTGAAGCGGACTTGGGGTCCTTACAGATGACCAGTGTTCTGACATCCATTCCTTGATTGGTCAAAAATTCTCTGCTGCTGATCAGTGTTTTACCCATCCCGGCAAAGTCCTCTACAAGCAGCACCTTCTTCAGGCTCGGAGCCGCCCCTTTCCAATCGGCAGACTCGCTGATGCGGTCATATGTCAAAAAATAATATGGCAGCCCTGTGAGGAAAGCCAGGTGAAAGCCAGGAAAAGAGCCGCCCCGCAAAATAATCACAAGCGCATCAAAGCCCTCCCTCTTAATCTCTTCCGCAAGAGAATCAAGTGAAAGGGAGATCTGATTATAATCTAGATATATATTTTTCATCTATTCTACCTCTTTGCAACAAAACTTATATAAAACTACTACCTGTGTCATTATAGTACAAAGAAAGAGGAGGGGTAAATGGCAAGATTAAGTGCCAAAGATTGGGTGCCAGAATTGGGTACCAGGTATAGTTCGTGGACACATATGGGGAAAGTGTCTTTTTATGCTACCTGGTACCTTCCGTGGACACATATGGGGAAAGTGTCCTTTTATGCTACCTGGTACCTTCCGTGGACACTTATGGGGAAGTGTCTTTTTGTGCTACCTGGCACCAAATAAGTGTCACCAAAAAAAGGACAGCTGCTTGCTGCCCTTTTTCTTTTAGCTATTTGCTATAATCTATACTTTCTCTTTGCTCCCCAAGCAGAATAGAAGTCTGCCTTGGGCTTGTCTGCGCGATGATCTTGCCGTTCCTAATAGAGTAAAGGACGGCTGCCTGTTTGCGGATGGCTTCGTATTCATTTTCAGCGTCAAGGACAATGAAGCTGGCCGGTTTTCCAGCTTCTATCCCGTAGCTGTCTTCGATATGAAGCGTCTTGGCGCTGTTATCTGTAATCAGATCGAAGGAACGGACAATTTCTTCATAACCCATGAGCTGGGATACGTGGATGCCCATGTGGAGAACCTGAAGCATATTGCCTGTACCAAGCGGGTACCAAGGATCAAAGATATCATCATGGCCGAAGCTCACATTCATTCCCGCTTCAAGAAGCTCCTTCACTCTTGTGATGCCCCTCCGCTTTGGATACGTATCAAAACGGCCCTGAAGATGGATATTCACAAGGGGGTTAGCCACAAAGTTTATTCCCGACATCTTCAGCAGCCTGAAGAGCTTGTAGGCATAAGCATCATTATAGGAGCCCATCGCCGTCGTATGGCTGGCCGTCACCTTGCTGCCGAACCCCCGCTCATATGCTTCCGCTGCCACTACTTCTACAAACCGTGACTGCTCATCATCGATTTCGTCGCAGTGAATGTCTACAAGACGGTCATATTTTTCCGCAAGGTCGAATGCAATTTTCATAGAAGATACGCCATATTCTCTCGTAAACTCAAAGTGCGGGATGCCGCCGACCACGTCTGCACCCATTTTCAGCGCTTCTTCCATCAGTTCTGCCCCGCTTGGATAAGAAAGAATTCCCTCCTGCGGAAAAGCGACCAGCTGCAGATCAACATGTGAAGCCATTTCTTCTTTTACTTCTAAAAGCGCCTTCAGCGCAGTCAAGGTTGGATCCGTCACATCCACATGTGTGCGGACATGCTGAATTCCCTGTGCGATCTGCCATTTGAGCGCTTTTTTAGCCCGCGCCTTTACATCCTCATGTGTCAAAGTCTCCTTACGCTGAGCCCATCTCTGGATCCCCTCGAACAGTGTGCCGCTCTGATTCCATTCAGGCTCGCCTGCTGTCAGTGTTGTATCAAGGTGGATATGTGGTTCGATGAAAGGTGCTGTAACGAGCCCCCCTTTTATATCCAGCTCCTCGCCTTCCCAATCTGTTACATCTCCCTGCGACAATTCCGCAATCTTTTCGTCTCTTACTATTATATTCCATAGCCCATCCTGGCTTCTTAGCTTCGCATTTTTGATTAACATCATTTAGCTCACCTTTTCCATTTCTGTTATTGTGCCTGTGTTTGCCGTGAGAGCTGCAAGCTTGGAGATGACGATGAATGTGATCGCCGCCCCAAGCAGTGCATTGACCGGAGGAATTCCCGGGATGAAATTCGCAGCAGCCACACCCGCACCCCAGGCAATCATGGCCGGCCAGTTGACAGCTTTGAATGTCATTTGCTCAAACTTCTTGTACTTGCCTCTGTTGATGATAAAATAGTCCGCCAGAATGATGGCTCCAACAGGCGGCAGAGCTGCCCCAAGGATGGTCAGCCATCCGACAAAGTTATTGTAAAGCCACATCGCGAGGATTGTACCGACGATTCCGTTAAAAATGACAACCTTGCTTTTTGCAATTTTTGTGATGCTTGAGAAGCCGAGGCCGGATGCATACAGCGCATTGTCATTGGTTGTCCAGATATTAAGTCCGAGCACCAGGATGGCCGGGAGAATTAACTTTTGAATGAACATCACTTCTGAAATATCCGATTGGCCAGTTGCGATAGCACCGATCGCTCCGAAGATGAACATGAGTGAATTTCCGATAAAGAAGGCAATTACAGTCGTAATGACTGCTGAGCGCTTTGTATGAGCAAAGCGGGCAAAATCAGGCGTAAGCGTTCCAGCACTGATAAAAGAACCCACACAGATCGTCAATGCCGCAGCAAGCCCGATTGCTTCTGTTGGCTGATACTGCATTAGGCCATCTAACCCGCCAACCGTTTCTGTTGCCTTGAATACTGAAAAGCTGCCAAGAATTGTGATGAGAGGGACCGCGATAAAACTTAAGATCGCCAAAGCCTTCATTCCAAAAAACGCTGTCGCCGTCATCAGGATGCCGGCAATCGCAATCAGCAGATACGCATCAAGCCCTGTCACCTTCTGGACAGGAAGAGCAAACATCGCCACACCCACGCCGAACCAGCCGACCTGGGTCGCTGCCAGTAAGAATGAAGAAAGATAAGAACCCTTTTCACCGAACGCATAGCGCGTCAGCAGATGTGTCGATAAACCCGTCTTTGCCGCGATATAAGCGAGCGCCCCTGTATAAGCGCCAAGAATCAGGTTCCCTGCCAGCACAATGCCGATAAATTGCATAAAAGTCAGCCCTGAACCAAGAGTCCCCCCTGACCACATGCTTGCCGAGAAAAACGTCAGTCCCAGCATCACCACAAGCATTCTCCAAAAGCCGCTGCGGTGCTTCTGCGGAACCGCACTCAGTGAAAAATCCAAATCTGCTTTACTCATTTCCATTCCTCCTATAAGTTTCAATAATGTTGAAACTGGTACCAAAGGAGACTTCGATGATAAGAAGCTGGAACGAAAAAAGGCTTCTCGCCGTTTCCGACAAGAAGCCTTTTTCCACATGAAAAACCAGCGGGCAGGATACACCTCACCCAATGATTCTCATAATTTCCGCTGTCCTTGCCAGCCTCACGGGACTGAATTAAAGGTACCAGTATTTAATTGGTTATTATTATTGCAGAAAAATAGGGGGATGTCAATGAGGGGGGTGGCGGGAAAAGGTGAGGTTTTACGATTTTGTGGGTTTTTCTCGGAAAATTGGATGCCAGCCTTGCAGAAGGAGGTTGAATCGGAAGAGAATGTCCAGCTGGACCGTATTTGAGTATGGCATAGCATGAAAAATACCCTTCTACAGTATGTAAAAGGGACAGTCAAGCTGCAATCATATAAGATTCTACATAAATATTCTATTTTTCTACATAAATTCTTAATTATTCTACCTATTTTTACAGTTATTCTACATAAAAACAGCGTCATTCTACATAAAATACATTTATTGGAAAACTACACGCCCTTACACCGCAAAAATGCCCCCAGAACCAAATCAATATCAGTTAAAAACAGACAAAGAACCTGCTCCCATAACCCAGGTCCGGGCCATCAGCATATCCCCAGCCGATGTCATATGCACCCCATCTGTCGTCAGCTTAAGTTTACCTCCCGACTTCAGATACCGGATAAATGCCTTATGCTCCGTAACAACCGCTGCATTGAACTGCTCAGCCATTTCATGCACTGCCTCAACATACGGGACAAGCAGCCTATTGCCTTCCGACTGGACATCCTCCTCAATAACAGTCGGCTCCATAAGCACAATTTCAGCTTTCGTCTTCTCTTTCACTTCTGTCAGCAAGTCCTCATAAACTTCTTTAAATCGCCCAGGCTCTATCTGCACGATCCCTGGACTGTCCAGCTGCCTCCATACATCATTTATGCCAATCGAAATGGAAACAAGATCCGGCTGAATATCAATGACATCCGCCTTCCAGCGGTCGGCAAGGTCAGTCACGCGGTTGCCGCTCACACCTCTGTTGATAAACTCTAACTTCTTTTCAGGAAAAGACGTTATATAATAGTCACGCAGATTCCTTACATAACCGAATCCAATCTGCTCAGGATCCTCTCTTCTGCCGTGATCTGTGATGCTGTCGCCGATAAATAAGATTTTTTTTGCTGCCATATGCTTCACCTGCTTTTATTTGATACTTTTTATATTAGCTAATCTCCCCGGGGATTCCTGCTGGTGAGATAAGGTTGCAGGCTGCATGACGTATGGTTCCGCTGTATGTCTGGGAAAAATGAGAGAGAAGACGAAGTCATCTTATGGATGAGAATTGGACTGCCGCCCGAGCAAAAAGCTGTGTAAACAGGTAAATTTGTTAAGCCGATGAGTATTGAAGGTTGAAAAAGCATAAAAAATGCCCCTCTATCAAGTGCTGGAGGGGCATTTCTCATTGATTGAGATAGGATTTTATCTGTATCCAGTGCGATTCTACCGACTTTAGCTTTTATTCTACCAACTCTTTTGGTTATTCTACCAAATCTCGAATTTTTCTACCAACTCGGCCATTTATTCTACCAACCTCTCTAACCAAACCAGAAAATTACATTCATTACCAAAACTTGCACCAAGCCCGATATATAGCACTACTTAACGCCCTAACCTATCAGCGACTGATAATACTCATACCTAACTAGTAACATAAACATTTCCTTCTTTCCCCTGCCGTACACAGGACCAGAAAACCAGTACTTATCTCCAGGATTACCTCTGCACCTTTCCACATTTTCCCTTTAAACATCTTTCGACCCCTGCCGATATAACCAGAAAGAGCTGGTGATTATTAGCCTTTTGGGTTTATTATCACCCACAAACCTTTAGTCTTGCTTGTCCGGCTCTCTTTTGACTCAGGACAATAGTTTTATAAGAAAGGAAGAAACAATGTATAAAAAGCTGACTTTACCTCTCATCCCCATTCTGCTGTCTATCTCAATGCTTCCTGCCCATACCTCTGCTGCTGTAACCACCGTCACACCGGAACAATTCGGTGCGGATGGATTTGATGAACACCCTGATACTGCGGCTTTAAAAAAGGCGATTAACAGCGGTGCAGATATAATCTACCTTAAAGAAGGAGCCTCTTATTATATCGATGAAAGGCTCTCGGTAAACAAAAGCATCAAGATTACTTCAGGACCTAAAAAAGCAGCCATTATCCAAAAATCCTCTAAAGAAGGGATTTTATACTTCAGGAACAAGGCAAAAACCACTGCTTCGGCTTCAAGGAGTATCACAAAGGGTTCAACATTCATAACTGCCTCTGACATAAAAGGAGTTAAGGCAGGAGATATAGTTGAGCTTAAGTCCGACAAGCTTTGGAAGTGGGATAACAGATCCACTTTGACCAAGGGAGAAATCCACACGGTTAAAAGTGTTTCCGGAAATAATATCTATTTAAATACGAAAACAAATGATTTATACAATATAGGCAAAGGCGAAAAAGCAGAAGTGCGTACATATTCCCCGAACAGGATTGTTTTGGAGAATATAGACTTTAAATATCCAAAAGCAGTTGAGACGACTGCGCTTATAATAGATCCAAGTGTAAATTCCAGCTTCAAACAAATTTCCATTCAAAACTCAAAGCTGACCGGGCTGAAGCTTATAAAGAATGTAAATGCAAGAGTTGAGAAGGCCTCCATTAGATTGGGAACAACAAAAGACATCAATACTGGATACGGAATACAGGACTACGGCGGAATAAATACGAAAATATTAAGTTCCACTTTCCAGGAAGTTAGAAGGGGAGTTGATTTTTCAGGCGATATTCCATCGAGGTATGGATTAGTTCAGTACAGCAAAGCCATCGGTCCAAAAAAAGGGTCCCTTGCGTCAGGCAACAGCGGTTTTGGTACACATTCGACCGCGGAATACATTGAATTTAGAAATAATGTGGTCCAGAATTTTGACTACCAATTTGTCAGCCGCGGTGATTATATTTCGTTTATCAAGAATAGCGGAACAGGCGTTTCAAAAGCATTTCTGCATACCAATTACGGAGATCATATAACCCTTGCCGATAACAGGTATACCAGTACTAACAAAAGTAAATTAGATTACTTTATCTTAAGAAGCAGCTCTTTCAATGGCAATATCAAACATTATAACAATAAAGGCCCTAATCTAACTTATATAAGATAAATCCCACATCCCTGGACCGTAAAGTCCGGGGATTTTTTCTTCATATGCTATATACTAGAGTTAAACGCCAGCCCAGACAAAGGAGGAGACATATTGAAGAATCCAGCCGTGAAAAAGATAAAACTCCTATCCTTGGCCTTGCTCGTCCTGACTTTGGCTGTCCTTTTGCTTCGGGAGCCTCCTGCATCCTTTTCCACACCTGAAGAATTCGGGGGAGACGGGTTTGACCGCCGGCTTGATACTGCAGCAATCCAAAAGGCTTTGGACAGCGGTGCAGAAACCGTCAAATTAAAGGAAGGCGCCACCTATTATATTGATCAGACATTAACGGCCGACCGGAGCATAAAGCTTATATCCGGCTCAAAAAAAGCAAACATCATCCAGCAATCAAATGAGGAAAGCGTTTTTTACTTTCGCAATAAGGCCCGATCCTCCCTCTATCTTACTGAGGATGTGAAAAAAGGAACGAAGGCAGTTAAAGCCAACGAAGCAAAAAAAGCTCAGCCCGGCGATATAATTGAATTGAAGTCAAATGTGCTTTGGCATTGGGATAACCGGAACAGCCTGACAAAAGGCGAACTGCATACCGTGGAAAAGGTTTCAGGGGATACCATCTATCTATCCTCCAAAACGGATGACAGCTATGCTGTCAGTGAAGGAGAAAAGGTGATAGTCAATCTGTATTCTCCAAAGACAATCCATGTGGAAAATGTCCGCTTTTCCTACACAGAGCCTGTTAAAAATACGGCAATTATCATAGATCCAGCCGTGGACTCCACCTTCAAGAATATCAATGTCAGCAAAGCCCAGGAAACAGGGCTCAAGTTAATCAAGAACATAAATGCCACTCTGGAAAAATCATTTTTCAGCCTGCATACGGATGAGTCTGTGCCGACGGGATATGGTTTCCAGGATTATGGCGGCCGCGGGACCACCGTCAGGAACTCCACCTTTGAAAAGGTGAGGCGGGGCGTTGACTTCTCCGGCGACATACCATCCAGGTTCGGAAGGGTCGAAAACAGTACGGCATACGGGCCTGATAAAGGAACGCTGGCAGCCGGCAACAGCGGCTTTGGCACCCATTCAACAGCAGAGTATATAACCTTCGAAAATAATACTGTGGAGAATTTTGATTATCATTTTGTCAGCCGCGGAAACCATATTTCCTTCTTAAATAACAGCGGTACCGGCAATACGCGCGCTTTCTTTCATATCACGTATGGCGGCAAAGTTAAGCTTGAAGGAAATCATTATGCGGACAAGGATGGCAATGAACTCGATTACTTCATATTAAAAGGGACGGAATTTGACGGCCATATCACAGAAGATGAGAATACTGGCCCATCACGTATTTTTGAACAATAACAGCAAAAAGGAGGGGATTTCCCCTCCTTTTTACATTATGCTTTGCTTCTGGCCTTTAAGCATTTCATTTCGATAATTCTTTTTCTCAGCTTCTTCAAGCCCATTGTACCAGGAGATGAACTCCTTATACTTTTTAACCGTTTCCTTCGTCCCGCCGAACTCCTTAACCTCGCCAAAATGCAGCCATAAAACACGGTCAGACAAAGAGCTGATCTGTGAAAGCGAGTGGCTGATAAAAAAGATCGTCCTGCCGCCCGCCCTGAAGTCGTCTATCTTTGCCAGGCATTTCTTATAGAATGTTTCATCCCCGACCGAAAGAGCTTCATCCACGACAAGGATGTCAGGGTTGGTATGCACCGAGATGGCAAAGCCTAAGCGGGATTTCATTCCGCTTGAATATTTTTTGACAGGCTGGTCGATAAATTCCCCAATATCGGCAAACTCGCAGATTGCAGGGGTCAATTCGGCGATCTCCCGCCTGCTCATGCCCAGCATAAGCCCCTTCAGCTCGATATTCTCCAAGCCGGTAAGCTGATTATTGAGCCCTGCCGATATGGCAATCAGGCTCGTTTCCCCATTGAGCTCAATGCTTCCTGCTGTCGGCGAGGTTACTTGCGCCAGGAGGTTGGACAGGGTTGATTTTCCGGATCCATTGATTCCGATGACACCAATGGTTTCCCCTTCATACACTTCAAAGGAGACATCATTCAGCGCCAGGAAGCTCCTGTTTTTTTTACTCCAGAGAAACAGATCCTTCAGCTTTTCTGAATTGGCTTTGAAAAGCTTATATTCCTTTGCTACGTTTCGAAATATGACCTTTGGCTTCTTCATACTGCCCTCCCCGTCTATAAATAATCAATGAACCTGTTCCTGAATTTCATATGAAGCATAGACCCAATCAAAAGAATGACCAATGTAATTGCCCAGAAATAGATTGTGTATGTTATATCTTCATAAAACCAGGCGCCGCCTAATAACGTACTTCTGAACCCTTGGATCAGATAGAAAAGAGGATTCAGCTTTAATATTTCCAGCCAGGGCGACGCAAGGCTGCTGACGTCCCACAGGATCGGGAGCACATACACCATCATTCTCATCAGCGATTGAAGCACGCTCTGAAAATCCCTGAATACTGCAGAGATTGTTGAGAAAAGCAGGGTCACGGAAAATAAAAACAAGTATAGCGCAGCCAAATAATAAGGGAGCTGGAGCAGATAGATCCCCGGATTGATTCCGTACACAATAAGCAGCACCATTAATAGGGCAAGCAGAATGAGAAAATTAAAGCTGTTTGATATGATTGCAACTGATGGCATGACACTAATCGGGAATTTCATTTTGGAAACAAGGCTGATCTTGGCAAAAATACTATTTGAGCCCTGTATGATCGCTGGACTTATAAACAGCCATGGAATCAGTCCGAGAATCAGCCAGATGAAAAATGGAATCTCTCCAACCGGCTCCCCTCCCCTGATCCCGAGCCCAAACACCAGCCAGTACACAAATATTCGCGCAGCTGGATTCAAAATCTGCCAGAAAATACCGAGATAATGAAGCTGATAGGTGCTTTTTATTTCAAATAGGGCAAGCCTGAATATTAAATGAAGATGCAAGGCCTGTTCTTTCATAATCTGAAAAACGGCTTTCACTATTAACGCCCTCAATTCTCCTGAATTACCTTTCCTCTATAAGGAAACAGAGGACGGCCCATTACTGTGCCATCCTGCTGTATGGTTATACCAAGATTTTTTCTTTATTATAATGGAATAAGTTCCCGAAATGGATATATTCGATTTCGTCTGACAGGTTTTGGACAATCTTCTTCGTATCAAAGATTCTCTTGTCTGTCATCTTGGCCATTTTTCCGAAGTCTAATTCTTTGAATTCATTATGGTCTGTCAATATGACAGCCAGGCTTGAATTCATAACAGCCTCCTCGAAGTCCTTTGTCACCCAATCAAGTTCTACATGCGGATCATGGGAACGGATTTCATATTTTCCCTGCTGCAGAAGAAGCTCCCTGATTTCCATTGCAGGACTCTCCCTGATGTCATCGACATTTCCTTTGTAGGTGAGTCCGAGCAGGGTAATTGTATTTCCGTTGGCGCCTTCCATCAGGCGATTTATATTTTCCACCACATAATGGGGCATGGATGTGTTGACTGAGCGTGACAGTTCAATGATCTTGGCCTTATCCGGCGATTTGGAAACGATGAAATACGGATCGACCGCCAGGCAGTGGCCACCCACACCGGGGCCAGGTGTATGCAGGTTTACACGCGGATGCTTGTTCGCCATTTCAATAACATCCAGCGCGTTAATTTCAAGATCATTGCATACCTTGGTCAGCTCATTTGCCAATGCAATATTCACATCACGGAATGTATTTTCCATCAGCTTGGACATTTCAGCTGTTTTTGCCGTCGTCTTGATGATTTCCCCTTTTACGAAGGTGCTGTAAACCATGGCGCCTGCCTCGGTGCATTCTGGTGTAATCCCGCCGACAATGCGGTTATTATAAATTAGTTCATGAAGAATCTGGCCAGGAAGCACCCGTTCAGGGCAGTGCACAAGGAAAATGTCCTTTCCTGCAGTAAATCCGGCCTGTTCAATGAGCGGGAGAACATGGTCGTCCATGCTTCTTGGCGCAATCGTTGATTCGACGATTACGACATTGCCCTGCTTCAAATAAGGGATAACCGAGCTTACAGCACTTAGTACATATGATAAATCACAGGATTTGTATTCATCATTGTTATTAGGCGTAGGAACGGAGATGATAAATGCATCAGCAGGTTCTGGAGCAAGGGATGCTTTGAAATTCCCTTTTGAAACAACTTCGCTGAGTGCCTCCTGCAGACCTGGCTCTTCAATATGTATGGTTCCTGAATTAAGCAATTCAACAACCTCTGCTTTGACATCAACGCCTGTGACCTCCGCTCCATGCTTGGCAAACATGATGGATGTCGGCAGTCCGATATAACCCAGTCCAATTGTACAGATTTTCATAATAACACCACTCCTGTTCTCATAATTTGTCTAATCTTTTGCTGAAGAAAAATTGGGAAATGCACGGCCAGTTCCTTATGTGTATCATAGTTTCCCAGATCAAGTTCCAGATGTTCATAGCTCTCTGCTGCCAGGAACTCGGAAAACGGCTTCACATGGGCTTCATAATGGGGTTCACCTTTCCCGACATGAATCATGACCCGGGGAAGGGGACTGCCGGCTGCAAGCTTCTCAGCTATCATGCCTGTCATCAGCTCATTCGCCCAGCTTTTATCTTCCTCTGACAAACTGCCGGTAATATATTGAAAGACCGGTGTACTGACCGATTCCAGGTTTTTGAGATTTTTCCCCAAATAATCCCCTAGGTAGATTTGCGGGCCGCCTGCGACAGCAAAGCCGTATCCCCCAAGAAAGGAGTGGAAAATAGATGCATAGCCGCCCTTGCTTGACCCTGCACAGATAACCCTATCCTTATCCAGCCCATTATGGATACGAATCCGCTCGATAAGATCCTGGACTTTGTGGGCAATTGTCAGGTTCTTTGCCTCCCCCAGGTAATAGGTGGCGCCTGTCGGCTCCGGCCCATAGTCGTCTTTTATGAACAGCTTTGAAACCGGAAACTCATCAAGGGTTTTAATATAGTTATATCCAGGAGTCTTGGCCATTGCCTGGAATACGACGATCAGGAAGGGAGAGTTCTCTTCGTGTAAGTAAATATATTTCAGGCCCTCTTCTGATACAGTTTCCATCGGCAGGTACTGGTATTTAGTGATGTCCGCCCATTTCCCTTCAGACCTTGTCTGATATTTATATTTATAATTCAAGTGTCCGCCAAGCTCTTCCCTTGAGAGCTCCAGCCTCTCTCCTGGCCCTATTACCTTTAGAAGAGCAAACTCGCCTTTGCGGAAGTCCTTGAGCACAAACCGGATCTCCTCCTGCACACCTGTTTCTTCGTGCGGGGCAAAATCAAAGATATTTTTATCCATCATACCGGTGTCCCCTCTCGAGTTCTTCTTGCTGCCTGGATATGCTCTGCCTCATGTTCAGTGGCAGCCTCCATCAGCCGGGTGTTCAAATGTTTTTTGGAGCGGTAGTATTTATCATTGATAAATACATGTTCATAAAAATCTGTCAGCTGGATCTCAATTTTATATTTCCTCCAGCGGACAAAAATCAGGTCCCCCTCCCATTTCACCTCAGGAGCTTCTCTGCTTTTCAGAGGGACTCCCAATGTGATTTCGTACACATTGTCCGCTGCCATTCCTTCTGTCTTAAAGGTCAGCAGCGTATTAGGGACCATCTTTCCGTAATCCGGCGAAATCCATCCTTTCAATGGATTGGTTTCACCTGAAGCAGTCCCGGCTTCATAAGCACCGGTGCTCGAATGGATTTGCCTGATGCCAATCGCTTCTTCACCTTCAAGGCTGCCGATAAAATGCTCATTGTCCTTTCGGCATTCAAGCTCGCTGTGAAAATTAAAATGCGTTTCAAAGGTATGATCTTTAAAGCCTTTCAGGCGATCGAAAACCAAAATGACATCCGGTTTCAGATAGAGAAAAAGTCTCCTGTGATTGATATTTTTATATAAAGCATGCATTCCTGATGCATAGGCAATATTCTTTGTCAGCACAGCTGAGAGGAGTCCGCTTTTGCCTCTGTTGAAGCTGGGTATCCCTGCTTCCTGCCCATCTGCCATCACACTATTATGGGCGGGAGGAGATACAACATATTGCCGTTCCTCCGACTGATAATGATAGGTATATTTCCCGCCTTCAGTCAGCAGTTCTCTTCCCCGGGCAAAAAGGACAAATGACAGATCATCATGATGCTTATGGACTCTCGAATGGAAACCGCTGTATGCGATCAGCTGCACCGCCTCTTCATCCCACGCCCATTTATTCCTGAAAGCCGCAAACCCTCCCTGAAAGAAGGCTGCATCGGCAGGAAGAGGGGGAGTCCCTTCTTTTTCTGAAGCTTCAAGCTCTTGCATCAGCTGTCTTGTCTGTGCGCTCCAGCCTTGCAGTACATGTCGTGAAACCTGTGCATTTTCGCTGTCCCCTATAGAAGGGATCCTCCAGTCCGGCCGGCTTATATAGACCAGGAATCTGAAAGCATTGTGCAGCCGTTCCTCCAGTATGCCGGATTCCCCGTAACCTGTCAGCTTCAGGTAGCCCAGGAATCTGAACAGTGTTTTAAGGAGGGAATAGACATACTGCGGGGAATGCTCAAGAAAGCTTCCATCCGCTGCAAATAGATAATTGACCTGATTCCAAAAGCGCTCAAGCGACTGTTCCCTCCAGCGGCTGCTTCCCTCGATTTCCGAAAACGTAACAGCTGCCGTATACAGAGCCATATCCTGCTCAAGTCCATGATTATGGTTTGGCATATAGAAGCTTTCTTCCATAAGTGTTTCGGCATGCACCGCCGCTATCTTCTCCAGCTCTTCTTCCATTTCCTTATGGTAAAGCGGTCCAGACCTCCAGATGCAGAAGAAGCGGCAGATGTTTGCCAGCCTGTACGCGGTTGAATGATCATGCCAGCCCATCTCAGAAGGCGATTCAGGATAGTTCACCTGATGCCAGTTAATGATCAGCTCTTCCGCTTTCTTTAAATACTTCTCGTCCCCAAGCTCCTCATATCCGTCACACAGATGGGAAACAGAAGCTAAGGAATGATGCTGGAACCGCCAGGAGCGTTCAGGTCCGGGAAAGGACCAGACCTCTTTATAGTCCGCAGAAACCTCGCCGAATCTGGCACTCGTAAACCAGATATTCTTGAAATAGCCTTCACAATGCCTTTCAAGCAGTTCTTTAGAATTGATTTTTGATATAAATCTGACCGGGACAGCTTTCTGCAGTCTGACCACCTCCCATTAAGATTGAGGAACGCCCATCAATCTGGCGCCTCTTGCTGAGAACAGTTTTGTTTTATTATGTTCGATATACTCCAGTGCTTCTCTGGATGAAAGAGCTGAAAAAAGCTCCTTCTTAAATATCCCCCTTGCCGCCTGAATGGAAGGAACCTGGCCGTAATACAGCCCCTCCTGCCCATGTTCTCCGATAACCTCCCACGGTGCATAGCGGGAAGCAAGCGCAAGATTTAACAGAAAATCTTCACTATAGTCCTCCTCCGGCTTGAAAAAGGCGGCATAGTCATAATTCTGTTCCATCAGGAGGTTCTGAAACCTGCTGAAATATTCTTCTTCATTCCACACGCTGATCGAGGAATCCTCTATCAAGAATGACGGAATCCCGTTTTCCATTAGCAGGCATAAGCGCTTATTCTCCCATTTCTGGCGCTGGAAGTTCTCCACTGCCCGTGCAGCTTCATATTCATCCTTAGCCTTCGCATAAACAAGGATACCGAGATTCTTTCTGGCAAAAGGAAGATTTAAAATCCCGCAGATCCTCTCCAGGCGGTCGAGATAGGTATGCTCTGACAGCACCCGGTTGATGCCTGCTTTCGCAATCCGCCTGTATTCTGCTTCATCCTCGAAGAGCACTCTGAAGGCCTCTGCAATTTCTTCTTCATCCTCAGATACGCAGATCAGGTCCCCGAACATCCTCTTTACTCCATCAGAATGATTGCTGACAATCGGCGTCCCGGAAGCGAGGCCTTCGTATACCCTTCTCGCAAACATGGTAGGAGAGTGCTGAACGGTATTGACATTGATCATCACCCTGTAGCCTTTATAGGACTTATCGATTTCATAATATTTCAGCGATCCTTTCACATATGGCTGCAAATGTTCGGGAAAGCGATTATTTTTCAATAGTCCCTGCTGGACCTTTTCATAGTTTCTGTCATAGATGGCGAGACCGAATGGAATCGCCTGATTAAAAATGCGGAGCATGCTTTCCGACCTTTCGACATGCTTGGCATAATAGGATCCGGCAAAGCTGGCCGCTTTCTCTCTCGGCCCGATAGTCAGCGGATTATGAATCTTGGGCTGGGCCGCAAATGGAAGGCTTCCGACCCGGTCATGGCCGCAGGCATCCTTATAGGACTGGACACTGTTGGCATCTGTTGTGAAGATATAGTCAAACAGCTCTGCCGTCCGGACAAAATGATTAAAGTGGACAGGATCTTCTTTATTCCAAAAGACGGTTGGTATATGCTGTTCATTGCACCAGCAGAGCAGCTCCTTTAAGTCCTGTACGGCTTCTTCGCCAGTATATTGCACCTTTTTCGTCCATGCTCCCGCGTTTCCTCTCCATGCGGATTCAACCATGAGAAGGTCCGGCATATTGGCAGTGAGTACCTGCTTCCAGTTATCCGGAGTAAAGGAGATCAATTCACATTCGTGTGCGAAGCACTCTGTTGTAAATTCATCAAAGATGACTGCCAGCTTCACCTGCTTCAGATCCCTTTTGGGGACGAGGCCAAGCCTTTCAACCTCTTTGGGGCTGGTCCAAACCATTTCCCCGCCTGTCTGTTCTTCACGGAATTGCCTAATAGCAAACCGTTCAAACACTACTTCATTGGGACCTGACAGCTTAAAGGCAATCCTGCACTTTGTAATTCCTTTTTTAAACCGGATGATGTTCCTTTCATTGAGAACTAGCGGAATGATTTCCTTTTTCTCTTCCTCTGTATATGTAACTAGTATCGGGACAGCAAATCCGCTCCCAGTTTTTTCTGCTGTAATGTCGATTTCATAGTAGGAGCCTTCTTCGATCGCAAAGGCGCTCTCCTTCGGCACAACCTTAAAGCTGATGTTTTCAATATTGTAGGAGACATATTTGGTTTGGCTGTTATCAAGTTCAGACAGCAAGGCGAGCTTCCCGTCCTTCATCATGAATTCTGATTGCGATGGAGTCGGTGCAAACCAGCTGTTCTCCTGCAGCTCTGCTTCTGTCACTGCCAGAGGAATTTTCGGCTTTTCCTCAAAGTGGACGGAAGCACCTGACAAAATCCCTGTGCCTTTTACCCGGAGGAAAAAGCGCACTTCCTTTACACTTGCTGCGAACTGGATTTTTTCCAGCTTATGCTCTCCGATGCATTTCACATCAACGGGGCGTCCGTCATTATATCCGATGATGAGCAGTTCTTTTTCAAGCCTTCCGGAGGACTTTGCCTGAAAGTATACTTCATAGAAGCTGTCTGCATTGACGGTTAAGCTGCCCCTGCCTCCATCCGCCATTTCAGCTGGAAGGGCCTCCGACCCAAGGGACAGCGTTGCATACCTTCCATTTGGCAGCTCCAATGCCAGCTCTTCATCCAGCCTTTTCATATATTTCTGGTCCACGGCTGCTGCATACATTTCTTTCCCGCTGTAGTGCATTCTGTCACTTAAGCTGCTGGCTGGGAAACTGATAAACTGATCGCTGGCAGACTCTTTTCCTCCGCCTGCAGCTATTGGAAGCTCCTCATCATTCCGGCTGAGCTCTTTGACATCCAGGCTCCCGCTTCCCTTCAGCTTCAGAGCGATCCGGATGCTTTCACCCTTTTTCAGGCTGATTTCCTTCTCTTTGCCAAGAGGAACTTTCTTCATCCACACTTTTTTGCCGCTATGATACCCGATAATATACAAGTCAGCGGTAAGCGTCCCTGAGGCTTCACCTGAAAAACGGAACAGCTGCTTCTCCCCGGCCTCTACGCCATAAAGCTCAGGCGGTTTTGAAAAAACCACATTCGTTTCCCGGTACGATAAATACAGATGCTGAGAAGGGGGAATCTCAGCATGCAAGCCCCCCGGGAACAGTTCTGTCTTTGCAGGCGGCTGCGCCCGGAACCACCAGTCGCTTTTCGTTTCTGTTTCTTCCTGGACAGTGAGACTCGGAGCCTCCAGGCTGCCCAGCTCAAAATTTATTTTCCTTTTCCGCTCTGTGATTTCTGCCAATTTCTTTTCAATCAGCTGCAGGTCCATTAGAATGCTCCTTTCTAAAACTTAATTGTTTCTTCTGATTTGCTGTTAAATCGCATTTTATTTTTAAAGCCCCAATACTTGACAGTTACCTTGCCGAGCTTGGAGTTCTTGATTGCCGAGTATCTCATCTGAAGCTGGCGGTATCTTTCATTTTCTTCTAGCAGCTGCTTAATGGCTGCTTCACTTTCCTGAAGACCCAGCAGGACATCTTCCTTCGCCTTTGCAAGATCCTCCTCATAACGCTCCTTCAGGAAGGAAATTTCGCTGCTCAGCTTGGCAGACTCTTTAACAGCCTGCTGCAGCTCCATTTCAGTCCTTGCCTTTTCCTCCGCTGCCTGCATCAACCTTTCTTCAAGTGACCGCAGACTCTTTTGATATTTCTGTTCATACTCTAGGGCCTTTGCCTTTTCTTCCTCCAGTCTGCTTGCGGCTGACTGGCCTGCTGCATCCAGTTCGGCAATCTCCTTCGCCTTCTGGGCGAGAAGTTCATCCTTCTCAGCCAGCAATCCCTCTTTCTGCATCAGCATCTCTTCCTTCTCCTTCAGCAGCCCGTCCTCTTCCCTGGCAGCCTGCTCTGCATCCGCAAGCAGCTGTTTTTGCTCTTCCAGGCAAAGAGTGACCGCCTCAGCAACCGAGCTGTATAGTCCTTTTTCCAATTGGGAAGCAGCTTCCTTCTGTGATGCTATGAATTCCCCGATGGAATGGAATCCGTCACGGTTCTCTGCTTGTGACTCATCCAGATGTCCGAGGACGCCGGAAATCATCTCTCTTACGGAAGCTCCCCCTTCAAGCACCTGGTCCAGCTTTTTGGTCAACTCGCTCTGCTTCTTCTTCATTTTGACCTCAAAGCTGTCTTTGCTGCTTTTAAAGGCGGACAGCTGATTTTTCATCTCTGCCGAGAGTCCCCTGCTGGCCGATTGAAGTGAATCCGTCAGGTGCCTTGCAAGGACGTTCCCTTCCTCGCGGTTTTTATGAATTTCTTTGGCGATCACTGCCAGCTGTCCGTTCAATTCATCCTTCAGGCTGCGGACCTGCTGTAAGGGAGACTGAATGGTTTCCTCCAAGTTCCTGATGAGCCGGGTCTGGGCTTCAATCTGTGAACTGAAACGGTCCAGCTGCCTTTCTTTTTCAAGCAGCCGCTTCTTCAGATCAGCTATATGCTCGTCTTTGGCAAAAATATATCTATTGTGCTCGGCCTGCATCTCGCTTTTCCAAGCCTCATGGGAGGCAGCCTGCTGCTTGAGCATTCGGACCCTTTCCGCAAGCACCCTGTTTTCGCTGCTGAGGGCTTCCTCCCGTTTGCTGAGGGAATGAAGCTCATGGTTCAGCTGTTCCTCATGCTCCCTTGCTCTTGCCAGCTTTTGTTTATGCTGTACCGACTGGTTCGTAAGCTCACGCTCAATCGAGTAGAATGATTTTTCCATTTGCCCGATAATCTCCAGAGGCACCACTAGCTCGCTTCCTGATTTAATGCGGTCGGCCTTTTTCCCAGTAAATCCAATCCATTTCCCGAGGAACTGGACGTTTGTGATATCGAAGAAAGGATAAAGTTCCCTGTAGATTTCCAGCACATAAAGTGTCCTTTTATGGTCAGGGTAATCATTGATGCCAAAAGGAACCGTAATAAGGATCTGCCCTTCCGCCTGTAAAAGAGAATATGCCTTCTCAAGAAAAGCATGGGAATCATACAGATGCTCAAGCACCTCAGTCAGGAGGATGCAGTCATACATTCCCTCGTAATTGCCCTGGAGGAAATCTTCGTTAATAAAAGAGACTTTCCTTTGAATGGCCGGGTTTTCCTGTTTAAGGAGCTTTTTTGCATAGGCAATGGCTTCGGCTGATACATCAACGCCTGTTACCTGTTTTCCTTCCTTGGCAAGCAGGATGGGGATCAGCCCCTGGCTGCAGCCAATATCGAGGATCCTGCCGCCGGCTGTGTTCTTGATAATCCACTGCACCCGGTCCCTTGTTTTCTGGGCCATCAGCGGCCCTAAATCGCCATGATAGGCTTCAGCTATTTTATCGAGATTTTTCTCCATCGCAATCCCTCCTCAGAATGGCAAGTCTTTTTATATAAATTAAGAAAATGAACCTTTTCTGTATCCCAGTTATATTTTCTGCTGGCTCTGAATGCGTTTTGGCTGTATTCACTATGCAGCCCGCTGTCCTCAAGAAGAAGATTGACAGCACGGGCAATCTCGCGGGGGCTGTGAGAGTCAATGCATATGCCGGTCCGCTCAGATTCAACCACTCTTCTAATCTCAGGGAATCGGCAGGCAACGACCGGGACTCCGCTCATCATATACTCAAAGAGTTTATTGGATGAAGCTGAGTAATGATTAAAGCAAACATTATTCAGCACCTGGAATCCCAAATAGGCCTGGCGGGTATATAACGGCAGTTCGGCCAGGGGCACTTTGCCGATAAAGCGGACCCTGTCATCCAGGTTTTTCTGCTTCACTTGTTCTTGAAGACATTTCTTAATTTTCCCGTCCCCAATCAGAACCAGAATCCCTTCCTTGAACAGGGGAACTGCATCAATTAACTTATCCAGTCCCCTTCCTGTCTGGACTCCGCCTTGATAAAGGAGAATCTTTTCTTCCTTTGAAAGCCCGAGCATCTGTTGAAGCGGAAAAGGCTCCCGCAGGTTTTGCTTATTAGGAAAGGGGTAATTATGTACTATATGGGGATAAAGGCCATAGACCTTCTGGCAATAACGTGCCCGTGTGTGATTTTCCACAATCACTTCGTCAGCCTTATAGATCAGGAAGGCCTCCAGGTATTTATAAAAAGGATGATCATAGCCGGTCCTGCTCGTCTGCACCTCGTGCGAATCGTAAATCAGCTTTTTTTCCGCTAAACGGAGCTTGGAGCAGATCCAGCCCTGCGGAAGCGTATTGAGGTCATTGCTATGATAAATGTCATAGCGGCCGCTAAAACCTTTCAATACCATCCTTGCAAAAATGGCTGACCGTATCCAGACCGTCTTCAGCCTAGTCTTTAACAGCAAGAAAAACAGAATCGAAATGATTGCTGTCTGAAAAGGAAACATAACGAGTAAAATAAGCCAAAATATAGCCATCAAGATGCCATTTGCTTTATTTTCCCTGCTAATTGTATATAAGCTTTGGAGCATTTCAAGCAATAGAGGATACCGCCTTACGCGAAAAACCTGAAAGAGGTCGCCTTTCTTTTCATATAAAGGAAGGCCTTCGTGATTCGGATCATGGATACAGATAAGATCAACCTGATAGCCATGTTCGGCTAAAGCAGTGCATTCGCGCAAGACTCTTGCATCGTTGGTGAAGTGATTCCATACATACATACAGACGCGAGTCTTCACATTGATCCTACCTTTCTTTTCTTATATTCATTCTTAAGCTTCTGCTGCTTTTCTGTTTGGCCCGATTCGATAATCTGCATGATGACTTCTATATTTTTTTCCCAAAGAAAGCTTTCTCTTGCGCATCTTTCACAGTTATCAGCAAGCTTCTTTCTCATGGCCGGATGCTTGGCGAGCATTAACAGATAATCAGCAATTTCATCCATATTCCTGGATTCAGATACATAGCCTACCTTTTGATCCTCGATAAAATCCTTCGTATAACCAGATACAGCTGCCACGACCGGGAGCCTGCAGCTCAGGTAGTCAATGACCTTCCCGGGAAGCACGGTGTCGAACACATCCTTATCTGATAAAGAAACAAAGCCTGCGTGATGGCTGGCATTCACCCTCAGGCACTCTGCCCTGGTGAGCGGAGAGATGAACTGTACATTTGTCAGCTTTTCACGGCGGACAAATTCAGCCAATTCTTCTCTCTTCACTCCGTACCCCGCTATGCTGAGCCTTATGCCGCAAACATAAAGCCGACTGGCCAGCCCCTTCAGCAATTCCACATCCTGGGCGAGACCGATATTTCCTGAGTAGATGACTTTAAACTCAGCGGCTGCTGGTGTCTGCTGCGGAAATTCATATTCCCTGGCGGCATTCGGCAAAAATGAAATTTTTGATTCGGGAACTTTTCCACTCGCTGTAATATAATGATTGAATCCCATACTATTAACTAAAATATGATCAGCATGCCTGTAGAGCATCGTTTCAATCCATCTGAACAGGGCGACAATCCAGCCTTGATTAAATACCCCGACTCCCCTTAACGACTCCGGCCAAAGATCCCGGATATCAAGAATCATCCTGCAGCGGAAGCGGAGCTTTGCTGCAAGACCCACAATCCCAATAAAAATAGGGGGGGAAGTAGCCATAACAAAATCGTATTTCCCCTTATCACGAAGGATAAATAAGAAGATTTTAAAAGCAATTTCTATGTAATACAGCAGCCTCGAAACAAAGGAAGAGGAGTAGCTGCTGTTTTGAACCGTAACTCTATGGATCGCTGAGCCGTGGACATGCTCAAACTCTTTGTCATCCCAAAACTTTTCATCTTCGTAAAGCTGCCTGTCCGGATAGGTCGGCTCCGCCGTCACAACTGTGACGTCATATCCCGATTCCTTAAGGAGGAGAAAAACATTCTTCATTCGATTGCCTGCACTCCCAATCTCCGGATAAAAATTCTGAGAGATCAGCAGGAGTTTCTTCCTGTTCAAATCCACCCCTCCTTTTTCGCCATGGATATAGATTTAACATAACAATGCACTTATTTTTACCCGTCAAAAGTCGGCAGAAACTTTTGGTTCAGATGAGGGAAAAATATGGATGTAAAATAATGGGAAGTAAACAGACCTTATAATCACTACATAAAAACTATTAAAAACCAAAACAATCAGAAGTTTCCCATTAATTAGAGAAGAATAGGACAAAAATCATACTCTCAGGTTTACAGCATGGTATATATTGAGCATTTTTATTTTTTTTCGGGATAGACAGCAAGAATTCAGGGAATTATAGACAAGTAAGCACTTTATCTTCCTTAATGCAGCTACGTATTTTCATTGATTAAGATAAGAATTTTTGAGGAATTATCGAGGCTTGGTTTCAATCATCCAGTTGACCATGCTGAACTTCGCGCTGCTAAAAAAGTATTTTAGAAGGATATACCTTAACTCAAATATAACTTCAAATAAAAAAAGCCCATTGCCGATTTTTGATTCGGAACAGGCTCATCAGTTTTGAGTGTATTCTATTATTTTCATCATATTTGCTGTCACGTTAACAGATGGGAATAAACAAGGCTATTTGTTCAAACGGCGGACTACGCCCTTCATATCCGTGCCAAGCACTTCATCGCCTCTTACCTCAAGGGCTTTAGCATTAACAGATGATAGTCTGCTGCTTTTCAAGGTTATTAGATTCATTCTGTAGATGCCGCTGTTATTAGCGTAGTACATATATTGCCTGTCAAAGACGATGGCCTCATAGTCCGGCTGTGCTTCCAGTGAAGAAAACTGATGTGCTTTAACGGAAGTCAGTTTTTCCGGACGAGTTCCATCCAGCTTGCTGCGATACAGTTCGGTACTCTGGTTTTTTACATCTGTTTCACCTTCATAGATAATCCCTGAATGGTCCTGGCTGGACTTGATAAAATAAATATGGTCATTCACAATTGTATAGTTTCTCATCAGCCTGATGGGATCAGTGGTTTTTTTATATGGATCTTTTCCATCCCACGGCTTAAGATCCTTAAAGACCTGTACAGGCTTTCCGCCGGAGAGAGGCATCTTAAATAAAGTGGTTTCCAGTATTTTTCCTGAAAGATAAAATTCCTTTAATTTAACCATAAAATAAATATTGCCATTATAAATGTGCAGCTGGGCTTTGTGTATATCTCCATCCACACTGGCATCATATTCATCTGTAAGATATGGATCAATGGATGTGATATCTTCTTCACGGCTAATCAGTATCTGGGTATCTCCTGTTGCAAGATTTTTTCTCAGCATATGGCCTTCGTCTTTAATATCGTCGTACCAATGGATAAATTGATATTCATATCCATCCAGCTTGACTTTTTCCCCCGACAATCCCACCTTTTGTGAAGGCTCTGATAATCTGAAATCTTCATTATCCGCCCTCGAGAGAAAGACCGAGAACTGCGCCCTTGTCACCGGATTCCCCGGCTTGAAGGTCCCGTCCGGATAACCGCCGGCCACACCGTCCTTTGCGACGGCATTTATATCGTTCACAGCCCAATAGCCAGGCTCCACATCATAGAAATAAGGGCGCTCTGTCAGGTTCAGTTCATAAGCACGTCTTAGGATGGCGGACATCTGGGCACGCGAAACAGTTTCACCCGGCCTGAACATCCCGTTCGCCCCCTTGATGATGCCTGCATCATTCGCTGCAGCGGCAATCGCATACATCGGCGAATTCTTTGAAATATCCTTGAAGCTGGCGGAGGACTTTCCTGTAACAGGCAGCTTGAGAGCCTTTACCAGCATCGCAGCCGCCTGATAACGGGTAATCGTCCGGTTCGGCTTAAAGGTGCCATCAGGATAACCTCCTATGATGCCTTCACCAAGAAGATACTGTATCTCCCTTTCTGCCCATAATCCCTTAGTATCCTTGAAATCAGCCTCGGCTGCCTTACCGGAAACCGGAAAAATTGAAAGAGTAAGAACAGCAGCAGCAGCTAAACTGGTTATCTTTTTCATTTCATACCTCTCCTTTCATCCAAATAATAACAGACTAGTATTTTTGTTTCCAATTATTGGATGTTGGAAGTTTTTGGTTTGGCGGTGTCTGGCTCCTTTCCCAAAACAAAGCTGGGATAGATGCTGTTTCATTTATCAATCAAAAAATTCAATATTCTGCAGAACCTGCAAAAATACAGTGAAAAAGCGCTACGCATATGCATAACGCTTCACTTAGCTTATCTCCACCAATAAAAAAAGACCCTCAAACAGTCCGCCGCTGTTCATGAGGGTCGTGACAAGAAAGCTGTCCCTCCGTCCATTTATTTAGCCCGATGCACGGTCAAGTTCACTTTATTCGTTTCACATACAAATGTAGAAAGGTGGACTGGTTCATCCTTTGAATCAAAAGCAATCTTTACGATTCTGAATAGATTGGCGCCAATATCACATTCCAATAGTCTGGAATGGTCTTTCGTGGCTCCGATCACATCGATGATTTTGTCATTGCTGATTATTTCAGTGCTGTAATCCTCCAGGAGGATCTGATAGGTGGATTCAAGCCTCGCAATTTTCTTTTCCAAATCAGGGAATCGACTGAGAGAGTAATGTGCGATGTCGTAGAATAAAGGGCGGTCGTTTACATACATCAGCCGCTCCAATTCAAGAACAGGGCTGCCTTCTTCAATGCGAAGGTGCCCGGCGACTTCCGCTGATGCAGATATGACTTCGCTTCTTAATATCCGCGAGTTGGGAATCATCCCAAGCTGGTGGCTGAATTCCGAGAAGCCGCTTACAGACAATAGCTCGTTATGGAACTTATTTGAAGCCACAAACGTTCCTCTGCGCGGTACGCGTGTAAGAGTTCCTTCATTCACTAATTCCTCAATGGCTTTGCGGATCGTAATCCGGCTCACATTATAAATATCGCAAAGCTCTGCTTCTGTTGGAATTTGTTCATCCGGCTTGTATTTTCCGCTCTGGATGTCATTCTTCAGCATTTGCCTGATTTGCATATACAGCGGCTGAGGCGTTGAAGGATTTAAATTCATCTGGCTCATCCTTACCTTCGATAGATTGTTAAGATCTATTATACATTGATCTAACTCCCCAGTCACCAGGCACCAAAATATCTGATTGTATTGGCGGCAGTCTTCGCGCCCAATTCCAAACAGCTTTGTGTTGAAAGGCCTTTCAAAATACCATAAGTAAACCCGGCTATGAAAGAATCTCCCGCTCCCATCGTATCCACAACCTCAGTAGCCGCCACACCATACTCGTAAAAATCTTTTCCATCATAAGCAAGCGAACCTTTTTCACCCAAAGTGGCAACCGCAATCTTTGCCCCTTTGCCAACCGCATTTTTTAAAAATTGGCGGATAAACGCATCATTTTCCTTATAAGAGAAGAAAGGATAATCAACATAAGGCAGCAAACTTTGAACCAGCTTATGGGCCAGCTGATCAGAAAAGTCAAAGGACGTCATCAGCCCTTTTTTCTTAAAAAGAGAAAAATAATCTTCCGCATGTCCCCAGAGCCCGGCATGCACCAGCTGATGAGCAGAAATAAATTCAAGTTCATCTCCTGTCAAAGCAAACTCACTCATAACACCCTCATCATAGTCACCAAACCGCCGGTCATTGCCTTCCATATGTACATCTGTAACGGCTGTTTTTCCTTCCTTTATGGAAAGATGTGTTGTATCCACCCCTTTATCCTGGATGCTTTTGATCATTTCCTCCCCATATTGGTCTGTGCCGACCCAGCCAACATACGCGGGTTCCGCTCCCAGTGCTTTTAAATAAACTGCCACATTTACCGGATTCCCCCCAGGGTAAGCTTTCCCGCTGTCCTTATAGACATCCATGCAGTTATCTCCGACTGTAACGACCTTCATGGTGCTTTCACTCCTTTCAGCTTAAGAAAGGAGCACTGCAGCTAGCAGTGCTCAATCATTTCTTAGTACTCCATTTTGCGATAATAGCGTCTGAGTTCCAAAGGATGATTTCTCTCCCGCTCAAGGTAAACGCTGATGCGGCTGAGGACAGCCCAGTTGATATTGACAGCGAAATGCTTCCTGAATTCATCGCTGATTCCATCCATTTTAAAATCCTTCGTATCAATTACAGTCAGTTCTTTGGTGATCTTCTCTGCGAAACGCTCAACACGCTCGGCAAGCGGACGGGTTTCATCTTCCCCTTTTAGGAGGATGACACTTGTATCTTCGACAACCAATTCAAGGGTGCCATGGAAAAACTCAGCAGCATGAATCGATTTTGCGTGGATCCACTGCATCTCTTCCAGAATACACATCGCATAAGAATACGTATTGCCCCAAAGGTTTCCTGAACCGACCATCATATGGTAGTCCGTGTCTTTATGCTTAACAGCAAATTCCTCCGCTTTTTTATCGAATGACTGTACTGCATCGAGAATGGCTCTTGGAAGCAATGATACTTCTTTCACAAATTGATCATATTGCGGGAACTCTTCATTGTTGTACATGAATCGGAAGGATACCATATATAACAGCATAAAGAATGTATCAAAAGAATGCTTTTCAGATCCAGTTGTGATGCAGTAGTCGACGATTTTTGTCAGCGGGGTGTCAGCTTCAGCGACCAAGGCCAGCGTTGTTGCTCCTCTTTCCCTGCAGAATTTTGCAGCCGCAACCGTTTCCTCTGTTGTGCCTGATACAGAAGTAAAGATGCAGACAGAATCCTTTGTAAAATGCTTAGGATTCGTGGCCATGAATTCTGAAGCAATTTCTGCGCGGACATCAATGCTTGAGTGTGTTTTGAACATATATTCATAAGGATACATCATGGCGATCGTTCCTCCGGCGCCAATCATATAAATATTGTTGTATCCCTTTTTGCAGATGCTATCTACGATTTCTTCGATTTTGCCTCTGTAGCCAAGGCCCTCTTTTTCTACTAGTTTCAAAAACAAATCTTCATCAAACTTCAACATGGGGAACACTCTCCTTATGAGTTACTTGTTTTATTTGTTATGTCTTGTATTATAAATAAACAATACAAATAATTCAATCTTTTTCCTTTAAAATTTATCAGGGAGTCAGTGAATGCTGACCCCCCTCCTTGGATCAGGCAACTATATTGTCCTTAGCAGCCTTTGAACCATACTTTCTTTCCCAATAATAATAGACAGGAAGTCCGGTGGCGACGACGATAAGCGCCGCAATCATACCCTGGATCGGCGCCCAGGTAAAGGTTCCCCAGGCAAGCCAGGCAGCGCCGGCGATGGCCAAAATGGTTGTAATCCTCCATAAAGGCATCCGATAGACCGGCTTATAATCGTCTCTTTTCCGGCATTTATAGACGGCTGCAAAGTCCATAATATTGATCAGGAGCTGGATAAGCGTAAAATATCCCAGCAGGGCCGTTAAATTGCCGAAGAAAACCAGGAAACACGCATAAATGACCTGCACCAATATAGAAAAGCTGGGAGTTTCATATTTCGGATGGACTTTCGCAAAGCGCTGAAAAAACAGGCCATCCTTTGCCATCGCGTATTCCAGGCGAGGCTGGAACATGATGCACGAGCTCAAAGAACCGAGTATGACAACAATCGCTGTCACTCCTACAAACGATGAAGCAATGTCTGATAATCCCGGAATATATTTAACCGCATCAGAAACAGCGGCATTGGATTGAATAAGCTGTTCAAAAGGCATAAGGCCGATTACACAGACAGCAAGCAGTGTATAAAGCGTAAGGATAATGAAGATAGAAGTAATCAGCGCACGCGGCAGCACCTTGCCCGGATTCTTAAATTCCCCGGCCATAAAACAGATTGCCGCCATGCCCGTGTATGCCCAGGTTGTAGCTGAAACGCCTCCAATCAGGCTTGTTTCCGTACTGCCGGATGCTGGAGTATAAGAAAAGTTACCAGGATTCATATAGATAAAGCCAAGTGCAATGACAATAAGGAATGGAATGATTTTTACTGCTGTAATGATGACTTGAAAGAGGCCGCCTTCTTTTACGCTTCTGTAATGTATTGCTGTGATGGCCAAAATAATGGCAATCCCGAGCAGCTTTCCATTCATCCCGTCAAAGAATGGGAAGAAAGAAGCAACATATGAGACGATCGCAAGGGCCATAATCGAGATGCTTGGCGGATCAAGCGCCCAGAAGGTAGACCATCCATATAAGAAAGCCAATGGCCGCCAGCCTGCTTTATTGAGATATACGTAACCGCTTCCATTTTGCGGGTAGGCTGTAGACAGCTCTGCCAGCACCATAACTTGCGGAATAGCAATAAGCCCGCCGATAATCCATGCCAAAATTGAAATAGTCGGGGTGCCAGCCGCTTTTGCCACTTCTCCTGTCGAAACAAAAATACCGGATCCTATTGTCGTCCCAACCGCAATCGCCAGCGCAGCCCAAAATCCAAGCTTGCGTGTAAGAGCCCCATTACTCATTATGAGTTCCTCCAGTTTTAGAATGGAATGCTTCCATCTCTCTTAATTTTTTCACAGACTCTGTAACTATTTTCTTTGGGTTCTTATAATAATCAGAACCCATAATCTCCAGGGTACATGCCCCCTTATACCTCCAGCGTTCAAGAGACTCTATATACCCCCGCCAATCCAGCACTCCATCATCCAGGGCCAGATGGGCATCTGACACACCATCCCCATCAATCAAATGAAAATGCTTAACATCCCGCAGAGTGGAAAAATAATCTTCAGGCGTTTCACCCGCGAGCTGCATCGCTACGGTATCTATCATTCCTGTTAGAGAAGGTGATTGGATTTCCTCGAGCATCCTCTTAACTCCCTCAACATCCATTACTAGATTGGTCTCAAACCTTGTTAACGGCTCCAAGACCAGATTCATTCCTTCCTTTTCCGCTATCTTTGCCAGCTGATGAATTGAATCAGCGGCATATTTCCACGAGTCTCTCTTGCTGACAGAATGATCCCCAATGCCTGAAGTAATCAGCATCATATTGCAGTCCAGCTCCAGCGCAGCATACAAATTATCCTTAAAGTACTCAACACTGCTTCTTCTCCAATCAGAATCGGACGCCGCAATGTTATACGGATAGACACACTGCTCCGGTGTAAAGCAAACCAGCTCCATATTTCTCGATCGCAGCTCCCGCTTCATACTTCTTAAATGGCCAGGCAGATTCCGGTATACAAAGAAATGCGGCTCCCCAGCCCATAACTCAATATGCTGGATATCAAGACTTGTCATGCACTCCAAAAACTCCTTAAACGGATAATGCCTGAATGTGATATTCATCCCGGCAATCTTCATATAATACCTCCTTCTTTTTTGAAAGCGCTTATTTATTTGTTATGATTTGTATTATAGTTAGGTAATACAAAACAAGCAATACTTTTTTGAAAATTTAATATTTAATTCCCGACTCATAAAACGCCGGAACTGGCACCTTGTTCCCCAGTAAAAAATGAATTAAAATTTACACATTAAGGCTGGAAATCTAAGTTAAAAGCTAGGAGTTATACTGTTGAAAAATCTGTTATTCTTTCTCTTTCAAATGTTCTTATTCACTATTCTTCTGACCTTCAACTACTTTGTAGATCAATTTATAAGCAGTCCTTTTGATTCTGGTGATTTGTTCGGCATTGGAGAAATGCTGCTATTATTCGTTCCGCTTGCCCTCCTTGCCGAAAAGGTATATAAGCGCTTTACAGATATTTCTTTTTTTCATAAGATGCTGATAAGCACACCGGCATTGGCCTGTGCCATCTTGATAACCGGCCTGGCTTCGGGTCAAATACTGATGGGGTGAAAATAGAAAAAGTCTTCAGCTACCTTCTATGCATTAATTAAACTAGTCAAAGACGCAGAAAAATAAAAAAGAACGCCTTATTATTATGTAAGAATAATAAGGCGTCCTTTACTTTAAATATCTCAAATATTCCATGCGACCATGCGCCACAGAAAAATAGCAGCAGGCCTATCCTTATAAAAGGATAAGGCCTGAAGAGTCTACTTTACAGCTTTTCGCTAATTTCTAAAGTCTTGAATCAGCATGACATTGAAATCGCCATCATATGAGACCCAATTAACAGAGTCCACATGGATCTGATCATTTATTTGAGGCAAATCTTTTATAATCTGTTCTGCTTTGTTGAACAGCAATTCTGTTTCCTCATAAATTTCCGCATCAGCATTCTGAAACTGTTTATTCATTTCCTCGCTAAATTCCTTAGTATTAGGCATAATTTTAATCGTATATTCAGTCTTTCCTGTTTCTTCATTTTTCCAAATATCAGCTTTGTAATGTGTATTTTCAATAGGATAGTTCTTATTTAGGTAGCTCTCTATGTTAAAATCTTTCTCGTTTGCTGTTTCATTTTCTTCACTTTCAGCAGGGTTTGATGCTGTTTTCGAATCGGTGTCTTGATCCTGGCCAGAATCTTGATCATCCGGCTGCTGATTCGTCTCGGCCAATTCGTCCTCATTTCCAACATCACCGGCCTTATCAATCTTACCGGATGAAGTTTCTTTGCTCTCTTCCGGATTTTGTGTACTGTTGGTTACTGTATCTTTTTCAGCCTGGTTGGAACAAGCACCAATCGTCATCAGCAGCAGTGCTGTCAATAGCACAGAAAATAATCTCTTCATTTTCATGGTTATTCCAGCCTTTCTCCTATACGATAAGTTTTCTAGTATAGCATTCAATTTAGTATTATCCCTTTTTCGAAAGACTTCTCTTTGTGGCAGCTTGTTGAATTGCTGAAACTATATAAACGAGAGTATAGAGGTATCTACCCCACAGAAGCATAACGTTTTTTACTAAAACTCTTTTTTCAGCTGCGCCTATAGGCACCCGTTATTCAAAAATAAACTCTGCTGTTAAATTGTACACATCAAAGTCCCCTGATTCTCTAAAGTCCAGTACTTCTTTCACAATACGGTATTCGCCGGTGTCCAGGTCCCCATAGAACTGCTCCAAATTAACATTCCATTCCTTAACATCTGAAGGACCCAGGTCGTAGCCAATACCAGTAAACGCGTGGTCACCATCTTCAGCAAATGGAACTTGGTACCAGTCACCTCCAATATTCTTTTCTAACCGGTAATCTTCACCGTAGATACATTGCTTATCAGAATGATTCTGAAGAATGACAGTCATGCCGGTACGGGAAACTGTTCCTTCCTTTGCTGTCATAGTTACACCATGAAAGTTGTCAACAGTATCATATATTTCATGTTTCCAGTCAGTCTCAACTGGCTGGTCAGAATCCGCACTTTTACATCCAGATAAAAGCGTCAAACTTATTGTGATAAAAAATAACAACCATATATATCGCTTCAGGAAGTCACCCCCTTAAGTTGTTAGACGCTATTTACAGGTAAAGGTTTCCATATTGCACCAAAAAAAAGTGTTTATCCCAACTGAGACTTAAAAGACATAACACAGCATCAGTCTCTTTCAGCGGAAGACACTTCATCTTTGATTTTGCCCTTATATATAGAACAAGCCGCACAGCAAAGCAACATGGCCCCAAATCCAGCAATTATAATCCCAGGAGCTAGGATTTTTACAAAAGAAATCCCAATCATGCTGATACCGGCAATCAAATAGTGATGGATGGCATGCAGGCGGTAGGTTTTCTGCTCTATATGCCAGGCGTGGTGCCAGCCTTGAAGGAATCCAAGTGTGGCCTGAAGCAGGAGTGCTGTGTAAGGCAGAGAGCCCGCAGGCTGGCTGATGGTGCCTGCAAGGATATAGACAGCTCCCATCCCTATGTAGATGAACGGGTGATGGGAGCGATATTTGCTGCCTTTGGTTTGGTAAAGGCGATAGCCAAAGGCAGCAGAGAAGGAGAATATGGCGAACAGCCACCCAAAGAGAGTAAAGGACAGGGCCGCCTGCTTTAGCCATACAATATAATAAGGGAAAATAACAACCTGCCCGACCGATACAAACAGGGGGATGGCCTGGTCACTTTTAATTGTCATGCGCTGCTCCTTCTTTCAGGTAATAATCATAGAATAGATTCTGAAATACTTCGTTTGGGTCACGTTTCAGCTTTTCCGCCCGGAACTCCTCCCACTCTGGGTACGCCTCTCTGAACTGCTCCTTTGTTTGATAATGATAGTATGGAAGATAATAAGTTCCGCCATGCTCGAGTGTCAGACTGGTCCACTTTTGGATGATTGCTTCCGCATCTGCCATCTGTCCTTCCTTGAGACCATGCTGAATCAATACGACCAGGCTCAGCATGTCTTCCTTGGCATAATTCAGGCTTGTTATACTATCCTTTGCTGCATAACGAACCGTAATATTATGGATTTTAAAATCTGCGCCTTGATCAGAAACTGGCAGCAGATTTTTCAAATCCTTCATATACTCCCCGTACTGATGGACAGGCACAAAAAATTCCTGCAGAACCTCTACCCGCCCCGGTTTTGTGTATTCCATGAATGCGGAGTTCCCGCGCATCACATTATTCCTGGTGATGTTCTTTCCATTCAGAGACCTTGCCATAAGCTTTTGATTGCTCCAAAACAGGTCCTCCCACATCCCGCCCTGCCGGCCGATATCCATCGCAAGCTTGCCCAGCCGTGCCCCTTTCTCTTCCTTAAGGGGGGCAGCTTTGTCCTGCCTTCCTGTGTGGTTATAATCCACCACATACATTTCTTCGAGGAAGGTACTCGGGGCAACGCTTACCCGTGCATAATGCATAGCTGTGTCATCCCTGTCCAGCAGATTGGTAAAATAGGATTCATATTCATCCGTTTTCAGCTCTTCTGTATGGATGGTGTATACCTCGTCTTCCGTAAGCTCCAGTGTAACATCCAGGATCACCCCAAATAATCCGTAACCGCCAAACATATACTTCATCCATTCCTCCGAATCTTTCCTCGTTACTGTCTGAATTTCACCCGCAGGCGTCAGCACAGTCATTTCTTTTACAGTTCCGGCCATAGGTCCAAAGCGTATATCCCGGCCATGGGCGTTCACCGACAGTGACCCTCCAATCGTAAAAATCGATTGTGACTGCGTAACCTTCAAGGCTAATCCATCATCCTTCACAGCTTCCTGGATATCCTCCCATGAAGCCCCGCTCTCCACTTTCACGGTTTTAGCTTCCTTATTGACTTCAAGTATCTTATTGAATGACCGCATATCTAACACCACACCATCCTTATAATAGGTATGGCCTCCCTGCGAATGCTGCAGTCCGGCAACCGAAATATTCTGCCCGTTCCTGTTAGCTTCTTTTACGATCCGCTGCAGTTCAGATCGGTCACCTGCTTCGGCCACCCGCTCAATCCGCTCCGGCAAAAGCCCGGTATAATCTGTAGTGAGAGCACTTTGGGACAGTCCATATTTGCGTGTTTCGATTGGGATGTTGAAAAGAATCCAAAGAAGGAATATGCATACGATACATCCCAGAAACCATGGTTTATTGATAAATTTGTTTAGCAACTTCATTTTGCTCACCTATTGTATGAGTATGGTTTTAATGTCTCTTTTACAAAATAAGTGTAAAATTACACTTATTATAACAACAAAACCATATTAAGGAAAGTGTTTTTTAGACTGAGGAAAGTTCATAAGAGCAAAAAAAAAAGAGACAGCCGACAGCTGTCTCCTACATTCCCTCAATCTCCTCTACAACTCTCCCAAACTCCTTCTCTCCCATACTCCCAAGTCTCATATGATACCCCTCAAAAGCAAGATTCTCAGTAATCTTATTCGGCACAATCACACATCTAAGCCCTGCCGCAATCGCAGCTTTTGATCCGTTCATCGAATCTTCAAAAGCAATGGCTTCAGACGGTTCAATCCCGAAATGGCTGATAACATTCCTGTAGAGAGCCGGATCTGGCTTAACCCTTTCTACATCGTCCGAGGTCTGGATGTAGTCAAAATACTGAAGGAAGTTCAACTCCTTCAGGAAGAAGGTGACCCATTCCCGGTTGGAGCTGGAGGCGAGTCCGATTTTCAGTCCTCTGCTTTTGGCTTCCTTCAGATAAACCTCAACTCCTTCACGGGCAATAGGAGATTGAAGTTTTTCCTTATGTAAGATATGCGATCTCTCGATGATTTCTTCAATTGCCATGGTGCCGTTTGATTTTTCCATGATGTATTCATACAGGCCTTTTGAATCTGTACCGATGAAGTGAGCATAGTCGGCAATCGGCATTTCACTAGGGTCAATTGCGAGCATGTCGCAGAATGCTTCGTAAAGGGCATATTCTGTGTCGATGATCAGTCCGTCAAAATCACAGACGATTGCTTTAATCATAGGTTCCACCTTCCTCTTTCTTTCTATTTATCCTCGCTTAAAATCAAACTGCCTTCCCCATACTGCCCCATCCAATCCTTACTGAAAGCTTCTACATTATCTTCTATAGATGGAATTTTGACGAGTGCTTCAATCAGTTCTGGTGCTGCAGTAATTCCGTGCGCGCCGGCAAGGCAGACATTATGAATCTGCTGGACGTTTTTGAAGCTCGCTGCCAGAACCTCACAAGGTAAACTATGCTTTGAGAAAATCTCCGTAATCTCTGCGACTACCTTCGTACCATTGCCAGTAAGATTATCGATCCGGTTAACATAAGGAGCCACATAATCGGCGCCGGCTTTGGCAGCAAGATACGCGTTCATCGGCGTATAAACCGTTGTTGCCAGAGTCCGAATTCCCTCAGCCTTCAGCATTTTGATCGCTTTGATCCCCTCCAAGGTGACAGGGATTTTTACGACAACGTTCCCGGATACAGCTTCACAGAGCCAGCGGGCTTCTTCCGCCATTCCTTCTGCATCCCCGGCGATCGTCTGGACAAACAGCTCTTTATCTTCTCCGATAACAGCTCTGATTTCCTTAAGCAAAGGCAGGAAAGGCTTTTGCTCCTTTACAACAATGCTCGGATTGGTGGTGACCCCGTCAATCGGGAAAAAATCCACGAGCTTCTTAATGCTTTCAACATTTGCTGAATCAATGACTAATTTCATATCCCTTGCCCCCTCTTAAAAATAATAGCCTAACTCTTGGATGACAAAAGTTAAGCTATTGTTTTTTATTCATTATGAGTAGATCCGGATTGTGTCTCCAGCGTTAACTTCCTGGATTTCACTGTCTTCCAGGTACAGGGTGCCTGGCAGTTCCGGAGTTTGTGAGCCGTCAAACTTCAGGGTAATATGGCCGAGTGAGGAAAGATTTTGTTTCACAGCATCGCCGACAGAAGTAACTTTATATTCATTGCTGCCGATCTGCAGCGTATCGCCTGCTGCAATCTCGCCTTCAACTTCTTTTACGTCGATAAGGAGGCAGTACTCAGCAAGCTCAGCTGGAGCGTTATCCCCGAAAAGAATGAACATTTTTTCACCGAGAAATTCAGTTACCGAAGGGCCGATGCTGTTGATTTTAGTTTCGAATTTCGTTGTCATGGTTGTGTCTCTCCTTTGAATCAATTTTCTCTATTGCGGTACGGGAGCAACAGGTGCAGATGCACTAACGAAGCCCCCTTATCCGCATGCTCATTTTCTATTATTTAATCTCAATCATACAAGCCAAAGCTTGCGAGCCAGGCAATGAAGACGGTCGGCGCCCCCGTGAGGAATCTGGAGTAGAGGACAGATGGAACCCCTACTTCGACTGTTTCAACCTCTGCTTCTGCAAGTCCAAGTCCTACTGGTACGAAGTCAGCCGCAGCTTGAGCATTGATGGCGAACAGGGCCGGCAATGCAAGGTGGGCCGGGATGTTACCTTTTCCGATTTCAACCCCGATCAGTGTTCCGACTACCTGGGCAATAACAGCGCCAGGGCCTAAGAATGGGGATAGAAGCGGGAATGAGCAGACAAGTGCGATGACAATCAGTCCCCATACAGAACCCGCGAACGGTGAAAGGAATTTCGCGAACACGTCGCCGATTCCTGATTCCAGGATGACCCCGATGAGCATGGCAACGAATGCCATGAACGGAAGGATTGTTTTGATAACTGTATCAATGGCATCACGGCCTGCCTGGTAGAAGACGCTCGTGATTGAGCCCATGGCCATGCCGACTCTTGCCATCAATCCTTGTGGCTTTTGCTGTTCACTGATTTTCTTGTCTGAGCTGTATTTAGGTGTTTTGATCCCTTCAGCTGCCTCTTCCTGTACTGACATTGCCGGTGCTGGGGCTGCTGTACCTTCTGCATCTGCCAGCTGGATGTTTTCCGCCTTTACGCCGGAAACATAGATGTCTTCTGTAATATGCTTGGCCAATGGACCGCTCTGGCCTGTCGGCATGATGTTGATCGTCGGAATGCGCTTTTGCGGGTATAATCCGCAGCGCAGGGTGCCGCCGCAATCGATGATGACGCAGGCCATCTCTTTTTCCGGCACAGATGTTTTAAACCCGTCAACAAGCTCGCAGCCTGTCAGTTCAGCAATCTTATCTGCGATTTCCGGTCTTTGTCCGCCGGTAATATAGACGACTTTATTCCTTTCGTCTGTCGGAGTTATCACTAAAGGTCCGCCAAAACCGCCGGCACCCTTTGAAATTTTGATTGATTGAAAAGCTGTCATGTTTCCCACCGCCTAGAATTCTATAGTTGAACTGTATCTTTTAGTTTTACGTTTTGCTGCTTGGCTACATAAGCTGTAGTCAGGTCAGTTACCCAGCCTCTTAGGAAGTTGGTGACTATCCCGACAAGGAAGTAGCGGAGTGCAAGCTCGGTTACATCATGGCCCAGTGTTGTGATCCCTGCAGAAATCCCGAGGAATACGAACAGCTCGCCCGGATTAACGTGCGGGAATAATCCGTTGTGCGTGTGGCATGAATACGATGCTGCCGCATAATAGCTTGGCTTATATTTTTCCGGAAGAAATCTTCCAAGTGATAATGTCATAGGATTGGCAAGGACGAATGTTCCGATGATCGGCAGAACAAAATATCTTGTAAATGCGTTTTTCCCTGACTTTCTTGCAAGCCTCTCGACCCGCTCTTCCCCGACGAGGCGGACAAGCGCGTTCATGGCAACCAATAGCATGATCAATAGCGGTACAATATCTGTGACAAGGCTGACAAAGGTTTCGCCGCCTGTGCGGAATAAGTTCATGAACCCCTCAGCTAATTTGATGATAAAATCCATCTCTTCACCCTCTTCTCATTTCTTTCTTTTTTGGCATGATATAGTCGATCCAGCCTTTTTTCACCTGCAGCTCTCCGCCCTTGGAGATGATGTCATAGCTCTTAAGTGCATCGGCAATCGCAAGCCGGGTCAATTTATCATGTCCTTTGAAATCTTCTTCGGAAATCTTCAGCAGATATTTCCCCTCAAAGCCATTCAGGTCCTTGACCTTGGAAAAAACAGTCACTCCCTGCATTTTTGCTGCCTTCAGAATTTTATTCCTTTTATCGATAGCGAACATGACGACCGTCCCTGCACGCAGTTTCCCTGTTCTTTTGCCGATGGCCACCCGGCCGAGCGATCTCATTTCGGCATACTTTTTATTAAAATGCTTAATCTGGAAAAACCCGAGGATGCTCTGGACCAGCCAGGCGATCCCAATCAGTATGATTAATAATAGAATCATGTTCTTAGCCCCTTTCCCTGTTTGACCGTTCAATGCCGGAGACAAAATCCTCGTAGGATCCCGCCTTCACCAGCTGTGCGATGAGCTCTTCATTGCCCGCAATCGCGATGATTTCATCATAGATTTTGACAATCAGGCTTTCATTGCATTCATTCTGTTCCTCCGGCAACCCGAGCAGGAACACAAGCCTGACTTCCCTGCCATTCTCCATGACCCCTTCCGGGAATATCCCGACCGCCAGCTCAATGTCATTGGACTGCTGATTAAAGGTGTGCGGAAAGGCAATATAGCGGTCAAATACCATCGACCCCTTCTCTTCCCTTTCCTTCAGCCGCTCCTCAAATCCAGGGTCAAGGCGGCCAATTTCAGTCAGCTCATTTACCATATGAAAGACGTTATCGTGATAGCCCTTAGAGCTGTCCAGCTGGAAAAATGACTCTTTAGCAAGCAGCTGGGCCATCACAGATTGATACTCGCTGCCATTTTGAATGTTGAGCCTCTGTCTGTAGGCCGCTTTCTCAATCTCCCTCTTCACACTGCTCTCATCGAAGATTTCGTTGATCATAATAAAAGGTGCTTTGGTCTCAAAGGGCAGCTTTACGGTAGAAAAAACAAGATCATATGAATCCAGGACTTCCTTTACTGCGTCCTTTTCGGCAAAAAGGTCTATTTCTGTATCCTGATTCAGGATGCGCTCCAGCTGGATGCTGACGAGCTTTGCCGTCCCCCGGCCGGTCCCGCAGACGACTGCGGCTTTTTGGAAGCGTTTGACCTTGATATCGCTTTGGCCGATGAACACTCCGAAATAAAAGGCCAGATAGCCAAGCTCATCCTCCGGCACCTCGAGCCCATATCTGCTCTCAATCACCTGTCCGGCAATCTCCGCCATCTTGTAGGCAACCGGATATTTTTCCTTCACATCGGCGAGCAGCGCGTTCTTCAGGCGAAGCCCGAAGATCAGCCGGTTCAGCATAAAGGTCAAGTGGTACAGAAGATCCTGAAAGAAGGACTCATTCTGCTCAATGATTTCCTTTTTAAAACCAACCTGTTCTAGGATCTGTTCAAGCAGCCGCCTTACATCATCGGTAATCGCAATATCTGCCAGCGTCCGGTTGTTTGTCGGCGTCCGCCTTCCTGCAATCGGGATCGTGATGAACAGAGCCTCCGCCTCAGGAATTTCAATCGGGAGCTGCTTTTGGATCGCTTCGACGATTTCAAGTGCGATCCCATGCTCCTGTGTGCCGATCAGCTTTTTATGCTTTTCCTCGATAGCTTCAAGATGATGGTTTTTCAAAAGCCGGTCCAGCATGATGATGATGAATTCCATCAGCCTCTCCTGGGTAGGAGATTCGAGATTATACTCATGCGAGATTCTCTCGATCGATTCCGTAATATCTTCATCAAGCGGATAATCGCCATACAGCACATCATACAGATGATCAAGGATGTAGAAGCGCAGGTCCAATTCCCTGCCGCTCAGCTCCATCCCCCTGTTCGGCTTGCCGTGGATGATGAGCTTGTATGTCTCAAGGGAAACGGCTGCCTTTTTCAGCTCATTGACGAGCGTTGTGCGGCCCAGGTGCATTTCCTCAGCCAAATCATCCAGTGTATACGTTTCTTCGCTGTTGATGAGCTTGTCGATGATGAAGCCGATCCGGCCCCTTTGCGAATTCAGCGAGCTATCTTCCGGGCTTCTTTCTTCCAGATAAGATTGGAACGCTTTCATATTATTGATATCGAAGCGGAAGCCTTTTCCTCTTTCATTGAAAAAAGAAGCAATTCCGTCCAGGTCTTCATTCAGCTGTTTAATGTAATTTCTGATCGTCCTGGTGCCCACACCCATTGCTTCTGCAAGCTCATCTAGTGAGTGATAGGTTTTTGTCCGGGCAATTGCCAGTATCTTTGCTGCTCGTTCATCTATCATTCTGTCAGACATTTTTATCACCCCTATTTATATGGAAGCCGGACGGTCTGCCCGCTGGCCGGCTCCCATAAAGGCGCTGCATTCACGTCTTTACAAGCGTCAGCCGCGGGATTTACCGCCTGAAATATTAAAGGTTGTCCCTGTCACATAGCCTGCACGGTCAGAAGCAAGATAAGAAACCAAATCAGCGATTTCTGTCAGCTTTCCTTCGCGCCCAAGCGGGATTGATTTGCTGTAATCCGTTGACAGACCATCAACTGTCACACCGCGTGTGTATGCCAATGCTTCATTATAAGCATCTGTCCTGAGGCCAGTCGTTTCAATGATACCAGGGGCAATCGCAGCGACACGAATATTGTGTTTGCCAAGCTCCTTCGCCCATGCCCTAGTAAAAGCAATCACCGCTCCCTTTGTTGCGGAATAGCAGCTCTGTCCGGCAGAACCTTCCTGGCCAGCCTCTGAAGATACATTGATAATCACGCCGCCGCTTTGCTCCAGCATCTTCTTTGCAGAAGCCTGGGCAAACAGATAAGGACCCTTCTGATTCACAGCAACCATGAAATCAAAGTCTTTTTCACTTAACTCATACTCCGGCTTTTCTCCCTTGTCGTCAACCAAAAGTCTAGGAAGATTCACACCTGCATTATTCACTAGGATATCCAAAGACCCGAACAGCTCAACCGTCTTCGCAACCGCCTGGTCAACGCTCTCCTTCTTCGTCACATCACACTGGATAAAATAAGAACCGTTTTCCTGCTCGCCTTCACTCCCATTCAAATCGGCAACCACAACCTTCACGCCGTTCTTCAGGAGTTCATTCGTAATATGTAAACCGATGCCCGAAGCACCACCCGTAACAATCGCTACCTTCTCTTCCAAACCAAGCCAAGAACCGCTCATCTGTCATTCCTCCTATAACCAAGTTGAAAACACTTACAATTTCTAACTTCAGTATAGTAATAGAACAGAAAATGATTAATACAGACTTTTTCACTCAAGTGTGAAAATGGGTGTATGAATTGGGCCAGGGGGTCAGGTTCCTTGGCTCATTTTTGGTGTGGTGGGCCATGGGGTCTGGTCCCCTGGCTCGTTTTTTCGCGGTGGGCCATGGGGTCAGTCCCCCTGGCTCGGTTTTCGGGGTGGGCCATGGGGTCAGTCCCTCTGGCTCATTTTCCGGAATTGGGTCTCTGTGTTTTAGAAACTGCCTTCAGAACTCTTGACTTTCAGCCCGCAATATCAAATTCGGAGACATGGCATCTGCTGCCGTACGCTTTGATAAACGGAACATTGAACCTATATAATACATGTTATAATGAACAAAAATGACGGAGGGTTTGAATTGGATGCTAAAACAGAACAAATCATTGTTGATGTGCTGGTAGAGAGGCTCTCTCCATTCTTGATTTTTCTATTTGGATCTTTCGCTAAAGGAACAGCCCATCAGGGAAGCGACATTGACATTGGTTTTCTTAGAGATGGTCTACATTCAGACCTGGACAGCTATGACCTCTTTCTTCTCTCGCAGGAGATTGCCGCTAAAATCGGCAAGGAAGTTGATTTGGTTGATCTCCATAAAGCAAGCACGGTATTTCAAGCTCAAATCCTCCATACCGGAAAAATCATTTATTGTAATGCTGAAGATAAAAAAGCACGATTTGAAATGGTTGTTTTAAAAAAGTACGCAAAGCTGAATGAAGAGCGCTCGCCTATATTGAAGAAAATCCATGAAAGCGGGATAATCTATGAAAAATGATATTGTTTTAAATAAAATCAGCATGATTGAACGCTGCCTTCAGAGAGTGAATGAAGAATACGAAGGCAAACCAGCCAATCTGCAGAATTTCACGAAACAGGACTCTATCGTCCTTAATCTTCAAAGAGCCTGTGAAGCAAGCATTGATTTAGCGATGCATATAGTAGCTGAAGAAAAACTGGGACTGCCTCAAAACAGCCGTGATGCCTTCTCTTTAATTGAAGAAAGCGGAATCATTAATGCTCCCCTTTCTGTCAAAATGAAAGCAATGATTGGCTTTCGCAATATAGCGGTACATGATTACCAGGAAATCAATTTAGTGATCCTGCAAAAAATACTTGAGAATCATTTAGATGATTTTCTAGAATATACCTCAGCTATCTTAAGGTATTGAAGAAGAATATCAGTTTTCTATTTGAATAATAAAAAGCGCACAGCTCCAAGGAGACGTGCGCTTTTTTTTACTTCTATCAGAGCCAGGGGGTCTGGTCCCCTGGCTCACTTCCGCAAAGGCTTTGCTGTGGAACGAAGGGACAGGGTTCCTGTCCCATAGAACGGGAGAGACAGACATGAATAAAACGCGTGTTATGCTTGCCTTCTGGGGCTTAAGGGGTAATTAATCAAACGTTTGATTAGTTTTTTATGGCTAACCGGACTCTGTTTAAAGCAGGCCGGAGAATGAATTAAGCAGAAATTTAACAAGAAATGTTTAGTTAACCATATGTATAGTGTGAGGATCTATTGATAACTGGGGGATTTATAGGAGATGAAATGGGGGCAAATAAGAAGAATGGGAAAACAAATATTTGTGCGGATGTACAGTCTGGCCATCTCCATTCCACTTGTACTTGATTACTATATCATTAAATTCCTCCTTGATTCATTTCGATTAGTATTGCATTCACTGATATGGATGGTATGGGCAGTTTGTTTGTTATTGGGGGCAGCCCTTGCTATCTATGTTTGGAACAGAATGGAAAGAGACTGGGTTAAAGATCCTCCCATCATTTAACGGGACAGCGAACATATCCTTCTGTCCGAAAAAAACTGCCAGCGAGAATTCGCCTGCCTGTTAGAACAAGTCATTCCAAAAAACTGAATGTAAAAGCTTACTACATTTTTACTAACAATACATTAGAATCCATTCTAATTAAGAAGCCTGCTACTATTGGGGAACTTTTAAAAACAGAAGGCATTGGGCCTAAAAAAGCTGGGGAATTTGGAGAGGAACTCTTAGATATAATAAAGAGGATCTAAATAGTCGGGAAGCTTTTCTGAAAAGCGGGATGCATTTTTAATAGCCCTTCATCCCTTTTTAGAACAAGATTTTTTCAGCGGTGGCTAAAACCATTAAAAATAACAGGTTTACCTGCCTTCATCAGTGGTAAAAACTGAGTTGAGGCTTATTTTAGGATTGAGGGGTACAAATAAATATGAATTCAAATGCTTTTACGTACAGCAAGTTCATGAATTTCGACGAAGCGGCAGACAGCATACTAAGAATGATGAGCAGGATTTTAAATATAAATACTCTTTTCATTGCCAAAAATGATCAGAGGACAAATGAGATCGTCAAGGTTGTCAACCATGAGGATGTATTGCTAAGCGAAGGAGATACGCTTCCTTTTGAGGAGACCTTTTGCAAGCTGAGTGTGGATTACGGCAAGAAGGTCCTGTTCATTCCTGATATTACAAAAAGCGATCTCACAAACGCGCTGAATGTCACTAGGAATTTAGGAAGCGGCAGCTTTATAGGCCTTCCTATTTTTTATGAGGATGGGAGAAATTACGGAACCATTTGCGGACTGGATACGGAAACCTTTGAACTCACTGAAGAACATGTGGATCTTTTCGAGACCATGAGCTCGCTGCTCTCCTATGTACTGGAACTTGATGATGCGAACAGGCAGATTCAAACATTGTCAGCACCGCTCGTGCCGATTACTACAGGAGTCGCCATCCTTCCGATCATTGGCAATATCAATGAATTCCGGCTGGAGACCATCATAGAATTGGCCCTCACCAAGAGCGAAAGCCTGTCACTGGAATATTTAATTATTGATCTCTCAGGGATTCTCCAAATCAACGATATGGTGAGCTCATCCCTTTTAAAAGTTGCCAATATGCTGAGCCTGATAGGCGTAACCCCAATACTTACCGGTATCAGGCCGGACTTGGCGTTAAACGCAATCAGCACAAATACAGATTTAAAATCAGTTAAAACTGAGGCCAGCCTGGAAAGTGCTTTGAAGACGATTGGTTTTACACTGAGCAGAGACGGAGGAAAAGATGGAGGGACAGGCTCTGATTCCCGCTCCCTTTTTAGGTGAGATTTATTAATCAAACGATTGATTAAATGCTCTGGAAGCTAGAGAGGGACAGTAAATCTGTCCCCTCCTGCTCCAGCAGCAAACTTATGAAACATTGCTGTGAAACAAGATTTTTTAAGTGGTGCCTGCCACCTAAAGCGATATCTTCTCCACAACGCCCTCAATTACCGCTTCCATATTCGCCTTCCCGTTGTACCAAACATACATAACGGTTTTCCCTTTAGAAGCAAATACCTTTTTAATACCCTCGTCCTCATAAACAATCAATTCATCCAAAGCAGGATGCTTTTTTTGCACGAACTCTTTCATACTATCTTCATACCTGTATCTTTTTACTAAATCAGAAAGAAGATTATCCGCGAGATCAGCTATGCTGAGCTGATAGACCTGTGTTTGAATGGAAGGTGAATATCTGCCGCTTCCATCATCCCACTTCTCTCCAATGACTTCTCCGTTTTCATCTGTTTCATATTGTACGGGTGCCAATGGACTCCATTCATAAGAAAGGCGGTTGCTCCAATCCACATTGTCATCTACATATACGGGCTCTGGCCGAATCAAGTCCGGATTCTGTTCTATGTCTGCTAATCTCACAATCGGCAGGTCTATGTTTCCTTCAGGCAAGGTTTTGGTATCCATTCTAGAAAGCTGTACGAATGATAGAGCAGCAGTGGAACCGGCTGTTACTATAAAAAGCAAGGCAATCGCCGTATTCCGGCGGAAGCGCTTCTTCCACGGAGCATGGTGGTCGATCGGTTTTCCTTCGGCCAGTTTTTTCCGCAGCGACCGAATAGAAATCGCCGCCTGGAGGGAATTGTATGCCGAGTATCCGAGGATGATAGTTAGAATTGTTTGTGTAAGCACATTGCCCTCCACCATCATCAAAGTTGGTGTTCCGTCGAGGAACCATATAGAAGCCAGCATCCCAAACGTCAGCAGTATCATAATCGTGACGGTCCAGGCAGTCTGAGCATACTTTTCGTCCAGTGCCTTTAATGTGTATGACTGCTCGGCTGGATCTGTATGGAGCTCAGGTGCATGAAGCTCAGCCGGTGAGGAAAAGACATGAAAATAACTGTAGCTTGTGACATAATTCCATCCGCTTTCAGCATACATCTCGACTTGTTCATTGGAGATTTCCTTACTGAATGATACATCAATTCTGTACTTCATCTTCTTCGGCTCACCTTTGACAAACTTAGCAAACCGACTCCCCATCTTTTTAAGGAAAAGCCCTTCTGCTGCCATGTCTGCGAACCAGCTTTCATGCTCCCCGATTCGCCAATAGTCCTCGGGCCGGAGTTTGCGTACAATTTTACCCATTCCCCTCTCCCTCCTCTAAAATCCTGCTGTCTTCAATCAGGGCTTTTAACCGGCCGTACTCTGCACGCAGTGCCTGTTCACCATCAGTTGTAATGTTGTAGGTCTTCCTTCTGCCATCATTTTCAGCCAGGGAAATGAGTCCGTCTTTTTGCATACGTGAAAGCACTCCATAAAGTGTGCCCGGTCCCATGTTCACTCGGCCGTGTGAAACTTCAGTGATGGCATGCATCAGCTGGTAGCCATGGTTGGGACGCATGAGTGCAAGGAGTACATAGTACATGGCCTCGGTCATTGGGCCTCCGTGGTATGCCATTGGTGGGTCCCTTCTTTCATTGTTGAGAATTTTTATGTTGATATTATTATGCAATGCGATATATCGTATAACATAACATTACAATATTGGAATTTTGTTGTAAATAGACTTAAGAGCTTTTTTGCAATCCATGGCCACTTTAAGAATTGGTGATTCCCTTTAATCATGTCAGCGTTATATTTAAGAAATCACTGAGGAGAAGTTTCACCTTTTCCTAACTCCAACAAACGGAAACCCAAAATTCAGCAATCAACTCCCACCATATAATCGGTCGTGCCACATCGGATCTTCCATACCAGTTCACGTATAACACTAACTAATTGATAACCTATTTATTATATGGAAATAATTATTCAGTTTGTTTTAATACTGGAATTTACACGAGTTTAGCCACTCTCTTCTTTACGAATGTTACAATATGATTGCAAATGGATAATATTTTAGGGGGATCATTTTTATATGTTTGGCGTTATATTATTTTTAGCCTGGATTGTATTTTCAGTGCTGTTTATTGTTTCACTGGTTAAGAAAAATGGGAAGGCCAAAAGAAACTTTCTAATTGGGCTTGCTTCATTTGTACTTTTTATTGTGGTGATTTCTACACCCACTGAGACGGACTCTGATGCTGATGTTGCTGAAGAAGCCACTGCTGAAGAAACTGCTGCTAAAACTAAAGAGAAAAAGTCCGAGAAAAAAGCAGAACCTAAAGAAGAGCTTTTTGTAAAGCTCGAGTCCTCTGCATACAGCAAAGTAAAAGATGCGGTGACAATCAATCTTACAACCAACCTGCCCGAGAACACAGAGATCTATGCCAGCTTCCGTGGCGAAGGTGAAACCGACTTCCCATTGGTTCCGGATAGCGGCAAAGTAAAAGATGGTAAGGTTCAAGTTATAATTGGTGATTACGAAGATGAATATGATGGATCTGAATATGTCATCAATGGAACATATCCATTATCAGCAAGCTTTTCTGCGAGTGAAGAATTAGAAGCAAATAAGCACTTATTTAAAGAACTTGGAGAATATGAAGAAGTCAACAAAAAATATGAGTTCAATGGCAACCTGAAAGAAACTGAAAAAGGTTATATGGTAGAGGACATTTCACTTGGACAAATGGAAATTACAGATGCCTATACGCAAGAGCAAGTTGATAAGATGAAGCTTGAAAAGAAAAAACAAGAAGCCAAAACAATAGATTTCAAGCAGCTTGATAAAAATCCAGACCGTTATACTGGTGAATATGTAAAGTACACGGGTGAAGTTATTCAGATCCTTGAAGGAAATGATATGACCAACATTCGCCTTGCCGTTACAAAAACTTCTTACGGCTACAATCCAGGAGATCTCATCTTCATAGAATATGAAGGCTACACAGATTTTGTCGAAGAAGATGTTGTTACAATTTATGGAGAGGTTTATGGTAAATACAGCTATGAATCACAGGCTGGTTATAGCATTTCTCTTCCTGGGATTGTTGCGGATATTATTGAATAGTTGATTTAGTGGAGACCATAGGTAGTATGGTCTCTTTTTACTTACCATACTTCGCTTGTAAATATGGCTTTATTGTTCATGAATTTAACTCTTTTAACTGTTCATAGCCGCCATCAGTTGTATGGAGATGGAACCCCTAATTCGTCATAATATAAAGTATCCGCGGCCATCAGTGCATCTATCTTGCTGTCGGGCCAGCCCGTGGTATCGTATTCCTTATACGGGTCGTAGACAAAGTCAGCCCCAAGTTCGGTTTTAATCTGATTTTCCATTTCCTTTCTCTGCTCAATAGTCAAAGCGTATGGGCTGTCTTGATTGAATACCTGTTGTTCTTCCAACTTTTTATTAGCAGAATGGCCGAAATCACCGGTAAAAGCTTCAGTCGTTGACTCTTCTGTATCAATTTCTTCCTCATTTTCTTGTTCATCTATCACAAAATCCATCTCTGGGTCATTTAAATAATCCATGGTCAAAGAGTTTTCTGACAGCAGCCAAAAAATAGAGGCTGATTTCTCTAAATCCATATACAATCCATCCATGATGGAAGAGGCAAAATGAGTATCCCCAAGGATAAATTGTTCATTCATAAGGTCATATGTGACAAAAAGTCTCACTACATAATTAACCAATGCCTGTTCAGACTCCGAGTATCCATGCTCTGTAGGATTAATATCCTCCCCGAGGAGTACATCGTATTGATTCACATAGTCTAGAATCATTTCATAGTCCTTAGTTTGCATGTTCCCTCGTTTGCTCCTGATTGGGGCGCCGTTTCGAATGCTGTCTGTAGTTTCCGCTATAATATTTATAATGTCTTTACTTTCCCGTACAAGACTGGATTCTGAGTGGCCGTCTTTAGATAAGTGAGAATAAATATTATAGCCAATCATTCCATTAGCTCCCAATAAAGAAAGGATCAAGAAAACAAATAGGGATTTTTTAACCAAAGTTTCATCTACCTCCAACCTTGCAATGCCTCGGTGTACTGGCTTCATATTGTTATATCGTCAATTAATATATCGGATGTTCTTTCATTTCTTATAGAATTCTAATTTCGATATTGATCCAATTATAGCGAGTATGAAGTTAGGTATCTGCAGCAACTCCAGATGATGCAATTACCTTGAAACTACTGATGCTGAATTATTGTGAAATAAAAAATTCATCAGAAGCCTATTTAATGGATTTTATTGTTTTACTTAATGTTAGCCAATCTCATGCCCCACTCTTCACCGGATGTCAGGCACTCATTTAAATGTTTTATTTCCAATCCACCAACTGATATTCTTTTTATATAAGGAGAGTGAGTCAGCATTCACGCTGAAAAATTGGGAGGAATCAAAATGATAGAATTCAAAATGAACGGCGAGCAAATGATTTTTGAAAATGAGAGGTATTGTACAGAGATGCTTATTACCGGAAAAGGTGAGGGGCATGATCGCGGGGAGCCGAGACTTCGATGTGCGGTCGATATTACTGTTCGGGCTAAAGAAAATCTAAACGAATTAAACCTTCGGGCAAATATCTACTGGGATGCAAAATATCCAAAAACCCACCCAATTTTTACGGGCGGCAGTCTGGTGAATTTTATAAAAGATCAAGGACATGATTATGAAGAATTCAAGGAATACTGGGATAAAGTTAAACGTTTGGCAGCCAATGTTTTCACAGATGAGGAAATTCTTGAGTATCAAAAAAAGATGCAAGCAAACGGAGCTTTAGTTCAATAAATAATTTCCGCTGCATAGCCAGAAAACTCGCACACTTCTAATGCGAGTTTTTTATTATATTGAGTGAAAAAAAGCCGCTTACTCTTACTCTGCTCCAACATGCAGCGGATACGTAACCCTCTTACATCAACTCATAAAAAGACTCTTTCCCCAAATGCTGTGTGTACTCACGGACTAAACGTTCCAGCTGATCCGGTCCATCAAGGTAAATCCAGTCGTCAATACCGCCAATATAACAAAATCGTTCAACTTCGAAAGTACGCTCATCCCTGTCAATAAGAGTAAAGCGGAGCGATGTTTCATATTGTTTATACTTCTCCAGCACTGAATTTGGTACTGGGACAGCATCGAAGGAGTCGACTGCCTGATAGATATAAACAGCATTCTTTTTCACATCAAGCTTAAAATCCTCAATGATGGAGTATTTCTTCATCCCCTCTTCAATCAGCCGGAGCTCGTCCGCTGTAATAGGCGAGATTGCCTGTTTTCTCAGATACAATTTCCCGTTTGGTTCTTCATAGATTTCATATCCTTCAGGGACATTCTCAATATCTGCTGCGCCTTCAGCCTTTTTTGAAAAATGGTAAGAGAGATTTCCTTTCTTCGTTAGCCGGCTGTACAAAAAGTACGTATCGTCTCTGAAATTTTTGACAGACAAAACCATATGATTTCCACCTTTCAGCATGGCAATCTTTCACCTGCAGAATACCACAGTGAGATTGACTTGTGAACATTATAAAATCGATATCACTCATAACAAATTTAACCGCTCTATCTTAAAAGCCCTTTCTCTCTATGACAGAGAGCCAACTCCCGCTACTCATCAACCAAATCCGTTTCAAAAAAAGGATCAACCCCAATTTCTCTAAGGAAGTACTTAATTGGAGTATGTTTGTGTAAATAATCTCTATTAGGAATCAACACATCCCTTTTCAAACGCCCATACAGTACCCTACTAATCTCCAGAGTGGAATCTGCATACTTTTGACTATTTACCTCTTCAATTTTGATCAAAAAAGAGATGATATATTCGTACATGACCGGAAAGTCTTTTTGTATGTGCTGATGGTTTTCCGTAAAAGCTTTGATGTACTCCTCTAATAATTGTGGCTGGCCTAAAAAAGGAAAACGGCAAAGACTATGCCAATTCCCCAAATATACTGTAAAAACCGCTATGCTATATCGACGGGTTTCCTTTTCGGCAGCATCAAAATAATTGTAGTATGCTTCTTCCTCGAAAATTTGACCTGTATCAAAATATCCGATTTCTATGCCTTTAAGCCCTCTTTTAACCTTTTGGATGATCCCATTCGACAAAGATATTCCTCCAAACCAGATGCTATTTGTTCATAAAACCGTATAGTTATTCTTATTCTTATTTATACAGGAAAGCATTACTCCCACCCACCACCTTCCACCAGCTCAACCTTACCTGGCATCAGTCTTTGAAGGGAGTTTATATCCGAAAAGCCTTTTATCATTCATTCCCCTAATACCTCAATCCGCTCTGCCCCTGTCTTAAGAGGAAGCGACTCTTGAGCCATTCCCTGATGAGTAACTGATACTTTTTGTCCGACTTCTAATTCCTTAAATTCTTCTTGAACTGCACCTGGAGTACAGGCCGATAACAATAAAAGACCGCAAAATAATAATGTTCTAATGGTTTTCAGTCCTTCCTCATAATTAGCAGTTAAGATTTTCCTTTTATTTACAATTATATTTGAACAGGCTTGATTAAAGAAGGGCCATACTGGATTGTATTATTAATAACAATCCTATTTTTAAAGCAGATTGATGGCAGAATAGCTATAGAAGGAGACTTCGCACTATCTTATGAAAGCGATAAGAATTAATCAAACGTTTGATTAACGATAGCTAAAAGGACGGTACCATGGAACATTTTTCAACTGAGCCAAGGGACCTGACCCCTTGGCTCAGAAAAGCCAGGTATTCATTCTATTGAATACCTGGCTTTTTAAAAGGTTGGATCACTTTTGTGAAATGATTGTGTGGAACCAGATTTTTCGAGAGGTGCCTGTCACCTATTTCAAATAGTTGGGTTTGGTCCTTTGTGATGTAAAGAGCCCTTCCGAACTAATAAGAAGTAAGATAAAAAGGCCAAAAAGCTTGCAGCCATAATAATAATCCCCATTGGCAGAGCGGAGTACTCACCCGCTACTCCAACAAGCGGGGCTGTTAAGGAACCAAGAAGGAACGGCAGCACCCCTAATAAAGCAGATGCACTTCCCGCCATATGCCCTTTCGTTTCCATCGCCAGGGAAAATGACGATGTGGCAATAATACTGATGGACATGACTAAAAAGAAAATAGGAAGCGCTACAAATAGAAGCGGTGCCTTTAGTAAAATGGCTATTAGCAATAATACAGCTGCTGTATTGGAAAGCCCCAGTCCAATTTTCAAGAATGTTTTTTCCCGTATATAATCTGATAATCGGCCAACCAGTTGAGTCCCTATGATTAAGCCCACTCCATTTACTCCAAATAAGAAGCTGAATACTTGAGGGGAAACTCCATAAATGTTTTGGTAGACAAAAGAAATACCTGAAACATAAGCAAAGATCCCGGCTGTTGTAAATCCTTGAGTAAAGGCATATCCCGCAAATTCACGATCCTTTAATAATGTTCCAAAGTTCTTAATGACTTGCTTGAAATTTCCCGGTACCCGTTTTTCAGCTGGCAGCGTTTCTTCCAGTTTCAAGGAAACAATGAATGTGAAAATCAAGCCGATACAAGCCAGGACAATAAAAACTCCTTTCCAGCTCGTAAACGTCAGAATCGCCCCGCCTATTATTGGCGCGATAATGGGACCAAGATTCCCAACCAACATTAAAGAAGCAAAAAACTTTGTAAGTTCCCGCCCACTAAACAAATCCCGTACAACGGCTCTTGAGATAACCAAACCTCCTGCAGCCGCAAAGCCTTGAATAAAACGAGAAACGATCAATGTATAAATATTAGGTGCGATGACACAAGTTACAGAGGATAAAAAATATAAAGTAAGGAAGATGAGCAATGGTTTACGGCGGCCATGCACATCACTCATAGGTCCTATAACTAATTGACCTAATCCCAGTCCTAATAAACAAGTGGTTAAACTGATTTGGACCAGCGAAGCATTTGTGTGAAAATCATTAACAATAGTAGGAAATGAAGGCAAATACGTGTCAATCGTAAATGGACCTAAAATGGCTAGAGACCCCAACAGAAAAGCTAGCTGTACTCTTTTAGTCTTTGATAAGTTCAATTTTCTATCGCCTTTCTAATGAAGTAGATTAATTATTCGATAATTCCTTTGTAATTGTATAACTTCCAGCAGGGTTTTTCACTTAATATGCAACATAATAATTTTACTTTTTTTGGTTAACTATTTTTTATATTTACTGGGGCTCCCATTGAGCCATATATTAGGTGCCAGGCAGGGTCCGTGGACAGTTTGGGGTAGTTTGTCTTTTTGGGGTACCTGGTACCGTGAGTTACCTATTAGAAATGGCCCGGCTGCCGCCCGGGCCATTTCATTAGTTTATTTTTTGAACATTTTCTCCTTTGTAGGACATTTTATATTTTTCACCGTTCAGGAGTGTCAGATAGATTTCCGCTCCCCTGATTTCAAAGTCTTTCAGCTTTCCGGAGAATAGCAGCTTTTGCTGGGTGCCGTCATAGTATCTGCTGTAAAGGCCCTGGGAGTTATAGTAGAATATGCGGCTTCCGTCTGCTTTGAAGGATGTAAAGTCTCTTAGGGCACGTTCATTTGCACCTGTTTTTGCACGGTCATCCTTGATCACCAGGTCGGTGACCTTTTCCAGAGGATCATTAATGAGCGGCCGTTCTATCAGGGATACTTTAACATTGCCGTCACCCGCCGGCCTTACATTGGTCAGATATCGCTCGTTCAACGAAGTATGGATATTAAATTTATTGAAATATCCAGTGTCATAATAATCGCTGATGAAACCTTCCGGATGGGGATTGCCTTCCAGTCGGATATCTTCACGGATAGTAATTCTAAAGTATGCCCTCACAGGCGGCTGTGATTGACCTCTCTTCAGCACTACAGGAAAATAAAATTGATCCCCTCTTTTCATAATGTCGGACTCTGTGTCAAATTCCACTATGGATCCCTTCCCGCCAAGGTCCTGATAGTTTTGACTTTCCAATGAATAAATATAGTAATCCTGAACCACAGATCGTTTGATGACTGAACGTGTTTCTCCTGTCTTAGAATGTACAGCTGTGACTGCTTCAGGAGTATATTTCAGATTCCACACGCCCACTTGATGCTGGCTGGATACTTTTGCTGAAATAAGCTTATCCCATGCTGCCAGCCTTAGGTCGCTGTTCAAGGTCCGGGCAAGGAATACAGAAAACTGGGCCCGGGTTGTCAGTTCACCAGGAACAAATACATTCCCCTGTTTGCCCCAGGAGATCCCGTTCTGGGAGATTGCGTTTATCTCTCCATATGCCCAGTAGTCTTTTTCAACATCCAGGAAGCGCTGCTCCAGCTCCGGCATGAAATCCAGCGCCCGTGATAATATAGCTGCCATCTGGGCCCTAGTTACATGTTCGGAAGGTCGGAAACGGCCATCAGATCCCCGGATCAGGCCTTCATCCGCAACCGTTGCAATGGCCTGGTAGTAATAAGCTCCTTTTTTCACATCTTTAAAGCCCGGATCAGGCCTGTTCATATAATCCAGCTCGAATGCCTGGACAAGCATAGCAGCCACCTGCTGCCTTGTAATCGGATTATTCGGGCGGAAAGTGCCATCCGGATAACCGCTGATAATTCCCTTTTCTGCAAGGTAGCTGATCTCTTCCCTTGCCCAAAACCCACCGGTTATGCTTTCAAGATCTTTAAAGGTTGGGCCTGCTGCCTGTTTGACGGCAGGTGTGAGTGATATAGCCATGATGAAGGTTAGAAGTATAATAAGGGGTTTTTTCATTGGTTTCTCCTTCCTATTTGGTACCAGGTATGGTCCGTGGACACTTTGCCTGGTTTTGTGTTTTTATGGTACCAGGCAGCATCCATGGACACTTTACCCGGTTTTGTCTTTTTGTGGTACCAGGTACCGGTTAATTGATTTTTTGCAGGTTGGTTCCTGTGTAGTACATTTTGTATTTTGTGCCGTTTTCCAGTTCGGCGTAGAGGGTGGTTCCTTCTCTTTTGAAGCTTTTGATATTGCCTTTTAGCAGCTGCTTCTTTTGGGTGCCGTCATAGTACATGCTGTACAGGCCGCTAGTGTTGTAGTAGAAGTAGCGCACGCCGTCAACACGAATGGAGTTAAAGTCCCTTAGTTCCGGATCTTTGTAGCCGGTTGGTGTGCGTTCATTCTTAATGACAACATCCATCATTTTCGATACCGGTAAGCCGTTTTTATATATGCCTACTGTGACGTTGCCATTCCCTGCATTTCTGATATCACCTATGAAGCGTTTTCCCAGAATTTCATGGACATTATATTTACTATAGGTAAAATCATCGAAGGGATCTTCCCACATTCTTCCGATAGGCGCCCGATCCTTTCTCATCTCCTCTGGCAGAACATAAAGACCCAGGACGGTGCGGAATGTACTTTTAGGAGAAGTTCCCTTAATGATTACCGGTACGTTTAAATACCAATCCTCGTTAAGGTGGACTCTCGTCGTGTCCAGCTCAATCGTTGTGCTTTGGCTATTTTTAACAGGCGGTGCTCCTCTATACCATTCATATAAGATGCCTTTATCAGCAATCGTTTCCTTTTCGCCTGTTTTTTTATTTTGGATTATGATGCTGTCCTTATCCACGGAAATCTTATAATCTCCCAGGTTAGGATATTGATTTTCATAGGGTTCAGTATTAATAGCTCCTTTTGAATATAAGCGCAGGGCACCATTCAGAGCCCGTGCCAAAAAGACGGAATATTGGACCCGGGTGGTCGCTTCCCCAGGAGAGAAGTGTAAGAAATTATCGCCATTGGCAGGTTTCGACCGGCCTATAGTGATGCCGTTCTTGGCTATGGCATTGATGTCCGCAAATGCCCAATAGGTTCTTTCGACATCCGGGAATCTCGGAACCTCGTCCAATTCATATTGAAAGGCCCTTCTCAGGATGGCAGCCATCTGTGCTCTTGTAATGGTTTCGTTCGGACGGAAATTTCCGTTTGACCCCCGAATCAGTCCTTCATCAGCCACTGCAGCAATTGCCTCATAATAGTAGGCGCCTTTTTTAATATCCTTGAAATTCGGATCCGGCCGCCCTTCGAGCTTAAGGTCAAGTGCCTGAACCATCAGGCCAGCTGCCTGCTGCCTTGTAAGTTTTGCTTCCGGACGGAATGTGCCATCCTGATAGCCGCTGATGATTCCTTCACCTATAAGATAATTAATCTCTCTCTCGGCCCAGTATGCGTGATCTTGGGGAAGGTCTTTGAACGGGAGGCGGGCTGCCTCTGTGTCTTTGATAGGAATTAGTCCCGAAAGCATGACGGCTGCTGCTGCTCCTGTGAGCCATTTTTTCATGGTATCTGCTCCTTTTTTAGTATTAATTGCTGGGTTGGTAAGCGTGTTCATTGTACCTTTCGGTGAAGTCTTTTGGTGATTACTGGTATGTGGTTATTTTGGAATTCTATTCTTATGCTACCATTGCTGTAAAATTATTGAAAATGTATTGGCGCAGGAAATTTCAACCATTTTATTGCGTTGGTGCCAGGTAGGGTTGATGGACACTTTATGGGGTTTTGTCTTTTTAGGGTACCAGGTAGGGCTCGTGGACACTTTGCTGGGTTTTGTCTTTTTGTGATACCAGGTACCGATTGGGGATATAGAAAAGAGGGATGCTGGATGCATCCCTCTTTTGTGGTACCTTTATTAGTTTGCTGCTGGTGTTGCTGGTGCTGCCACGTCTACGATGCGGCCTTCGATTTGCGGGTCTACTGTTTTAAGTTTTGCAACATAGTCGCGCAGATTTTCCCAGTCAGCGAAGCCAAGATCTGTTACTCGGCCTTCTTGATAAGCTTTGCCAAATGCTTCGTACCCTTCGCTTCCTTTAGCTGTATAGGCATTAGTGGCAATTGTGTACATTTTGTTCACGTCAAGCGGTGTGAACTCGCCTTCTTTTTCTTCAACTTCAACTGAAACTACCCTTTGACCTGCAGGCTTGCTGCTGTCGTAAGTGAATTTCATGCCGGACACTTGCAGGAATCCGCCGAACTCTTTCGGTGCATCCTTGACGCTGTTTTCCAATGTGCTTAGGATTTCTGCTCCTGACAGCTTCATTGTTGCCAGTGTGTTTCCGAATGAAAGTGTAGTTAATACTTCACCCATTGTGATCGGCCCTTCATCAATCGCTGCACGGATTCCGCCGCCGTTTTGGACAGCGATTACTGTTTCAGGGTTGAATTCTTTTGCTTTATCAAGCATTGCATCTGTGATCAGGTTGCCAAGCTCAGTTTCATTACTTCTAACGCTTACCGTGCTGCCTTCTCCCTGGCGAGGGTTCGGAAGTGCTTTTACTGCAGTTCCGCCAGTTTCGACTTTCTCGATTTCTTTTACTTTATCTGCATACTTTTTAAGCATTTCGACAGCTTTGGCATCTTCTGCTTTTTCTGAGATGTCGATGAGTTCACCGGCATAGCCCAGGACTGCGCCTTCTTCATCAAATTCTACATCCAGCGTTCCAAGATAATCGCCATATTGGGACGCCTGGACAATCAAAGTTGCTTCTTTTTCTTTGCCATTTTCGTCTGCCTCAACTACTGTCGGTTCTGACAGCTTTGTATGGCTGTGTCCGCCAACAATGATGTCGATGCCGTCTACGTACTTGGCAAGCTCGAGATCGTTATCCACGGCTGCGTTATCGTCATAGCCGATGTGTGTGATGGCAATGATTTTGTTGATGCCTTGCTCTTCGAATGCTTCAACAGCTTTTTCCGCTTCTGTTTTATAGTTTTCAAAGGTGATTTTTTCCGGGCTGGAGATGGATTCTGTTTCTGCCGTTGTCAGGCCGAAGATTCCAACTTTCTCTCCATTGATTTCTTTTACGATTCCGTTGTAGATGTTTCCATCCTTAGGCTCTTCAGTGATTGTGTCGCCGTGGAATACACCATTAAATAGAGCGTCCTTAGAGAAATCAACGTTGGAGCTCACAAATGGGAACTTAGCATTTTTCACGAAATCAGCCAAAGCTTTGTGGCCTTCTGCGCTTGATCCCTGGTCGAATTCATGATTCCCGAAAGTCATGGCATCGTAGCCCATGTAGTTCATCATTTCAATTTCTGGCTGTCCTTTGAATTCATTGAAATAAAGCGTTCCTGTCAATTCATCGCCGGCATCCAATAGAAGTGCGTCCGGATTTTCAGCTCTTACTTCGTTAATGGCTGTCACACGCTTCGGTGCAGTTGCCAGGTGTGAGTGGACGTCATTTGTATGCATCAGAGAAAGGACAAAGTTGTCATCTTCAATGCTGTTCAGGATTGCCCTGTATAGGAATGTTGCGAAAGTTGCACGGTTTACAGCGGATTTAGGATCAAATGAACCGTCCTCTTTACCCGTTGTGATTCCATTTTGAGCTAGGATTTTTACGTTTTCTTTATGTGAGTCACTTACTTTATTCCAGTCTGTGAATGTGATGTCTTCGTCAGTTGCTTCAAGGCCGAATGCACGTACCAATACTGAAGCCATTTGTTCACGAGTCAGGACATCTCCTGCGCCGAATTTTCCGTTAGAGCCTGTGAAGATGCCTGCTTCTTTCGTTGCGGCTGCTCCAAGGGCGTACACGGACTTTTCGCTGACATCAGAGAAAGCCTTCAGGTTTTCAGGTGTTGGAAGTTCCAGGGTGTTGGCCAAAAGATTTGCTGCCTGGCCGCGGACAATCTTCTGGCTCGGCTTGAATGTGCCATCTTGATAGCCATTAATGATTCCGGCCTCAGCTAAGCTGTAGATTTCAACGGCAGCCCAGAAATCCTCATTTACATCTTTGAATGCTTTTGTTTCTTCGGCAGCGTTCACAGCCGGAGCTACAGCGGATGTTACGAGAGCAGCAGTGGCTGCAGTTGCTAAAAACTTGCGGTAAGAATTAGGTATGTACGACATGTAATCTTTCCTCCCAGATCCTTCTAAATTTTAGAATAGCATTTTTCAAACCCCAAAAACCAGCTCGCCAAGCTTCTTTTGCTTAATAGTCCATCTATTTACACTCTTACTACTATTAAGAAAAAGAACCTACGAAACTATTGTAACAAATGATACAGAAGTATGTAATCTATTTTTAATATGGTATTTTGTGGGGGTTGAGACAGCGGTACCAGGTAGGGTAAAAGGACACTTTTGTGGTTTTGTCCACGGAGGGTACCTGGTAGCATGAAAGGACACTTTTACTGTTTTTGTCCACGGAGGGTACCTGGTACCGGGAAGGCAAAAAAAAGAGCACTTTATTTTTAAAGTGCTTAGAAAAGTGGAGATATTTTGGACGTCGAAGTTACACGCGCTGAAATCTGTCAGCTTGTGAAGATTTCAATCCATCAATACTGAAGTAATCTTACTAGATAGTCTGACTCTTTTCATTTTTAGTCTAAGGGCATTTAGGTGGGAAAATCCTATGTTTTCTTCGATTTTCTCCCCTGATTGCAGTTGCGTATAATTATAAGCATATGTCGAAAAGGAATTACCTATTGCTCTTTTATTTATTGGATAGCCAAGTTAAGGAGCCAAAGCATTCCGCTATTCATGGGTTTACTTTATGGTTGGGCTCTTCTTTAATTATGCGGCTGGTAGTCTGTTATCAGCCATTTTCCATTGATCAGCTTATAAGTGACTACTAAGGTGAGGCTTCCATATAAGTCGGTGGTTTGATCCTGTTTTAATTGATAGGTGGTGCTGTTGATCTTTTGAACGGAAAATGGTGTTTGTTCTACAAAAAACACGGGTGAATCTTTTGGCACGGCATGCAGGCCGTCTGCTTTTTCTTTAAGGCGGTGGCTGAATATATCCTCAATTATCCCCCTGTCCATGATTCCGGTAAACTGTGCATAATAGTCTTCCTTTGTACGTAATGAGGTGTAAAGATGGTCGTTTGCTATATCCAAATCTTCTCCTTTACCCTTTACAGTTGCTTTGAATTGGACCAGCATTGCTTTGGCTTCTGATTCAGATAGAGCTGGAATTTCGCTCTCTTTTTCATCTTCCTTTGTATCCTGCTGGTTTTCTTTTTCTGTATTTTGCTCGGCAGTTTCTTTTTCTGTGTCTGCCTGTTCTTCTTTATCGGTTTGTTCTTCCTGGTTGCTGGTTTCTTCCTTGCTGCTTTCTTGTTCAGTCTGGTTATCTTTTTGTTCTATAGGCTCTTTGCTTGTTTCATTTTTGCCGGCCTCGGCATCCAGCCTGGCGATTTCCCCCTCGAGATAAGACAGATGTCCTTTTTCTGTTATGATCGAATCGACGATCTTCAGAAAATCCCCCTCGGACATAGATCCTTCTTTTTCAACGATTTGATAGAAGCCTTCGTCCTGCCAATACAGGGACGAGTGCTGTTCGGATTTGTGATAGGTGCTTCCCTGAAGGTCCGATGCTAACGGGATGCTGGTTATCTCTGCCCCGCCGGTATCGACTTTGGCTTTTTGCATGGTGTATGTGAAGTATTCTTCCTCGTTTCCTTCTTTGACGTATAGCTGCTGATACATCTCCCCATTGGTCTTTACGTGGACGGACACGTATCCTTCGGGTATGAATCCAGGTATAATCAATTCCGGTTTCTTGTCTGCAGCTGGCGGCTCTTCTTTTTCATGGCCAGCGTTCTGATCTGGCTCGTTCACGGTGGCCAGCTGGTAAACACCCGCTGAGGAAAGAAAAATGAATGCGGCTGTCAGGAGGACGGGAGCGAAGCGGCGCTTTGGTTCTTTTCTGGCCTTCCTGCTTCTGCTTTGTACGTGGTCCATCACGTTTTTCTTCATTTCTTCACTGAATGTGAAATCTGCCAGCTCGTCCTCATACATGTGGTTTTTCGCTTTTTGCATTTCCTTTTCCATCGTATCCTCTCCTTTCTGACATCGCTTCTTTCAGCAGTTTTTTTCCTCTGGCCACCCTTGCTTTCACCGTGTTCAGGTTGATTTTGCAGATGTCGCTGATTTCCTTTTGGGTGCATTCCTGAAAGTAATATAAATAGATGATTTCCCTGATCTTTACCGGAAGCTGGAAGACTTCCTCGAGTACCTCATCGCGCTCAGCTTTTTCCATCAGCTCCTTTTCAGGGCTGGATTGAAATACGGAGGTCACAAAATCTCCCACGACCATTTTTCGGTGATGCCAGCTTTTCAAATAGTCTTTGCAGTGGTTGACGGCGATTCTATAAAGCCAGGTCTGCAGACCTGATTTTCCTTGGAATGAGTTAAGATTTTCATAGCATTTTATAAAGATTTCCTGGGCCAGGTCTTCTGCTGTCTGGCGGTTCCTTACGTAGGAATACGCGAGATGGAGTACGTCTGTCCCATACTGGTCCATCAGTTCTGATATCGTATCATGCCGATCCATGCTGTTCCCCCTTTCCTGCAGTGCTTGGTTCTTATGTTTAGACGATTTGCGGGTGTGGAAGGTTATGTTTTTTTGTATTTTTATGGTACCAGGTAGCCTTCGTGGACACTTTCGGCAGTTTTATCTTTTTGTGGTACCAGGTAGCCTCTATGGACACTTTGGATACATTTGTCTTTTTATGATACCAGGTACGCGTGCTGTCATTACTGCCCGGTTTTTATAAATTTATCATAGTTTGCAGAGGATGGTTCTTTGAAGTGGGAGAGGATGTAGTCTGTGTGGATGAGCGGGTCTTTGTGCTTTTGAGTGTAGGTGCGGCAGCTGCTCCAGGGGTAATCTTCCGGGTTTTTGACGATTTTCGCTGCTACGGGGTTGAGGTGGATGTATTTGCTGACGTCCAGTTCGTATTTGCGGGAGTCGATCCATTCTGCACCGTAGCGGTTTTCGAAGACGTGACCATTGTAGCCATATTTCTTATTGAAGTACCTGGCATAGTTATAGTGGATCAATTGAATGATGGTGCCTGTCGGGGAGTCGATGGTTTCGATTTGGAGGTGGAGATGGTTGGTCATCAGGCAGTAGGCGTGGAGGGTAAATGGGTATTTCTTTTTGGTTTCTCTTAAAAGCTTTAAATATACCTGATAGTCGCCTGGGTCGTAGAACAGTGTGGATTTCCGGATTCCTCTGCTCGTGATATGGTATTTGGCGCCTGGGAACCAGTTGCGTTGTTTTCTGGGCAAATGTGTTCACTCCTTTGATTTTTTAATAGAGGAAGATGGTGCGCGGAGAAGGGGGTTAGGGAGGATTTCTACTTCGGTGGGGAATTTTCCTTCTTAATTATAAAAAATGAAAGAAGGATACTGCTGTTTGGGCAGTATCCTTCTTTTAGATAGTACCAGGTACAGTGAAAGGACATTTTGGCATGTGTTGTCCATGGAGGGTACCTGGTACCATGAAAAGACACTTATGGCTGTTTTGTCCACCGATGATACCTGGTACCATGAAAAGACACTCTGGCCTGTTTTGTCCACCTATGTTACCTGGTACCGTGAAAAGACACTTTTGGCCGTTATGTCCACGGATGGTACCTGGTACCGGATTTTGGTACCGAATTTTGTTATGGCTGAGGGAAGAGGTGTCCCCATTTTTGTTTGAGCAGTTCCAGGAGGAAGTTGGCCAGGTCCCGGAGTTTTTCTTTGATGCGCTCTTCTTTTTCATCTTTTATTGGAGAAGGAATTTCTTCCCCTTGCGAGTTGGTAAATAGGATATCTGAAGTGTCTACATGCTTGCCGACGCTCCATTTTTGTACGTTTTCGGCGCCTCTGATTTCAGCTATTTTGTCGCTGTCGATGAGAACTTCTTTGACTTCGGTTCCTGTGAAGTCAACAATGCTGTCATGGGCAGCCGATTTGATGATGACCTTAGTCTTCTTCAGGCCTTCCCCTTTAAGGGTGACGTTTTTCTTGACCCAGATGCCTTCTTTGATTTCAGAAGCAGCATCCATTATCACCAATGCATTTTTCTCGTTGACAGTAAGCTTTTTCGCTTTGTAGCCAACCAGGTTGTAGACTTTATCATATTTCGGTTCTTCCGGCTGTTCTGGTTCTTCCACTTCTGCCGGCTTAAGTGATGTCTGGATCAGCACTGGATCATGGTCGCTGGCACGGCCGTGTTCTTCCATGAAAGCAGAGTTGATATGGACGATGTCTACCTGTGTTCTGTCTGCCAGGTTATTGGATACAAGGATATGGTCCAGCACCTGGGCATTGCCCTGGTAAGAGTAAGAATAGCGTTCTTCGGCAGGGACTTTTTCGATCATATTGGTCAGTTCCTGGCCTTTCAGTGTCTGCAGCGGGTTCGAGAATTCAAAATCGTTGAAGTCGCCAAGCAGGACGATGTTGGCTTCAGGGTCATCTGCAAGTACGTCTTTTACAAAACCGTTCACAATAGCGGCAATCTTCATGCGCTGTACTTCGCTTCCAAGGACAGGCGGCTGATTTTTGCCGAACAGCGGCTGGTCTCCGCCTTTGGAGTTGAAGTGGTTCGCTACAACGATGACTTTTTCGCCATTGAATTCGAACTGGGCTGCAAGCGGCTTGCGGCTTGAGTCAAATGCCGGATCAGTCGGTTGAATACGGCCCGGGTTTAATGTAAGCTCGCCGTTTTCGAAATCTACAGATTCAGTTGCTGTTCCTTTTGTGCCAGGCACCAGGGAGACGCGGTCTGCTTTATATAGGAAGCCGACGCGGATGTTTCCGCCTGGTGCTCCGCCGTCCTGGTTATTGACTGGAGCAATATCTGTATAAGAATACTCAGGTCCGCCGAGCTCTTTGATTTTGGCAATCAGTGTTTCATAGCTTTGGCTGGCATCTGTATTTCCGCTGTCTGTCTGGCCGTCATTGTCCTGAACCTCAGTAAGGCCGACGATATCCGGCTGCTTCAGGTTTTGAACGATGGCTTCTGCCAGTCTTGTTACTTTTTCATCATCTGTCTTGGTTGAAAAGTTCTCTACATTGTAGGAAGCGATTGTGAGCTTGTCATCGACAGGCGTTATGTCTGTTGTTTCCCGCTTGTTATTGCCTTCCACAAATTCCGGGAGACTATTTTTTTCAACGATTACTTTATACCCGCTGAAGCCGTAGCTCACCACACCTGTGATGCTGCCATTGAAGCGGTCGCCCATTTTGGCAACAAAGTTTTCGTCATCAATATCAAGCGTGATTCTTTCCGGGTTAAAATCATCCTTTGTAATGCGAAGGCCGCCTTCGTCTGTGTTTGTTGGGACAGATTCAGGAACGACTGTCAGCTCGCCGTATTTCTGCGGCGCGACTACTTTAGGGTTGTCCACCTGGATCAGCATACCCTCCAGGCTTTCGAAAAAGTCGATCCCATCCTCTTCAGGATCGAATTCTGTCAATCCGTCATTATCAATGATTTCTGTTGGTATCTTGCGGTCTACGCCGATGTTCACCGGCTCCGGAAGCTCCTGGCTGCCTAGAGCAGTGACTGTTGTGGCTGCAATCTCCGTTACCGGCAGATCATTCTGCAGTCTGTCAGAGTAGCCTTCCATGACATATTCCTTCACCTGGCCGGATGCTTTGACAACATCGCCAAGCTTTACGCCATGGGCTTTTTTATACACAAGGATACCTTCTGACGTTTTATCATCTTCATCAGGCTGGAGGTCTTGCATGTAAAAATTATTGGAATCCAGTACTTTCACTACAATTCCTTCAATATCATTTACATTCTGGCCTTGATATGGAGAATAATGGCCTGCACCCTGGATGTCATGGATGCGGACATTTTCTTTTTGAATGATATAATCTAGGACTGCTGGCTTGCTGTCTTTCAAGCCTTCTTTTACACCAATGGCTTTGATGGTTGTATCTTTTGTAATCTCGATTGGTGCTTCATACAGCGTGCTGTCCTCAGTAGGTTCGGTGCCGTCAGTTGTATAGTAGATGGCCGCTCCTTCAGTGCCTGTTGAGAGTGTGACCTTGCCGCCTTCTTTGATCAGTCCTGGTGCCGGCGAGGCAACGATCGGCTGGACAGTCGTAGAGTCAGCAATGATATCCCCTGCGTTGCGCGGGATCAGCTGGTATACATCCCTGTAAGAGCCAAGGACTCCTGTAATAGAATCATAGGAAGTATTGATAGTAAGCAGTCCGGCATCCTCAGGGCGAATCTGGAAGGACACACCGTTTTCATCAACTGCTGTGTAGTTCCCGCCGCTGAATGACTGGACTTCAATATTTTTCAGAGTCAGCAAAGTGGCTTCTTTCTCTTCTTTCAGATCAGCAGCAGTTACTTCCTCTGCAGCTGGTACCTCTGCTTTTTCCAATACCTTTACATCGCTTGCTGCTACTTCAATCTCAAGGAGGGAATTGTAGTCTGTCAGTTTGCCGGAAGCTTTAACTGTATCACCCGGCTCAACATTCAGGCCATTCCCGTACAGCACGATGCCGCCGGTCTCATCCTGAATATAAGTGGCAGAGCCAAGAACAGCAGTTACTGTTCCTTCTGCAAAAACAGTGCTTTCAAGCGGAAGCGCTCTGACTTCGGAAATCGTCATCTGTTCTGCAATCGTATAGTCGAATTGTGACACTTCGCTATTGTCCAGGCCATCGGCTGAAGCAAAAGCTTTAATGGTTGCTGGTTCATTAATCGTGATAGGGCTGCTGTAAACAGGACTGCTTGCGTCCGGTGCAGAGCCATCAAGGGTATAGTGGATCACTGCATTTTGTGTAGCTGTCGAGAGTGTTACTTCGGTGCCTGCAGGAACAGCACCGGCTTCTGGTGAGGCAGTGACAGGTTTGACGGTTGTGGTGTCTTCTTCAATGATTGAAAAACTGGTTGGGCTTTTCAGTCCTGGGACCGAGAAGTAGGCTTGGAGTGCGCCTGTAATCTGGACTTTTTTGCCCAGGTTTTCCGGGTGGTCCACAAGGTTGAGGGCTGTGCGGATAGTGCCTGATGGAAGCTGCACCGGCAGAATTTTTGCCGGATTTGTTTCAGAGGCAGAATCAGCGATGCCCAGGTTGGTGGCCGAAGTGAATGGGGCTTCCTGGTCATAGTTTGTCCCTGATATTGCCGTCCCGACGATATACCCTTCCACTGTTGCCGTGCCGCTATTGCTGGCAATGGCTTCCGCAACCGAAATGGCATCGGCCGCTTTCGCAGTGGAGGATTGGAATGGAAAAACAAGGCTAAAGATTAGTGCAAAAATGAGTACAAGGCTGAACAATTTACGCTGTCGTATTCCCATCTTTTTGATCCTCTCCAGTATGAATTTTTTAGTAAGATGCTTAAGTCCCGGGCTGATAGCCCATAAGGCTGAAGACATCCTATTCCATCTACTAGTAAAGCACCCCGGAATTAGGGATTCAATAATATTTTGTAAATTTTGTGTAAATAGCGAAAAATGAGATTTTGGTACTATGAGCGGGGTGGGTAGAAGGTTGGGTGCTGCCCGGTGCCAGGTAGCCTAAAAAGACATTTTCCCCTCATTTGTCCACGGAGGGTACCTGGTACCATAAAAAGACACTTTCCTGCTTTTTGTCCTTTTATGGTGCCAGGTATCATAAAAAGACACTTTTACCTATTTGTCCACGGAGGGTGCCAGGTACAGATTTTTTGGCGCTTTTGCGACTCCCTGCTTTGATAATTCCCCTGATAACCAGTAGAATAGAGTCATCTATGGGGTAAGCGAGAAAGGCAATGGAGGCTTTGCGATGAGAGCACGCTATGAATTGAATGATATGAATCTGACATTGAGCAATGTCACTCTGAGGGATGCGGCTGAGAGTTATGTCCTGCTGAAGGCTTCCGATGAATCCGGCAATGAAGTGACTATCAAGATTTCACACGATCAGGCGGAGTATCTAGAATTGGAATTCAAGGATCTAAACAGGCGCCGGCATGGGCACAGACCAGCTGATGTCCGCAGGCAGGATCCTGTTGAAGAACCAAAAGAAGATCCAGCGGAAGAAGAATACAATTTATTCAATATGGATCTGTTTCCTGACGAATAAACAAAGAAACCCTCACAAAAGCCTTTGGAGCAAGGTTTTTGTGAGGGTTTCTTATTTTTACCTAAGCGGTGCCAGGTACCATCAAAAGACATTTTGCTACTTTTGTCCACGGATGGTACCTGGCACCGTAAAAAGACACTTTACCGCTTTCTGTCCACGAAGGCTACCTGGCACCGTAAAAAGACACTTTACCGCTTTTTGTCCACGGACGGTACCTGGTACCTAATATGCGGTACCTTTATGCAAACACCGCTACTGCAGTCCTTCTATCTCCATTCCTCTTACCGGCAGGGAGCTTTCTCCTGTGTCGAGGTAGGTGACGTTTACTTTGTCGTTTTCCTGAAGATAGATGCTCATCGGGCTGTTTTCTGATGATACGATATAGCCTTTTCCATCATTGAGCAGGAAGTAGACGGTTGTGTAGTCCCCGGTTTTTTCTTTATAAACCCGGACGACTGTGCCGCTGATCTGTTTTTCCTCGGCCTTGGAGCTGCCGTTGACGCTTCCGCCGCCGCGCTGCAGGGCTGTTTTATAAAGCTTAAGCGCCTGGTTTGGCGTGCTGGCATAGGCGGAGATTTCCGGATTTGCCGCTGACACGATAAAGTAATTCTGCAGGAATCCGTTTGCATCAAGCACCGGCGTCAGCCAGCTGGCTTCTCCGTAGAAGTTGTACAGGATCGGCATTTCACCGCTCCACTTTTTCTCGATGAATTTCTTTTCTATAATCTGCAGATTACCCTGTGAATCCATATAAGATTCTTCCAGATTGCCTGTGTAGAAGGTCGCTTCACCTGTTCTTGAGTTTGTCAGGGAATAGCCAAGCATGCTGTCCACCCCTTCTTTCGGCGAGGTGAAATCTGTGAAGTAATACATTTCCCCGTTTTCGTCGAAGATCGGGCTCACGTTCTCTTCTGTCCCTTCATCTGAAGGCAGCTTCACTTCAGATTTCCCGAAAACACTGTTCCAGAAGCCCTGGACATAATTTCCGTAATAGCTGTTCTGCAGGCTGACGGTTTCAGGTGATACCGCTCCATCGATGAACTCAGGCGCATCTGCCAGCTTATACGACTTTATTTTACCGTTTTGCGGATCGACCACAACGATGCCCTCTGCATTAAATCCGTTTCTGGCAGAGATAAACTCTCCATAGGTGCGGACATAATACGGCTTTCCGTTATCATCAACTTCTAGCTGCACGTCACCGTTGAATATCCTCTTCGGATAATTGTTCCGGATGTGGCGCTCAATGTTTTTGTTAAAATAAGACGAAGGCGTATAGGTCATCTTTTCCTTCATAAACTTAGGATTGGCATTGGAATCCGTAGCACTGATTGTAAAATAACCCGGCGTTTCGTCGCCCTTCATCCACTTGAAGAAACCGGAGAATTCCACTGGCGCAATATAGACATAATCGCCGTTCACCTTCTGGATCTGCAGGCTGCCGAGCTCATAATAACTCGTATCCGGCACCTGGCCAAATGCCTTTTTCATTTTATTGCGGGCAAATTTCGGCGGCACACTTGCCGGTGTTTTTTCTTCATCAAAAGCTTCGATTTCCGTCTTTACATCCATCTTCGCTGATTCATACTTTTCATCTGCGTTAAAAACGAACGCGGTCAAAAGGTAAATTCCGGCCAGCAGGGATACCAGGAACACAATGCTCTTAACAAGACGCTCCTTCCCTGCCGCCAAAAAGGCGCCGACACCTGAAGCCAGGATCAGTACCAGCCACACGGAAGAAAAATTCCGGTCCAGGTTGGTTAAATAGTAAAAACCGAATGCGGCAATAATTGAAATGACCGCCGCCACTGTCATGCCAACGGGGCTGAAGCTGCTTTTTTTCTCCTTCTTATCCTTTTTCCCGCTCCTCCCGCCTTGAAGCGGCACAAGCAGAACTGCAACCATCAGGCCGATTATAATCGAAAATATAAAAATGCTTCCCATATGCTTCCCCTTTCAGGAGTTAGTATTTCTTGATGCATAGTATGTATACGGATGAGGGGCGATAGGGTTTCGTTTTGTTAGGAAAAGGCTCAGCAGCTCATGTCACTTGCGTGAATTCCTCATTAGAGGCAGGCTTTTTTCCTTGAAGTCCTTTTTCCCCTGAACCTCCCTATTAAGCCGGAGCGATTCCTGGATATTTTCGTTATCAATCTCCAGTGGATTTCCATCAGGATCTCTTTCAAAGGTGGACATGGACTTTTCTAATTCTTTCTCATTGGTCTCCATTGCTGCTTTCAAGAGGCCTTTGAGCCTGGGAGCCTCAACTTTGCCTGAGGAGACCAAGTCATAAATACGTTTATATGCCGGGGCCATTGTCCGCTCTCTCAGCCCGAAAGTATACATAATAATACTGTACCTTTCAAACTCCTCCTCCATTTTTCGCAGAAAAGCCAGGTCGAAATAGCCTCTTTCTCTCGTAATCTCTCTTTGATAGCCTCCAACCGTATACACAATGTCCCTGATTTGGGAAGACTCTTCTATAATCACCTTCGTTAATACAAGAATTTCCTCTATGGCAGCCTCCAATTCGGGGTCTTCCCGCACTAGCTCTCCTTTATGCTGGCCCAGCAATTTCACCATTTGCTGATAAGGCTCCATATTCATATGCATCCTTGGAACAATGCCTGTAATAGTGTTATGCACCATGGTATTGTAGGAAATTAAATAGTAAGCAGCTTCCTCAACCTTTTCAGCCTCTGGTTCCTGGCCTGAAGCGTCTAAAAGCAAATACCCTGTGATTTTACCCAATAAAGTATTATACACCGTCAAAAAGTAATACTCTTTCCCGTCAAAATAGGCAAAATCCCACATATCCCATTTTTCGAGGAACTTCTTGTGCTTCTTGATGGTTTGGATATGCTGTTTTGTTGGTTTGACGTTGATCATTGGGGCACCTCCGGTTTCTGGGACTCGCGTCTTGTACCTATAATAATTCTTCTAATAGTTAGTACGTTATCATTCACGCAGAGTTTCCTAACTATCTCTTTTTACAACCAATGACCTAGATGTATCCGCATCTGAGAACCAAAGCCTGCTTCATTTAATACAGCATAATAATACGAACAGTAAGGGAGCCTTCTCTCCTGTTAGCCCCCAAACCCCCTGCTTTCCTAGCCCTCAATTTGTGACAGTCCCCAAACACTCAACTCATAAAAATACTCGGCTCTTTCAATGCATAAACCAAAACTAAAGTCTTCTGCAAGCAGGATAAAATCTCCATATCCAGCTGAAAACCTTGTTAATTCAACAATTTTATTGATGTGCCTAAATATAACATTAATCAAAACTGCTTCTATTTCATTTTCCCTAAAAAACAATAGCCTTCCCTGTTTTGGGATGACTTCAATACTATCAATAATCTTTTTTAACCATTGTATTGATTTTTGAATATGTTCTTCAAAGTTATCTCCTTGCAATTGAGTTTTATTTTTCCTTGTACTAAGCAGCGAAAATGCTTTCTTACAAAATACATCGTTACTTTCAATACCCAGAAATGGCTCCTCTTTAAGGTCCATAAAGTATATTTCTTTTATCAAATTATTCCTTCTGCTCTTCCTTTTTAAAATCTCCACTTTCGTGTTTCTTTCGTCACTCAAATTTGATCACCTTTCTCCTTAAATAATCGACAGGCACCCTTTTAACTATAAAAAAATAACCTTGATATTTTCTCAAGATTATCAATGAAAGCATATGATTTATCTACTTTCTACATAAATATCTGAATTAGTTTTTTGTGCCTTTTCTAGTACATTCATTAATAATTCTATTAGGTCCTTACCCTCACTAGTTATAAAATAATTAGATAAGCTTGTGATATCATTGCTAATATTAACTCCCCAAGGAGGTCTTTTAGATAAATCTTCTATGTCCCATATCACTTGTGATGGACCATACTTCTGTAAATTCTTTTTAATTATGTGTTGTAGTTTATTAATTTCAAATCACACTTATCTTCTACTGCCACATCCATTGCTGCATGTATCACTTCGAAAAATGTTTTACCATCGGATGTTGTAAAATAATTGGCTAGATTAGTTACTTTAGTACTTATTTTATCTCCCCATGGAGGCATTTTTGATATATCATCCTTCTCCCATATCACATCTGCTGGAGATTGTTTTGACAATTCTATTTCAATTTCAAATAATTCAGCCTTAACAACAGAGACATCTTCCCAATTTAGTTGCCATTATATAGCTCATTCATCAGAAAGGGGTATTTTGTCCCCCACCCTTCTTCTTCTAAATGATATGATATTGTCGAAAAAAATGAGTGTATAAAATCACTATGACCCAATTCATAGAAGAAACAATCTGCTAAGATTCCTGCCGTCATTATATATACCGCCTCTATTGGATGTTTTTATCATACAGCTCATTGATCTTTTTTTCATTCTCATCGTAGCCTTGTTCAATCATATCCATTAGAACCTTTTCAATTTCGTTAAAAGTTTCCTTTTGACCTCTGTAGTATTTGTTCCTAATATCAACTACTTTTGTATTTTGGCTTCCGGTGATTTTGCCTTCAATTTGCAAAGCGTTCAGAGCTGAAATTATTCTATATTCTTCAAACGTTTGATTGAAAATCCAATCGTTTGATATAGAAAGAAGCTCATCTTTTTGCCGGATATTATTTTGAACATTTTTCCCTGTTTCATCTACATACCATTTAATCCACTTTCCTGCTTCCTCAATAGCCTTTTCCAGCTCATTATCCAGCTGTTCCTGGCTTTTGACATTTTGATATGTACCGCCAGCGGCCTTTGCGACTTCTTCCAGCTGCTGCTGGTCTTTACCGTTTACGTCGAATCCGATAATATTGACAACTGGTGCCACTCCTGAGTCTTTTAAACTTGCTGCCGCCTCGACCGGATTGCCATCGCAGGTTTCTATTCCATCGCTCACCACATAAACAATATTCTTGTTCTTTTCCCCTTTATAAGCTTCCAGGTCCTTTTGGGCTTCCATCAGTGATTGGGCCAGCGGAGTCCATCCTGCGGGCTTAAATTTATTCAAAGCTTTACTTAATTCCGCCTCATTATATGGCTGAGGGGCGTATACAAGCTCATTGGATGCACAGGACATTTTTTTATCAGCATCCGAACCTGTTCCTTTATGGCCATACACCCTTAATCCGACATTTGCTTCTTCAGGGAGTGCGGATGCAAATTTCTTTATCGACGCTTTTGCCAGCTCCATACGCGTTTGAGATCCCATTTTATTTGCCATGCTCCCGCTGGAGTCCAATATGATTTCAACATTAAAGCTTCCCTTCTCTTCGGAACTTCCTTCTGATTCCGGCCCGCTTACTGTTATAGAAGCAATAGCCTCCCTCGGATCACGGTACTCTTTTCTAAAAAGAGAATACAAGTAAGCAAACAGGTCATTTAACTCCTCTTCGGAAGCCTCTTCCGGAAGCTCAGGAACCTCGCTCAAGGCTTGCTGCACCTCTGGGTCATCAATCTTTGTATCTTCATCAGTAAATGGACCTTTTGGAGAGCTGATGATTTCCTCCAGACTGGCTGGGATTTTTTTGTTTTCCGCTAGATTTATTTGTTCCTTAGCGTCTTCAGCGTCTTCAGATTCGCCGACTTGCCCGGTAGCCGCTGCATCGTTGCTTTTTGGCTGTTTTGGTTCTATGTTATTCCCACTTTCTTCTGAACATGCTGTGATGACGAATATAGAAATAAACAGAATAATGAGTTTTTTCGTGAATTGACCCATCCTAGATCCTCCAGAATTTTTTGTGTTTTTTACCTTTTAATCCTGCTGCTATAAATTCGGCTATACTTATGTAAATCCTACTCGGAGAACTGCCTTCTGTCGGTTCAGTTGCTCAAGTAAGATTAACTTTGTATTATCATACTAAAACACTGGCAGCGTAATGTTTAAGCTTTACAAGTTCATATCATACAAAACAAGCTTATCAGTCTTTATCTCAACAATTGTACCAACCGGGCAGGGCGCTCCCTCTATCTCAAGAGCGACAATACTTGACCCCATTCTAAAATTACAGATTCCGTAATCGTATATTGCTTCAACTTCACAAACCATGATAGTTTGGCCATTCTCAGTTTTAAGGCTGAATGGCTCCTTTTCGCTCTTAATAACATTTTTTCCCCATACTGCTTTATCCGATATTTCTATTTCAACAAAGTACTCCCGGCCTTCAATTGGTGACCCTTCTGGCCAGCGGGCTTGTCCATTGCCATATTCGGAGGAAAAACTTATTGTGCTGTGGCTGTTGCCTAGTCCTTCTATACTAATGATCTTAATTTTCATGGAATACTCCTCGATTGAACTTGATATAAAATAGACAGATCATACGATTTTCAAATCTTCGGATTCATCAGCAGCCTATAAAGCTCTTCCTTATTATCCAGCTCATCCACTGGAGTATCTTCCTTCACCATTTTCCTGACGTTTAGTAAAGAAAGCCCAATCCACGCCGTCTTAAAAAATTGTCTTGATTATTGTTAAATTACCTTACAATGCACTCAGGATTAAAATTTACGAATACCGAATTTGTCCCATCATCCATCATTCTTTTTAACTCTTTTCCTAGCGAATAATTAGTATTAGCTTTTGTTTCTAACACACAGACTATGTTCCCGCCTTCACCTTGCGCAAGACAGGTGAGTTGTAAGTAATCAGAATTATCATATATAGAAGATACAAGATAATCATAGAATTTCTCTTTACAATTATTCACTCTATAAACCCTTACTATATTTCCACTCCAAATTTTAGTGTCATCTGAAACTTCTCTATAGGTATCCAATCACCTTTGGGCATCCTATTGCATCCTTCCTATTAAGACTTCCAGTTGCATTGGCAGGTTTCATCTTATCTTTCTTTTCGAATGCTGTGAATCCACCGTTTATGAATGCTTCCATTAAAGAAAACATTCCAGCTCCTTAAGGATAGCTGAATGGGCAACGTCACACTGCCGTTACAGTCACTTGGGATTCATCAGCAGCCTATAAAGCTCTTCCTTATTATCCAGCTCATCCACCGGCTTATCTTCCTTCACCATTTCCCTGAGCTCAGGCATCTCCCTCCCTGTTTCAGAATCGCTGCTCAGCATATGAGGTTCATTTCTTATGAACCAGATATAATCCAGAAGGAGTGATGGCTTTTTGAAAAATACGGTATGTAAGTAGGCTAAAATCTCCTTCCGGTCTCCTTCTGTCTTTAGCTGCTCATCATTTTTGCGGACGGCCGCCCTTACCATTTCCACCACACAGGCCCTTACTTGCTGCTGGGTTTCCTCTGTTACGATCTCTGTATCATTGGCCTCTACTATCAGATCTGTCCCTTTTTCGACGCTGTTAAAAATGATATCCTGTTCCTGCCTTAATCTTTTGGCAGAATCCAGGCAGCGGCTTATGCTTTCCACGATCTCTGGAGGGGCAGTAGATTGAAGCTTTCTTTTCAGCGATGTGAGGACTTTTTCCCACCTTCGGTATAGTTTGGCTGAAGGAGACAGCGCCCACTCCGCTCCGGCTGTGACTATAGTTGAGCCTGCGGTCTTATAGACATGAACAATGAGAGTTGCTCTTTTCACTTCTTCGTAAGGAGGGACAGAGCCATCCTCCCTGATATAGAGGTCCTGAAGGGTTGGATAGTAGCTTATTGCGTAGTATTTTTGGCCATTATAGTGGAACTTTGAAGGCAGGCAGTCGATCCTGTTGCTGGAAGGGTCATATTCTTTGGCTACTTTTTTGATATGGTCTGGCAGTTTTTTATAGTCGAGCATAGCTGATGACCTCCTTCCTAAATTTTTTCAGTGTTCTCTTTCTCTGTTTAATCTCTGGTTCCCCAGCCGATTTACATGTTCCATATTTTTACACATTCCTATTATACATAAAAAAAGAGAGCATCTTATAAAAAGATAACTCTCTGGCTCTATTAATTTGTCCTATTTCTAATAGAATGCAGGATGTTGACGAATGCACTCCCTCTCTTGCTTTTCCGGATCTCAGCTTTTTTCACTTCGTTCCGGTATGCCGCCAATTGCGGGACAACAAGGTTATGTTTCTTTAAATCCTTTAGAATAATGTCCATACTTTTCGAGGTTTTGATATTGCTTTTAACAAAGTCGGAGGTCCTGTCAAGGTCCGCTTTCTTCTTTGTCAGCTCCCTGGCTGCATCCCTGATTGCCGCTTCCGCATTAGCATACTGTTTTTCACGGTAAAATTCATCGGCTATTGCCTGGTACTTGCCCAGTGCCTCTGCGGCCAGGCCGGCATCTATCTTACCGCCGGTCAGCCGGGCAGACTGGACTTCCTTATTGACCAGAGGCAGGGCTTTCAGCGCATCCTTGCCATTGGAAAGCTTTTTGTCCATTTCCAGCCGGGCTGCTTCTGCCTTTTTCTTAAAAGGGTCGGCTATAGCTTCACCTCTAGGCTTTTCTGCTCCGGTTCCATTTTCTTTGCCGTTTTTAGGTTCACTTCCGGTGCCGGCTTCAGTCCCGCTTTCGGTCCCGCTGCCAGCGCCCGCTTCGGTTCCATTTTCAGTTCCACTTCCGGTGCCGGCTTCGGTCCCATTTTCAGTTCCACTTCCAGTGCCGGCTTCGGTCCCGCTTTCGGTCCCACTGCCATTGCCCGCTTCGGTTCCATTTTCAGTTCCACTTCCGGGGCCGGCTTCAGTCCCGCTTTCGGTTCCACTGCCAGCGCCCGCTTCGGTTCCACTTCCGGGGCCGGCTTCGGTCCCGCTGCCAGGGCCCGCTTCGGTTCCATTTTCGGTTCCATCCCCGGTGCCAGGCACCACTTCATCGGTACGTGGCGCAGGGGGCTGAGGAGCTGGCTCTTTATAGACGGCATAGTTTACCAGCCCGTACCCGTACAGACTATCCACTCCTGCTGGACCTAGGTCTTCGGTGTACTTTTTAAGCTCTTCCCTTAACTGCGGCTGGGTCATAGCTGGGTTTTTCTGTTTGACGAGTGCCAGAATCCCGGCAGCATGCGGGGCTGCCTGGGAAGTGCCGCTCATTAGGGCGTACTTGTTATTAAGGTAAGTGCTGGCAATCCCGGTGCCGGGTGCTGTCACATCTACCTCAGGCCCCCTTGAAGAATAAGGAGCAAGGTTTTTATTTTGGTCAATGGATGAAACAGCAATACTGCTTTCGTATTTTGCCGGATAATTAACTGGACCGCTGTCATTGCCGGCTGAAGCCACTACCAGTATTCCAGAATCAGAGGCCTTGTCTATCATTGATTTCATGGCTGGTGAACCTGCAGGTGATCCTAAGCTTAAATTCACGATATCCATATGATTCTGGATTGCCCAATCGAGGCCTTCCAGCAGATCCTGAAGATTTCCTTCGCCGGATGCGTTGATCGTCTTCACGGCATAAATAAGAGACCCAGGCGCTACACCAACCATTCCAGCCCCGTTGCGCTTTGCCCCTATGATGCCTGCTACATGGGTTCCATGACCATTATCATCTGTATAGGAAGATGTATAATCGACGGTTGAGATGCCGCCTGCAATAGTAAGCTCTGCATGGGGTGCTATACCTGAGTCAACTACTGCAATTTTAACACCGGTTCCGTCTATCCCCTCTGCAAAAGAAGCAGCATACGGATTCACCGTCTGGAATCCCCATTGCGATTCTTCAAAGGGGATTTCCTTTGTCACTTCCCCTGTTATCCTAAGGGTTACATCCTTTTCAATAGATACAACGTCTGGATCCTTTTTCAGCTGAAGGATGTCTTTATCTGTAAGACTTGCCGAGATTGCAGGAATCGATTTAAATTCGTGCACGATTTCGCTGCTTTCTTCTTTGATTTTATCTTTGCCATCTTTATTTTTGTAGATAATGATAACATCCTGATCTTTCTCTTCTGCTGAAGCATTGTGGGGAATCAGTACAGCTGCTGCCAATCCTGCTGCAGCCAGCTTTAAGTAAAACTTATTGCCTCTATTCCCTTGCTGCCGAAACGGGGTGAAATACATGGGAAACCCTCCATCAATATTATTTTCCCTAATACAAGTGACATGAGTTACTGATATTATCGGAGCGCGGTTTAGAAAGTTTACTAGAGTCAGAAAAAAACTTCATTGATGATTTACATAACAACTTCGAAAAAGAAAAAGGCAGAGCTTGGCGCCCTGCCTTTTCTTTATAATAGTGTCCTCTCCATACACACAAAAATATGAGAGTGTCTTTTTATGGTACCTGGTACCGGCTTATTTATTCAGCAGATAAATAACTTTAGCTGCTTGGGCGCGGCTTGCTTTGCTGCCTGGTTTGTATTGTTTGCCGTAGCCTTTGATGAAGCCCAGTTCTGCTGCTTTTTCGATGGCTGCTTTTGTTTCAGGAGCCAGTTTGCCGATGTCTGTGAAGCTGGCTGCTCCTGATTTGGCTGCTTCATTATTGATTTCGTATGCACGGACGAGCATTGCTGCCATTTGTGCACGTGTGATCGGTTTGTTCGGTTCGAACGTTTTCGCAGTTACCCCTGTTGTGATTCCTGCTTCGTAGGCTGCTGCCACTTCTTTGGCAAGTTCGCCGGATACATCCTTGAAAGGTGCGTCAGCTTTTGCTGTAAGGCCCAGTGAACGGACAAGCAGGCTCGCGAATTGGCCGCGTGTAATGTTTGCTGAAGGAGCAAAGGTTGTAGGCGTTTTTCCTTTTACAATGCCCTTCTTCGCAAGTCCATAAATATATTCGCTTGCCCAGAAATCAGCAGGAACATCTTTGAATGCCGGTACTTCGACTTCTCCGCCTTCGCCGTTGTCTCCGCCATTGCCGTTATCGCTGGTTTTTCCAAGCTCGATTTTAAAGACGCCGAACCCTTTTTCATCTGTTTTTCCAGTATAGGTGATGCCTTCTGTCTTCTCTGCAAGCCCAGCCGCTTTTGGATTGGACAGGAATGTTACATTTGCTTTTACCGGTGTGAATGACCAGTTGTTGTTGACGGATGCGTCAATGGTTTTGTTTTCTTTTACATAGTCCATCATAGCCTGGCGGTTTGAATCCGGCGCCTTCAGGACTGTGTTCACTCCGCCCGGGTTCATCAGATTGCTTCCGGCCGCGCGGTAGTCGTTCGTGGCAATGATGAATTCCATATCGTCAGTGACTGGCTTGCCTTCGAACTTCAGGTTCTTGATGCGGTTGGCATCAGCGTTGATCAGATTCTGTCCTCTATCATACTTAGGCTTTGAAGTGACATCGACCTCATAAGTCACACCATCGATTACATCGAAGTTATAGGTAGGGAACTCACTGTTAATCAGTGACTGTTCCTCTGTTTTGGACGGGTCGATTGTGTTGAATTGGCCTGCAGACCACTCGAGCCATGCTTTCAGCTTAGCTCCGTCTACTTTCACTGCATTGACTACGTTATTATCGAAAAGATACAAATCGGCAATATTTTTCAGAACAATTGTGCCTGACTTGACGTCAGTGTAATCATCAACGCCGCCGCGGCCCGCTTTGAATGGAGCTGCTGCAGAAAGGACAGGAAGTTTTTCATGCTCAGTGCCTTTCAGTGCATTTTCCACATACCACTTCTGGGCCCTGTTCAGGATTTCCATTGCTGCATTGTCCTGTACAAGTCCGAAATATGTGTTAAGGTCGCCTTTCAGTTCCCCAACCGGTGTTTCCATATATTTAATGGTCGCTTCATGCTCAGCTTTAACCGCTTCGATGATTTCAGCATCTTCCTTGACCGACTGGTCACCGACTGTGATAGGCTCTAATTCAGCTTTTCCTTCAGTCACATCCCACTCGCCTTCAACCTTTTCAATCTTCAGGTCGATCGTTCCGATATTATTGCCCCATGAACCAGGCATTAGAGTCGGAACTCCGTTGATGGTGCCGTTTGTGTTATCAATTCCGTTGCCGTCTGCAAATGAAGGCTTGGCAGCGTTCGGGAACATTAAGTGCTGGTGCCCTGTCAGGATAGCGTCAATGCCTTCGACTTTACTCAGGTAGTAAGCAGCATTCTCCATGCCTTCTGTATACTCTTTCATTTTCTTATCCTGATCGTATTCTGCAATGCCGGAGTGAGAGAGGACAACTACGATGTCAGCTCCCGCTTCTTTCATTTGCGGTACTACCTTCTCAGCTGATTTGACGATATCTTCTACAACCACTTTGCCGGTAAGGTGCTTGGCATCCCAGTTCAGGATCCCATCAGGAACAAACCCTGTGACGCCCACTTTAATTGTATGTTCTTCTCCATCCGTATCCTTCACTTTACGCTCAAGGATCTCATAAGGAGTAAAAAAGTTATTTCCTTCTGTATCATAAACATTGGCATTTACATATGGGAACTCTGCGCCTTTTAAAGCGCTGTCAAGAAAGTCCAGGCCATAGTTGAATTCATGGTTTCCGACAGTTGCAGCATCATAGCCTAATAGATTCATAGCTTTATAGGCAGGATGCACATAGCCATCCTTCATCAGGTTATTGTCAGCGACATAAGACCCGAGCGGGCTTCCCTGGAGAAGATCTCCGTTATCAAATAACAGGCTGTTGTCAGCTTCTGAGCGGGCTTGCTTAATAAGAGTAGCAGCCTTCGCCAAGCCGAATGCATTCGTAGATGAACCTTTATAGTAGTCGTAGTTCATAATATTCGTGTGAATATCTGTTGTTTCAACTATACGCAGGTTAACAATATCTTCATTCATAACATCTGCATAAGTAATCGTTGGAGCGACTTGCGGAACAATCAAACCTAAAGCTAATGCGGCACTTGCTACTGCTTTCTTGCCAAACTTCTTTTTCAACGTGATTCCCCCTTAGTTTCCCTTAACAAACAATAAAATAATAGCATGTAAAAGATTCAAAATCTATTACTTTTAAAGAAAATTATTTGAATTCAGAACATATGGAAATAATATTTACCTTATGTTTACATTTGCAGGTATCCTTTTTACTGGGTACCAGGCAGGGGCAATGGACATGTATAGCAAATTTGTTCTTCTGTGAAGGACAGTGTGCTTAGGGTAGCCGAAACGGCCCGTCAGAGCGCTAGTATGAATCTTTCAGGATTTTCTCCATAACAGGAAGTATACGCTTGGTACCTGGCACCGGGAGAGGCAACGGGAGATTGGAGGTTGATTATTTTGTTCGTCTTTCACTTTTTATATAAAGGAGGTTAGAGAGATGGAAGAATTATTTTTGTTTCCTGCACAAGTTGAAATGCCGAATCCATTAATGGAACATCTTCCAATGGGGGTTGCGATGATCAATGCTCATCTGCTTTGGCCGGACACTTTTCGGGGCCTTGGAAATGTAACGGCTGTGATTGATTCCGGCTGCGATATCGCACACCCTGATTTAAAGGAGAATATTATTGGAGTCTATAATTTTACGGACGATGATGGAGGAGATCCCGGGAATGTGACTGATTATGCCGGTCACGGGACGCATGTTTCAGGCATCATTGCTGCCAGACAAACTCCGGATGGATTTACCGGAGTTGCCCCAGAGAGTAAATTGCTCATACTAAAGGTGATCAATAAAGATGGACAGGGAAGCTACGAACATCTAAACCGCGCGTTGGAATATGTGCGGGACTGGAATGGCCCATCCAATGAAAGGGTTTCTGTCATCAATCTCTCACTGGGCGGCATGAAGGAAAACTATGACTTGCATGATCAATTAAGAAAGCTCAATATGATGGGCATCATAACGGTCTGCTCATCCGGAAATTATGGGGACGGCGATCCGGATACAAATGAAGTCATGTTTCCGGCCAATTATAAAGAAGTCCTTCAAATCGGGGCTGTTGATTTTAAAGGAAGTCTTCTGCCATTTTCTAATTCAAATTATAATGTCGATTTTGTTGCTCCCGGCTATAAAATCCTATCCACCTACCCTAATGCTTCCTATCGCGAGATGACTGGGACTTCAATGGCAGCCCCGCATGTTGCCGGATTGATCGCCCTGGCATTGAATCGCATAAACAGAAGCGAGCCTGAATTAATCAACTCAAGGATTTACAATTATTTAATCAGGAATTCCAAGAAACTTGGCTACCCATTCAATAGTGAAGGCTTTGGCCTGGTGCGAATCAACAATGGTAAAGCATAACCAGGCAGCAAGCAGATTTCTGCAGAAAATGTCACCTGAAGCGGCATCCTCAAGCCCTTCAATCATAAATCAATTTCGGAAGAAAATTCGCTGATGGTTTAAAAAATCTATATGAAGCTGCAGGACGTTAGCCAGAAACTTCATTGTTAGACGGAGAACCATTTCCTTAAACAGAAAGGAACCGCCCTCACCGGGACGGTTCCTTTTTGCTGTCTTGATTTTGGAGATACAAAGTGAACATTTCTTCAAAGTCCAGTGCCTCCAGGCTCATTATTTTGTCATAGCTTTCCAGGACCTTCAGCTTTATTTCTTGTTCCAGGTCTTCGCGGTCCTGATAATGTGTATTCTTCAGTGACTTTTTGATCTTTGGCGTTAAGCTTTCCAGCATATCCAGCACTTCTTCTCTTGTGGGTCCTGATAGATATTCTTCCATTAACTAATGTTCCTCCGCTCAACAGGTTTGTTCATTGCAGCTTTACGCAATTTTTCCAGGCTTTTTTTTCGAAGGCTTGAGATGTTTTGCGGACTTTCATTGAATAATTGCGCAATTTCCTTGTTAGCATAGCCTTCTACATAAAAAAGATAGAGGATTTTCCTCTGTTTCTCATGGATTTCATGATTAATAGCTTTGTATAGTTTCCTGTCTGAAACCAAATTGGACAGATGGCCCAAGCTAAGCTGATCCTCAAGATCCGGCCAATGGTGATCGAGATGATCGAGCATATTCTGCTCACTATCCTGTTCCCCATTTATTGGCCTATCAACAATCAATTGGTATCTCTCCCTCCTATTCCTTTCTCTTTTATCAAAATCCACTGAAAAAAAGTGGATAAGAGATGATAAGTATTTATATATTTTTGCTCTTAAATAAAACCTTCGGAACCTGGCGTTTAAATGCGCTACATTTTCGCTGCTTGGAAATAAAAACGCCTCAAGCAGCAAGTTAGAATGTTCCGGTATTTCAAGAAATGCTTTTACAACCGGCTGTTCAAAGAAGTTTCTGTGCTTTGTATAGAAGTCTACGAATTTATTTGGCAGGTTTTGTATATTATTTTCCATATTTTTACCCTCCCTCTCTTATTAAAGTGAAAAATATACTATTTTTATCAACCAAAACAGAACATTTGTTCGTAAAAATGGTTTTTTTTGATATTTATATAAATGATTTACATCTGGCGTTTTAATTTCACTTTATATTTTCAGAAAGAAAAAAAGAGAAAAAGGAGGTTGTTTTATGGATGGAATAGAGTGGCTCAACTTTTTCGGGAATGTCGGATTTCCCATTGCCATCACTGTTTATTTACTAATCAGGCTGGAAAAGAGAATGGATCTATTGATCTCGACTGTGCAGGATATGAAACATACTTTTTTGGAGGAAAAAGCAAAAAGATATAATGATGAGACTGGAGGGAATTAATTTGGAAGTCATTATATACACCAGTGACCAATGCGGCTACTGCAGAGCGCTGAAAGACTGGCTTTCCAGCCGCTCAGTCGGCTATAAAGAGAAAAATATCATGCGCGACCAGGAAGCCTATTCCGAATTCCTCGAACAGCAGCTGCCTGGTACGCCCTATACGCTGATACATGGCAAACAAGGAACAAAAAGTGTACTGGGCTTCAATACAGGGCGGCTTGAAGCCTTGCTTTTAGAAAATCAGCCATAAATAAAAGAAGCAACCCGGCCGGTTGCTTCTTTCTTTATTTAATATCCAATAGCCGGGCAAGCTTGAATTGATTGAATCCTACTATTTGATCCGCTGACAGGCCCCTCTTAATGATGGTCAGCGGCGTTCCCCAGGCCCCTGTTTGCTTGAATTCATTTCTAGCTTCTTCTTCATTGATATCTTTTTCCGTGAATGGAATCCCCCTGGCATTCAGCCAACCCGTTAACTGATGGCAAAAGAAACAGTCAGGGTTTGAATAGACAATCACCTCTAAATCAGTATGCAATATCTCCACCTCCCAATCATCTTCTCAATACTTTAAAGTGAAATTCTTTCAATAGAAATCAATCAAAAGAAAAACAAAATAAAATTCCGGATAAGATTGATTTTGCCATTTTGTTTTCACTTTTAGGAATATAAGGCGGCATAGCCAAGCGGTAAGGCAAGGGTCTGCAGAACCTTTATGCCCCGGTTCGAATCCGGGTGCCGCCTCCACTATATAAGAAGGAGTTGAAACAAATGGCAAATCGTTTCAGAGAGCTGAGCTTGTCTAATGTGAAATATCATTCAGGGCTCCATCAAAGCACAAAGTTAAATGAAAAGGCCGTGCTGGTTCAAAAGGTGCTCGGGCTTCAAGAAGTACAGAAGTTCAGCCAAAACCGCCAATTAGTCTTAGATGGAATTACAAAAAATGTGTATGCCCATACACCGAAATTTACGGTGGTCATACCTGTTGAACCTGCAGAGGATAACGGGCATGTCAGTTCCAGCGAAAGCCTGATGGTGTTTGTTGATCCGGCGGCAAGCATTTTTACGGTAAAACTGCTTTCCATTACAGCTGACAAGCTTGCCGGAACCATGACATTTTCCCTTGCAAATCCTGATGGAACAAATGCAGTAGCTTCAACATTCGACCAGAGCTTCAGGGAGATCGCCAAAGAGCAATCATCTGACATTGCCGTTCAGGAAACTTTCTCCCAATGCTTGAAACGCCTATGGGGCAATCTTCCTTGGTGGCTGCAGGCGGCATGTGCCGGCTCCTGCGGTGCCTGCTTCGGCCTCAATCCGGCAGCATGTGCGGTTTGCGCCGGATGCATCGGCGGCAATGCCATTGATTGTATTTAATACCAATATAAAAGAAAGCGAGTGATGATAATGGCAATTTCGGCTGATTATATCTCACCAAATGAGAAGGTGCATTTTGAAATCAAGGTCGATTCTGAAAATGCCCTGGTGGAAAGCCTCCGCGGGGAATCTGCGGTTAAAGAACTGACCAGAAAGTACCCGGTAGATTTCAACAAGGGAAGCCTGAACCTTTATAAGGGGATTGGGGGATTCAGCCTGGTATTCCCTATTCCATTCCAAAACAAATTCCTGGTGGCCTATTATGACGAAACCAGCCACCTGGCAAATTTGAAATTGATGGCCATTGAAACAAAGGACAATAAATTTGAGTTATCTTTCTCTACTGTGGATGAAACCCAGACAGTCAAAGGAATCTATGAGGATGAAGAATATATCCGGACAGAGATCCTGAATGATTCTGATCAGATTACAGTACAGGCTGCATGGGTTGATTGCCTGCAGGAAGGATTCGAGAGTCTGCCATGGGCTTTAAAGGCCCTTTGCTCAGCAGCATGTGCGGCAGTGTGGACAGGCGTTGGGCTTGCCGCTTGCGCCGGCTGCCTTACCGGAGTAGGAATCACCTGCCCAAAATAAACATCGCTTTCTAAGCAGGATGAAGCCGTATATACTTCTGGAGTTGTGCAGCTGACTCATTTTAATTTTTGGATCTCTGCTGATTAAGATTCAACACCATTTTCCTTTTCAATTAAAAACAGGCAGGGGACTACCTCCCTGCCTGTTTATTGTTTTTCATAAAGTTGCTTGCAACGAAAAGCACAATTCCGATGATGGTCAGAATCCAGCCAGCACTGTCAAAGGGCCTTGGATATTCAATCAGGCCGGCCACATCAATAATTCCAAGGGCAAAAATCCAGGTAGCTAAAATAATCATCGCTTTTTTAGACATACATACTCCTCCTAAAATTCTTTCTTTTGATAAATCCTTGCAGACAAACGGTAAGACAGGTAAAAAACAAGCATGATGATGACCGATCCTGCCAGGCCATAAATCCATTTATTTTCCATGGCAGCGCTATAGAAACGAAGTAAAAACTCAGGGACAGAAGAGCTTTCGTCCATATAAAAAATGACCGCCAGTACACCGACCACACTGAAAAGGATGATATAAAAGGCAACTTTTCCGTATTTAAAATACACTGGAAAGTACACACTGGCCAGAACGATCATTAAAGCAGCTGCGGCCCAAAGGCCTGAAGGGCTGACCGGGATGGCCTCCCCAGCCATTGCCGAATAAATCAACATAACGATCAGGGTCAGGGCAACTCCAAAGGGTATAAATAGAAGCCCTTCAATATATCTTGAAGCAATCACACTGCTCCTTTTAACAGGAAGGCTGATTAGAAACTTGTGCGTCCGGTACTTTTCCTCCTGGTTGACCAAATCCATCAAAAGGAAAAGAGGAATCAAGACAGCGCTGCTTTCCGGAGCTTCAAAAAAGATTCCCAGAAAAATACTGTAAAACAGGACAATCAAAATATTCCTCGGTTTAGCCAGCACAAGGATGTCTTTCCGGATTAAATGACTCATATCGTCTCCCCTTCCCCCTTCGTATAAAAGAACATGATATCCTCCAAATTCGGTGTTTCTGCTAAAAGGCCGAGTGATTCAGGGTCACTCTGGAATTCACTCTTTTTGATCAGTGCTTCAAACATGGTTTCTGTTGAGCGCAGACCGATTAAATTTTTCCCCGAAATGCCTTTTAGCACCTCGCTTGAACCCTTGATGATCAGGTGGGCGTCGATGATATCGTCCTTGGCTTCGCTTAAGATGATTTTCCCTTCATTGATGAAAGTCACATAGTCCGCAATCTTATCCAGTTCAGTCGTAATATGCGATGATATCAAAATCGTCTTATTCTCATCCATCAGGATCTGACTGAGTATATCGATCAATTCCCTCCTGAATACAGGATCCAATCCGGAAGTGGGCTCATCAAGAACAAGGAGTTCAGCGTCATGTGATAAAGCAAGTGCCAGCGAAAATTTCATCTTCATCCCTTTGGACAGGTCCTTGAACTTTTTATCCAAGGGAAGTTTAAACTTTTTCATATACCGGTTAAACCGCTCCTCATCCCAGCCTGGGTAAAAAGAGCAAAACATGCTCTTTAGGCGCTTGAGCTTTTCATCTTCATAAATTCCCATATCGTCATAGACAAAGCCGATTTTATTTTTCAAAAAAACTTCATTTCCTTCATACTTCTTGTTGAATAAGAGAACTTCTCCCTGGTCCGGATACATCGTATTCATGATCATGCTGATCAAGGTCGTCTTCCCGGCTCCGTTTGGCCCGATTAAACCCATGATATACCCCTTCGGCACCTGGAGATTAATATCCGTCAAGCCGAAGCCGTCAAACTTCTTGGAAACATTTTTTAATTCAATGACACTCATGCCTGCCCACGCTCCCTTAGCTTCTTTTCAAATATTTCTCTAACTTCATCAAAGCTTAAACCGGTCCCGATCAGTTCATTGATCAAGCGGTCAATTTCCTGTTCATATAACACAACTGAATTGGCCTGGAGCTGCTGCAGGCTGTTTTCAGTCACAAAAGAGCCTGAACCTATCCTGAATTCTATAAATCCTTCCCGCTCGAGTTCTTCGTAAGCCTTCTTTGTCGTGATGACGCTCACCTGAAGATCCTTGGCGAGCTTTCTGATCGAAGGGAGATTTTCCCCCGGCAGCAGCTTCCCGGAAAGAATCTGCTTTTTCACTTGTGAGGTAATTTGAGCATAAATGGGTTCCTTGTTCGATTTTGAAATCACAATATGCATGAATTCACCGCTTTCACTGGCCATCAATTAAATTGTTTATACTGTATATGTATAGCATATACAATTTTCTTCGTTTTTACAATAACTTACAAGGAAGCTTATTCATTTCAGGAAATATTACCTATAAGTACCTCAACACACCATGCCCCATAGGAGCACAAAGCTCAGCGCCATTACATTCCTGCATCATGAGAATTTCTTTCGGTATCCATAGCTGTCAGACGCCCAACAATCATCGGGCTTATAGGCAAGTCCCTATCACTTCTATTTCAGCACGACAAAAAAGACAGAGCTTTGCGCCCTGCCTTTTTCCTGATATTCAAGAGATTACAGCTTAAACTGCCCAATCGCCTCCTGCAGTTCAACGGCCATTTTGGCCAGCTCCTGCGCAGCGTATGAAACATCTTCCATGGAAGCGCTCATTTGCTGGGATGAGGCTGCAACGGTCTGAGAGTGGTCGTTCACTTCAACCGTTGTCTGTGATACCTGCTGAATATATTGGACAACCTCCTGGATGCGCTCCCTCATTGTATCCATGGCGGTTCCAGCTTCCGTGACGTCTTCTGCAACACCCATGACAGAGCCGCGTATTTCACCGAAGGCTGTTCCGCTTTCGGTTACAAGCTGAAGGCCATGTTTTGCGGACTCTGATCCTTTGTTGACAAGGTCCATGGAATCCTGGATTCCTTCTTTGATATCAACAACGATTTCATTGATCTGCAAGGCTGATTGGCTTGATTGCTCTGCCAGCTTGCGGACTTCATCCGCTACAACAGCAAACCCTTTTCCATGGTCCCCGGCTCTTGCCGCTTCGATGGCTGCATTCAAGGCAAGGAGGTTTGTCTGCTCTGAGATGGACTGGATCATCATTGTAATCTGGCCGATTTTATTGGACATTTCGCTCAGCTCGCCGATTTTCTCGGCAGAGGAAGTGACATGCTGGTTGATCTCGCCCATCTGCTGGACAGTTCTGCTGACAACCTCGCTTCCTTTATTGGCGGTATCCGCCGATTGGCTGATTGAATTTCGCACAGCAAGCATGCTTGCCCCGACCTTCTCCACATGCCCGGTTACTTCATTAATGACTCCGACTGCTTCTTCCATCGCGTCGCTCTGCTGGTCTGTACCTGAAGCAACTCCCTGGATGGATTCAGAAATCTGGTTGGATGCCTTCTGGTTCTCAGCCGAGCCCGCTGCCAGCTCCTCAGAAGTTGCTGATAATTGCTGGGAACCATCAGAGATCTTAGTGATCATTTCTTTAAGATTACCTGCCATCAGGTTATAATTCCGGCCCATTTCCCCAATTTCATCATTAGATTTGATCTCCACCTGCTGTGTGAGATCGCCCTTCGACATGAGCATAGACAGGTCGCTGATTTTTTTAATGTTGCCTGTGATGCGAAGGCTCATAAAGATGGAAACCAGCACAGCAATGATTGCCACGACGGCTCCTAAAATCAGTAAGGCCTGGCGGATTTGACCGGCTGTTGCAGCCAATTCACCTTGTTCTATGACGGCAATATATTTCCATCCTTCATTATTAGAGCTTACTACATTCAGCACATAATCCTTGCCGTCGATTTCTGTTTCAAAAGAGCCATCCTTTGATGATTGTGTCAGACCATTAATTTTCAAATCAGAAATCGCCTTAAAGTTCATCTCCGGTTTCTTAGGGTGCGCCAGAATCGTTCCGTCCCCTTGGGCAAGCATAACATAGCCATTTTTCCCGATCTTAATGTCCTTGACAAGGTCTGTCAGTCCGCCCAGGCTGACATCGAACCCAAGCACACCAACTTTTTTCCCGCCCTGTTCAATGGCTGATACATTGCTGACAATGATAGCGTCAGAGCCGTTTGCCGCATAGGCGCTTGTCATTTTAACTTCGCCTGAGCTGTCAATACCTGTTTGGTACCAAGGGCGCTCTCTCGGGTCAAAGCCCGGGGTGGTAGGCCCTTCCGGATACTGGACATAACCGCCGTCCTCAGTTCCCATATAAACATAGGCTGCATTTGTATGTGTGCTGCCGAACTGCGAGAACACCTGGAAAATTTCCTTTTCCAGTGCGCCATTTTGGGAAGGCGTCATCTCAATCGTGTCACCGCCAGATGCATTAATATAAGAAGTGATGCTATCATCTGCCTTTTGTACATCTGGATTCGTCGCCAATAGCAGGGCATTTTCCCTGATGGATTGAAAATAGATGGAAATGGCATTGTCCACCTGTTTAATTTCTCTTTCACTCGATCTGATAAAATCTTTTTCCGTCCGGTCAGTAACAGTGCGATCCACAAAGAACCCAATAAGCACCATCGGAACGATCGCCAGAAGCAGGGAGTACACAAGGAGCTTCCATTTAAACGAAATGTTCTTTTTATTCATATTTTCCATGCCCTTCTTTTAAACAAGAAAAAGGCATGGGGGATGCCTTTTCCCTGTTGTTTTATTTTTACTCTTCGATAAGCGGCTTGAAATAAGCTGTCTGTCTTGAGACGATCAGGAATTCCTGATTGAACCATGCGTCAGGCTGTACCGTCTTAAAGGAAACGATGAACGCTTCTTCACTGCTGCTTGAGGCTGCCATCGGCTGATCGAGCGCGTAGAGCGGATCCAGTGTATAAAGGCTGCTGCGCCCCAGGTAGTTTTCTTCCGTTCCTGTATAGTTGGCCACAACTGTATAGGCCTGGGCCCCGATTGCCACTGCATCCCATGTCACCATTGAGCCGTCTGGATAAGGATTGGCAGATACCCGCTTCTCGATTTCCATATCGCCGCCATACTGCCCATTCCACGCTGACGGGATGGCAATGATATCAGCACGATTGACTGCGAGCACCCCGGAAGCTTCCGGATAGACAGCATCCTCGCCTATGAGGATCCCGACTTTACCTAAAGCCGGAGTTTCAAACACAGGCAAATCATTTCCTGCCTCGGCCCACTTTTTATCATTCTTGCTTATATGTGTTTTTTGATATTTACCGGCCATCTCGCCATCTTCTGTTACCAACGCAGCAGAGTTATAGAGCTTGCCGTCTTCTTTTTCAACAAATCCGTAGATGATCGATGTTTTGAATTCTTCTGCAAGAGCAGCCATGACTTGTGCTGTCTCACCGTCAGCCTTTTCAGCCAGCTTTTCGATCTCTTTTTTATCCAGACCTTTGACAGGACCTGTTGCAGAAAGCTCAGGAAGGACAACAAGATTCAAGTCCGCGTTCTTCTCCTTAGCATCCTTGATCAGATCCGCAACCTTTTGCCTATTGGCCTCTTTGTCGCCAATGGCAGGCTCATATTGGAGCGCGGCTGCTGTAACATCCTTCGGTTCTGCTGTTTTTGTATAGTCCCAAGGAGCGACTTTCAGCATCAGATCTTTGTAAAGCTCAGGTCTTCGTTCTTTCAAATACTCTTTGTTCCGGTTATCATACTCTTTCGGATCGATCGTCGCATACGTAATCGTTGTTTCATTGATATCTTCGCTTGGATCCATGACTACAGCGGCTTCAGCAAGCTTTTTGCCTTCCGGTGACCAGATGGCGCTGCCGCCGATCATATGGAAGCCGTTCTCTGTATTGGAACGGTTGGCGCTGACTACGTACATTCCATTCTGCTGAGCCCTTGCAGGCAGGGCAGAAATGGCCTGTGCCGATGAATTAGTAGGGAATGCGAGAATATCGGTACCCTGCGCTCCTGCTAATCTTGCAGTCTCCCAATAAGCTGAATCCATACAAACATTGATGGCTATTTTTCCAAGCTTCGTGTCAAAAACAGGAACACCGAGGTCGCCCCAAGCTCCCCAATGCATTTCCGTTTCCCACATTTGCGTTTTGCGGTATTTGCCTACATAGCCTTCAGGACCGACAAGAGCGGCAGCATTATAATAAAGGGTCGTTTTCTTATCTACCTCTGGCATACCGAATACCACATAGGAGTCATATTTCTTGGCCAGCTTGGCAAAAGCATCGGTCGTCTTTCCAGGAATCGTGTCCACAAAAGGCTCGATCGCTTTACGGTCAGCATAATAATAGCCTGTTGTTGCCATCTCGGGAGCAACAACCAGCCTTGCGCCTTTCTTGAAGGCCTCCTCAGTCACCTTTAAAAGCTCTTCTACGTTTTTATCCCGTTCATTTAAAATGGGGTTAAATTGAACTGAAGCCACCTCGAATGGTTTTATCAGTTCCTGATGGCTGTCCTTCCCCTTAGCTTCTGCAGGCTGGTCCGCCTGCAGCCATTGATAGCTGCCCGCTGCAATGAGCGTCAGCACAACGGCTACAATGATAATTAACTTTCTTGGCTGCATGTTCTTCTCCTTTAATTGTTTTATTTCGGGTAAGAAAAATATATGGCTTCATTGCATGTTTACCGGTAAAAAGCAAAAAGATGGCCACTCCAAATAGTTGGAACAGCCATCTGTGCATTCAGGCTAATCCGGCGGCCTGGCGATCATAGCCCCTATAAGGAACCTTAGACCCATGGCTTTGCGTCCCTGCCTTTCAGCAGGTTTGCCTTTATCAGAATGAGCATATAGTCGTGATTAAAATTACCCATTTCATTATCACTTTATTGTGTATCGGAAAATTATTTGCATTGTTTATAGAAAAATTAAAGTTCAACTAGTGGGTTTTTTCTGATATTTTTATTGTGGTACCAGGTAACATAAAAAGACACTTCTGCTGGATTTGTCCTTTTGCCATACCTGGCACCCACAAAAGACACTTTTCTTCATTTGTCCATTTGACGTACCTGGTACCGCGAATGGCACCGCCAAAATAAGGCAGATTAAAACAGGCGCCAGCTAATGGCCTGGCGCCTGTTTTTATTGCTATGTTTAGTCGACTGCCCTGTCTTCAAACGGGTATTTGATGATTGCCGGGGTTTTGGGATCGGCTATTTCGTAGACGGAGGAGCCTACGATTTTGGCGACTTGCAGCAGTTTTTTCTTATCGATTTTATCAATGGTGTCTGTTGGCTGGTGATACCAGGGCTCGACAGGCGAGTGGATGAACAGGGCTGAAGGAATGCCGAGCTCATGGAATGGCTGGTGGTCGCTTCGCCCCAGCTGGCCATAAGGGATTACTTGGTTGAAGATATCATAGCTCGACTCTGCGCCGAGGTCGGTTACAAGATTCTTTTTCCCATCAATCGTGTACATGATCAGTCCGCCGGCCGGCTTATCTTTTCCGGCATCACGGCCTCCGATCATATCCATTTGGAAATGGGCGACCATATTTTCAACATCTGATTTTGGCAGGGAAGCTGCATAATAGGAAGATCCGACAAGTCCCCTTTCCTCTGAGCCAAACGTCAGGAAGCGGATGTCGGTATCAGTCTTTTCTTTCGCAAAAACCCTCGCCAGCTCCAGAACTGCAGATACACCGGAAGCATCATCATTGGCACCCGGCCCGCCCGGCACGGAATCATGATGGGCCCCTACCGTAATGATCTGCCCAGTCGGCTTTTTCGTTTTAGCCTTCATATGGGCAATCACGTTATAGGAGGTCTTTTCGATTTTTTCGACATCCACGTCCAAGCTGACGGAAACTTCTCCCGCTTTCACCTGCTCAGCAAGTTTAAGACCTTCTGTCCTGCCGATAGCCACCGCCGGGATATTTTGCCCTTCGCCTGCTTGTCCAAACTCACTGCCTTCCGGGGCACTGTTATACATAAGAACGCCCACTGCCCCTTTTGCAAGGACATTGGCGATTTTTTCAACAAAAGGAATGTCACCGCGTTCGACCAGAGCGATCTTCCCTTTCACATCTTCGCCGACTTCCTCAACTGTAGCCTTTCCTGCAAAAACCAGCGGAGCGGTTACTTTCCCGCTGGCACTTCCGCTGAATGCATGTGGAGTACCTTCAAAATCCTGGTCACCAATTTTCACAAAGACGTGGTTTGTTTGGTAGTCATAGATAGGGAAAGGCTGGATCTTCGTTTGATAGCCAAGCTTTTTAAACTCGCTTTCTATGTATTTTACTGCTTTCAGCTCTCCCTCAGTCCCTGCCTCGCGGGGCTGCTTCGAGAGCATTTCAATGGTGTTGTACATATTATCTGCACTAATCTTTTTCAATAGCTTGCTGTCTGCATAGCCGTGATTCTGCACAACGGGTGCAAGAGTTGGTGTAACAGCTGACGCTGCCTGGACAGAACCGGCTGTCAAAACAATCCCCGCTGCCAGAACCATACCTAACGATTTCCGCTTCATCATATTCCTCCTCTAATCTATTAATTCCAATTCTATTATTTAATTGTTTGAAAATTATGTAAATATTAATCGTTCTACAAAATTCTTGTTAACAGGGTAAAATGAAGTCTTTTATTCACGAAACGGCGCGAAAAGGTGGGAAATAAGGAATACACAGGCATACTTCTGCTCATGAAAAATCAATCCTTTTCCTTATAAGACAATACTGGGAATACTGGTCATTTTTCCCTCTTGGCGGTACTATCTTCGAGTACCAAAAATTTTAGCAGAAATATAAATTCGAAACGGAGAGACAGCTATGAAGAACAAACGCTTCCTTTTTTCTCTATTCCTTTCTCTGGCGCTGATCCTTTCAGCCTGCACAATTATGGATAAAGAGGCGAGTACTAAAGATATTGATCAGCCGGATGAATCCGTGGCGGAAAAGACAGCCACAGAAGAAACGGTTCAAGTTGAAGAAAACTTGGAAACATTTAAAAAAGAGGAGTTTAACTGGCAAGGAGAATGGGTTTTTCTGAGTGATGATAACCTGGGAAAACTAAAAATCGATAGACAGGACGGCAATACAATCCAATATCAATTAAGCGGTTCCGTCATCAATCCTAATAATAATGAATCATATTTCAATGTTATGGAAGGTTCGGGGACTATTGAAGGCGAGAAGATTACATACACAAACAATCTTTCTGAAGACTGCGGCGGTGTAATGATCCGCTCTGGCGACAAACTTACATTGACTGCAGCCAATGAGTCCTGTCATACACCGCAAGTGTATCTGGATGGGGAGTACATAAAAAAGGATAGTATTTCAGGACCTCCACTTCTATCCATAAGAGACGGCCAGTTTATCGTCAGAGGCCTCACTTTCGGAGATGCCCCCTCCCAGGCCAAGTCCCTGCACGGAAACCCTGCCTTTGAAGGGCCAGATGAGGATGGGTTCTATGAGTGGATACAAAAGTACGAGGATAAAGAGCTTTTCATATCGTATTATAATAAACAGCTTGATTCTTTGAATTCAGATGCCCCGGCCATGCAATTCCAGGAAGAAGCCGCCAGCCTCCCGGGTGAGCGATACAAAATGGAGGATGGAACATATTATATTTATCTTCCTGAAACAGAACAGCTGCTTATTTATACCGAAAGCAGCAAAGGTGAAGGCACCATCAGCTTCTTCATAACCCACGCAGACGGAAACTTCCACGCTGGAGTAGAAAACGGATGGATTGTGCCGGATGAGTAAAATTAGAGTGCAGTTGTTTCGGTACCAGGTACCATGAAAAGACACTTTTGCCCTTTTTGTCCACGGGGAGTACCTGGTACCATAATACTGATCAATATTAAAAGGCAGCGGACTTAGGCCCGCTGCCTGTATGCTTCTTTAAGGACGTTTAATAAATCCTGCGCCGCCATCGGCTGCATCCTGTACATGGAGACCACCCAGGAGTTCTTCATGAAAGGAGCCAAGCATCCATTTATCGAGTACGTTGCCGTTTAAGTCTGTAACAACCGTTCCATACGGTCTGATCAGGACTGCTATTTTACCTTCAAACTCATTGAATCCAGTTACTCCCGAGTAAATCTTTTTCTTTTGATGGGTAAACAAATCAAATGAAAGAAGGTCGTTCCCATTCATATAAAATACTTTTGAACCTGAATAATCAATGTTATAGTCAGAAAGATTCAATACAGCCTTTTCAACATCCCCTGACTTTTCGATCAGTTTATTGTTCTTTGTATAGTAAATTTTATTGTTGAAGAAATAAGTATTTGAGTAAGCAGGCAAATCTGTTTCAGTGAATTTGCCTTCTTTAAAAAGGTAATGCTTCTTTCCTTCAGGAGTAACGAGTGCAAAAAGGATGCCTCCATTGACTATTTGCATATTGGCGTCATTTCCATAATAGAATCTGAATTCTTCATCTGCTTCCTTACCGTAAATTTCTTTAAATGGATATGTTATTTTCGGCTCAGGATAAACATTATCCTTAAAATCCGCCTTTAATGTAGCACTAAAACCTGGAATGCTATTCCCGTAGAGATATTCTCCATTTAGTACAAACCTTCCATAGTCCCCAGCCATTGGCTCAATACCGGCCCTTTCCTTATCAACTAAAGCCCGGTAAAGGAACACAGAGAAGCTTGCACGGGAAGTCGCTTCTGAAGGGGCAAAAGTCCGGTCTCCCTTGCCGCCAGTAATGCCGCTTGCTGCAAGGGCGGATACATCTGTGTAATTCCAATAATCCCTCTGGATATCCAGGAAGTAAAAGTTCTCATTTCTTTGGAGCTCAAAAGCCCTTGTCAGCATAGAAGCCATTTGAGCCCTTGAGACCGGTTCACCCGGCCGGAAGTATCCATTAGAACCGCGGATGATGCCAGCTTCATTGATCGTTGCTGCCACCTGATACATTGGAGAGCTTTTTTTAATATCTTTGAATACTGTCTCTTTATTCGTGACAAAAGGCAAATCCAAGGCCTTGATCAGCATGGCAGCTGCCTGATACCTTGTTACCGGCTTGCTCGGTTTAAAGCTACCATCCGGATAACCGCCAATGATACCGCTCTCAGACAGAGTCAAAATTTCCTTTTCGGCCCATAACCCCTTTGTATCAGAAAAAGACGCAGCCTCCGCCTTAAGGAACGGGAATGCCGCAAAAGCCACAATTAAAGCTGATATGAAAGAAACTACCCTTTTCACCTGAATCTCTCCTTTCTTTAATAGAATTATAGCATTAAAAATGTAAAAATAAGGATTTTTTATCCTTCGGCATTCTGCCTGGTAATTGGGTACCAGGTATCACAAAAAGACACTTTCACCCTGTTTGTCCATGGGGAGTACCAGGTATCATCAAAAGACACTTTAGCCCATTTTGTCCATGGGCCCTACCTGGTACCACAAAAAGACACTTCCACCCTTTTTGTCCTTTTGCCCTGCCTGGTACCCTATCAGAAGACAGCACCCGCAATACAAAAGGCAGAGCCGCAGCTCTGCCTTTTGTATTGGTAACGGTACCTGGTACCCGTCTTAAATTCAAACGATATACTCAGCCTTTTCCCCGCTGTCATCGATATACTCGATAGTAGTCTTGTTAGTTTGCAGATCAATGAACAGCGAGCAGTGTTTGCTGCCGTTTTGCCAGGAGAGGCGGATTTCGCTGTCTGGTGAGTCGATGACCCGGAACTCTCCGCCGAATGCTTCATAATCATTGCGGAAGCGGATAAGCTTCAGGAGCCTCCGGACGACTGGCTTTTCCAGGGATTCTTCTATTTCATCAAGGCTGAAGTTATGGCGGTTGATTTCGCGGCCTTCGCCGGTGCGCGCTACATTTTCCACATCATTCTCACCGGCAAGAAGCCCGACATAATAGACCTGCGGGACGCCCGGCGTGAAGAACTGAATGGCTCTTGCAGCAAGATAGGCATCATCGTCGCTGTTCAGGACGGAATAGTAGGAGCAGCGGATCTGGTGGACATCAAATCCATCCTCTGCCTTATGTTCGTCAGAGAGGATCAGGCTCAGGTTCGATCCCCTTTCAAGGCAGACATCCACAATGTCCTTCGCTTCCTTTGTATCGATGAGGCCGTCAAGGTCAGGCTTGACCGGGATGCCGTCATGGCAGTCGAGCATGGTGAACTGCTTGTGCGGACGGTTCTTCAGGTAGTCAGCCAGGTTCTTGCTTGATTTGTTGATCAGGGTCTCGAGTACACGGTATGGCAGGATAAAGTCATAGATCCAGAAGCCGTGTTCCGCTAGCTTGTACTGAATGGAATAATGGGAATGAACCTCCGGCAGAAGCTCAATGCCCAGGGAATCCGCCAGCTCCATAATCCAGTCAAGGAACTCATAAATTTCCGGTTCGACAAAGAAGGAGCTGGTGCCAAGCTTTTTCACCACATAGCCGACTGCATCAAGGCGGACAATTTTCACGTTCTGCTCCTTGAAATTGGTGAAGAAGTCGGTTAATAGCTGTCTGACCTGCTCTGATTTGATATCAAGGTCAATCTGTTCAGAGGGATCTGTTTTGCCAAAAGTGGTCCATACCGTCTCCTGTTCGCCGGTTTCCTCTATTGTGAAGGTTGAATACGGGAGCGGCCTCCGCAGGAACATCTTGTCAATATCCTCCTGTACAGGCTTTCCGTCTTCCCAAAGCTTGTCGAGGGTGATGAACAGATCGGCATACTTGGATTGGCGGCCTTTTGCCAAAAAGTCCTGGAAATACTCGGATTTCTGCGAGATGTGGTTGACCATCAGATCGACAAGGACATCAAACTTTTCCCCGATCCTCCGGATATCTTCCCATCCGCCGAATTCAGGTTCAATTTCAAGATACGTCAGCGGGGCAAATCCCCGGTCGCCTGAAGATGGAAAAGGCGGGAGGATATGCACGCCGCCTTTGAAAATGTCAGCAAAATGTTCTGTCAGGACTTTGTTGAGCATTTTCAGATCTCCGCCGAGGGAGTCTGGATACGTGATAAGCTGTACTTGATTTTTAACTGCCATTTCTACCCCTCCTACAGTCCGTACAATTCTTTTAGTTGTTCAAGCGGCGGCATGCTGCAGACTGCACCTGTGAATTTTAATTTATAGGCGCTTGCTGCTGAACCCAGCTCCAGGGCTTCCTTTAAGGAAAAGCCTTTTACCAGTGCCGTATAAAATCCTGACCAGAATGCGTCCCCTGCACCGGTCGTGTCGATTACCTCAGTCGCCAGCGGCTTGATGCGGAAGGTTTCTTCGCCATTGGATACGATTGCTCCATCCTTGCCGATCGTCAGGATGACAAGCTTTGCGCCAAGATCAAGGAATTTGCGGATCTGATTTTCATGGGTGTCTTTTCCGAACAGCCGCTCAGCATCGTCCTCCGAAGGCTTCACAATATCCACTTTTCCAATGATGGATTTAACGTACTCAATTCCTTCCGTGCCTTTTTTCCACACCATCTCGTGGTAATTCGGATCCAGACAGACCAGAATCTTTTGGCTCCTTGCCTTTTCAATCACTTTTTCAATAGTATGGCGGGCCGGTGCCATGGAAAGCGGCCAGCAGGAAAAGTGGACGATTTTTGAATCCAGCAACGCCTTTTCAAGCTCTTCCGTGTATTCAAGCTGATAGTCTGCCCCGCGGTAAAAGATGGGATCTGGCGTTCCTTTGCTTTTTGCGACCACAACCATACTGGTGGACGAATCCACGCGCTGAACAAGTCCCGGGTCGATCCCTGTTTTGCGGAGATGGCTGATAAGAAAGGTTCCCAGCCCGTCTTTCCCTACTGCAGAAGCGACCAGGGAACGGATTCCCAGCCTTTTCACATTCATGGCAATATTGGCCGGTGATCCGCCAAAATAGTTATGATATACTGCCGGCTCATCTGCCGGGCTGTAGTCTTCCGAAATCATGTCGATCAGGATTTCGCCTATCGTTAAAATATCATTGCCTTTCGGCTGGAATTCAATTTTCTCATCTAATTTAAGCATCGTAATCCTCCATCGCTGTACTTGCTGCAACTGGTATTAAGGGAAACTCTTTCTGCTCCTTTTTCAAGCGGACAGCCCGTTCTATCAGGCAGCCTGTACCGCTCTAAACCGCCAGGCAGCCTCTGTGACTAAACCTTCTGCAGGAGAAAAACTCTTACAAAAAATGAGTGCAAAAAGAAATCTGCTGCTCTATTCTTACTTTAGAAAATACACCCTTGTTTCGTAAGGCTTTAATGCGAATTCCTTCTGCAGCTTTATTTCAGAAACATCATAGTTATTTAAAACCAGTTCACTTGAAGCGCAGCTGATTGCCTCGGGCAGCTCCATTTTTTCAGGCTTACCATGGAAATTACAGATCACTAGGGCCTTGTCGCTTCCCATTGTCCTGGTGTAGACAAACAGATTCGGATGGTCAGGAAGGAAAAGCTCGTACTCTCCGTATACAAAGACTGGATTCTCTTTGCGGAGGGTGATCAGCTTTTTATAAAAATGAAGAATGGAATCTTCATCCTTTAGCTGGCTTTCAACATTGATAGTACGGTAATTCGGGTTAAGGCCCAGCCACGTTTTATTTCCCTCCGTAAAGCCGGCCATATGCGAGGAATCCCACTGCATCGGAGTCCGTGAATTGTCGCGGCCCTGTTTCCAGACGACTTCCATTATTTCTTCGTGCGGCACGCCTTTTGCGGCTTCCACTTTGTAATAGTTCACCATTCCAACATCGTTATAGTCTTCAATGGCAGGGAATTTCACATTGGTCATCCCGATTTCCTGGCCCTGGTAAATGAAAGGCGTTCCCTTCATCAGGAAGTAAAGCGCCCCAAGCATTTTCGCGCTTTCTTTCCAGTGTTGCTGGTCATTGCCCCAGGATGAAACACGGCGCGGCTGGTCATGGTTTTCGATGAACAGTGCATTCCAGCCCCTTCCTTCAAGGCCTTCCTGCCATTTGGTCAAAGCTTTCTTGAGGGCCCTGACGTCCACAGTATCTTTTGTGTCCTTGTCCCACAGGTCCAGGAATTCAAATTGAAAAATCATATTAAAATAGCCATTTTCCTCGCCGACCCATTTGTCAGCATCTGGAATGCCCACTCCATTCGCCTCACCAACGGTCATGACATCATAGTTGCGGATCGTCCTATCAGCGAATTCTGTCAGGAAATCATCAATCCCGGGGAAGTTCATCATCTTCGGAAAAGATGGGACCACATCAAGGTTGTCTGGATTAGGCATATCCGGGAAACCGGGCTCTTTTTTGATATGTGAAATGGCATCGATCCTGAATCCATCAATTCCTTTTTCAAGCCACCAGTTGACCATTTCGTAGAGGGCTTCTCTTACATCAGGATTCTCCCAGTTCAAATCCGGCTGACGGGCAGAGAAAATGTGCATGAAATATTGTTCTGTTTCCTCATCATATTTCCACGCCGGCCCGCTGAAGATGGATTCCCAGTTATTCGGTTCCTTGCCATCCTTGCCGTCACGCCAGATATACCAGTCCCTTTTCGGGTTATCTTTTGAAGACCTGGATTCTAAAAACCATGGATGCTCATCGCTCGTATGATTGATCACCAGATCGAGGATCAATTTCATCCCGCGCTTATGGACTTCTTCAAGCAGAAGATTGAAATCCTCCATTGTGCCGAATTCATCCATAATATCCTGGTAATCAGAAATATCGTAGCCATTATCATCATTAGGCGACTTATACATCGGGCAGATCCAGATCACATCAATCCCCAGGTCTTTAAGGTAATCAAGCTTCGTTACGATTCCTTTTAAGTCCCCGACGCCATCTCCATTACTGTCCATAAAGCTCCGCGGGTAAATTTGATAAGCTACTGCTTCTTTCCACCATGCTTTTTTCATCTCGCTGCAATCCTTTCGTTGTGCATGCATTTTTTCCGGCAGGTTTCTGCCTGGTTCAGGTGTGAAATCAGTGTAAATGGCGTTTTTTTTGAAAAATACTTACCGGTATTGCCGCCGGTTCACACTGATTCAGCCCACTTTTTCAGATACTCTGCCTGGTTTTCTATTTTTTCTCCCTAAATTTGCGGGGATTCTCCCCAAAATCCGGGATAATCATTCCGTCTTACATTTACTTCCAAGCCAGAAACTCCTTGGCGTAAGTCCAGCTTATTTTATAGACCCCTGCATCACACCGTTAATAATCGCTCGCTGGCCGATCATGTACATGATCAGGATCGGGATGACGGTCAAAAGAATCGCCGGAATCAGCAGTTCCCAGTTATTCATATATGTGCCGTTGAATACTTTCATCTGGACCGGCATTGTATAGACCGATTCATTGTTCAGCACCAGTGATGGCAGCAGGTAATCGTTCCAGATCCACAGCACGTTCAAAATGGAAATCGTAACTGCGATAGGCTTCAGCATCGGAAGGACGATCAGGAAGAAGATTTGCAGGGAATTGCAGCCATCGATTCTTGCTGCTTCCTCAACTTCTATCGGGATCGATTTGATAAAGCCATGGAACATGAATACGGAAAGCGCGCTGCCGAACCCAAGGTAGAAAATAATCAGTAGCGGAATGGGAATCGCGTCAATCAGCTGCAGCTTCGCCCCATAGATATAAATCAGCGGGATCATGAGCGACTGGAACGGGATTACCATTGATGCAACCAGCACGGTGAAAAAGAATTTATTGAATTTGGATGGCCTTCTCACCAGATGGTATGCCGCCATGGCCGAGAAAAAGACAATGAACAATGTGCTCAGGGTGGTAACGATGAACGAGTTCCTGAAGGTGACGCCAAAGTTCATCATGTTGATCACATCAGCAAAATGAGCGAAATTCCAGTTTTCCGGAAGGGCGAAGGGACTGGTCAGGATTTCCCCATTGGTTTTGAATGAGTTGACGATGAGCAAAATAAAAGGAAAAATAAAACTTACTAAGGCAATGATTGCCAGTAGGTATAGAAAAGTGGTAGTGACAATTTTTTGCCTGGCCATTATGCTTCGACCTCCATTTTCTTGCTGGAATAAACCTGAAAGCCGGTTACAGCCGCTACAATTACAAACAGGATAATGGCCTCAGCCTGTCCTGTCCCATAGTTCGATTCAATAAAGGCTTTATTGACGACATGCATGGATACCATCTTGGTGCTGCCAAAAGGGCCGCCATTTGTGAGAGCGAAATTCAGGTCATACACCATGAATGCATTTTTTAAAGAAAGGAACCCGGTCACTACGAACGAAGGAATCATTAAAGGTAATGTGACGTTCAGAAGCCTTCTCATCGGGCCGGCTCCATCAATTTTGGCTGCTTCGATCAGTTCTCTTGGCACACTGATCAATCCGGCGATGAAAATGATCATCATATAGCCGGCTGTCTGCCAGATGGTTACGATGACAAGCGACCAGAAAGCCATTGTCGGATCCCCTAGCCAGCCAAGCTCAAGCCATTCAATGCCGAGCTTGGTGCCCAGCGCAGGCAGCGACTGGACAAAGATGAACTGCCAGATATAACCGAGGACCAGTCCGCCGATCAGGTTCGGGGTGAAATAAGCAGTCCTTAATGAATTCTGGATTTTCAGGCCGGACGTAACCAGGTACGCCAAACCAAAACCGAACAAGTTGACAAAAAACACGGTTGCCACAACAAACTTAAGTGTCAGCCAGAGCGATTTCCAAAACTCCGCATCTTTAACAGCTTCTACATAGTTCGCCAGGCCTGCAAACACCACCGGATCAGCCGGGGTCTGCATGGTATTAAAAGTGAGGAAAAGGCCGTATCCAAATGGGACCAGTACGGTGATACAGAAAAAAAGGAAAACAGGGCCCAGGAATAAAAGCGAGTTGCCGATATCACCTATTTTTTTATTTTTCTTCATGCTTCCACATCCTGTCTGTTAGGTAAAAAAAGCAGGCAGGATAAGGTGCTCTCCGCCTGCTTTTTTGTTTTCACTTGAGTCTGGATTACTCTTGGTGAGTCTTATAATAGGTTTCAAATGCTTTTGCAAGGTCTTCTCTCTTGCTTTGATTCGCAATGTATTTCTGAACCTCAGGACCAAGGATAGTAGTCCAATCCCCTGTATTGATATAGTTGGTGCTGAAAGGCATTGTTTTGCCGGCAGCAAGCGCATCACTGATGGCAACGCCAAGCGGGTTGGTTACTTTGTTCGGATTGTTTTTGAATGCTGAGATGATCTGAGATTTATTAACGATGAAGTCTTGTCCTGCTTCATCGTATACAAGCCAATTCAAGAATTCTTTCGCAGCGTCCTGTTCTTCTTTCGAAGCTTTCTTGTTCACGACAAATGCTTGAGTAGGACCGGCTGCAATTTTGTTGTTCAGCGGGTTATCAGGATTGTTGTCGACAGGGACAGGCATGAATCCAAAGTTTGTGCCTTCAAGCGCTTTCAAAGAATCAAAAGCCCAGTTCCCGTTGAAAAGCATCGCAGAATCGCCTTTTCCGACAGCTACGTGCGCAGCATCATAGTATTGGCCTGTCGGACGTGCGCCGAACATGTTGTAGTCCTCGGAAATCAGCATGTCCATTGTGTCATAGTAGCCGTTCCATGCTTCATTCTTGTTATAATCGAATTCTCCGGCTTGCACTTCTTTCAAAGTTTCAGTTGGATCTTCTGTCTGATTTAGAAAGAGAGAGCTGTAGTGGTTCGCAACTGACCATGCTTCAGTCTGATAAGCCACAGGCTGCTTCACACCAGATTCCTTGATTTTGTCCAAAAGATCTGCCAGCTTGTCACGTGTATTGATAGAGAATGGATCAAAGCCTTCGCCTGCTGCTTTTTCAACAACTGTCTGGTTGTAAACAAGTCCCATACCTTCCAGGGCGAACGGGAAACCGATTACATTTCCTTCTTCATCTTTAATGGCATCGCTTGTTTCTTCATTCCATTTTTCATCAGACAAATCAATTCCTACATCTTTATATTTATGAGTGGCATCATAAGGAGAAAACATCGCTAATGTAACCGTTTTCCCAGAAGCGGAAAGCTTATCATAAACGTTCAATGCGTCTCCGACGGCCACTGATTCAACCTGTACATTGATGTCCTTATGATCAGCCATGAAATCCTTTGCGGCCTGCTTGAACTGGGCATCAATCTCACCCTTGCCGTTTGTAACAATAATGTTTACTTTCCCATCTTTTGAGCCTGCATCTCCTTCAGACGAATTGCCTGAGCAGGCTGCTAGAGAAAAGGTTAATGCGGCTGCCATGCCGGCAGCGGCCGTCTTTTTGAACATTCCTGATTTAGAGAAATTGAACATTTTTTTACTTCCTCTCTATTTAAGAATAGTAGCAGACAAGAGCGAAAACCGCTCTTTCTGCATAAGTTGTGAAAAGGTTTTCCTAGCTCTTACATTTATGATTATATAAATTATTTAATAGTTTGACAAGTCTTTTTGAAAACGATTTCCTAAAAGTATATTTTTCTATGAAATAATGATTTTTTCTATCAGTTATACCAATTTCTTTACGCTGTCCCGCAGGCTCAGCCGGTAATCTACATAATGCTCCAGCGTCTCGGCGCCCGGCTGTGCAATATTATGCAGAAGAGCCTCCATTGCAATGGACCCCATGGACTCAAAGTCGACCCGGACTGTTGTCAGCTGAGGGCGCACAAGGGTTGCCAGTTCAATATCATCAAAGCCTGCGATCGAAAAGTCATCCGGCACCCGATATCCCCGGTCCTCTGCACAATTTTTAGATCCAATTGCAATTGTATCGGAAGCACATACAATTGCAGTCGGAAGATCCATTTTCCTAAGCAAAATTTCCATGGCCTCATATCCATCCCTTGAGGAAAAATTGCTTTCAATAAGGTAATCCCGGTTTACAGGAAGCCCCTGGCGGTTCATTTCGTCTATAAATCCCTTGTAGCGCGAATATCCCGCTGACTGATCATGCAGCGGCCCATGGATCATCCCGATTTTTTCATGGCCGCAGCGAACCAAATACCTCACCATTTCTGTGACAGGTGCATAGTTGTCCACATCCACCCAGGGGATGTGATGCTCAGACATTTTCTGCCCCACCACAACAACCGGGATCTTGTTTTCTTTTATAAGCTTCACATGGCGCTCGGTTGTATGGATTGCGGATAGGATAATGCCGTCGACCTGCTTATCCCTGAATATTTCAAGAGATTTTAATTCCATCTCAGGATCCAGCCTGGTATTGCTCAGAATAATATTGTAGCCATTCCTGTTAGCCACTTCCTCGATCCCATTGATCAGCTCGGCGGAGGTATAGTTGATCTGCGGGAATATAACTCCAATTAGATTAGTAGATTTGCTGATAAGCCCTCTTGCAAGTGCATTGGGACGGAACTGGGTTTCGCGGATAACCCTCTCAACTTTTTCTTTTATTTCACTATTAACAGGCTTACTCTTATTGATCACACGCGAAACGGTGGCAACAGAGACGCCTGCCATTTTGGCTATATCTTTTATTGTTAAATTCATACCCTTTTCACCCTTTCAGGAAAACGCTTTCTCATTACTTTGAATCTATATTTATATAAAGGGTTTGTCAATAAGTTCAGGGAATCTTGCTTCTGGTGCCAAATGCTTCTGGTGCCAGGTATCACCAAAAGACACTTTCGCCTATTTGTCCACGGAGAGTACCTGGTACCACAAAAAGACACTTCCTCCCCATCTGTCCACGGAGCGTACCTGGTACCACAAAAAGACACTTCACCTCTTTTTGTCCACTGATGGTACCTGGTACCGTAAATGTGGTATATAATAGGCAGATGATTACAGCTGATGCGGAAATAGGTGAATGGAATGGAGATTGCGTTAGGGGTTATCGGGCCTGAGGATTCGGTCCGGCATATTATGGATTCGGCAGAGTCTTTTTCGGATTTGCGGCTGGTTCCTTTTTATTATGGGAGCCTGGAGGATATCGATGGGATCATTGAGGAAAATCAGCAAAGGATTGACCAGTGGTTTTTTTCCGGGCAGGTCCCTTATACATATGCGTTATCAAAGAATCTGATCTGCGAGGAGAACAGCTTTTACCCTCCCCTTTACGGTGCGAGCCTGCTTGGGAAGGTGCTGGAATGCTACCTCGATAAGGAACGGGTGATAAAAAGCATCAGCCTGGATACGATTCAGGAAGAAGAGCTTGAAACGACGAAGCGCTATTTCTCTCTGCAGAGCCTGGAGATCCATTCTTTTTCTTATCCGGATTTCCGCCCTGTTGAGGAGCTGGCCGAGTTTCATATAAAGCTTTACCGTGAAGGCAGGACTGAAGCGGCTTTTACCTGTTTGCGGTCAGTATATGATTACCTTAAAAAAATGAATATTCCCTGCTATCGGGTGTACCCTTCTCATCTCTCGATTCAATTTGCACTGAGGATCCTGAAGGAACGGGGCCACTCAAGCTGGTACCAGCGGTCTCAGATGGCGCTGCTCGGAATCGAGCTCATCCAGCCGGACAATGACGGCGAGTTCTTTTTTTCATATGAAAGAAAGCACAAGGAGCTTGCGATGAAGAAACTTCTTATCGAGCTGGCTGAGCATGTGAACGGCTCATATGTCCAGATCGGCGACGGCCTTTATTTTATTTATACAACGCGCGGCGAGGTTGAGATCAAGCTTGATAAAAAGGATCTTTACGATCTGATTGAGACGGTTTATGCCCAGACCCAGTTCCGCCTAAGGATCGGGCTTGGATATGGGATCACTGCCCTGCAGGCTGAGGAAAATGTGCAGAATGCACTCAGGAGCGCAAGGCAGAAGGCCAAGCCGGCAATCGTTCTTGTTGATGAAAACGTGGAGCTGACAGAGTTTCATCCGTCCGGGGATTCAGTTACCTTTCATTCTAAAAAATGGAGTGACGAGGAATGGGCAGACACACTGAAAAAAGCGAATATCTCTCCTGTCGCTCTTTCTAAAATCCAGACATTGTCCAATTTTTATAAAAAAACAGAAGTGAATTCCCGCGAGGTGGCTGGCTGGCTGGAAAGCACTGAGCGGAATGCGCGGCGGATCCTTGCCGAAATGGAGACCATCGGCCTCGCTGAAAGCAAGTCAGTCCAGTCGGGCCAGTCAAAAGGCAGGCCGAGAAAGGTTTATAAACTGTTACTGAATGGTAATTAATAGCAATCCAGCAGGAGCTTTCTGCCGGATTGCTTTTTATTTTGCGTCCAGCCTTGCCCAGCCTTATTTCTCACTATCTTTGTATAACCTGTTTGTGAATTTTTCTACAAAGTATCAATTTTCTAAATATTGTAGTATACTCCCTTTAAGGAAACATAACGGCAATTATCCGAAAACCAAAACTCCGATGATTGCACCAGCTAATATCTCTAGAACTTTCATAAATTAGGAAACAACCAAAATCTTACATACAGGGAGTGCTAACTATGACCAGCGAGTTTGTCAAAAATCTTACTCCGCAGCTAGTGGAATGGCGCAGGACGCTTCATAGCCTGCCGGAATTGGGCTTTATGGAATATATCACAACCTATCGGATCGGGAAGGAACTTGAGAAGATGGGCTTTACCCTCCATATCGGGAAGGACGCCCTGCAGGAAGATGCCCGCCTCGGCGTGCCGAAAAAAGAAGCTCTGGATGCACACGAAGAAAAAGCAGCTGCTTGGGGAGTCGAGAAAGAATGGCTTGATAAATTGTCAGGCGGCAACACAGGCCTTGTGGCGACTTGGGATACAGGAAAACCTGGAGACCATATCGGGTTCCGCTTTGATATCGACGCCCTGCCGATTCTTGAATCAGCCGATGAATCCCACCTCCCATGCAAGCATGAGTTTGCCTCAGGCGAACCTAATGTGATGCATGCCTGCGGACATGACGGCCATGCGACAATCGGCCTTGGGACAGCGAAATATATTGCAGAACATACAAATGAACTCAAGGGAAAATTCACGCTCCTTTTCCAGCCGGCTGAAGAAGGCGGGCGCGGTGCAAGAGCAATGGTAGCAAAAGGCTGGCTTGATGATGTCGATTATTTCTATTCCGGGCATATCGGGATCCACTCCTATCCAGTCGGAACAATCGCCGCAACAACGACAGGATTCCTGGCCTCAACAAAATACAATGTTTCATTCAAGGGAGTCTCTTCCCACGCAGGCATGCATCCGGAACTCGGCAAAAACGCCCTGCTTGCCGCAACGACTGCAGCCAATAATCTATATGCGATCCCTCGTCATTTTGACGGCGTCACCCGTGTGAACGTTGGTCGCCTGACAGCAGGAAGCGGACGAAACATCATTCCTGAGGACAGCTATATGGAGATTGAAGTCCGCGGTGAAACACATGATATCGGCGACTATATGGCTGACAGCGCCCTTCGGATCATTAAGGCGGCAGCCGATATGCATGATGTTTCCTGCACAATCGAGCCTGTCGGCGTCACCGAGGTAATGACCTGCGATGAGGAGCTCATCCCGAAAATCCAGGAATGGTGCGCTTCAAGCGAGCTAGTCACAGAGGTCATCCCTTCAGTCCCTGTCTCAGGCTCTGAGGATGCAAGCTTTATGATGAACAAGGTCCAGGAGCATGGCGGCAAGGCCACCTATATGCTGTTTGGCACTAATCTTGATTTCCCTCACCACCATCCTCAGTTCGATTATGAGGAAGGAGTGCTTGCGGCAGCGGTCGATACCTTCGCCAGCATCATCAAAGGCGGCTCCTCCAATGGCTGAACTGAACAGCTGGCTTGAAAAAAATCTGGCCATCCTGAATACAGTCTCCAGCATGGACCAGCCGGTGGGCTTCACCCGCCTCAGCTTCACCGCCGAGGAAAAAGCTGCCCATGACGCGTTCAGGAAAGTGGCGGAGGAGCTCGGGCTACATACCCATCAGGATGCGGCCGGCAATCAGTGGGCCATATGGAAAACAGGCAGCAGCCTGCCTCCTGTGGCTGTCGGCTCCCATCTTGATACAGTCGTGAACGGAGGCGGCTATGACGGCCCAGCCGGGGTGCTCAGCGCCCTGGCCGCCGTCAAAACGCTGAAGGATTCAGGATTCCAGCCAGCCAAAGATATCGCAGTCATCTGCTTTGTCTCAGAAGAGTCGGCGCGATTCGGCCTATCCACTATCGGCAGCAAAGCAGTTTCCGGAAAACTCAACAGCGAGGAAGCCGGCAGAATGACTGACCGCAATGGTGTCTCTGTAAAAGAGGCTGCCGAGGAATTCGGGCTCGACTGGTCCAGGATTGAAGAAGCAGAACTGCCTGCTGAAAAGCTTGCCTGCTTTTTAGAGCTTCACATCGAGCAGGGGACCCAAGTCGAAGAGCATGGCGCAGAAATCGGAATTGTAAACGGCGTCGCCTGCCCAGTCCGCCTGAAAGTGCGTGTGCACGGAATGGCTGGCCATACAGGAACGACTCCGATGCATAGCCGCAAAGATGCATTTGTGTCCATCGCCCCGCTCGTCACCTTTGTGCATGAAAGGGCGTCACAGCTTAGTGAAGAAAGCATCCAGCCGCTCGTTGCGACAGTCAGCACCGTTGATCTGAAACCGAACAGCATGAACGTTATCCCCGGAGAAATCGAGCTTGGCATTGATATCCGCAGTGTCGATGACATGCTGAAACGTTCTTTTGCTGAAGAAATAAAGGACTTTTGCCAGAAGGCCGCTGAAGACAGCGGGGTGGAAATCCACGTTGAAACTCTAATCAACAATGATTCCATCATGCTTGATCCCGACATGCAGCAGAAACTCACCGGCATATGCGGAGAGCTTGGCTTAAAGGCCCACAGCATGAACAGCGGCGCCGGCCATGATGTCATGAATATGGCAGCTAAATGGCCTTCCGGATTGATTTTTATCCCCTGCAAGGATGGCATTTCCCATCATCCAGATGAATTTGCCTCCATTGAAGACATTGCCAAAGGCGTCCGGGTAATCACAAGATTCCTGGAAAAAGAGGCTTCCTTATAACAGCCGATATTTGACTTATTTTAAAGGAGTGACCTGATGACTTCCCCCGTAAAAACGTATTTATCTGAAAATAGACAAACTTTCGAAAAGATAAGCGAATACATCTACCATCATCCTGAAACATGCTTTGAAGAATATGATTCTGCTGAGTTTCTCGCAGCGGAATGTGAAAAAGCCGGGTTCCAGGTTGAACGGAATGCCGGCAATATCGAAACAGCCTTTGTTGCCTCCTATGGCAGCGGTTCCCCTGTCATCGGCTTCCTCGGAGAATTTGATGCCCTTTCCGGTCTTGGTCAGGAGCCTGGCAAATCCTCTCCAGAACCGACTGGGAAAAATGCCGGCCATGGCTGCGGACATAATCTGCTTGGCACCGGTGCGTTTGCAGCAGCCTGCGCCGCCAAGAACTATCTAGAGGAAAATAACATGCCGGGGACGATTAAATTTTTCGGGTGTCCTGGTGAAGAAGGCGGTTCAGGCAAGACCTTCATGGTCAGGGAAGGTGTTTTTGACGGAGTGGATATCGCCCTTACCTGGCACCCGTCGCCGGCCAACAGCATCATGAGCTTATCAAGCCTTGCAAACTATCAGGTATTTTTCCGCTTCAAAGGACTTTCCTCTCATGCGGCCAACTCCCCTCACCTTGGGCGGAGTGCACTGGATGCAGTCGAGCTTATGAATGTCGGGGTCAACTACCTCCGTGAGCATGTGATTCCGGAGGCGCGCATCCATTATGCGGTCACCAATACCGGCGGCATTTCCCCGAATGTGGTCCAGGCGGATGCAGAGGTTCTATATTTGATCCGCTCGCCGAAGGTCAAGCAGGTCGATGATATTTACAAGCGGGTGTGCAAAATTGCGGAAGGTGCCGCTTTAATGACCGAAACAGAGCTGACCATTGAGTTTGATAAAGCCTGTTCCAACTATATCCCAAACCGCAGCCTGGAGCGCATTCTCCATGAAAGCCTGCTTGAGGCAGGGATCGAAAAGCCGGACGAGCAGGAAAAAGCCTACGCGAAAAAGCTTTGGGACACGCTCTCTGAAGGCGAAAAAGAAAGCTATATAGATATTTTAAAAGGCTTCGGCTACATAGGGGACGGCAGTGAATTTGCCGGAAAATATCTGGCAGACACAATCTCACCATATGAACCGGAGGATGGCATCCTTCCTGGCTCAACCGATGTATCAGATGTCAGCTGGGTCATCCCGACCGCACAATTGACAGCTTCCACCTCTGCTCTCGGAACGCCGCTTCATACCTGGCAGATGACTGCCCAGGGAATCAGCAGCTATGCCCATAAAGGTATGCTGCGGGCAGCGGAGGCGTTGGCATTGACAGCTATCAGGATGCTGACGGAAAAAGAAGAGCTTGAAAAAGTACAGCAGGAGTTTGCTCTATTCAGGGACGGAAATCCCTATACATGTCCAATTCCGGAAGGTGTAATGCCTTCCAAGTTATCGGAGGGGTCCTCATGAAACTTGAAAATCAGCCAAATACAAGTCCACAGAAAAAGGAAGGCATTTTTCAGAAATTCCTGAACGGAATTGAAAAAATAGGAAACAAGCTGCCGGATCCATTTATGTTATTCGTGGTCCTGACGCTTCTGGTCATTGTTGCTTCAGCGATTTTTAAAGCGTTCGGTGCTACAGTCGTCCACCCCGGCACAGGGGAAGAGCTGCCCGTCAAAAGCTTAGCGTCAGGTGAAGGTCTGCAGTATATCCTCAGCTCGATGCTCGATAACTTTACAGGCTTCGCACCGCTCGGCCTCGTACTGGCAATGATGCTCGGTATCGGCTTGGCCGAGAAAGTCGGTTTGCTTGATTATGCCATCAGGAAAACCATCTTGAAATCACCGCCTGTATTGATCACTTATACCGTTGTGTTTGTCGGAATCATGGGGAATCTGGCCTCAGATGCAGCAATGGTACTGATTCCGCCGCTCGCCGCCATGGTTTTCTACAAGGTCGGGCGCAACCCGATCGCCGGCCTTGCAGCCGGGTATGCTGCAGCCGGTGCCGGCTTCACAGCCAACCTTGTCATTACCGGAACAGACACATTGCTTGCAGGTATTTCCACGGAAGCTGCAAGGATCATTGATGACAGTTTTACCGTCTCACCAGTTGATAACTATTATTTCAACATCGTTTCCGTCTTCCTTCTTACCATTGTCGGCAGCCTTGTGACCACTAAGTTCATCGAGCCGCGCCTTGGCAAATATAAAGGAGATGTCGTCGAGGAAGCAGTCACAGAGGACCACCCGAAAGCAGGCAAAGGCCTGCGCAATGCCGTCATTGCCGGAGGAGTTTATTTAGCCATCATCTTTGTCACTCTCTTCCTGCCTGACAGCCCATTGCGCGGCGAAGGCGGAACCATTGTCCCGTCTCCATTCATTGACGGAATCGTTCCTATCACCCTTATCTTCTTTATTGTGATCGGGGTTGCCTACGGTATGACAGTTGGAAACATCCAATCAAGCGGTGATGTTGCCAAGTACATGGCAGAATCCATGAAAGATATGGCCGGCTATATCGTCCTGATTTTTGCCATCGCTCAATTCATCGCCTATTTCAGCTGGTCCAATATCGCCACATGGGTAGCTGTTAACGGCGCCGAATTCCTGAAGGATATCGAATTTACCGGAATCGGCCTTATCATTGGCTATATCATCTTTACCGCTATGCTGAACTTCCTGATCACATCAGGATCAGCCAAGTGGGCGCTAGAGGCTCCTGTATTCATCCCTATGTTCATGCAGCTGGGCTACAACCCTGCATTCACCCAGGTTGCCTACAGGATTGCCGACTCGTCCACAAACATCGTCACACCATTGATGCCATATATGGTCATCACCTTGTCATTCATGCAGAAATACGATAAAAAAGCAGGAATAGGGACGTTCATCGCCCTCATGCTACCGTACTCCATCTGCTTCCTGATCACCTGGATCATCCTGATCCTCGTATTCTACTTCTTCGGCATTCCGTTTGGGCCGGGGATCGGGCCGATGCTTTAATTGGCAGCAGCTATTATCAGGTACCAGGTATACCCAAAAGACACTTTTGCCGTTTTGTCCACGGAGGGTACCTGGTACCGGACGAACAGGAAAAAAGCCCGCAGCTTCGCTGCGGGCCTTTTCCTGTAAATTATATATAACTTTCTGCTGTATCAATATCTTTTTTCATTTCCAATTCGGGATATTTATTATCTAACTTTCTTAAACAAATAATTAGCTCTTTACTTTGCAAGGCTCCTGCTATGTCTTCAAAAACCTCACTTATCCAATATAATTCCCCCTTGCTGCAATGCTCTAAATAATACAAAGTTTTCTTTTCATCTTTCACAAGAATTTCAATCATTTCATTCCAGCAATTTTGTATCCCATAGTCATCATTTAAATTTAATTTGTTCCTTTTATCTATTAAAGCTTTCATTTTCTTTTTAATATCCATATACATTTCCCTTTTAAACTTCGGTTGTTTGCCGCAAATAGAAAAACATCTCAACACCTCAGTTTACTTTTACTAGACCCTTTATTCTTCATATTATGCAGGTTCGTCAGTGATAAACATAGCAACGCAGAGGCTGAAAGGTGTTAATACCAAGCTATACTGTCCAAGTTCTTAAGGAAGAAAAAAAGGCTTGTAATTTAGCGCTTCATCTACTATCTCTTCTGCACTTAGATCTTCTTCGTTCCAAAATATTAAATCATTTACATTAGGATGGGGTACGTTTTTTTCTAGCATGTCTAACAAACTATCAAGTTCCTTTTCCGTACCATCTGCATTCATTATTTTCTCTACTGCCTTAACTAGTTCTTCTCTATTAATTTGCATTTCTTTATTTTGTTAGATCATATTCTAAATTTTTCTCATCCCAAATGAGAATGTGGTCATCAACATGCACATGCCATTCAGCACCTTCTAAAACATTTCGAATATCCGCAAGCAGTGAAGCCCAATGATCCACCCCGTCAAACATTGCATCTTCACTATTATCGGGCAATTCAGTTGAACCCTCAAAAATCACATCAGGCTCTGAAGGGCTTTCGGGATCATATATATAAAAACTTGTCCAATTGTGACCTTCTTCGGTCCTTAAGTATTCTTCTATTTCATCATCGACTGAGTACCTTTCCAGTAATTGATCAATCGAATCTTGTTCAGCTTGGGTAAGTTTTTGCTTGCGTTTTGCTGTGTAGTAAATTGAAGCACTCATTTTCGAAGATCCCTCCATTTATTGAAATTGCCAATAGTTAATCAGGAGAATAGATTTTAATTAATTCTCGTTTAAAATCCTCATACATCAAAATTGCTTCTTTTAGAATTTCCTCTAATTCCTCATAGCTTCGATATACCGGCTTCTTTATTCTCTGTCCTGAAGGATTTAAAAGTCTGGAATAAATACTCCAGGGGCTTCCCAATTGCAACTCATTTTTGTAATAAACAACCCATATAAATTCTGTCATTCCAAGCTCTACACTAATATTGAACCATATTTTATAATCGGGTGAATTGTCTTCCACCCCTAGCTTAAAAAACTTTTCTCTTTTATCAAATTTGGCAGGATACCCTATACTATTCAATATTTCTTCAACTTTATCTTTGTCATAGCTTTCCAGCCTATCTTCAATACCATCTGGATTTGTCTCATAACGAGCGGATAGACTTCTATACCGATCTTCAAATGAGATATTTTTTAATGCCATTTTGATTTCTGGTTTCATTTCCATATTCAATTTCTATTCCTCCTGCAATCTTTCGAATAAACCTACGCCTGTGGAACGGAATGCCTTGCTGCTCCGCTTTTTATTGTGGGTTACTTAAAGAGATAAAATTAATATGAAGGAAAGTGTTTCCCTGAGAAGAAGTACGCAAAGAAGTTATATTAGATAGCAGGAATATCTACCACTACGCCTGGGGATTGGCTTATCAGTAATCCAGGGAGGTCAGGGTTAATTTTTTGCAATTTATATCTTTGTACTTTTGTTAATCCCGGATCAAAGGAAATTTTCTGCGATTTATATTCCTTGTTAACAAGCTTGTGATAAACCTTATTCAGAAAATATCCCCAGTGCTCTAGAGAATGATCGATTCCTCCATTTGGATTTTCCAGTATACGGAAGCCATCTGCATAATGAAACATTAGTAATCCAGTCCCAAAATCACAAGTTTTATTTTCTAAAATAGCCATCGGAATATCAAAACCCTTACTCCAATTGTAATTTGCTGCAAAAAAATGGAGCATGAGGGGGTTATCCATCTTACTTAAGTGAATTATTATATTAATTTTATCTGTATAATAAAGCAGCTGTTCCAGAACATTAATATTTTGTTTATACATGATGTTTACCCTCCACTGTGCTTTATTCGGGGGAATAGACTTTAATCAATTCACACTTAAAATCCTCGTACATTCCAAAAACAATCTTCATGATTTCCTGCAGTTCTTCATAGCTTTGAAAGAACATTACAGGTATTGTCTCTGTATCGTTTGTCATTAATCTCACGAACATATCCCATGGGTCCACAGCTACCGGCCCCTCAAGCCCAGGCACATTCACATACCTCTTAACATCATCGCCAAAGATCTTCGCTTTTTAACATCCCGGCGTCGATTAACGGGATGGTGAGGGCAGCAATGATGGCAGCCAGCTTGCCGCCTTCTTCCAGTCCACTTTTCCAGTCTGCCGCCACTGGCTGTAATATTTACGAACATTTATAATTTGTTTTGTTGTAAAAATGCTTTTAAAATCCTTTCAATAGGTAAACTAGCATTTTGTAGTAATTTCTCTACTTTGTCCTTTATTTGCTTATTAAAAGCAATTATTTTTTTATACTCTTCACCATCAAAAGAACGTAAAGAATCTATTGCATATTCAGCCACTTCATCACTCTCATTAAGTAAATCTAATAATAAATTAAATCCATATACTCCGTTATCTTCATCTATACAGTAGGCTAATCTAATTTTATATTTATCATCTGTATCTTTTAATCCTCGAATTAAATTCTCCCAATCAATATTAGTAAACTCACTCATCAATTCTTGCACATACATAAATTCATCGTCATAAAAATAATTATCTGCGCTATTTTCAGATAATATTGCATCTACTTTTTCGTACATTCACTTTCCTCCTCTATTTACTAAAACCAACTGGTAATGGAGCATTAATTTGTCCTGTTGTGTAGCCGCTAACTACCGTATCACCAATTTTAATAACATCAATTTCTACACCATCAACCATCCCCGTATGGAAATGTAATCGTCAACCCAAAAGTTGACCATGTCGCTCATGTAAAAGTTGACCACCCTCTTGTTATTTCGAGTATGTCTCTTTGAGACGATAGCTTTCTCCATTCATAGGGATGATATGGGCCTTGTGGG